>JABSOX010000068.1 GCA_013215655.1 Colwellia sp.
TTGGCAGTGAATTGGCTGTGATATCTATGTTGCCGTTATTCTTTAGTGAAACCTTTGGCTTGGACATGATATATGCTGCGCTGCTTGCTTCAAGTTATGCCTTTATGAACTTGCTTTCAAGACCATTAGGCGGTTGGATTAGTGATAAATATGGTCGTAAAAAAACCTTAATTATTCTAACAACGGGTTTAAGTTTAGGTTATGCGGTAATGGCAACTATCACGGGTGATTGGCCATTAGTCTTGGCTGTAGTTGCTGCAATGTCTTGCTCCTTCTTTGTACAAGCAGGCGAGGGTGCTGTGTTTGCGGCTGTGCCATTAATTAAGCGTCGTTTAACTGGACAAATTGCAGGCATGACGGGTGCTTATGGTAATGTAGGTGCAGTAGTTTATTTAACTGTACTATCAATGGTCAGTTATCAAACTTTCTTTTTAGTCATCGCTGCTACTGCGATATTAGGGTTTGGTGTATTGCTATTAATGGAAGAGCCAAAAGGTACTATGACAGAAATTAATGAAGACGGCACGGTTGAGTTAATTCATGTCAGCTAATACCTCATCAAGTACACTGGCGGACAGAGCAATAAAAACGCCAACAACTCAATCAACTAAATGCTCCAAGAATAAATTATCACTCAGTTTTGGTGGTTATAGTTGCGCAGGAAAAAAGCGGCAAAACCAAGATGCTTTTGCCGCCTTCATTCCAAAACAAAATGAAATACTCAGCAAAGGCATTGTTGCGACAATTGCCGATGGTGTTTCCAGCGCCAATAAAGCAGCAGAAGCTGCGCAGTTAAGTGTTACTCAGTTTATTAATGACTATTATGCAACACCACAAACGTGGTCAACACAAAAGTCAGCCGCAAAAGTGCTTACCAGTTTAAACCAATGGCTATATTCACAAAGTGATGGCATCTATAAACAAAATGCCGAATGGTTAACAACATTTTCGGCACTGATAATAAAATCAACCACTGGTTATATTTTTCATGTCGGCGATACTCGTATCAGTTTATTTCGCCAGAAAAAAATCAGTGCTATTACTCACGATCATAACCATAAACAAGGCGGAAAAAGTGTCGTACTCACCCGAGCTCTTGGCGCAGATAGTCGCTTAAAGGTTGATGTTCATCAAATAGATATTCAAGTGGGTGATATCTATTTATTAACCTGTGATGGTGTACATGAACATTTATCAAATAAGCTGATTTCAGAACAGTTACAAACGCTGAATAAACAACCGAGTAAATTACCTAATGAACCACCAAGCAACCAAGAATTAGAACAACTTAGTCAGCAAATAACTCAGTTAGCCATTGCGCAAGGCAGTGACGATAATGTCAGTTGTTTACTGGTTTATATTCAAAGTACCCCCACTAGAGAGCTCGTTGAAATTGAACGTGACCTATTAAATAAAGCAATACCTCCCGCATTATCGGTAGGTATGAAATTAGATGATTATAAAGTCTGTAAAGTTATTCACGCCAGTACTCGTTCACATCTTTACCTAGTAGAGAGTCTAGAGGAGAGTCTAGTAAAGAATATGGCTGAGGACTTGGTTGAGAGCCAAACAGACAAAAAATTATCCGTACTAAAAGTTCCTTCTGAAAATTTTTCTGACGACCCAGTGTATTTACAAGGTTTCATGCGTGAAGCTTGGCTCGGCGAACACATCAATCATCAACACATCATGAAAATTAAGACACGCAATGCTAACAGCCCGTTTCTTTATCATGTTTGTGAGTATATTCATGGCCAAACATTAACCGAATGGATGCACGACAATCCAAAACCAAGCATTGCCCAAGTACGTGACATTATTAAACAAATCATTCTCGCCTTACGCGCTTTTCAACGTTTAGAACTGGTACACCGTGATTTAAAACCTGACAATATAATGATTAATAGTAACGGACAAATTAAGTTAATTGATTATGGCACCGTATTAATCGCTTCATTAGCAGAGAACAGCGATACACTCACTGAAACAGTGCCACTAGGTTCACTCAATTATATTGCACCTGAAACGTTATTAACGCTTAAAGCTGATCATCAAAGTGATTTATTTTCCTTAGGTATTATTGCCTATGAACTGCTTTGTGGTGAATTACCCTATAAACCGATGCGCCGCGCTGAAGTATGCTTTAACAACTTTGAGCAATGGCAATATCGTAGCATTAAACAATTTCGTAGCGACTTACCCATTTGGCTTGATTTAGCCTTAAAAAAATCAACGCAAGCTGAGCCGAGTCTTCGTTATCAAGCCTTTTCAGAGTTTAATGCAGATTTGAGTAAACCCAATTTATCGGCAATTGCAGATTATCAAAGTCAGCCAATCATAAAACGTAATCCAGTGCAATTTTGGCAAGGTGTATCCGCATTGTTGTTTATACTGCTCATCCTTGTTTTAACCAATTAAACTATATTTAACTATCTTGGTATTTTTAATCAAATATTCAGGAATATTAAAAATATATATGAAGTTAATCTTGGTCGTTGCGTTCATTTATCTGAGTATGTGTGATACACCCGTTACCATTCAAAGTGCGTGATTTCAGTTGGAGTTATAAGCACTTTAAGCGAGGCATTCATTTTGACAATGGTCATTCTCGGCAAATGCGTCCTGCGTTGCCCTAATGGTCCACATCCATGTGGAAACCTTGTCACAATGAATAACGTGGCATAAAGTTCTTATAAACCAACCCAGAGGGGACTTTTGAGCAAACCATGCTCGTCGTTAGCTCTGTTTTTAAGGGAATGACCATGAATAAAAAGAGCCACCTTGATCATGACTTGCTCAGCAGTCCTGAAACATGCATCTTGATTGGCAACGGGTATAAATATCGACGGCGTCATGGAGTATCATAAAAATAATTTGTCGGCAATGTAAGTTGATTCGTCCGCAGGAAGAGTGTAAGTTGACTCTCCCGCAAGATCAGGTTCCCCCTCCTGTCTTTGGAAGGTGTGTTTTGTAGTAATCATCAAACTTAGATTTGGAAACTATTTTTATGGCCGTCATAATTTCAATACTTATATTTGCATTACTTTTATTAGGTATGTTGGTTGATTACGTGACAAACCTAAGAGAAAAACAACGAGTTATCAATAAAAATAAAAGAGTTAGATTACAAAAGATTTTGTTTAGAGCACAACGTTTACTTAATGGCCGTTCAGTATTGCCGTTAACAGTTGTGAGCGCGGTGATTTGTTTAGAAAGAACCTTAGTAGCCTTGAATCGCTTATTATATCTTAAGTCGACAAAAAGTCTGCGGGAAATAAAAGCTGAAATACAAAATAAACTTGCAAATTTCCGTTCTTTGCCAGTAACAGGCGAACATTTTTATTCATTATTACCGATGCCTCATACTGAACAAGATCTGCAAGCTATGCTCAAACAAAGTATGTTGCTAACGATGACTCTAAAAGTAGATCTATATAAAGGCTACGTTTCTATAGATGTTATTCAGGATGAGTTGGAGCAACTCTCAATACTGAAAGCTCGATTGACCTCTGCTATTACTAACAAATTTGCAATGCAAGCATTAGAAAGTAAATACTACGACAATGCACTTACCTTAAATAATCAAGCAATCGTATTTTTATTGGAGATAAAGTGTATTAATGAAAACGTTGTTGAATTGATTAATATAACCGTCGAAGAAATTCAATTAATCACCGACGGTATCGCCGCTGTAATTAAAGAAAAGAGCCATGGTTTTTATGAAAAGCATAAAGAAGAAAGCCGACAAGATAACGAAAGTATACATGACGGTGACGATGGTTTGGGTCGAATCTTTGACAATGCATATTGTGAAAGAGTATAAGTGAATTTTTAAATAATTAAATTACACTTTATCTGCGGCGAAATAGCGGTATATGGGTGTAGTAACTCTGCCCTCAACTGACAACCACCCGATTTCCAGGGATATTATCAACTTAAATTTGAACGACTACAGTTCATATCGATAAATTCATGGTTGGTAAGAAAACAGTGTTTACTAAAACATGGTGTTGTTGTTTTTTGATTTTTCTGGAACATTCTGTCCAACGTTCCAATGTTCGGCAAATTTTCCATCTTTCATTCGGAAAATATTAATAACTGCACGGCCAAGATCATCTGGCGTTCGTTTGACATGTTGATGGATCCAAACTAGATCACCTTCCGAGGCTGTTCGTTTAACCGACGTTGTTAGGTTCGGCCTATTCTTAAACCTTTTTGCAAACAAACTTAATAACGCATCTCGGCCATCCTTCACATGCGGTGAATGTTGAATATAGTTTTCTGCAAAGCATTCTTTGCGCAACGTATTTATCCGGTGTGATGGCTCAAGATCAGGACGATTTTCGAGGAGTTCCATACAATACAACGCTTTCTTCAAATTCGATTGTTCCAGAGCACTTTGTGTATTCTCATTCGCTTGGCACGCCCCAATGGCTAATGTTGCCAAAAATCCAGTTAAGCCGTATTTGAAAGTTTTGTATTGAACATTCATGTACTATTTATCCTATTTAAGAGTATTGTGTTGGAAAGTGCGCAGGAAAGCGTTTTTTCATAGGGAAAGAGTCACTTTACTTTTTTATGACATCAACATATATAGTGGATATATTTCAGCAAAACTAAAAGCACCACCACGATTGAACTCACATTAATATCCTACAATATCAAAGTAATAGAAACTGTAAATAAACGTTATTTTGTAAATGGTTGTGTATAACTAGACGTGTTTTTATGACATGACATACCAATAATAGTACTTTTTCGAAAGTTTTATCGAAACAGAAAAAACACTTATAATAGATGCCTTTTGTTGCAACAGCGGTTATTGGATACTTCAAATCATTTTAGGCTGTAAACAATTAAGCTATCCCCTTTCCCGGTTGTTACCACCAGATGCTCACCATTAGGCGTAACATAAACCGAAGCAGGTCCATTGAGCTCGTCTGTTTGTTTGGTTCCCTCACTTTTTACAATTGAATGAATTTTTAACTTGCCGTCACTGAGTTTTATAAAGGTGACTACTGCATTGCTTGATTCTGCAGCTATATATATTTGCATACCATCAGGAGAAGTTGTCACATGTCCTGCACCACCAAGGCTATCAATAACATCATCTGAATTACCTATGGATTGGATATAGGAGTATTTTCCTTGCCCATTTTTAGCAAATACAATAAGTGCATTTCCTTTACCGCACGCTACATATAAATATTTGCCATCTGGAGATATCGCTAGCCCTTGCGGACCTAACATATTTTCTATGCTATCTTTTTCGTTTAATAATGTCTGACTATAATTAAGTATACCCTTGGTATTTCTATTAAAAATAGTGATCGCATCTTCATTGTACCCTGCGATTAATACTTGTGAATTATCTGGTGAAATAACAACATTTACCGCTCCTCTCAATCCATAATCATTATTGTCTCCATCGCGAATTGCGCGCTCAAAAATAATTTCACCATTTTTATTAATAGTAAAAATGGCAACAGCATTACTAGCAACACTTGCTACAAATAATTGACTGTTATCAGCAGTTATGGCGATATCATACGCACCTAACAGAGCAAGTTTATCCTTTATTTTAACCGCTTCTTCTTCACTAAATACGTCTTCATAAGGCAAACCATCCCTGATAGCTTTTATAAATTCAAAATCACCCTGCTTGTTTTTTTCAAATACTGTTAATGCGCTATCATAATAACTAACAACATAAACGCGTTTCCCGTCTGGTGCTACGACTAGTGAAGCTGCACCATTTAATCCGTCAATAATTGCATCATTTTTAAATACGTGATTGAAAGTCAAATGAAAGTCTTGACCGACATCAAATATGGCCAATGAGTTATCGTCTGCACTACTAACTAAAATTTGTGAACCGTCTGGGGTGAGCTCAGCAACCCTTGCTCCTGCCAAACCATCCATTCCAAAACCACTATCCTTAAGTACTTGTATTTCAGATATACTCTTCAGTGTTGCATTAGCTGCATACGACGGTGTCCAGCCCAAAATTAAGCTGACTAAAACAGTCACTAAACCAATTTTACTATTTAAAATAGTGAAATTGTATGAACTGCTGGTTTTGTGCCGATCTTGTTTTGACATGAGTTCCTACGTGCTTCGGTTAAGGAGTCGTTGCGTTATACAACTACAATCATTTCTGAGTCAATGCTAAAATTAAACGGGAGCTATATGCTTATTAGATATATAGTGTAGCTTATGATTTTATGAGAGGATAATCGTTCTAGTTTAACCACGTCACCGCAATGTGGTTTCAAGCCAGCAGATAAAAAAACTTAAATGAAAAACATTAAAGATGTCATTTTCTATTGATTAAAAACTGTATTTAATGCCAAGGTTGATCAAAAAGATATCGTTATCGAGCCGCACTAAATCAAGCTCGGCCGCAATAGGGACTGAGAAATTATACCCTAGGCCGGCACCAAATCCGAAGGTTTCTTTGGCATCATAGGCAACGGCCGAATCATCAAATCTGGTTGTCGAAAATTTGCTGCGGAAATTGTTGTAACTGCCCGAGGTATAAACATAAAGGTCGTTATCGAATTCGTATTGCATTCTCATTGACAGTGATACCAAGTGTTCAAGCTCAACAGTAACCTTAGGGAAGTCATGTTTTTCTTTATTGATGCCTGTTGCTAACATCAATACAGGGATAAAATAGAGTTGCTGCCAGCTCTCGTATTTATATCCAAGGGAAGCCGAAATACCTGTTAATCCTCGTATTTCGTTCCGAGTGTCATATCTGTTTCCTAATGAATCGTATTGAAAATCTAAGACGTCTACGATCCCCATGCCAACTTGCCATTTTGCTAACGTTGAAAAAGAGGTAAAACACAATACAATGACCAGTGAAATTATTATTTTTAACATGATGCCAATATCCGTAATTATTTGGGCTGATTAGATGTATTGAAGAATTTTGTCAATACGTTGAGGGTCTCACTTGTCGCTTTCGCTGCTATATCTCCACCGGCGTTAGTAAATGACACCAAAGCTAAATTAAGTCCCGGCACAAGAATTACTTCTGAAAACCATAATAAATTGGTACCTCCATGTTGCAATGTGAAACCAACATCTGATGTCCCAACTCCCCACCCCATAGCGTAATTATTGGTTACCGGGGTGTGTAATTTGGCAATTGACTCTTGGCTAAGAAAGCCGCCCTCGCCATTTGTGCTGCGTAGGTGCATGGTGGCATATTTGGCATAATCGGCTAATGATGTATGAACGAGAGCGGCAGGGCCCATGGGGATTGGTAGATCTGCTTTCGATCCTGCTTCCAGAGCCAACCAACCATTACCAACTTGTTGATGTCCCCAAGGCTGATCAATAATTCCCGGTGAACCCGGCGGTCCAAATCCACTATCATTCATGCCAAGGGGTATAAAAACTTCGATGATCATTAATTCTTCCCAAGTCATGCCCGTGACTTCTTCGAGCATTGCCCCCGCAATGACATACCCGTTGTTCGAGTACAAATATGTGCCCCTTTCGGTTGTAGGAGCCAAAACTAAAAGCTCTGCGGTCCATTGTCTTCTTTGTTTATCTATTGCTTGATGGTTTTCACGACTTCCCGAAAACGACGAAATATCATCAGGGTCTCTTGGTAAGCCGGAAAGATGAGTTAACAACTCTTCGAGACGAACAGTCTTATATTCATCACGAATGTTGGCTTGCATATCGGGAAAAACGTCGACAATCGTAGTATCCCAATTGATGTCACCACGTTCTACTATTCTTGCTGCCAGAGTGGCGGTCATAGCCTTGGTGACTGACCCCAAATGCCAACGGTCATTTATAGTGACCATTTCTGACGTTCCCCAGGCACGTAGACCCGTCGCAATATTTTCTACAATTTCGCCATCGACTAGGATCATCGCAGCAAGGGCGGGTAAATTATGATGTTTGCGAATAGCCTCAATGGATGTTTGTAAATCGCTTATCGTCGCAATACTCGATTCTACAATAGGTGCACTACCTACTTTATTTTCACTATTGCAGGAGACAATCGCTGTAAAAGCGATAACAATAATTACATCTCGAAAGACATGGTTGAAGGTTTGCGGTGTGATCACAATTGTTCCTTTAACGTTGATAAATGCTCTTTACTAGCTGAGCTATTTCAGCGCAGTCCGAAACATCTTTACTTACTAATTGATGAGACTCAGCATATTGGAGGTTTCCTCCTTTCCTGACAACTGGAAATATTTGAACGGGGCAAGTCGAGATCATCAACGGTATAAAGGGAATAAGATGTTTTAATTAGATTATTGATTTTTAAGGGATTGTTTATATTCTATATGATATCTACACGATGGTTAATTTCTAAAGCGTAGAAGGAAAATGGTATTTTTGTAGATAAAAATGACCATAAAACCAAAATCATTCACCTTTCTATATATGAAAAGAGGAAGGGATGTATTTATCATTATATTTTAGCGTTAGTGATTAAGTTTCAAGACCGAGTTTTAAAACAGTCTCCTCATCTAGTGAGGAGACTGTCATGACTCGAAGAAATCTAAAAGAAGATAAAATTTATCGTAATAAAGTAAAAAATCAGTTCAATTCTAACAATTAACTACCGCAAGATTTCCTCACCACTAAGGTTGTCGCCATTAATTCGGTTTGAGCAGGTTCACCCTTGATAAGTTGCAATAACTTATCAACCAATAACTCCCCAGCGCGGATAGTGTCTTGTTTGGCCGTTGTTAAAGCAGGAAAAGTAAAACTGGCGATAGGGATATCATCAAAACCAAATACTGCAACATCTGCTGGTACATTTATCTTACGCTCTTGTAATGCTCGTAAAGCACCAATAGCAATTAAATCGCTTGCCCCCATAATCGCATCAAATGTTTCACCACTATCAATAAGTTTAATAGCGGCTTGATAACCAGCCTCTTCTGTTGAAACGGCATCAAACTGACATTTTTTATTAACCGTTAAGTTATGGTCGTATTGCGCTTTACAATGCCCCAAATATCGTTCTAAAAATTCAGGTGAACCACTGGAAACACCACCAAGAAAAGCAAACGATGTGCGTTTATTTTTAATCACATGTTCAGTTAGTTGGTAACCGCCATGAAAATTATCACAACCAACAGATACCACTGGCAGTCCCTTAACATCTGCGCCCCAACGAACAAAATGAGTTTCTTGATTGGTTAACTGAATAAGCTTTTCTTCGTAATCGGTGTAATCACCATAACCTAACAAAATGATGCCGTCAGCTTTACGAGTATCTTCAAAATCTGCATGCCAATCATTGGCCATTTCTTGAAACGACACTAATAAGTCATAACCTTTTACGCCACAAGCTCGAGTAATACTGCCGAGCATTGACATAAAAAAAGGATTAATTAATGAATCATCATTGGTGGGATCTTCAAACAATAACAAAGCCAAGGTTTTGCTCTGCTGAGTACGTAAGCTACTGGCATGTTTATCCACTTTATAATTAAGTTCTTTGGCAATAGCTTGCACACGTTTTCGAGTTTCTTCGTTTACTAAAGGGCTATCACGCAAAGCTCTCGATACGGTTGACTGAGAAACGCCGGCTCGGTAGGCAATATCAAAAGATGTTTGTTTAGCTTTCACTTAAATCTCAATAATGAACAATCTCCTTTTGATACTAACTGAGCCTCTAAAATATGTATACGACTATGTCTATATTAATTTTGGCACTACATCTAATACCAGTGTACTCATTTACCTAAAATATAAGCTATGACTAAAACCTTAAGAATTTATGAAAAATACATACGTATGCATGAGGTTTTATGGCGTTATCGGCAATGCATACGTATGTAGTTTATTGCCCTCCGCCCAGACATCGGCATAATGAAATCATAGGTTTTATTCATTTATAAAAGATAAAAGAGTTAGAAGCAGCTATGGTTTCCATTGTAAAAACAACAGCAAAAAAAGCGACTAAAACAGCAGCCAATAAATCATCACAGTTAAGTGCTGCTGAACTTAAAAAGCGTATTCAACATCATCTGCAATTCACCTTAGGTGACATCACTCATACCAATGATGTCTCAAATAAAAAAGCCTTTTGGCGAGCAACCTCTTTAGCACTTAATGATGTCATTGTTAAAAAATTACAAAACACCAGACAACGCCAGTTCGAACAAGATCATAAAAGCATAAATTACTTATCCCTTGAATATTTAATGGGACGTTTATTATCAAATAACCTACACAATTTAGATTTATATACTCCCACCGAAAAAGCATTGAAATCTTTAGGTTTTGAATTAGCCGACATCTGTGAAGAAGGCGCTGATTTAGCTTTAGGTAATGGCGGTTTGGGTCGCTTAGCAGCTTGCTTTTTAGATTCTTTAGCAACGCTTGATTACTCAGCAACGGGTTATGGTATTCATTATCAACATGGCTTATTTAAACAAAGTTTTAAAGAAGGTCATCAAATTGAAGTACCTGACATGTGGCGTGAGTTTGGTAGTCCATGGGAAGTATGCCGTCCAGAAGCCACACAGTTAATTCCACTATATGGTCATGTTGAACAAATTGCGCAAAGCGATGGCAGTATGAAGTCACAATGGCAACCGGGAAAAACACTTAAAGGTGTGCCTTGGGATGTACCTATTGTCGGTTACAACTCCAACACCGTTAATGTACTACGTTTATGGGAAAGTCGTGCTGACAGTGCCTTTGATTGGGATAAATTTAATCAAGGTGACTTTTTAAATGCTCATACGCAACAAGTGCATGCTGAAACGGTATCAAAAGTACTTTACCCTAATGACGAACATCAAGCAGGCCAAGAGCTACGTTTTATTCAGCAATACTTCTTCTGTGCTTGTTCAATTAAAGACATTATTGCCCGTTTTGAAGCAAAACATGGTGCTCTAGCTAAACCTGAAAACTGGGCAATATTTGCCAATAAAGTTGCTATTCAGTTAAACGATACACATCCAACTATCGCAATTTTAGAATTAATGCGCACTTTGCTTGATGATCATGGTTTAACTTGGGATAACGCATGGCGGATAACCCGTAAAGTTATTGCTTATACTAACCATACACTATTACCTGAAGCGTTAGAGAAATGGCCAGTATCATTATTTGATAATGTCTTACCTCGCCATTTAACGATTTTATATCGTATCAACGAAAGCTTTTTAAACAATGAAGTTGCCGCAATGTGGCCAGATAATGAAGCGATGCGTACCCGTTTATCTATCATCGAAGAAGGTGAACAACGTAAAGTAAGAATGGCGCATTTATGTGTTATCACTGCGCACAAAGTAAATGGTGTCGCACAAATTCATTCTGATTTAGTAAAACAGGATTTATTCCCAGAGTTTGCTCAATTATGGCCTGAGAAATTGACCAATGTCACCAACGGCATTACGCCACGTCGTTGGTTAAAATCCTGTAACCCACGACTTGCTGAGCTGTTAAATAAACATATTGATGGCGATTGGGCAAAAGATCTTCACCGTTTAAAGCAGTTATCGACCTTGGCTGACAATCTAAGTTTCCAAAAGAAATTTATGAATATTAAGCTAAAAAACAAAATAGCATTAACAAAAGAAATTGCTGAACTTACGGGGATAAAAGTCAGTCCAGATGCTATTTTTGATGTACAAATAAAGCGCCTACATGAATATAAACGTCAACATTTAAACTTACTGCATATATTAGCCTTATATCGCCGCTTGCTTGAAAACCCAGAACTCGATATGCAACCACGCGTGTTTATTTTTGGCGCAAAAGCCGCTCCAGGTTACAAATTGGCGAAAGAAATCATTTACGCAACCAATAAAATTGCCGAAAAAATCAATAACGATAGCCGTATTCAAGACAAACTAAAAGTCGTTTTTCTGCCTAATTATCGTGTCAGCCTTGCCGAAAAAATTATTCCCGCAGCAGATGTTTCTGAGCAAATATCTACAGCAGGTAAAGAAGCTTCAGGCACAGGTAATATGAAATTAGCTCTTAACGGAGCTGTCACCATTGGTACTTTGGATGGCGCTAATATTGAAATTGCCGAAGAAGTTGGTGCAGAAAATATTTTCATTTTTGGCTTAACTGTTAACGAAGTAAAAGCCTTAGATAAACAAGGTTATAACCCTTATCACTATTACCAAAACAATAGTGAATTAAAGGCTTGTTTAGACTGGCTAGACACGGATTACTTTACGCCCGGCAATGCAGGTGAACTTTCTTCATTGAAACATAGTTTTCTTGAAGGTGGCGATCCTTACAAGGTATTGGCTGACTTTCAGTCTTATTCAGATGCCCACTTAGCCTTAGGCAAAGCATATCAAGATAAAAAACAATGGGCACGCATGGCTATTTTGAATACCGCGATGATGGGGAAATTTAACTCAGATCGCTCTATCGAAGATTACGTGAGCAATATTTGGCATTTAACCAAATAAGTCTTTTGATTTACGTTAAGGAAATATAATGACACTAAAAGTTGCTGACCTAGCTCACCTTTTCTCTGTAGATAATTGTGCAGACAAGAGTGCAGCCAAATACGCAGGCTCGTCTTTGTCTCTTGGTCTTCATCAAGATCAAGACAGCGACTTTTTAGTATTCACCACTTTTCAACCTTTAGCTAATATTGTTGAAGTCTTAGATAAAAAATCACAAAAAGTCATTGCCAAATTAAACAGCATTGATGAAAACGGACTGTTCAGTAAAAAATTACGTCGTAAGAAGCATTTTAGTTATCAACTTAAAATTACCACGACTAATGGCAGTGAAATCATTGATGACCCTTATTCGTTTTCACCAACCTTAGGCGAATTAGACCTACATTTATTAGCCGAAGGAAATCATCAAAGTCCACATAAAAAGTTAGGCGCTCATTTAATTACCCATCAAGGTGTTGCAGGTGTTTCTTTTGCACTTTGGGCTCCCAATGCCAGTTATGTTGCTGTAGTGGGTGACTTTAATCAGTGGGATGGTCGATGCCATCCGATGCAAAACTTATCTCAGCATAGTTATAAAAGTGGTTATTGGCAGGTTTTTATTCCTGCCATCACCAGTGGTAATCTTTATAAGTTTGAATTAAAAGATAATCAAGGTAATGCACTAGCAATCAAGGCCGACCCTTACGGTATTCAAGCACAATATCGACCTGATACCGCCTCGATTATTAATGCTGAAACACCCTATTCTTGGCAAGATGATGCGTGGTTAAAACAGCGTGAACAACGTAATGCTCGCCATGCACCAATGAGCATTTATGAAGTGCATTTAGGTTCATGGCGTAGAACCGACGATAACGAATACCTAAACTATCGTGACATTGCTACACAACTCATTCCTTATGTTCTTGAAATGGGCTTTACTCATATACAGTTGATGCCGGTAAGTGAATTTCCATTTGACGGTTCATGGGGTTATCAACCGGTGGGCTTGTTTGCACCGAGTTCACGTTTTGGTAACCGGTGTGATTTTCAGTTTTTTGTTGATGCCTGTCATCAAGCTAATATTGGTTTATTAATTGATTGGGTGCCGGGACACTTTCCCAGTGACGATCATGGTTTAGCAAAATTTGATGGGTCACATTTATTTGAACACGAAGATCCTCGCCAAGGCTTCCATCCCGATTGGAATACCTTAATTTATAATTATGGTCGTGTTGAAGTGGCCAATTTTTTACGCGCCAGTGCCCTGCATTGGCTCGATACTTATCATATTGATGGTATTCGTGTTGATGCTGTTGCTTCAATGCTTTACCTCGATTACAGCCGTAAAGAAGGTGAATGGTTACCAAATAAAGATGGTGGTCGTGAAAACCTTGAAGCCGTTGCCTTTTTACAACGTTTTAATGAAGAGCTTTATAGCCAATACCCCGGTACTTTTTCTGTGGCTGAAGAATCAACGTCATGGCCAGGCGTATCTCGTCCAACAAGTAGCGGCGGCTTAGGCTTTGGTTATAAATGGAATATGGGCTGGATGAACGACAGCTTAAGATATATGCAAGAAGATCCGATTAACCGCAATCATCATCATGACAAATTAAGTTTTAGTCTCGTTTATGCCTTTGATGAGAATTTTATTCTGCCGTTAAGTCACGATGAAGTTGTACATGGTAAAGGTTCTATTTTAGCGCGCATGCCCGGCGATGCTTGGCAACAATTTGCTAATTTACGCGCTTATTATGGGTTTATGTGGGCACATCCCGGCAAAAAATTGTTATTTATGGGCTGTGAGTTTGCCCAAGGGCGAGAATGGAACCACGATAAGCAACTTGATTGGCAACAACTTGATATTCATTGGCACAGCGGTGTGCAACAACTGGTTAAAGATTTAAATAAAATCTATCGTGATATTCCTGCATTGCATCAATTGGATTGCCAATCGTCAGGTTTTTCATGGTTAGATCATAACAATGCTCAGCATTCTATTTATAGCTTTATCCGTTATGGTGAAGATAAAACAACACCTGTTATTGTCGTCTGTAATTTTACTCCACAAGCACATCAAGAATTTAGCTTAGGTGTACCTTCGGCTGGACATTATCAAGAAATTTTAAATACCGACGCCGCAATTTATGGTGGCAGTAATCAAGGTAATTTAGGCGGTGTAAGTAGTACAAATCAGCCATATAATGATCAAGCACAAAGTATCACGATCACCGTACCACCGTTAAGTACCGTTATTTTTTCATTAGCCAAAAGTGATGATTAAATGACACTAGCCGCTAAAAACAATACAAAACTGACTTTAAGAAAAAATGGTAAATATGAGATCCAATCAGGTCGTTCATACCCTTTAGGCGCAACAGTTCAAGAGCATGGTATTAACTTTGCGTTATTTTCAGCTAATGCCGAAAAAGTTGAATTGTGTCTTTTTGATGGCTCAGGAAAAATTGAACTACAACGTATCACCCTGCTTGAATTTACCGATGATATTTGGCATGGCTTTATTGAAGACTTACCCGTTGGCACTTTATACGGTTATCGTGTGCATGGACCTTTTGCTCCTCATGAGGGTCATCGTTTTAATGCACATAAATTATTACTCGACCCATACGCGAAACAATTCTTTGGCAAGTTTGTTTCATCAAGTACTCATTACGCGTTTGATCAACACAGCAATCAACAAGACTTAACAATAGATATTAGAGATAACGCCGCTTACTTACCTAAATGTGTTGTCATCAAGCCTTTAGAGCGTTGCGATTCATATCCGCAGGTAAGACGTCGCGATACCATTATTTATGAATTGCATGTCAAAGGCTTTACCCAACAACACCCCGATGTACCGATCGAATTAAGAGGAACTTTTGCCGGCTTAGCACAAAGTAATATTTGCCAATATCTACAAGACTTGGGCATTACCAGTGTTGAGCTTATGCCGATTCATACCTTCATCAATGAAGCCTTTGTTAAGGATAAAGAACTTAGTAATTACTGGGGCTATAACAGTTTAGCGTTTTTTGTTCCTGACGCCCGATATTGTCATAGTGGTGAGATTAGTGAGTTTAAACATTTAGTCGAAACCTTTCACAAAGCAGGTATCGAAGTATTACTTGATGTGGTTTATAACCATACCGCTGAAGGTAATGAGTTAGGGCCAACGCTGAGTTTTAAAGGCATCGACAATGCTAGTTATTACCGCTTAAAAACACATGACAAACGTTATTATGTGAATGATTCAGGCTGCGGTAATACCATTAACATTAGTCATCCCCGAGTATTACAACTGATCACTGACAGCCTTAGATATTGGGTTGAAGTGATGGGCGTTGATGGTTTTCGCTTTGATTTAGCGCCTATTTTAGGGCGAGTCTCTCAATCAGGCATTAATGTAGAAAATATTTCAGACAAAACAAAAGCGCATTTTAATGCCAACAGTCATTTTTTTAGTGTATTAAAACAAGATCCCATTTTAGCAAAAGTAAAGCTTATCGCTGAGCCATGGGATATTGGTGAGTCAGGTTATCAACTTGGCCGTTTTCCAAATGACTGGCTCGAATGGAATGATAGGTTTCGTGATACCTGTCGACGCTTTTGGCGTGGTGAACAAGGCATGGCACCTGACTTTGCCGCTCGTTTGCATGGCTCTAGTGATATTTTTGAGCAACCAAGTCGCCGTCCTAGCGCCAGTATCAACTTTATTACCTCTCATGATGGTTTCACTTTAAACGATTTAGTAAGTTATGAAACGCAGAAAAATCATGCCAATGGTGAAGATAATGAAGATGGTCACCATAGCAATTTTAGTGGTAACTATGGCGTTGAAGGCGCAACCGACAATGACATTATTAATAAGTTGCGCCAGCAACAAAAACGTAATTTATTAACCACCTTATTTATCGCTCAAGGTACACCAATGCTGCTTTCAGGAGATGAATTTGGCAATAGTCAGCAAGGTAATAATAATGCCTACTGTCAAGACAATGAAATCTCTTGGCTCAACTGGGAAAAGGCCTTAAATAGCGCTGATACAAAATCAGTAGCCTCAGGCGAGAAAGAGATTAGTTTTGTTAAAAAATTAATCTCGCTGAGAAAAGAACATCCACTATTAAATCGTACTTATTACCAGCATGGCAAAACTATCTCGGTAAAAACTAACTTGCCAGATATCAGTTGGTTTAATTGTCGTGGGCAACTAATGCAAGAAAATGATTGGCATGATGGTTCAATTAAATGTTTTTCAATGTTGTTAGCCGCTACAAGAAATGAAGAAACTAATTCAAACAATTTAAAAAATAGTGAGTATCACGATGATGCTTTACTGATTATTTTCAACGCTCACCAAAGTGATATTGAATATACATTGCCCGCTATTGATGGTTATTGGCAATGTTTATTGGATACCGCTAACCACTTTACTAATCGCTCAACCAACAAAAATAGTAAAAACATTACCACATCAACAGTGGACGTTTATGCGCACAGTTGTTTGGTATTAAGCTTTTACCAAAATTTTAAAATTCACCAAGACCAAGAAGCTCATCAATCAGAGCTCCGTAAAAATAGAATAAAGTAGAGAAGACAATGAATATGACTGCACAATTAACCGCAACATTAGCCGAACTTGTCGGATTTCATCAAAGCTATACTGATAGTTTTGGCAGGCTCGTTTTCGCTAAAGATGAAGCACGTCATTCATTGCTTAATGCTATGGGATATGACCTTTCAAATGAAAAAATTCTCCAGCAACAAATTACCAAGTTAACTGAAAAGAATTGGCGGGATATGTTACCGCCAACACATATTGCCAAAAGTGAAGAGCAAGAACATCATGTTGTTATTAGTTTAAAACATTCACAAGAGACTTCGCTTAACTGGTCAATAACAACAGAAGCAGGTGAAAAATTAACTGGCGAGGTAATTATTGAAGAACTCACCTTAGTTGAGCAAACTCATTTAGCAGAAGAAGTGTTTTCAAAATATCATTTACCTTTACCTAACCTTGTTGAAGGTTATCATCAACTTAACGTAACTTACGCTAACGTCAGTGCAAATTGTCATTTAATGTTTGCACCAAAAATATGTTATAGCCCACAAGAGGCTTCAAAAAATAAAATATGGGGTTATGCGGCACAGCTTTATTCTCTACGCAGCAAAAACAACTGGGGCATGGGCGACTTTGGTGACTTACAAACATTAGTTAAAAATTCTGCACAACAAGGCTGCTCGGTCATCGGTTTAAACCCGCTACATCCTTTATATCAAAACAATCCGGCACATCGCAGTCCTTATTCGCCAACTAGTCGCTGTTTCCTCAATAGTTTGTATATCGATGTGACGCAGATCCCCAATTTTAATGACTGTAAACTTGCCCAACAACGTTTTAATAGTGAAGAATTTCAAGCAAAACTCAATTATGCCAAAACAACAGAGCTAATCGATTACCCAGCTGTTGCCGATGTAAAGTTTGAAATAATTGAATTATTATTTAAAGATTTTATCAGCAGTAGTAGCAGTGATAAAAACAGCGAAAAAATTAAGGCTGAATTTAATGATTTTAAAATACAACAGGGTCAAGACTTACTACAGTTAGCAACCTTTGATGCACTGTATGAACATTTTAGAACAATAGATTTTAATGCCTTTGGTTGGACAAAGTGGCCACTTGCTTACCAACAACCAGGTAGTAAAGAAGTTAGAGAATTTCAACAAATACATGCACAGCGCATTGACTACTTTGCCTTTTTACAGTGGCTGGCGCATCGTCAACTAAGCGCAGTAACAACGTCAGTAACAGAAAATGATATGCCCATAGGTTTATATTTAGACCTAGCGGTTGGTTGTGATGGCGGCGGTGTTGATGTGTGGTCTGATCAACAGATGTATGTTGCTGGCGCGGCTGTTGGCGCGCCACCTGATGCGATGAATACACTGGGACAAGACTGGGGACTAACCCCTATTAATCCGGTTGCGATGCAAGAGCAAGGTTATTTACCTTTAGTAAAAGCACTACGTAGTAACATGCAATATGCAGGCGCATTACGTATCGATCATATTTTAGGTTTGATGCGTCAATATTGGGTTGCGCCTGGTATGAAAGCCAATGAAGGCGTTTACATCACCTTTCCATTCGCTGATATTCTCCGCATTATTGCGTTAGAGTCACGACGTCAGCAATGTGTTGTTATTGGTGAAGATTTAGGCACAGTACCTGATGGTTTTAATGAGATTATGTTTGCTGCCGGTTTATTATCATACAAAGTATTATTTTTTGAACGTTGGGAATCGGGGTTATTTAAACGTCCTGAGTTATACCCTGCACAATCTATGATTACAGTTTCTACTCATGATTTACCTACTTTAACCGGCTGGTGGACAGGGAAAGATTTAGAGTGGCGTCAAACACTTAACTTATATCCTAGTGAAGAAATTGGTCAACAAGAACGTAATGCTCGTATTGAAGATAGGCAACAACTTATTGCCGCTTTAGATGATTTAAAACTGATCGATATGGAGAATACTCCACAACAAGCACCAGCATTAATGAATACTGAATTGAGCACTGCTGTACAAAAATATATGGCACAAGCTCCTAGTCATATTCAATTGATCCCGTTAGAAGATGCTTTAGAAGTTGTTGAGCAAGTGAACATTCCCGGCACTATTGATCAACATCCTAATTGGCGTCAAAAACTACCGATTGCGATGGAAGATTTTTGGCACCAAAGTTCAGTAACCGCCATTGCCTCTGCAATGAAAGTTGCACGCCCTAAATAACTCATTAACTGTAAAAAATAGATAAAGCCAGATAAAAAAACAGTAAATCATAAAAACTGAGAGTAAAATGATCAGACAAATATTAGACATAAAATCAACAGTGAAAAATCGAAAATCACTTCCGATATCGTTATTAGTGAGCTCATTAACATTGCTACTTTTAGGTTGTGGAAATGCAAATAATACTGATGATACAAAAGTAAATGCACCCGCAGCTGATGTACAAACAGCTGACTACAGTATTATCACGCAAACGAGGCTCAATCAGCCTTTAAAAACAGCTACTGATTTACCTCATTATTTAACGCGTAATATACAAGATGAAGTGTTTTATTTTGTCATGCCGGATCGTTTTAATAACGGTAATACCGACAACGATAATGGCTCTAAAACAATTGCCATTTCGGCGGGTGGTTTTGATAAAAGCCATAAAGGCATGTATCACGGCGGTGATATCCAAGGTCTGCAACAAAAACTTCCTTATTTAAAAAACTTGGGTATTAGTGCCATTTGGTTAACTCCTATTTTACGCAACCAGGCAATGCAAGCAGACACTGCTGGCTATCATGGTTATTGGGTTTTAGATTTTACTGAAATTGACCCTCACTTAGGTACTAATGATGACTTAAAAGCATTAATTGCCGCTGCACATCAAGATAATATTAAGATATTCTTTGATATTATTACTAACCACACCGCTGATGTTATTAAGTACCCAACGTGTCATGGCGAAGACGGCTTACAATGGTTGGTTGAAGACGGTAAAAACTGTCCTTATAAATCACTTGCACAAGTTAATAATGGTGAAGGTTATCAAACGATTATTCCACAAGGACAAGAAAACCTTAAAGTACCGTCTTGGTTAAACGACCCTAAGTATTATCACAATCAAGGTGATTCAACTTGGCAAGGTGAAAGTTCAGTTTATGGCGACTTTGCTGGTTTAGATGATGTTGATACCAATTCAGCGGAAGTTGTTACCGGCATGATTGATATTTTTAAAAACCTGATCAGCGAATTTAAACCTGATGGCTTTCGTATTGATACCGTTAAACATGTTAATACTGAGTTTTGGACAGCATTTTCACCTGCATTAGTAGAGCATGCACAAAGCATCGGCATTCCAGAGTTCTTTATGTTTGGTGAAGTTTATAGTGGCGATAGTAAAGAGCTAAGCATTTATACAACCACAGGGAAAATGCAGTCGATTTTAGACTTTGGTTTTGCTTTTACGTTACACAATACGTTAGTGAAACAACAAGGTACTGATAAATATGCGGAACTATTTGCCAATGATAAAGACTATTTAGATGATGATAGTAGTGCCAATCAACTATTAAACTTCACGGGTAATCACGATATGGGACGTTTTGCTCATATGTTAAGTCAAAGTGAACAAGATTATGGTGAAGGTGAAATTATTCAACGTAATTTACTTGCTCATGCGATGACCTATTTTATGCGCGGCATGCCAATAATTTATTATGGCGATGAACAAGGTTTTGTTGGTGATGGTGGCGACCAAGATGCTCGTCAAGATATGATGCCCTCAATGGTGAGCAGTTATAATAACGATGATCTATTAGCAAGTGATGTTACTACCGCTGTAGATAACTTTGATGTTAACCACCCTTTCTATAAAGTGTTTGCTGAGTATGCTCATATTTATCATCAGTACCCTGCTCTTCGTTATGGTCAACATAAAACCCTTTATTCACAAGATACGCCGGGAGTTTTTGCGTTATCACGTACTATGGCTACAGATGGAGTTGAGCATATAGTTGTCTTCAATACCGCAACAACTGAGCAAAACGTGATACTTGAAGTCGAACAAAAACAGTATGCTGAAATCTATAAAGGCGCGGGTTCAAGTCACGCAATATCGTTAAGTGATGATAAAGCCACAATAACCATACCCGCGTTAAGTTTCGCTATATATCAAGCTCAGTAATACAAGACATAAATGTCCTACTAAAATACTGTCTGGTGTTATTTAAAATAGTTAAGTGGACTAAAATAAACTAAGTTAACGGTTTTATCAAAGTGACTAAAAACATTTTATGAGAACTAAATAGTAGATCCGTTAACTTAGCAATCATTAACGTTACAAGAAAAATGTAGGTTATTTTCGATATTAATAATTGCTAGTATCAATACCTTCTTAATACCTGTGTTTATTATCTACTTGTTTCGTTGCAATTGCTGACAATACTCTCGGTAAAGTTTTGAAAAGTAACCCGGATGTTTAAATCCGACGGCAAAGGCAGTTTCAGCAAGTGTGCGATGAACATTTTTCTGAATGTAACTATGCGCTTTTTTCAAACGTATATACCGAATAAATTGTGCAGCGGTATAATGGCTTTGACTTTCAATCTTTCTCTGCAATGTTGAGCGGCTCATATACAAATATGTTGCCAATGCCTTAACATCAAAATCACTATCTTGTAGATGATCTAACACACAGTTTCGAGCTTTACTTAAAAATGCATTCTCACTTACCAATTCGTCAAAATCAACAGTGAGCCGTTGCTCATTAACATTTTTGTTGTCATTATTTCTCAGTAAATTAATTTCATCGGTTAAATCTCGGGTCGCATCTTTAATACCAATTTCTAACTGTTTCGAATGTTTTTCCTTGGCTAACAAATTCTCTTGCAAATACTGATTAGCAAGAAGATTTGCAGACTTATTATTTCTTTGTAATTCTATTTGCTGAGTTTCACTGAGTTTTAATTTGTGGTTTTGTATAGAGACACCCAAAAGGGAATAAGAAATAGCAAAAATGAAAACCATTACTTGGGTATTACTTTCGATGCTACTAACGTTACCAAGAGGACCAAGTCCATTTGCCGTAGCAACAATAATGATAATCATGGTAACACTACTTAAGAGGCCAACCTTAAATTGATCGTCTCTAAAAGCAGAGTAAACTAAAATTGGCGCGACCAAATAAATCAACCATGAGTAACCATAAAAGCCTAGAGCAAGTATAAATGTTAACAAAAGCGTAGATAACATAAACCATGATTTTAAGCGTATAATTTGTTTATGTTGCCAACCTGAGTAAATATGAAATACCCAAAAAACACCTAAACTATCTGCAAAAAACAACATTCCAATCATGCTATAAAATCGTTCCTTTTCAATAATGCCACTTGTTACTAAGTTTATAGATATTAATGAACTTGAAATTATAATTGGTATTAAGCAAGTGCAGATAAAAAATATAAATATATCTCTACTGCTATTTAAGCCGTTGTATAAATAACGACGGAATAAAAACATGCCAAGGATAGGTGCAATTAAATCTGCGACAGAAGAAAACATGGTGTGGTAAATTGCCAATTCGAACGGCAAACTTTGTAAAACACCGGAAATATTTCCGAAAAAATCAGCAATATAAATAAATGGAGCCGTTCGAACACCCCATTTTAGCATCATCACCAATCCAATACCTGAAGGCAACCATATGACAGTAATGCCACTGGGTTTAAAAGAAAATAACGCGCCCCCAAATTTTACCGCTAGAAAGTATATGATAGCGGCAGCCAATATAAAGAGGTATTCTGACAATAATGGGCTTTGTTTATGTATACCTTTCAAATGCTCTATCCCTTCCTTGAATAAACGTCCGGCTATATCGAAACTTAAAGGGCAATACATTTACTTTAATTGGCATACCCAAATGATAATGGTTGATTATTTTTATTTACGATAAACAAGTAAACACATAACTTTAATTAACTCTCTATCATTATTCAATGGCACTTTAGTGCCATATACTTACAATAAGTCTAGCCAATTTTTTCAGCTGTAGTTAGAGATTTTTAGAATGCTTTAATAATCGAACGGCACACTCAGTGACGGAGAATTGATTTGAACAATCTTAGCTTTAAATTACATAACGACGGTTTGGCTAATCGATATAATCACGAATAGAACTTTGCTTATATGATAACTGTAACTATCAATATTTCGTCAACGTAGCATTCCACATTAAAAACATGACAAAAAACCAAACAATTATAAATGCTCAACGATAGAAATTTACCCTAAGTTATTGCAAATAACTTAGGGTTGGTTATCGCCATGTAAAATTAACGAAATATTCATACTTTATTAGAGCTTCAGGTTCTAATTAACAGTGAATGAACTTAATTATAATACTGAGACTTCAAACCACTGATCAATTCTTCTTGTCCTTCGATAATATCTACTAAAAATTCTCGACAGGCACGTACTCTTGCTGTTGCTCTTAAATCAACATGACTCAGCACCCAAATGCCCCACTTCGAAGCCGATAAGGGAATATCTAAGCGCCGTAACTCCAGTGAAGAATCACCTAAGTAACAAGGTATTTTTGCTATCCCCATATGATTATTAAGACAAGCAAGTATGGTGGTAACATCACTTGCTCTCATCGCAACTTTACATGATGAAAAATTCGACTTTAGCCAATCAGGCTTTTGCTCATCTTGCCAAAGAACAACGTCTTTTGGCTTCTTAGTATTATCGAGACCATCAAGGTACTTTTTACTGGCATAAATACCTAATGTTAATGGTAAAACTCGTTTTCCTATTAAGTGATCTGGTGGCTTTGCCGTGAGCCGCAATGCAATATCGGCCTGACGAGCAGATAAATCAGCTAAACCAACCGAACCTAACAACTGCAAATCAATTTTTGGATAAGCGCGTTTAAAAAGACCAAGGTGGGGGATCACTAAGTGACTAAAAACATCATGAGCAGCGGTGAGTTTCAATACACCTTCTAAATGAGAGTCTAAACCAAAAATATTTCTATCAAGTGAATGTACTTGCTCTTCCATTATCACCGCATGTGGATATAAATTTTCACCTGCTTGTGTCATCGCATAGCCATCACGTAGCTGATCAAAAAGCCGAGTATTTAATTGCTGTTCAAGTACTTTTATACGTCTTGAAACCGTTGTATGTTTTACGCCAAGCTCCCGCCCTGCTGCGCTAACCGTACTTAAACGAGCAAGCGCTAAAAAGTATTTTAGATCATCCCAATTCATATTCTGCTTCTCTAAATTTTATTTAACGTCATTTACAAACCTTTGTTTATTTTTGCACAGGCAAAGTGCAAAATCGAACGTTTTGAGACTTATTTGCACACAGTACAATAACCTCATGAATTCAATTGGTATTAGACATAACTTACATACAGAGGTCATTATGAGTCAACAACACCAGCAACTAACCTTAATCAGTCACAAGCTTTGTCCCTATGTGCAACGTGCTGCAATTACGTTAAAAGAATCAAATATTGACTACAAACGAATTAATATCGACTTAAACAATAAACCTGATTGGTTTAAAAAGATCTCTCCAACAGGAAAAGTACCACTATTGGTTATTGATGATGATACGGTGTTATTTGAGTCCGCAGTGATCGCTGAATACATAAATGATATTACTGACAATGCTTTATTGTCATCAGAACATTTAGTAAAAGCTAAGCAACGTGCTTGGATAGAGTTTGCTTCAACCATGCTACAAAGTATTGCCAAACTATATACCGCAACTAACAAAGCACTTTATCTAGAAGCCTTTAACCAACTCGATGCCAAATTTAAAATACTTGAACAAAATATATGCTCTCAAGGTTATTTTGATACGACAGGATTTTCGTTAGTTGATATTGCCTTTGCCCCCATATTTAGATATATCACTGTATTTAATGATATTCTCGATCAGCAGTTATTTAGTGAATATAAGAAAGTGCTAATTTGGTCGAAAAATTTAATCAGTAGAAACAGTGTTAAAGATGCGGTAAATACTGAATATGAAAAATTATTAACAGCGTTTTTATCTAAAAAAGACTCCTACTTTGGCGAATTAACCAAGCAACATCAAAGCAGTATAGTTGAGGCTTAATTTGCAAATTAGAGCATTATTAAATGATTTATACCCAAGCTACTTCAAGATGCGAGTTTTAGGATGTCAGAGCGACTCATGATCAAGCCGCGTATTTTATTCATGCTTATTGCTCTTAATTGTATACACAACGATGAGTATGATTTGTTCTAACGCTGCACATGATGTTTTAAGTGCTCACTTTTTTATGCACAATGTTATAAGTTAACCAAGTCCCTAATAAAGTCGCAGGTACTTGCGTCAAAATAGAAAGAATACCAAACCACATTGGCCAGCTGCTTGCGCTATACGCTAATGTGGTTAACATCAAAGCTAAGATACCAACAACGGCTGAATTAATATAGGAAGTAGACTTAGAAATTAGTGTAGTAATGTATCCTGCAGCAGTTAAAGCGACTAATGCAATAATAAAACGCATAACTAAAAATACGTTATCAACATACATTTTTTGGATCATCTCGCTCGATATATCACCCGTCATTAAATAAGTTAATAAATAGTCGCCCAGCATTCCATCTATAATGAGCAAACTGATAAAACCTATAATGATCCCTTTAATACTTACTTCTTTCATTTTCTCTCCATTAAGGTATTGGCTTTACGCCCAAACACCTAATAATTATCTTGTAAA
The DNA here is from genome assembly GCA_013215655.1 of Colwellia sp. Classification (GTDB taxonomy): domain Bacteria; phylum Pseudomonadota; class Gammaproteobacteria; order Enterobacterales; family Alteromonadaceae; genus Colwellia_A. The sequence continues at coordinate 25,732 of JABSOX010000068.1, forward strand.
GATAACAAAAAAATTTGTCTGTACGGCGTTAACATATTAGTGATTCACAAAAGTATTATGCGCGACAGCTGAAGTGTAACTCTACAATTCCCTCAATAAAGATATAGAACGATTGTGCGTAAAGTCTCAAAAATATTGTAAATAAACTAGCGTCTATTGATTAAAAAACATTCTTTTTATAATGCTTAATATCGCGTAATATCAATTAGCTAACGTTTACAAATAATGGAGTATAAAATGGAGTTAGGTTCATTTTCAGTAAGTTTATCAGTAAAAAACATCGAAAATTCCAAAGTGTTTTATCAAAAATTAGGCTTTGAAGTAATAGGTGGCGAGCAATCTAAAAATTGGTTAATACTTAAAAATGGTGATCATACTGTAGGTTTATTTCAAGGAATGTTTACCGGGAATATAATGACTTTCAACCCCGGTTGGGATAAAAATTGTCAGCAACTAGAGTCTTTTACCGACGTAAGAGAGATCTTAAAAGATTTCGCTGCTCAAGGTATTAACATAATACAGGAGTCTATTACGGGTGAAAGTGGTCCTTCGAGTTTTTCAGTGCAAGATCCCGATGGTAATGCCATCCTAATAGATCAACATGTGTAAACAATTATTTAATAATTAACGCATTGGCTTCTCGTTAAATAGCATATTAATGACTATATTAATAATAAGTTAACGAATAGAGATCGATCATGTCAGAACATCATATTTATAAAAAATTAGAAATGGTTGGTTCTTCAAAAACAAGTATTGAAGACGCCATTGAAAATGCTCTAGCAGAATGTCATAAATCAGTGAAGAATATGGACTGGTTTGAAGTTGTTGAGACACGTGGTCATATTGTTAGTGGTAAAGTAGGCCACTATCAAGTGACCATAAAAATAGGCTTTAAAATCGAAAAGAGCTGAAGATAGGTCAGCATCCATTTAAAACAAGTTAATGCCAAAACAAAACCAATATAATTAATTGACCTTGCTTTGATAAAACACTAGAAAGGCATTTTAAACCCTGGAGGCATTTGCATTCCACCCGTTAAAGCGCCCATTTTGTCTTTATTTTGCTCTTCAACACGACGAACGGCATCATTAAATGCCGCCGCGACAAGATCTTCAACCATGTCTTTATCATCTTCCATGAGGCTTTGATCAATTTCTACACGACGGACACTATGACTACCTGTCATCGTCACTTTAACCATACCAGCACCAGACTCACCAGTAACTTCCATCTGCGCTAACTCTTCTTGAGCTTTTGCCATTTTCGCTTGCATTTGTTGGGCTTGTTTCATTAAGTTGCCCATGCCACCTTTCATCATAACTTCTCTCCAAAAAAATTTGTCGCCAACCCAAATTGTTAACAACTTAAAATTCAACTAATACTATATTCCGCTTCACTCATTGCTAACGAGCCGTAATTGTTTCTTCATTCAACTCTGCTTGAAACTGGCTCTGCAGTGCTTTAACTATATTATCTTCTCTAAGTAATTCTACCGCATAATCATACCGTTTATCATTAATATGCGATTGTATTTTGTAAGGATCTGCCTCAGTTTGTTCTACAATTTTTAACTCAACAGTGACGGGTCGAGCTAAAAGTGTCGATAATTCTGTTTGTATTTGCTGATGAGCAACATCCGTTTTTAAATGTTTTGTTGACTGGTCTAAAAGCAATATCAATAAATCATCAGTAGATGACTCACAAATGGTTGCATGAATCGCAAGTTGGCGTAACCGTCCACCAAGTGCCATCGAGTCGATCATATTTGCCCATTTATCAACTTGATTAGCCGACTTAATGACTGATGGGTCAATAACATCAACACTAAAAGGTTGCTCAGAAATAGTTTCTAAATCAGGAACATTTGCTCGTTTTTCTTTTTGCTTAGCGCTAACTACTGTACTTTCTTGGCTGTTAGTTTGAGAGTCATGACGCTTAGTTGCGTCATTAGACTTTTTTCCGCTATTCTCCAATTCCTTTTTTCGACTACGCAACATATTCCGTGTAGCTAAGACTGAATCAACGGCTGTTTTAGGCGTTTGAATATCTTCAGTCGGCATAACAGCAGGAACATTTTCAGCATTCTGAACAGGTGTAATCATCGGCTTCTGGGTTACAATACTATTAGTTTCAATACGGTTAGCTTCAATGCTGTTATGCTCAGCTACTAATTTGTTAACAATCTGTGCAGGCCGAGTAAAACTTGATTGATCCGTTATTGAAGGATTGTCCTCATTACCTGTATCCAACTGTTGCTTTGCAATATTTTCAATATTTGTCATTTGAGCAGCTAATTGTTGTTCAGCGATAACATCATTATCTGCAACAGTTTTAATTGAATCATCAAGTGTAACCGCAACTTTAACCTCTTGATTCGTTTCAGTCTGCGGAGGTTGTTCTAACTCAGTAGATGGTACTTGTATACTTTTTGTTAAGGTACTTTCGGCTAAGGTGCTTTTGTTAACCTGAGTTTCAGGTAGTACAACATCAAAATTTACCTCGCATTCTTGAAGTGACG
>JABSOX010000069.1 GCA_013215655.1 Colwellia sp.
GCTGCAGGCCTTGCCTGAAGCGAGATGCGCATTCTACGCGTCTCAGTTTTGATGTCAACGTTTTATTTTTCTTTTTTAAAGTTTCTTTTCAGAAAATTTAAAACCTTACTTTAAAACGTTAAGCTAACTTTAAACCTCTGCCTTTTATTAAGAAAGTAGAGAAGATAACTTATCAAAACGTTCGTTTGGCGGTTCGTTTTGACTGAACCCCTTGGAACTGGAGCGCATTCTAAAGATTTTTATCTTAGCGTCAAGTAAAAAAACACTAAAATTCACTTTATTTATCAATTCTAGTTTAAACGTTCACAAAACGCACAGTTAAATCGAAAATAATTCATTTTTATAGATAGGTGATAGCTTCAACGATGTTATTTACTCGATATGCGCTAACTTCAACATCTTTAGTATATTTACTTTCGACTAAAACTTGCCTAGCTATACCCGCACTTTGTGCCGCTAAAATATCAGACTCCTTGTCGCCAATTAATATGCTGTTCTCGAGATCGATATCAAATTCTTGTTGTGCTTTGATAATCAAGCCTGGCTCAGGTTTTCTACATTCACATATTTTTGTATATTCATTGTCTCCTTTTGAAGGGTGATGAGGACAAAAATATACTTTTTTTATCTCTATGCCTTTTTTATTGAAAATTTCTTGCATCCAAGCAGTAAGTTTTTCAAAATCTGAAACTGTATATAACCCTCTAGCTATTCCAGCTTGATTGGTGATCACAAATATATCGTATGATTTTTCTATTGCAGTTAAACAAAGTTCAAAAATTCCATCTACAAATTCAAAATCGTCTATTTTATAAACATAACCATGGTCAACATTAACTATGCCATCACGATCTAAAAACAGGGCTTTTTTCATAATAATCTTGTCTAAATAAGCTTTTTGCTTAGCATAATCGAAAAAGACGAGCATAACTCGTCTTTTTCTCCAATTAAAACACAAATATTTACATGCAAAGGCCACCGTCAATTTCAACGACACGACCAGTGAAAAATTCGTTCTCAAATATGTATTTTACAGTATGAGCAATTTCATCAGGCTCGCCTAAACGTCCGACAGGTTTCATTTTCTCTAAACGGTCACGCATTTCAGGTTTCATCGCATCAGTCATTGCGGTGCGAATAACACCGGGAGCAATAGCGCCAACTCGAATACCATGACGACCCAATTCACGCGCCCATGTTACTGTCATGGCAACAACGCCAGCTTTTGACGCGGCATAGTTGGTTTGTCCCATATTACCACCACGGGCAATTGACGACATATTGATGATCACACCTTTACGCTTACCTTCGATCATATGAACAGCCGCTTCTCGACCACATAAAAATACACCGGTTAAGTTAACGTTAATAACCGATTGGAACTGTTCAAGAGACATTTTTTTCGCAACAACACCATCTTTTGCTTTAACAAACATGCCGTCACGTAATATTCCAGCATTGTTAATCAAGCCATCAATACCATCAAAGTCACTATTAATTTGTGTAAAGGTTGCTTCTACTTCACTTTCATTAGTAACATTGGCAAGATAATACTTTGCTGAAGAACCAACCTCTTCTATAAGCTTAACGGTTTCTTGCAATAACTCTTCGTTTAAATCAATTAGCGCTAATTTTGCACCGTGTGTCGCTAAACTTACCGCCATTGAACGGCCAAGGCCTTGTCCGCCCCCAGTTATTACTATTGTTTTGTTTGTTAAATTCATTGCTTTCCTCATTCTCTCTATAAAGAGTTACATCACACTACTATCGTTCTATGTTAAGTGGACTAAAAAACCAATCCACTACTTTATTATCTATGTCATTTATATCGGTATATCGCCATTGCGGCCTTTTATCTTTATCCACCAGTAACGCTCTAACTCCTTCTGAAAATTCAGATTGTTGGCAACAACGTAACGACAAGTTTAGTTCACTGTCGAAACACTGCTTTAATGTAGATGATTTACTGCGTTGCAATTGTTGATAAATAAGTACAATACTTAATAGACTACCATTTAATATTTTCTGTTGTGCTTGTTTAAGCCATTCAATATCCACAACACTATTACTATCATTCTCTATAGTAGCACCAACAATGGCCTGATATATTTCAGCAATGTTATCAAAGTTTGTTATTTCAGCGATTCTCTTTTGATGATTTATAATCAATGTTTCTGGCTGACTTTCTTTTTTCATAGCAAATTCATTTAGTAATTCACTAAGTAACTGATGATTATTTTTCTTATTAAATTTAGGGCTATGAGAATAATCTTGCCAAACAACACTCATTAATCTTTCTTCTAGACTCTTATACCGTTCGCTATTGATTAGATGATCGGCAAGATCTAACTGCATTGCATCTACGCCATTAAACATTGTTCCCGTTAATCCTAAAAACAAGCCAATGTTACTAGGCATTTTATTAAGAAACCAACTAGCACCAACATCTGGATATAGACCAATAGTGACTTCTGGCATTGCCATTAACGTTTTTTCACTAACAACCCGATGACTCGCGCCAGCCATTAAACCAACACCTCCGCCCATAACATAGCCATGAGCCCAAACTAAGATTGGTTTTGTATAAGCATGAATGAGTTGATCTAACTGATATTCACTGTGAAAAAATTCATGAGCTTTTGATTGCTTTATTTTAGTATCAGAGATTGGAAAAGATTGGTCTTTTAAATTATGGTATAGGCTGACTACATCTCCGCCAGCACAAAAAGCTCTGTCGCCTGCCCCTTTTAAAACCACCACAGCAACATTATCGTTTTTCTGCCAATTTAATAATTGCTCGGTTAAGCGCTGTATCATCGGTAAACTTAAGGCGTTTAATGATTTGGGTGCATTGAGTTCAGCAAAGCCAATTTTTTTGCCATTATTGGACTTTAACTCAGTAAAGATTACAGAGGCATCTTGTTTATTCATCTATAGAAAACTCGCTAAAAATAACAAACTATAAACTTGCATCAATTTCAACCACTGTACGCCCCGTTACTGTTCCTTCAACATATGCAGTAAACGCATTAGGTAATTCAGCAAATGGTATTGTTGTCGGAGCAATCAAGCCAAGCTTGGTTGGTTTAAGATCAGTTGCCAAGCGCTTCCAACCTTGAGTACGAACTGATAATGGCATTTCAACAGAATTGATGCCTAGTAAACTCACCCCTCGTAAAATAAATGGCATTACCGTTGAATCTAATTTAATACCACCCGCCAAACCAATAGAAGCGATATTGCCCCATACATTAGTAGTACGAGTTAACCAAGATAAGGTTTCACCACCGACATTATCAATTGCCCCGCCCCATTGTGCGGCTTCAAGCGGTTTAGTACCCATATCAATGTCATGACGATTAATTAATTGTGTTGCGCCAAGTTCTTTTAAATAACCTTCTTGTTCCGTTTTCCCGGTAAAAGCAATTACTTCATACCCTATATTTGACAGCATATTAATCGCAAAACTACCGACACCTCCTGTAGCGCCAGTGACAATAATAGGCCCTCGTTCAGGAATTTGACCATTATCTTCCATGCGTTGAATAGCAAGTGCCGCTGTATAACCCGCTGTACCAAGTGCCATTACATCACGTAAGCTCATACCTGTTGGCAATGGCACAATTGAATCAGCTTTTACTCGTGCATATTCAGCGTAACCACCATCATAATGCTCAGATAATTGCGCGCCACAAACCAATACTTTATCGCGAGCTTTGAATCGTTCATCGCTTGATGAAATAACAACTCCAGATAAATCAATTCCACCAACCAGTGGATAAGTACGTAAAATCCGCCCTTTTCCTGTAGCCGCCAAAGCATCTTTATAATTAATATCCGAATAGGCAACTTTAATGACTACTTCGCCAGCGGTTAAATCATCAAGACTGATTTGTTCAAAACCACTGGTGATCTTTTTCTTATCGCCATCTTGAATTTGATGGATACGAAATGCAGTAAAGTTCTCTGGTATAGTCGACATAAAACAACCTATTAATAACAGTAAAATGAAAGAGCACAGCATAGAGATTGAGTCGTTTCAATACTATGCGACTTTAGGCTTATGTCTAAATAGCCAACTTATGGTCCAATAAATAAATCAGCTGGCATAGCCATTAATGGCTCACTACCTGCTGCTATCGCTTGAATATGACTATCAATCCTTGGCAAGATACGCTGCAGATAGAACTGACCTACATAAAGTTTGGCTTGATAGAAATCATCTTGCTCTGTTTTAGCTAACGATTTTTCAGCCATCATCGCCCACATATAGGCATAACTGACATAACCAAACACGGCAAGGTAGTCGGTGGCTGATGCGCCAACTAAATTTTTATCTTGTTGAGTATTCGATAATAATGTTTCGGTTAATTCGGTTAGCTTAGTTAATGACAATTGCAATGGCTTGATAAAAGCACTTAACGCCTCATTAGCTTGATGAGTTTCGATAAATTGGCTGATTTCTTTTTGATAAACACCAAATAGTTGTCCTTTACTGGCAACAACTTTTCGTCCCAATAAATCAAGTGACTGAATACCATTGGTGCCTTCATAGATTTGTGCAATACGGACATCACGTATTAATTGCTCTTGTCCCCATTCACGTACATAACCATGACCACCAAAAACCATCTGTCCTAAACCGCAATTGTCATACGACATATCAGTTAAAAACGCTTTTGCAACAGGTGTTAACAAAGCAACTAAATGTTCTGCTTTGGTTTTTTCTTCAACATTATCACTGTATTTTACTAAATCTAATTGTTTGGCAACATAAGTAGAAAAACAACGCCCTGCTTCGTTTAATGAACGCATGGTTAATAACATCCGACGTACATCAGGGTGAACAATAAGAGGATCAGCTGCCTTATCACTATTTTGTGCACCCGTAGCGCTTCGACCTTGCAAACGATCATGAGCATAAGCCACCGCTTGTTGATATGAAACTTCTGTTGCACCGATTCCCTGAATGCCCATGCCTAAACGTTCATAGTTCATCATGGTAAACATGTAGTTAAGGCCTTTGTTTTGTTCACCAACTAAAAAGCCTTTCGCACCATCAAAATTCATTACACTGGTTGCCGAGCCTTTAATACCCATTTTATGTTCAATAGATCCACACGTAACGGTATTACGTTCACCTAAACTGCCATCGCTATTCACGAGAAATTTCGGTACAACAAACATTGAAATCCCACGAGGTCCAACAGGTGCTCCCGGTATTTTGGCCAAAACTAAATGAATTATATTTTCGGTTAGGTCGTGTTCACCACCGGTGATAAATATTTTAGTGCCTGAAACACTAAAGCTGCCATCGTTATTTTCTTCAGCTTTTGAGGTCATAATGCCTAGATCACTACCCGAATGAGGCTCAGTTAAACACATAGTGCCCGACCAAATTCCTGAATACATATTCTCAAGGTAAGTAGTTTTCATTGCGGTTGAAGCATGAGCAGCAAGGGCTAAACAAGCCCCAGCGGTCAACATTGGATATAAAGCAAAAGATATAGACGCTGATTGAGTCATTTCTTCAAAAGCGGCTTGCAACATTTTTGGCATGCCCATACCGCCAAAATCGGCGTCACCACTTAATGATCCCCAACCACCATCACAATACAATTGATAAGCTTTTTTAAAACCATCAGGTGTAGTGACTTCACCATTTTTCCACACGGCACCTTGCTCATCACTATTGCGATTTAAGGGTGCAATGACCTCAGTGGTTAATTTAGCGCCTTCTTCAAGAATAGCATTAGCGGTATCCTTATCAATTAGTTCAGCTAATTCAGGTAGCTGACTCCATAAATGTTCAACTTGAAATACTTCATGCAATAAAAATTGCATGTCTTTTAATGGGGCGCGATATTCACTCATGGTAATTACTCATAATCTTTCTAAAACAACAGTATATTAAATGTTATTAATGATTCAGGTTACGACTGAATAAAGTAAGTACAAAGAAAAAGCGCGGAGTTTATGAACATAAATGAGCACTTTTGATGTAATAACTACCAAATTCAGACGTAAGACTATTTACTAACGATGTAAGTTATTAACGTTACATGTTACGGCGATACTGCCCGCCAGCATCAAACAATGAATTCACAATTTGTCCTAATGAACAAACTTTACAAGCATCCATCATTAATTCAAAAATATTCTCTTGATTAATAGCGGCAGTTTGTAAACGTTTAAGCAATACTTTTACTTCTGCTTCATTAGCTTGGTTTAAGCTGGCTAACATATCAATTTGATAGGTTTTTTCTTCTTCTGTTGCGCGGATAACTTCATCAGGAACAACCGTTGGAGATCCTGTTGAACTAAGGAAAGTATTTACACCAATAATTGGGAATTCACCTGAATGTTTCAAGTGTTCATAATACATACTTTCTTCTTGGATTTTGCCACGTTGATACATCGTTTCCATCGCGCCGAGCACACCGCCACGTTCATTAATACGATCAAATTCAGTTAATACTGCTTCTTCGACTAAATCAGTCATCTCTTCAATAATAAATGCCCCTTGAATAGGGTTTTCATTTTTCGATAAACCTAATTCACGATTGATAATTAATTGAATGGCCATCGCGCGGCGTACGCTGTCTTCCGTTGGTGTGGTAATCGCTTCATCATATGCATTAGTATGCAGTGAATTACAATTATCGTTGATTGCATAAAGTGCTTGTAAAGTAGTACGAATATCATTGAAATCAATTTCTTGCGCATGCAGAGAACGACCCGATGTTTGGATATGATATTTCAACATTTGTGCACGGGCATTAGCACCATATTTGTTCTTCATTGCTTTTGACCAAATACGGCGAGCAACACGACCAATTACCGCATATTCTGGGTCTATACCATTTGAGAAGAAGAACGATAAGTTAGGACCAAATTCATTAATGTCCATACCGCGACTTAAGTAATATTCAACAAAAGTAAAACCATTGGCTAGCGTTAATGCTAATTGCGTGATTGGGTTCGCACCAGCTTCGGCAATATGATAACCAGAGATAGACACTGAATAGAAATTACGCACACCCTTTTCAATAAAGTACTCTTGTACGTCACCCATTAAACGAAGCGCAAATTCAGTTGAGAATATACAGGTATTTTGCGCTTGATCTTCTTTTAAAATATCAGCTTGAACCGTGCCACGTACTAACGTTAAGGTTTTTGCTTTTATTTCTTGATAAGTTGCTGGTGGTAAAACTTGATCGCCTGTCACACCTAAAAGCATCAAACCTAAACCATCATTACCTTCAGGTAATTCACCTTGGTAAGATGGACGTTCACAGTCTTTGTCTTTGTAGATTTTTTTGATCATAGCCGCAACTTCTTTTTCTAGACCATTTTCAGTGATAAAACGCTCACATTGTTGATCAATCGCGGTATTTAAGAAAAAGCCTAATAACATTGGCGCTGGACCATTAATCGTCATTGAAACCGACGTCATCGCATGAGCTAAATCAAAACCTGAATAAAGCTTTTTAGCATCATCTAAACAACAAATAGACACGCCAGCATTACCAATTTTTCCGTAAATATCAGGACGAATAGCTGGATCGTTACCGTATAAAGTTACCGAGTCAAACGCCGTTGATAAACGTTTTGCAGGCATACCTTTTGACACATAATGAAAACGACGGTTGGTACGTTCTGGGCCACCTTCACCGGCGAACATTCGGGTTGGATCTTCACCTTCACGCTTAAATGGAAATAAACCTGCGGTATATGGAAATTCACCCGGTACGTTTTCTTGTAAATTCCATTTTAAGATATCGCCCCAGCCTTGATATTTCGGCATGCTGATTTTTGGAATACTACTCCCGGATAACGAGGTGGTATGCGTTTCTATTGATAATTCTTTATTACGTACTTTAAATTTGAACTCTGGATCTTTATAACGCTGAACTTTAGTAGCCCATTGCTCAAGCAATACTTTGTTTTTTGGATCTAGGTCTAATTCAACTTGCGTATATAAAGCTTCAAGTTGCGTGACTAGGTCGGTTGAAACATCTGATTCAGTTTCTTTTGCTGCTTCAATGGCTTGATGAATGCCATAAAGTTTTTGTGCAACGTTCGCTTGCTTTTGTACCCAAGCATCGTAACCACGGTTATTTTCCGATATTTCAGATAAATAACGAATACGTCTACCCGGAATTACGCTACTTTTATTCTCTAGCGTACCTGCTATCGATAATATATCACCAACAACTAAACCCGCTTTGGTATTTAATGCGGTGATCACTGCGTTATAAAGTTCAGTCATACCACGATCGTTAAATTGTGAAGCGATAGTGCCGTATACCGGGACTTCATCATCACCCGCTTCAAACATACCGCGGTTACGTTTATATTGTTTTTTCACATCTCGAAGTGCATCAAGTGCACCGCGTTTATCAAACTTATTCAGCGCGATAATATCAGCAAAATCAAGCATGTCGATTTTTTCTAACTGCGTTGCCGCGCCATATTCTGGCGTCATTACATATAAAGAAACGTCTGAATGCTCCTCAATTTCAGTATCTGATTGACCAATACCTGAAGTTTCCAAGATAATTAAATCAAAGTTCGTTGCTTTTAAAATTTCCAGCGTGTCGTTTACATAAACTGACAACGCTAGGTTTGATTGGCGTGTTGCCAGCGAGCGCATATAAACACGATCATTATTTACCGCATTCATACGAATTCTATCGCCGAGTAACGCACCACCCGTTTTACGTTTTGATGGATCAACCGAAACAATCGCTATTTTGCTATCTGTAGTTGCCATTAAAAAGCGGCGAATTAATTCATCAACCAATGATGATTTACCTGCACCACCGGTACCGGTAATACCTAGAACAGGGGTTTTGCTTATTGAGGCGATTTTACGAATTTTATCTAAGGCGGCTTTATTTTCTTCAGGTGCATTTTCTGCTGCTGAAATTAAACGGGCAATCGCTTGTTTGTCATTTTTCTTTAAATTAGCAACATCGTCTTTTTTAACATTTACACCTGTTTTGAAATCACAGCGCTCAAGCATATCGTCAATCATGCCTAACAAACCTAACGCACGACCATCATCTGGAGAATAAATACGGGTAATACCGTAGTCTTGCAGCATTTTAATTTCGTCAGGTAGAATTACACCACCGCCGCCACCAACAATACGAATATGCTCACAACCACGTTCTTTAAGTAAGTCGTACATATATTTAAAATATTCGTTATGACCACCTTGATATGAAGTCATCGCGATAGCATTGGCATCTTCTTGAATCGCAGTATTAACCACTTCTTCCACACTGCGGTCATGGCCTAAATGAATAACTTCAGCACCACTCGATTGTAAAATTCGGCGCATAATATTAATGGCAGCGTCATGACCGTCAAATAAAGACGCGGCAGTGACAATTCTAATTTTATTTTTCAATTGGTATCTTTCAGTATTCATTTTGAATTCTCTTTTTAGGAACTTATTCATGTTACACAGTTAAGTTTTGTGCTGAATTGCTTTTTAATTTTCTATAGATAGAATTTAAACATATAGAAAATACTATTAACATTGATTTTATTGTCAATTTAATGGACTATCTTGCGCTAGCAGCATCATTATAATAAACGAACTAAGTTAACCGCAATGAAGCAGAAAATAAAAACCACAAAGCCAGCAAACCTCAACGCAGTTATTGACGATATCCGTTTGCTTATTCCGGTTTTTTTATTAAATAAACTTAAACTACATCCGCTAACATCAAGCCTTTATCCAATATCATTGGGAAAATATTCCGGTGATTACTATCAAATAAAGCAAAAGAACACCGAACACTATTGCTTGCTTTACTGCCAAGCAACTAAGGGGATTTTAGACTATAGAAACAAAACAAGAGAAGTTATATCAGGGGATCTTGTTATTATGCCCGCAAATGCCAGTTTTGAGTTTACCGCCACGCCAAATGATCACAACAATAAGAACGCAGGCAAAGTTTATTGGTTAAATTTTAAAGGTGATTTAGCCAATAACTTTAGTGAACGTTTATTGATGAAAATGGACGATGGATTAGCACATGTCGGTAATGTTGATGAGGTTATTCAAGACTTTGATAATTTACTAGCGCTCGGCAGTCGCGGATATACCGCCACCAATGTTATTCATGCTGTGCATGTACTGCAACAAGCGTTAAGTTTTTTAGCACTACAACTGCGGTTAACTGATTTCAACAGCAGCTCAAAATTTGATATTGATGCAGTTGAACGCTTAATGCGAAATAATCTTCATCAAGAACTTAGTTTAGATACCTTGGCGCATTATAGTCAGTTGTCTAAATTTCATTTTTCAAAGAAATTTAAAGAATTAACCGATACTTCTCCAATCCAACACTTCATCAACATGAAAATACAACGCGCTTGTTTACAGCTAGATAATAGTAATGAAACGATTAAACAAATAGCAGAAAACTTAGGATACGGTGACCCTTATTATTTCTCAAGATTATTTAAAAAGATGATCGGCATGTCGCCAAAACAGTATCGAGATTCTGGGCATAAATAATACTTGAGTCGGTTATTGTAAATTTAGCCTTTCATGGACTATGAGTGATATTTTGAGCCGTTCTGGAAGCGAAAGTAGACCTAATAATGATAAAAAACACCACATTAATAACACCAAAGCGTTTTAATACTGATGAATAACTCTTTTATCACCAACCGTAGAAAAATAATCTTTATCAGACGCCTTTAACTGCCGCGGCACGTTAACAGGTACATGCACACCAATATGTGCTTTAGCATTAATGCGATTATTAAGAATATCATTGCCTTGGGCTGAGGAAAAAAAACAATAAGGAGGAAAAGCGGTGTCGGTAATTTTTTGCTACCAATGGGCTTCTAAGCGCCTAAAGTGACTATTATCTGAATCAACATCCTCCATGTGCATAATAGTTATCCCTTGATCTAAACTAAAACGAAACACAATATTTTCAACGCTCCCCTACCCGGTCAATCTGCATGGGGAATACGTACTGCCTCAATGGCTAAGCCATCCACTTCGCCAGACCAAGGTTGGTCACCATAAGTTGGCTGACACTTTTTACTTGTGCCATCACTTTCTCGCTACCGCTAAAGAGAACAGTTTAAAAAAATGAAACTGATCTCTACAGTTCTGCTTCGCAATTCGAGTAATTCTAGCTAAATCATTAACGAAATAATACGGCCTTGCGGATAGAGCAACCAAAAAAAATAAAACACTTTGGGGTATTCGGTTAAATATAGTCACCAATAAAGAAGCACCTAAACAGCTACTTTAATCATTTTACGAAACTTCTATATCGTTATTGATTTAAAACGTTTATGTTAACTCATGACTGCATAGGAGTAACTAATGTCTGCCTCTACTTTATTTTATGTACATGACCCAATGTGTAGCTGGTGCTGGGGACATCGCCCTCAATGGGAACAGTTACAAGCAGCTTTACCAGAATCAGTTTCGGTAAAAAATGTTGTAGGCGGCCTTGCGCCAGACAGTGACGAAGTTATGCCAATAGCTCAACAGCAAGTGATAGGTGGTTACTGGAAAAAGATTGAAGACATGCTTGGTACTCAATTTAACCACGACTTTTGGCAGCAAAATATACCGCGCCGATCTACTTATCCTGCTTGTCGAGCGGTCATTGCTGCGCGCTGGCAAGGTGCTGAAGAGAAAATGATAGTGGCCATACAAGAGGCTTATTATTTAAAAGCCAAAAACCCTTCAGATATTGAAACACATATTCAATTGGCGGCTGAGTTAGGGCTTAATATTGATAAATTTACAGCGGATTTTAGTTCAGAAAAATTAGAAAAAGTTTTTATGCAAGAGTTGCAATTTTCTCGAAATTTACCTATAAACGGTTTTCCATCAATGGTGTTACAACATCAGGATCAAGTACATGTTATACCGCTTGATTACAAAAATTTTCGTGCTGCTGTAGACGTAATAACCGAAATCATTGCTTAACGTTCTGTTAAGCATGCCTTGAAATACAAGTAATTAAAAACGCCCTATTGCATATACACATGCACGTATCTATATATTCGCCCCCTGATCTACTGGTGAATGGATCGGGTGGGTAGTTTAATGGTCTTTTTTTGCTACAAATATGACAATAAACAATGAGTAAAAGTAAAGTAGGAAATAAGACCCCAAAAAAAGGAATGACTCATTATAGCTACTCAATAATGGATGTTTTATGTTGCGTATAATTTATTCTAAATCGGTTTGTAGTTGTTAAATCAGTCAGATTTTTAATGCTATTACACACCAAGAAATTGTAAGTTACTAAAACGTATTAGTAACTTACTTTCACCAGATCATTAGATTGTAATTTAGATAGAATCACTTCATTACCCAACTTAATTGTAGAAGCACAAACATCAAAGTCGAATGCCCCTCAAAAAGAGTTGGTTGAAATTAAGACTACATAAATACAAGCATGCCAATAATTATTGCGGTGAGCACTAAACTGCTGACAATTACACCACGAACCGTAGCCATTGGGCCTTGTTTACCGATGAGGCCATTTATTTCTAGCGCAGCGACAACTGCCAACGCAGCCCACATTGCCATAGAGCCTGTGCCCATGCCATACCCTGCAAAATGTGGCCCTGCCAACATACAAAATGCCATGGGTGCAGAAAACAAGGTGTTAGTACGTGACGCCAGTAATGCTTTGGCTCCTGAACTTGGCGCATCGCCTTCAACCATACCCAGAGCAACTTTCTGATTTGGCCAAATAACTAACCAAACATTTAAGAACATTAGAGTTCCCATTACAGCACCAACGACAATATACTCATTCATCACGTTCATTTTTCGAACGCTTTCCAGCAATATTAAACCGGTTATAAACGTAAACATTGCTCCCCAGCGAAACCACCAAAGTGCAGCCGGTGCCAGTTTGGCTTTACCATCAGCTAAGCCTTCCGGAGTTGCCGACTTAAAATAGCCACCTTGGATAAAGTTAAAATAATACAAAAGACCAATCCAAGTCATACCAAAGAGTAAATGGCCCCAACGAGTCACCATATTCAAAATATCCATGAATTCCATAATTTACCTCACTTTTAATTAGCTAACCTATTCATAGTTAAATACTTCTATTCTTGAAGCTTAAAACATTCCTTCAAAATAAAGCTATCTTAAAGTGCACAAATAATCAACAGATTTTAGGCCAGTACGATTACAATAATGCAAAACTCAGAGCTGCCAGCCATAACCATTACGAACGTAAATAACACATCAACTATAAGTAACCGTTAAGATGTTTTTACCATTCATTCATACATGTATATATTAGCCCACATAATCCTCCTGTGAATGGAGCGGGGGGATGTCTAATAGCCTTCTTTCTCTACTTTGATCTTACCCCAGAATCAGGTTTCGATTAGATTTTGGGCAATTAAACTTTGGCAAACTTCAACAACGGCACGTTCAAGACATGGTAGTTAATACCACTTAGTTAACCAAAATCACTGGCTAAGAATACGCAAAACTAAGTGCAATATTGATACTTTTTAGGAGTTATCACAGCAAAAGTAGTCAGTAAAATAGGTGACGACTATCCAATTTAACGAACCAGTTCACTCAAGGTTTTGATACTTTTTTCAAACTTTTCATTCCAAGGATAACCACAACTCAGGCGTATAAAGTTTTTGTAATTATCACTTGTTGAAAACATATCTCCCGGCGCAATACAAATTCCCTCCTGCAACGCTTGACTAAAAATCTGGCGACTGTCTACATCTGCTGACAGTTCCAGCCACAGTACAAAACCGCCAGAAGGACGAGATATCAGCGTGTTTTTTGGAAAATATTGATTAATAGCTCTAGTCATACGATCTATATTATCGGTAAAGCTTCTACGAATACGACGCAGATGGCTGTCGTAACCGCCTGATTTAAGGAAATCGGCCAGTGCTGCTTGTAACAAAACAGGGGCACAGAGTGTTATAGCAAATTTTTCCTTTAGTACCTTCTGCATATGTTTACTGGTAGCAATCCAACCAATACGATATCCCGGAGCGATGGTTTTTGAAAAGGAACTACAATAAATCACATCTGCCTGGTCATTAAGCGCTATGAATGGTTTTGGCCTTTCAGGACCAAAATGAATATCTCCGTAGATATCATCTTCGATCAGAGGTACATCATGCTGAATCAACAAGTCTAAAACCGCTTTTTTCTTATCTTCACTCATCAAACATCCAAGAGGATTATTATAACTAGAAGCAAACAAACAAGCTTTTATCGATTTCGACTGCAACGCTGTTGCCAATGCCTCTATTTCTATACCATCACTTGCATCCGTTGGTAATTCCAAAGTCTTCAGGCCTAGAGACTCTAAAACCAGCAACAGACCAAAATAAGTTGGTGATTCGATGGCAACGACATCACCCGGATTAGTAACTGTGCGCAAAGCAATGAATAACGCCTCTGTGCAACCACAAGTAATAGCAATATCATCAGGTGAAAGAGACTGCCCCCAGCGCATGGCACGGCGGCTGATTTCTACGCGTAAATCAATATAACCTCGTGGTTCTGAATAGATATTATATTTTTTGCCGTTAACTCTAGCGGTACGAGCCAGAAATCGATCCAGCTGACTTGACGCTAGAATTTCAGTAGATGGTATAGCACAGCCAAGTGGCACAAGTTTTGGATCGTTGATATAAGTAATAAGGTCGAAGATGCGACCTGATATTTCCACGTTCACAACTTCATTAGGTGGTGTCGACAGGCCAGGTTTTTCCAGAAAAACTTGACTGTATTGAGTAACAAAAAAGCCTGATTTGGGTCTGGCTTCAAGTACAGCACGATCTTCTAACAAGCGATAAGCTTGTTGAACTGTTGTAATACTTACTTTGTGTTGTGTCGCCATTTCCCGAAGTGAAGGCGCACGCATACCGGCTCCAAGTGTCCCTTTGTGTATCAGGTCAGTTATGAAGTTCATAATAATTTCATAGCGATATGTTAACTCTTTTTCTTCCGCTTCCATATTCACAACCCCCTCATTGTTCAACATTCCCCAAACTTAACCTTATCACGAATAGTATCCAATACAGATAGGGTTTTTCACATCTGTACTGGTCACAATTGTTATTTGCTGTATCTGTTTTTTAACAACCGTTAGCCCTATATTACAATCTTGAGTTTTCAACACAACAAAGAGATATTCTATGAATTCAGAAGCAATAAATTTTAAGGATAAACTAAGCCTTATTAACGAACATTGGTCGCCAAAAGTCATTACTGAAATGAACGATTATCAATTCAAATTGGTAAAATTTGAAGGCGATTTTATTTGGCATGACCATCCGGAAACAGACGAGACATTTATCGTAATCGAAGGAGACTTACGGATTGATTTTCGTGACAGTCTGGTGCATTTATCTACGGGTGAAATGTATGTCATACCTAAAGGAGTTGAACATAAACCTTTCGCAGAAAATGAAGTTCAGATACTTCTTATTGTGCCAAAGGGAATTAAAAATACAGGTCATGAAGGCGGAAAGCGTACTGCAGAGAATGATGTTTGGATTTAGCCACTACTTTTTTTTATCGAAATATCTGCAAGTGAAAAATTTTGCTACTGTAGATGAAGGGGCTTCTCTGACAAGTATCTAATTTCCTACCTCACTAAGTGCACCAAAAGTGAGGTAGTTCCAACTGTCACTATCACCACTTTGGAGACATAAGCAAAAATTAGGCTAAGGTCAGGAGTAAGATCCCAAAGGAGACGTTAGGACGCTTCATATTTTGTTTCGCAGTTATAAGCCAAGTATCAAAGGCATTTTAGGACATCGACTGGCCGTATTGAGCGGTCAACAGCCGTCCAAGAATTTTCTAATTAGATTTTCTTTGCCTCATAGCTAGCGTTATTATTTGTTTCACTAAAGACTACAAAGCGGTCGTTAGCATCAATGACTACCTTAGGACTTCTGATCGCTAATTGCAGGCATAAGTTGATAAACCTGTGAGTAATAATACTAAAGCTCTAACTGGTATTGTATCTTAGTTTTACGCGTTTGCTATGTGTAGATAAATACTCACCTGCACATTTCCTTAAACCCATTATTTAACTAATATTCCCTACTATTTCCTGTAATGCTTTCAAATGTCCGTTATATGCTTTACGACCATCTGCTGATAAAGATAACCAAGTGCGCTGACGTCCTATATCTGTGCGTTTGGTTAAACAAACATAATTTGCTTCTTCTAATGATTTTAAGTGCTTTGAAAGCACTGAATCACTCACTTCTAGTTTTTCGCGTAATACTTTAAATTCAATTTCAGCTGCAACCATTAACATCGCACAGACTTGCAATCGGTTTTGTCCATGTATTAGAGGGTCAAATTTAGCATTAGTCATTTTTATTTCTGCCTGTATTGAAATCCCCTGAGGGATACTTATGCATGATATAGGCTAACGATAATGCTGCAACGGCAGCTCCAGCGTATGAGACCCACCATATATCATTTTTAGAAAACTCTCTGCTTAATGCTACAACCAGACCAAAAAATATCGCTACTAAGAAGTTAAATATATATTCTGACTTACTTTTTGGTACTAACTTAGGCTTTACACCTAAAAGACGATTACTATATAAATAGAACGCTGTAGCTAAGACAAAAACTACGACTGAGGCAATCACCCCTAACATCCACTGATTTTCATGACGTGTAGATGCCCAGGAAAAAACGCCCATTCCGTATGAGCAAGAAATGATAAAATTAAGCCACAGTGGAGCTCTAATTGAAACGTTAGTGTCTTGTTTTATTTTAGCTAAACTTTCAAGCGTCGATTTTGCCTCAGCTACAGAAATTGTTTTTTCAGTATGATTCATTTTTAATCCTTAAATTACTTTCCATATCGGAAAGTAATATAGACGACACTTTCCAATGTGGCAAGCTTTAACTTTCCGCATTGGAAAGCCAATGCGCTTGTGAGCATTAAATTATTTGTAATAAAGATGATTTTATCGGGATAGTTGCCATTAAATATACAAAAACTGGCGTCAGCTATCGTATCTTAGAAGATCGTTTTTATGCAGGTTTATATCAATAAAAAGGGTCTCTAATGTGGCAATAGTGAACGTTTCATATCCATGAGCGAATGACGGTTAATGGTACCAAGAAGTCTTTAGCGGTATATTATTTTTCATTGTTAATTTATAACTATCTAAGGCTCACTTCCACCACAAAGCAGAAGTTAGCAAGTGAGGATTAAACGTAGATTTTGATTAGATTTTGTATCGAGATACGAAACTTAAAATCAGGTCAAAAAAAAGCGTTTACCTGAATTCAAGTAAACGCGTTATAAAAACATGAAACACTAAGGGAAATAAAAGTCTCACATAGTGAGAACACCTATTGGTATTAAAGTTCCCTATCCCATTAATAATTTTTTTAGACCGTTCACACCACGAAGGAGACATTAGGAAATCGAGTGAAAATACTGATTCGGATTAGATTTCGTATTGCTAATGCCATAGTCACTGGTTATATGAAATCTTTAATTGATACTCCCTGAAGTTTGCCATGCTTTGTTTGTGTGTCATATGCTATGTCTTGACGTTTATATTTTCCAACAACATTTGTGATGGAATTTTTAACTGCTTCATTAAGAACTTGGCAATCACTAAAAGAGTTAAAGTTTGATAGTAGCACCTTGATGTCTTTTAATGCTTTAATGCCATTATTCATATGCCCATTCTCATGCTTTAATAATGCTTCATAGTACTTATTGAAAGCGTCTATTACGGCATTAGTGGCGCTAAAGTTGGGTGAGATTCTAGGCATTTTAAATAACACATTAAGTTTTGCTTCACTGAAGTCTAAGTAGCAAATACCGTTAGATTTTTTCCAAGATATACTCCATTCCACCAGCCAAGATGTACTACCATGAAATTTAATACTTTTATGTATAATGGGAGTGCTTTTTTGAATCTCAGGTTTTATGTCATATTTAGTTTTCGGGGATATATCATAATATTCAAATAGGGTGTTGATTGCCGAATCGGCAACAGCTGAATTCGAATATAAGAAAACTAAAAAGATAAACCAAACTCGCAAATCAACTCCTTTCATATAACAGTATATTATGTAGACCTTGCAAGGTTAGCTACCTTGTAAGATCTACATTTTATTTAAAGATAGATATTAACGTATTAGAAATAGTATTGATAAATTTTTTAAGCTAATGTCTTCTGTGCGCACCAAGAAGTCTTTAGCTGTGACCTATTTTTGATTGCTCATTGATTATGAGTTTAGGCTAACTTTCACCACTTTGAAGACAACAGCAAACACCACATAGACGACCAAATAGGTTAGCTAAAATTATTCAAGAATAGGTGCGCTATCTATACGAAAGCGCACCTTGAAAAGACTAGACTCAAAAGGGTATACCTATTTTAAGGAACCGACTCATGGCAGGTTGCTCACGAATATCTACATATAAAGAAGTCGACTATTATGTCTAGGGGAGTACATATGTAGCTTCACCACAGTAATACTTAAGTTATCTAACGAACTAACATTACTTTCTTAACTAAGTTAGCAATCTAAACTGACTCCATCTTTGAAAAACGAGAACCTATGTAAAAAAAGTTATAACGAAACGCTAAATGTTATGCCAATGGTTCGAGGTTCTTCTACCCATCCCATTGCTGGCAGCGTATTAGTCGTGAAGTTGTGTTTCTGTCTTTTATTATCGGTGAAATTCACTATGTTCTGGCTATACAGTTTTAATTGGGCATTATCCATAAATGGCAGTTGCCAAGTGAAAGAAATATTAAGACGGATATCTTTACCAAAAATGTCTTTATCATTGATAGTCTGGTTAAATGTCTGTAAAAAATTCTTATCCTCATTATATTTGGCTAATTCATTATTGCTTAAGGAGCTTTGGTCAACGTTTACATAGGCCTTTTGATACATATCAAACAGATCGTTACCATACTCATATTCCCAGATAATTCGCGCATTCATATGAAAGCTCCAATTCTCATTTAGCTGATAGTCAAGCCATAACTTGGTTTGTTGATTAGCCCAGTTTGTTAATGCATCACCACTGCCCGTTAAAGTTAAAAAATCTTTAGTGTAATTCTGATCTGAGTAACTCACGGTTTGCAGTACCGAACCATCCTCTTGCTTTAGAAGAAAGTTCCAGTCTGTTAATTTATAAAACGAGTGGTTAATCCCAAAAGATATGGTCTCAGTCCTGAAACTCAATTCGGGTTCAATACCATAGGCCTTGATTACCCCCACTAAATTGGCGTTATCCCCATCCCAGGAAAATATTTCAGATTCGTTATGATAAGCAGTGACAGAGTACTGTAAGTTTTCATTGTGCAATAGGCTATAAGAAAGTTCATAGGTAGAATTATGCTCAGGCGCAGCTTCTAAATCATTGAAATCTAACCAGTGTAATTCGATGAGTGTATTCATTCTTAAAGATCGTTGCCAAGATATCTTGAGGATATTATTCTCGTCCTGTAGATATACCAACGCCACTCTAGGTGAATACATATTTTGCGTTTGGTCGTTCTTATCAACCCGTCCTGAAACTATGGTTTGTAATTTTGGCGTCAATTGATACTTCAATTCAGCAGCCAGTGAATAAGTATTGGTGGACCAGCCATGGGTAAATTCGGCTACCTTGCTTTCTTTGATTGTACCGCCACTACCATCGCCAAAATAAATTGAGTCTTCGGTAATAAAGGCCTTTCCTCCAGTTTTAACTAAAAAACTGCCGGCGGGATCTCCCCAAGGGGCCGAGATATAATCATGAGAATATTCAAAGGTGGTAGCAAAAGACAAAACCTCAGCTGGGGTATACACAAGGGACACCTTAAAATGAGTTTCGTTTTCTGAAAAGCTAAAACTCCGGTTAAGCTCATGAGTATTGGCTAAGTCTGCTTGTTTGGCCTTCAACTCAATCGAATCCTCAGAGTCATAGGTTAAGCTGCTGCTCAACTGCAACTGCTGACTTATATTGATGGTATTCTCAAGACTGGCGATGTAATAGCGGCTTTGAAAAGTTCGCCAATCCCGCATTTGTCCCTGAGCCAGTCGCTGCGTTGCAGGATTGGTCTGTCCGGAATTATTATACCGGCTCCAAAACCGCCAGTTTTCATTGAAATCCAGATCTAGGTAGAGCTTTATTTGCGGTTTGTCGTCAAAGTCTCCGTAGTAGGCTTGCAGAGGGAATGCATCCGTTCCGGTAAAGGCCTCTGTTCCCTTGTAACCTAGCTCTCCATTTTTCAACGTTTGAAATACATCATAGTCTGTCACTCCCTTTGTTCGGGTATAACTGCCATGTAAAAGAACATCACTGCCACCAATATTTGTGCCGTAACTAAGCTTTAGCCCTTTGCTTTCATATTTGTCGTTATAGTCCAATGCCATACGCAGACCCTTTTCATTATTGGCCTGTTTGGTAATGATATTGATGACCCCGGAAATCGCGCCTGGCCCATGGGTGACAGAGCCTGGTCCCCGGACGACTTCTACTCGCTCTATATCAGCCATGTCCCAATTACGCAGCTCCACCATGGAACCTTGATGGGTCTTTTGGTTTACCGGCTTACCGTTGACCAATAATAACGTCTGCACATGGCGCTCACCTAGCCCCCTTATTCGCAATATGGGTCCAGTGTCGAAATTACTGATGACCATCAAACCAGGCACATAAACCACCAATAAATCCATTAAATTTCGCGCTGGTGTTCGCTGTATTTGTTCTTGAGATATTATCGTAATTGATGCTGGTATTTGGTTTAGAGGTGTGGCCGTTAAAGTCGATGTTTTGATTTGTATCTGCATGAGTTCCTTTAGAGATAAACTAAAGAAATTGTCATTAGGTTCAGCCTGTAGGGTCGAAGAAAATCCCAAACACAGCAGAAAAAGCAGTAAAGAGATTTTGACTTTTTTGCTATTAACTAAACTATGATAATAACAAGCATGATTTTTTGATAAATCGATAACAGGATTAAGACCATCACCTACTAAGCAATGAAAATCGTCACCTACCTTATGACATATCATTTTCAAGTTTAATGTCATTTTCCAAATCTCCATTGAAATTCGAATAATTATACGAATATAAAAGGAATCAGTAAGTACTAATAATAGACAACAATAAACCAACGCGCTAACCAGAAAAAACCAATCATCTACTTATTGATCTTGCCCCAGAATAATGGACAGTTAATTTAGCATAAAGTGTTCGTAATTAAGCTTTCCAGTGATGATCACTTTGTGCGCAAAGCTGACATTAGTGTCAAATTATTTGCGATATATTTTCTAATGTATATTCGTATCATATTACTGAGACGTATCCATAATATACTGTTATGTGCTTAGTCAAATATCGTAATCCAAAATTTAACTAATTATTTTTGTAATAAAAATTACAATCTTTAGACTATTACTTTAAATGAATAAGTTTTGCCCCTTAACAGGGCGTTATATGCACAAGGGTATGTATGAGTAACTGGAAAGATTTGACTCTAATTCAAAAGGTTGTAATAGGCTTGTTAATAGCAGTCTCAGCTTTTGCTGCACCGGAAATGATGATGCTATTAGATTTTGGTGGCATGGAGTTAGCCTTTGGCTTTTTAGTTGTATATTGCAAACCTCTGATAGTTTGGTTACAACCAAAAGTTAATTGGATATCCTCACAAATTAACATTACTAAGGTTGGCTTTCTAAATAGTGCATTGTTTCAACCTAAAGTATTTACAACACATGCAATGTTTTGTTCAGTTGCAATGGTATTAACTGGATCATTGGTTTTATCGGTAGGTTTCTTCTTACCAGCATTATTAGCAAATACTATGTTAGTGTAATTGGCATATAACAAGAGACTAGCGACAACAGTTAAAATTAACTATTGACGCCATAGTCTCTTGTTAAGCGGTCAGATTAGGGACATTGCTTGCTCGATTTTCCTTGGTGGTTAGTTGGATTTTCAAACGCGAAGCCACCGATTGCTTGTAAATATATTCTGACACCATGCCAAACCCCTTTAGAGCAATTTCTATATTTTTGGGATCAGTTACGCCACCTGACTCTAGATACTCTTCAATAATGACACGTTTATCTATGCCGATAGACGTGAGAATCAACGCTATAATCACACCGGTACGATCTTTACCTGCCGTGCAGTGAACTAATAAAGGAAAACTATTGTCATTACTAATAGATGAAAGCACTCTGTTGGCCCAGTTTCTAACCTGTCCGTTTGATGTGTCGTAGTTTTCGATTGAATCAACAGCTGGTATATGTATTTGATTAGAGGTTGGAAATTCATTATCTTTACCCGTTCGCAAATTGACAATTGTTCGTACTGGAGGTAGCTCATCTTCACTAAATAATTCATTAACTGTTCCCCCACGAAACAACTTCCCTTCAAGCATGATTTCTTCGCCTGAAAGAATATTAACAGTTTCTCCAACATCTCGTAAATTTGGGATCATAGTGACAACTAATCCTTATTGTGAGCCAGCCTTCATAACAACGCAGTTAAACATCTTGCGAAAGTCATCATATTCTAATACTAACAATGGAGACAGCAAGGACAAATATCTAGTATTCATCCATTAACCGTCTAATAAATAACAGTAAAAATCAACATAGCCTTTGTATTTAAATATCTTGGTTAAAAGCTAATTTTATCTCAAAAGTCTCTTCATTTTCTAGGTCGATAACAATAAGCAAGTTTGCTGAAACTTTGAACTTAGGCTGCAACATTTCATGGTTGTCGCTTTGATATTTATAGGGGACATCCGCTAATGCTCGCTTATTTTTAGTATCATAAACACAAGCTCTATAAACATCGATTAAATCATGTGTGCCAGCGGTGCCGGCAAAATACTTAATGAGCACAACTTCCTGATTTGAGCTTATGTATTCTAGTTTGATAAATTTTGGCAACCCGCCAACAGAATGAATTTCGCAAAGCTTTTGCTCTGCTTTAACGAGATAAAAAAAGCCCTGTTCATCAAGCACCGAATAATCAGCTGCTTGAGCATTACTGATAAAAAGTAATACTAATAAAAACTTTAATCCTCTGATTTTATTCATCACTGTAAATACCTGTATTACTCTTTTTAAGCGCAATCATCGCCTTAGTATCGTCGTCTAGCCGTTGACGAATACCTTGGTTATTTCCACCAATAGCCCTCAAAAGTATGCCAATGCGTAATAGTGAACAACGAACCTTGAGGGTTAGTAACCAAGGCGATTAACTTTTACAGATGAACATTACGCTCAGGAGTAATGCAAACTCAGCTTAGATATCATCCTCTGGCGTCAAGGGTCTCTGCTCGATTTTCTGATCATATTCCGATTATGATGATGAATTATTTTCTTTTTATACACTATTGTCAAATCAAGTTCACTACAATCAAATGTACTATAGATTGAAAAGATGTCACATTTAATAATACACTCAAAGACCTAACATCATTTACCGTTAACACAATAAACAAAGAGCATAAGTTATATGACATCTTTAAATCTTAAAATAGAAAAACTCTGTGATGAGCTACGTGAGTCGGCAAGTGAACGTGATGGCGGTGCTTGGACGACTGGTTCTTGTGTAGTTGGTCGTGATATGGCATCAGGGCTTGAACAGGCAAAAAACATCATTAGTGACTACAACTTCACAGTAACAAAAACTGAGGTGGAACATTGTCAGGAATTGGCCGCTTTAATTAAAACAGGCGCAAATGAATATCCCTATCATGACAGCGAAGGTTATGCCGCCGGTACTATGGTTCAGTTAGCATATGAGATCAAAAGTATTGGTGGTAATGACAACAACTAAGCCATTACTTTAGTGACTTAAATTAAAATGTATTAACAATACGCACTGTTTCTAAGCCATAGGGATTTGTACTCTCTAAAAGAAGTACATCTCTGTGGTCAATTGTTGTTGAAATACACCAATCAAAATAATCCTGTATACAATTATCACTAATGTGCAGATTTTTGTAACTCGCTCTGGCAACTTCTCCACAAATAGTTGAAGGTTTGACAAATAGGCGCTGGGTCTTGATACACTCTGCCATTTTTTCAATACTCATTTGATCCAAAATTTCAACTTTGGTCATGAACTCATAAATACGGTTGTGAAATGTGTCCGTAAATGAACTGTATGTCAAAGATAATGGTCTGATTTTTAGCGTATGTATGCTTTCAATTAAATGGGCTTGAGACGCTATTGCTGTGCCATCAAAATCTTCCCATCCATCAGTATCTTGTAAAGACAATAAACTGTTTTCACGAAGCAGAGGGTGCATCCAAATCGCATAACACTCGCTTTGCACTGGCAGTTCTATATCTCTGACATTTCCTTGCTTCATAAATTCACCAAAATCTAAATCATGGTCACAGGCGATAAGTGCTAGTTGCTCAATCTCATTGCTGGTGGGGCAATCAGGTAGTTTGTAGCGCAATATCATCTTATAGGTCTGTTTTATAACCGGGGCGGTGATAATTTCAGTGGCACTGTCAAAAACCTCAATATCTTCATCACGATACCAAGTGACACTGTCGGTACCGATAGCTTTTATCACGTTACTGTTCATAAGGTTTTGTCCATTTTTCAGCATCGCCCTAATCATGGGGAAAAATTATTGGCTAAAATGTTGAGGTATTTAAAACCGCCCGTTGATATGTGACTTTTACTTAATTCGCATACTAAGCTGTCATAACTAAGGTATTAACTACCAGCTAAAGCAAATAACCACACACTCCAACTCATGCTATGGAGCCAACCCGCTAATGTCACCATAAACCATATTCGAGCCTCACCGTAGGCTTTATGATATAACTTAATCAACAGCATAACTAAAGGCATTACCATCACGGCTAATAAAGCTAAAGGTGGAATAACTTTACCTATTTGTGGCCCCATGCTTATTAACATGATGCCACTTGTCAGCAACGTTAACAGCACAAATACAATCAAATAGACCCGTTCACTTACGTGATTAACCAGGGCATAGCAAACATAGAGATAAAAAGGGATCGCCAGATAAGGTAAGTACAATATACCGTTGACCCCTAATAGAAATTCAGGAAAAAGGCTCCAAAGATTCACAAAAACTCCTGTTAAGTCATAAGTACGTTACTGTTTAGATTAAATGGCAATCATCGATTTTAGCCGCAATGTCCTGCAGTTTTTCATGATCTAAAGCGGGCAGTTCCATAACGACCAATAATTTTTTTTGTCCGACGATTTCCCGTCTTAAAAAAGCGCGAAGCAAGGATAAATCCTTTGTCTTCTTCAGAGCTAAAAGCCATTGTTTTTCAAGCGGTATTGTCTGTCTAATCAATTCTTCCATTGTTTCATTACGATCTTCATATTTAGCTGAATATAAGGACATTTCTGACAATAATCTCTGGTTGAGTTCAAACGACTCGAGTAAAGCGATGCAACTTACGCTCGCGTTTTGGTTGCTCTGGTTCGCAATAGCATAGGGGATAAATATCATGTTCAGCAGTAGACTAAATACGCAATAATAAATATTGCTATGTTTAAAAGTCACGGAAAATCCTTATACCAACAAATCGAAAATAATTATTTTTTATCGTGAAACATACAAAATAAAAACAAGAAACACCATGATAACCAAGCCGTTAAGCTTAAGTCAATATTTTACATTACAGCAGCACTAAACAAGCAAATGCCAGTCAACAGCTATTCATCAACCTTGTTATTCTTTGAAATTAACCGCAGTACGTTCACTAAAGTTAAACGGATAGACAATTATTACTCCACCAATTTATTGGTGATAAATTAAGGCCTAAGATAAATTTATACCTTAAAAAACTGAATGTAAATCATACTCTTTGTCCCTGTCTAAAATTTATCAGGTTTAAAAAATAGTGAAAAAACTAAATCGTAGATAGATCGTGGAAACGACTCTCAATAGCTTTCTATTGAAATGTTTATTCTAGACAACTTCAAAAACGATAATTTTATATGCGTAAAAGATAGAGAATACGCCATTTTTAGGTCGCAGCACTATGATTAAGAAATTAATGAAAACCTTAAAAACACTAGCAGACTCTGATTTTAATGAATTAACCGATTTGATTTCAAATAGCTTTGATAAATTAAAAAAGGAAGAAAATGAATGGGATGAAAAACACGTCGCTACAAATGACTTCTAGGTGCGTAGTGAGACATTAGCCTCAAATATTTTGCCATATGTTTTCTAATGAGTTTTTCCTCTGAAGTTACTGAGACGTTTTAGTAACACACCTCCACCAGTATTGTTTTCATATAACCAACTGAAATAAGGTTAATTAATCTATTTTTACATTTGCTTATTACTGATACCTCTTAATAATTTCTAACTATTTATTAAATTTTAATTTTCATGGTTTATAGTTGTTTCATATTGTGGGATATTGATACAAATTAAATAATTATTATGGGACGCACATTACTGATACGTATCCATAATATACTGATAGGGTTAATATGGAATTTGCAGATTTTTCGCCGCTATCAAAGTATGAAAACATAGAGCAAATCGTTTTAGGTTTTATATTCCCATTAGCTCTGATTATTTGGACTTTATCATTTTTAATTCACTCAGAAGCAATCTTTTATTTCGATGATTTACCTGTGTATTATCAAGGGGTTTCTGCTTATTTAGTTTGTTGGTTCTGGTTTGGTTTGGCTTTTTATTTTTTCGCTCATTTTGTACTTTCTAAAAATAAGCTTTATTATTACAAATCTAAAAAAATTAAATTTTATTCTGTAACGCTAATAA
Organism: Colwellia sp.; assembly: GCA_013215655.1. Classification (GTDB taxonomy): domain Bacteria; phylum Pseudomonadota; class Gammaproteobacteria; order Enterobacterales; family Alteromonadaceae; genus Colwellia_A. The sequence continues at coordinate 26,815 of JABSOX010000069.1, forward strand.
TCACAGGTGCATTTTTTGCCTTTTATTTTGCTTTCGAGCTACAGCGTTACTTTTAACCCTAACAAGAAATTCAACAGGGATAACCGTTGCCTTTGTTCGTTCCTCACATTTTAGGCAACAATCATTTGCCCGTTAATTGGGCGTTAACGATAAAAAATCTAATCCGAAACAGTGTTTGACGCTGGTAACCTAATGTCTCGAATGTGGTGAAAGTGATCCTTAGCTCGTAATCAATGATCAATGATCAATGAAACACCTCCTGTTGTATTTCTACAACAATTATAGTGTGTCCACAAAAACTGGGGTAAGACCAATCAGTTGACCTAAAGAATAACCAGTCGCTAATGTCAGCAAAGTGGTCATTAATAATTAGATGATGAACGACCGCTTTGTTGGCTTAGTTCACATAGAGGCTAAACGACTTATTGGCAAATAACTCATCATAAAAAACTTAAAATCTTTATCTATGGGGAACGTCAGCTATCGGGAAACTGCTAGAGGAATGTGATTGTTAAGCCATGTCTGTAGATCAAAACATACTAAAATTTTCAAATACTAATGTCTTCAGTGTGGCATAAGTCTATTTGTTTTTCGATGTTGGCCAAACAAAGGGAGCGGGCTTGGTGGAAGTCGTTTCTGCTACTGCTGTATTCTGGGCGAGTATCGCCCTGATTAATTTCCCCGTTTCTTTATGCTTACTACAAAATGTTTTTAGGTATAAAATTTCAACTCTACTGCGTGCCCAAGGGGTTGTACGCAGAAACTTCAAACTTGATTTAAGACGCGGTTTATTGGTGAAACAACGAATATTAAGTAACTCCCCCATCTTATCCCAACCAATTTTATTCTCCAGTTCGGTTAGAATCTGTTCAAGTTTCACGCCGTGTAGCGGATCATTACTTTTATTCATAGTCTACCTAAAATCAAAAAATAGCATTGTAACAAGTTTCCTAAATATTGACAGACTTATGCGTTTAACTCACGTAAAAGTGCACCAAGAACTTTATGGAAAAGCTAATGTCCTCAGTGAGCTTAAAGTGATCATAATTTCTGTGGCGCTTTGTGCCCCAATCGCCTTAGAACTAATGACAACTGTACCGCCAAGAAGACGTTAGATAGTGGATTTTAATGTTATTAGAATGAAGATATATCCGAGGATTGGATCATACTATCGTGCTTGCATATAAACGCCCTTGCTCATACTTGCACTCGCGATTTACCATATGCCCTAAATACCTCCCTGTTCATCCATAAACTCGCTATATACCGTACATCCTGTACATACACAAAATTATGCTCCTGCAATTTTGACATTGCCTGCATGGACGCAGGTACTTAACTTTTGTCTGGAACTAA
>JABSOX010000070.1 GCA_013215655.1 Colwellia sp.
CATCACTCTTTCACATCCATGTGATCGTGACATACCGTTCGTCCTGAACATCATCACTCTTTCACATCCATGTGATCGTGACATACCGTTCGTCCTGAACATAAAAAGCCAGTTGCTATCAACAACTGGCTTCGGTAGCTATCTATTTTGTTGCTCTTTATGACAACTTATCAGCCAACCAAGGTTGCACAGATTTGAGCGCCGTTGCAATGTTTTCTGGCTGACTACCACCGGCTTGTGCCATATCAGGTCGTCCACCACCTTTGCCGCCAACTTGCTGAGCAACCATGTTAACTAATTCACCTGCTTTTACTTTACCCACAAGGTCTTTAGTAACTCCGGCAATAAGGCCTACTTTACCGTCATTCGCTGTTGCTAGAAAAATAATGCCTGAACTCATTTTTATTTTCAGGTCATCAACCATACCACGTAGAGATTTCGCTTCTGCATTGCCTAAATCAGCGATCAAAACTTTAAAACCGTGAATATCTATTGCTTGCCCTAATAGATCAGAACCTGCTTGTGCAGCTAGCTGCTGCTTTAACTGAATAACTTCTTTATCAAGCAACTTACCACGACTGATCAGCTGTTCAACTTTACTACTCACACTGGCAACATCTGACTTAACTAAAGAGGCGATCATTGACAATGAATTAGCCTGCGCTTCAATATAATTGAGAGCACTCTGCGCCGTTGTAGCTTCAATACGTCTAGTGCCTGCAGCAATACCAGCTTCAGATGTTATTTTAAAGAGACCAATATCGCCGGTACGTTCAACATGTACACCTCCACAAAGTTCTGTAGAAAATTCGCCAAGGGTAACAACACGTACTTCATCATCATACTTTTCACCAAATAATGCCATTGCGCCATTTTCTTTGGCGTCATCTATTTGCATTAATTGGGTCACGCGAGCGCTATTTGTACGAATCTCATTATTAACCATACGCTCAACAATACGTAACTCGTCCTTCGTAACACCTTCAAAATGGGAGAAGTCAAAACGCAATTTATCACCGTCACACAATGAACCTTTTTGAGTAACATGTTCACCAAGTACTTTACGAAGAGCAGCATGTAATAAATGAGTTGCGGTATGATTTTTAACGATGGCTGCACGTCTATCGGTATCAATTTGTGCTTTAACACGCTGATTTACACGAATAGTGGTTTTAGCTATGCCTTTATGAGCAAACGCATTGCCTAATTTAACCGTATCCGACACTTCAAATACGCCGTTATCAAGACCGATAACTCCACTATCACCTACTTGACCACCAGACTCCGCATAAAATGGTGTTTGATCAAGAATCACTATGCCCTGTTCCCCTGCTGATAATTCAGCTACAGAGGATTCATTATTGAAGAGTTCAACAACTGTTGATGAAAGCTGATTGCGGGTATAACCTTTAAATTCACTTTTGTGATCAGACTTTAACTGTTCATTATAATCAACTCCGAACTGGCTGGCTTTTTGAGCACGCTTACGTTGTTTGTTCATCGCCGCATCAAAACCATCATGGTCAATTGTTATTGAGCGTTCACGCGCAATATCGGCGGTTAAATCGGCAGGAAACCCATAGGTATCATATAATTTAAAAACATCATCGCCAGCGATAGTATCGCCTTTGAGATTTGATAACATATCTTCAAGTAACAACATGCCTCGATCAAGTGTACGACCAAATTGTTCCTCTTCAATACGAAGGATTTTTTCAATAATGTTTTGTTGTTCAATTAATTCAGGATATGCGCCGCCCATTTGCTTGGCAAGTGAGGAAACTATTTTATGAAAAAAGTGAGATTTAGCTTCAAGTTTATGGCCATGACGAATAGCGCGGCGGATAATACGACGTAGTACATAACCACGCCCTTCATTTGATGGCATCACACCATCTGTGATTAAGAAACTACATGAACGAATATGATCAGCAATAACTCGTAGGGATTTGTGCTCAAGGTCACTGCAATCCAATAGTGATGCTATATCTTTTATAAGATTTTGAAAAATATCAATCTCATAATTGCTGTGCACGCCTTGCATAATAGCCGCTATACGCTCTAATCCCATACCAGTATCAACTGATGGCTTAGGCAATGGTTGCATTTCGCCGTCTGCTTGACGGTTAAATTGCATAAAGACTAGATTCCAAATTTCGATAAAACGATCACCATCTTCATCAGGAGAGCCTGGAGGTCCACCAAAAATATGTTCACCGTGATCATAAAAAATTTCTGAACATGGCCCACATGGACCAGTATCACCCATAGACCAAAAATTATCTGACTCGTATTTTTTATCTGCTGATTTATCACCAATGCGAATGATTTTATCGACAGGTACACCAATTTCGTCCGCCCAAAAAGCGAACGCTTCATCATCACTTTCATAAATAGTGACGAGTAGTTTTTCTTTTGGAAGTTTTAAAACTTGTGTCAAAAATTCCCAAGCAAAATGAATCGCTTCTTTTTTGAAATAATCACCAAAGCTAAAGTTTCCCAACATTTCAAAGAAAGTATGATGGCGTGCGGTATAACCGACATTATCTAAATCGTTATGTTTTCCACCGGCACGAACACAACGTTGTGATGAAGTAGCACGATTATAACTTCGTTGCTCTGCACCTAGAAATACATCTTTAAAAGGAACCATACCGGCATTAGTAAATAATAGTGTTGCATCATTACCCGGAACAAGGGAGCTACTAGGAACAATTTGATGTTGCTTTGAAGCATAAAAATCTAAAAAAGCCTGACGCAGCTCGGCAGTGGTTTTCATCATGGGAATATCCAACTCATTAAAATTTTGTTTCTTAATGCCCTTAACTGGGCATAACTAACACCATATATAGCATATGGTACGACCTAAAATAACGACATTATCTCATCGGTAGAGAAACCTCGGTATTGTAAAAACCTGACACGTTTTGCTTTATCTTTTTGATCAAGATCAGCAGATGAATCAAAGCGTTTATTATACGCAAGCTCTACTTGAATATACCAATCAATTTCTTGATTATTATTCAATTCACTAATTTGTATACTGTCGATGCCTTTTTGATTGAGCTCATTTTTAATATATCGCCAACCATAACCACGACTAACTCGATTACGAAAAACACTTTCGGCAAAACGTTCATGGCTTAAATAGTTTTTTTCAAGTAAATAATCTATAACTGGCGCCACATCAATTTGTTCATAACCTCGTAAAGCGAGCTTTTGATATATCTCTTTACTTGAGTGCTCTCTTCTTGATAAGAGATCAACCGCAATATGTAATATTTTTTTATCCAAGGAGATGCCAGTAATTAATTATCAGTAAATCCTTATTTTACATCAAAATCACGCTAAAATAATAGCCAAACAATGCGTTTTACATTTGCAGTGCAATCACGCAAAATAGCCCTATATAACTAGGTTAGTATTCAAGAAAACAACAAGGATTAATATGAAGGAACAAGCCAAACTTATTTTCCGCATGGTGGCACTATTATGTATAGCAACGATATTGCAAGCATGTGGAGGCTCAAGTAAAAAAGACCCAACATATTTAATCTCAGCTAATGTATCTACGGTAAGCTTTAATAATCAATTTTTGGCGGAGTCGGCAGAAACAATTAAAGTGACGGTCAACTTTGAAGGCAATGGTTTATTAGTAGGCTATGCTCCAGATGCACAACCGGTAGGTTGGTTAAACTTTCGTACTGAAAATGTTACGGCAACTTCTGCTGATATTTTTATTGATATCGTTAGTGCTAATAACATTATCGCTGACCTTTATAGTACTAAAATTCGTTTATCCACAGGTGATGTGGCCACTACTAACTTAGTACATCATGATATTGATGTTTCGTTATTGGTTTGGCAGCAACTTACCTTCACTGATACTTTTGGCGTAGAAGCACTTGCTAGCCAATCTTTTGATTTTTCAAACGAGAGCGAGCAATGGTCTGTTAGTACCGATGTTGATTGGTTAACCGTTGAAAGTACCTTTAATAGTGATACTCAAAAAAGTACAGTGACATTAACCCCTACAGTGATTGACCTTCCTGCGTCGGGCCTATATCAGGGTAATTTAATTTATTCAGGCCGAACGGGTAATTCCAAACAACCAATAGATTTGGGACTAGATAACCTTCAGTTATATGCAGATAGACCCGTGATAGCATTTACCTCGACAAAAAACATCGACGCTACCGAACAAATCGTTGCAATTTCAACTAACAGCTTAACGGCTGTTCAGTGGCAAGCAACTAGCAATACCGCATGGTTGTCGGTTACTACTATCCCTGAGACCAATCACGTTAAAATAGTCGCTAATCCAGAACTTGCTACCAACAATGTCAGTTCAACTGGCACTATTATTATCTCTTCTGTTGATGATGACTCAGTACAACAAGAAACAATATCAGTAAGTCTTTATAGAAGTGATTTAATTGCAGAAAATAGTGTTATTAGTGACCTCACCGTAAATGATAATGCGATGGTATTATCACCTGAACATCCACAAGTGTATTTAGGAAGCAATAATGAGCTTCGTGTTTATCATCAATACACTAGGGAACTTATTACCACTATAAAAATATCTCCAGCAGACACATTGCTCGATCGGTTAATTATTCACCCAAAAGGGGATCTATTATTGGCTAGAGCCCTAGAAACCATTATTACGACAGATGCTGACGGTAACGAAACCGAAACAGTAGTTACCCATAGATATAAAATCGACCTCAACAATTATACTTTTGTAAAACTAGAAAACACTGATATTCAGAATGAACCGATTAAATTTGTACGACTTAAAGGCCGATATTTTGTAGTCACTCAAGCAATGGAATTTGCCGATGAAAACCTCAAATTACAATATTGGGATCGCCCTAATGCTTTTTTTACACGAGCAGTGAAAGTTGCTCAGCAAGGCAACACCCTATTTTCCTTAGACGGCAATACTTCGGAGCTTAATCGTTTTATTCCTAAAGTGAATGACTTTACCACCGAAAAACTCTCTCTTGAACTTACTCATAATTATCGTCCAGAAAGTTTAGCTGATAACGATGTTGTTCGAAATTTCATTGTTAGTGATGATGAGAAAAATCTTTATCTGTTTAGCCCAACAAGCGAATGGTTGAGTTTTGATGGCACTGATTTTATCGATAATGGTCTATTAGAAACCAATGATAAAGTCACCACAATTGCATTAAATGCAAGTAGTAATACTCGTCCTCATTATATTCGAATAGATCAAAGTACACCTGAAACCGCTGCGTTAGGTATTTATGTTAATGTTTATGATGAACAACAAGCATTATCAACGACCATATATACTCAAGGTCAAGTACCTAGCGATAGTGAAGTTTCAGCAGATAACAAAAAGTTGGTCATACTTTCGACTAATACCACCAACACAACAAGTAGCCAGCAAATTGAACTGGTCAACTTAACGCAGTTTGACCTTTCCACACAGTCTATCAACTTTGATATAACATGGGGTGATGATACTCCTGCAAGCCAAGAAGTAACCTTATCAGGTATTGGTGAAAATTGGCAAACAAGCAACAATGCTGCTTGGTTAATAATCACACCTAATGTTACTGATGGTATTAATAGTTTAAACATCGCTATTGATATGACTACCATCACAACTTGGGGATTATACTCTGGCGCAATTACCGTATTTGATCCATCAAGTGGAACATCAAGTACCATTACCGTTGATTTTGCTATTGATGAAATTAGGTTGTTTAGCGACTACCCAGCATTAACATTTAACAGCCAAGCAAACCAATCAACACTTAGCCATAACATAAATGTATTAACAAATGACTCCTCAAATATTGCATGGCAAGCAACGAGTAATGTTGATTGGCTTTCATTAGCGGCTAATATCACTACAAATACACTAACACTCACTGCAGACCCTAGTAAGGTTAATAATGGTCTTCATTATGGGAAAATTACACTTTCACCAGTTAACGCTGAAGACAGTGTCGCAGGTACTATCGAAGTAAGTTTTTATAAAGGTAATTTTGATACCGCTAGCCAAGGCGAGATAATAATTGAAAATATTACGCCTAACAGCTCAGCCACTGTCTTAGATCCGCTGCGTCCATATGTATACATAGCGCAAACAGATTATATTGATGTATTTAATATTGTTAACGGTATTAAAGTGACTAGCATAATTTCACCATTAGCTGATGTAGATTTAACGAACTTAGTTATTCATCCAGATGGTTCTATACTATTAGCGTCAAATACTGAAACCTATATCGACGAGAATAAACAAGAACAAACTCGGGTCAATCATTACATTGTTAATCTTAGCGATTTTAGCATCACTCAATTAAATGAAAGTGATGTAAGTATTCAAAATCGTCCCGAAATGATTGCGATGATTTCGGGAAAACCAGTTGTTGTAACCCAAGCACTTGAATACGCTAACTTAGCCTTAGCTCGACAATATTGGGATACCGACAATATCTTTTTTGCACCCGTGATAGCCGATGTTAAAGGTAATAATAATATTATCGCTCATGACCAAGCATCCTCATCGTTAGTTCAGCATACTTTGCAATATAATACCTTCGCAAAAATCACCTCCACAGTGGTAAATATTGACTCATATATCAATCCAGATTTTGGCAACACTATTGGTAACATAACAACAAGTAGTGACGGTAGCGCCATTTATACCGCAAATACGCAATCAGAATGGTCGAGTTTTGATGGTACCGACTTTATAGATCAAGGAGTTTTACATAATACTATTGCGGTTACCGTTAACGTCGAAACTGACAGCAGTGATAACAGTTATATTTATCGTTTTGACGCTATTTTAGGAGCATTCATTTTAAGTAAGTCTGATAGTGCACAACAACCATTATGGAATGTTGGCTATACAGCGGGCTCGGCGACTAGCTATATCTCTCCTGATTATCAGCGTCTGATCCATTACAACGCAACAGCAAAAACACTAGTATTAGATTACATTCAAAACTAAATTTTGATGTAGTCATATTAAAGTATAAAAATTAAAGTATCGAAATTAAGCCTCATAAGTATGAGGCTTTTTTATGTTCAGGGATGAACGGTATGTCGCGGTCACATGGATGTGAATGAGCGTTTATGTTCACAAGGATGAACAGTCAGTTTTTCTTTATGTAATAGCAGCCGATATAAAAACTAAGTACCTGCGTCCGTGCAAGCAATGTCGCCGGTCACATGACAGCTCTTAGACAAAGCTAACGCGTCCTGCTATAGCCCCTTACATACATCCTATAAGCATCCATGTCTTCGCTGCATTAGTACATCGATCTGAATGAGCGTTTATGTTCACTAATCAAATTCAAGTTCAAATTCAAATTGTGTTTGGTTATTAGCCTCTTCACCTAAGCCGATATGGACACCTAATAACCTTACGGCTTTGCCTTGACCACGACACAAAGCCTGATCAAGCAACGTATTAAATATACTATCGTCAAAATTATGATGTTTAAATTCTTTGGTGGTTTGGTGGAAGTCTTTAAACTTAACCTTAACACCAAGTTTGCTAATTTCACGATCACTTAAATAACCCTTGGATCGTTTTTTCAATTCGGGAATGAGTTTTTCATGCATAAAAAGATTCAACTTCTCAATATCACTTATATCATCAGCAAAGGTTCTTTCGACACCGACAGACTTTCTCACTCGCGTCGTTTTTATTTCGCGATTATCAATACCCTGACATTTTTGCCATAAAGATATTCCCAATTTACCAAACTTGTTAATAAGTTCTTTTTTATCAACCTGCCTAACATCCTGACCAAATTCTAAGCCGCAAGCTTTTAGTTTTTCAAAAGTCACTTTACCGACACCCGGTATTTTACTCAATGACATATCAGTAATAAAACTAAGTACTTTTTGCGGAGGTATAACATATTGCCCATTAGGTTTATTTAAATCTGAAGCTACTTTTGCTAAATATTTAATTGGCGCGATGCCCGCAGAGGCTGTTAGGTTAAGTTCTTCAAAAATAGCTAATCGTATATCTTCAGCAATAAGGGTTGCCGAGCCATTAAACAGCTTGCAATGAGTAACATCCAAATAGGCTTCATCTAGCGACAAAGGTTCGATGATGTCAGTATAGCGTTCAAAAATTTGCCGAAGATGAGTACTAATAGATTTATAAACATCCATACGACCCGGTACAATAATGAGATTGGGGCATTTTCGCATAGCAACACTTGCTGGCATCGCTGAACGAACCCCAAACTCACGTGCGATATAATTACACGTAGATAATACACTTCGAGTATTAGGTTGACCGCCAACAGCTACAGGTTGATTAATTAGCCGAGGGTTATCTCTTATCTCTACCGAAACATAGAATGCATCCATATCGATATGAATAATTTTTCTCATAAAAACAAAACCACAAAGCCTGTATAAACAAACAGTACTTTGTTTTTAAATTAAAAGCAAATTTACAGTTTTTAAGAGGTGTTTAACTAGAGGGATTACCACTAACATCATTAGTGGTAATTGGTCTTGACGATTAAAGTCAGTGATACTTGATAAATATGGGTTAATAAAGGAGAAACCACAAAAAAATATCTAGCTTTAAATATTTTTTATTTCAATATCTCCAGCAATAGCTGCTTGACGCTCTCGCTCTTGACGTTTTTCACAGGGGTTATCACAATTGCATTCTTTATCTATGCCTACAGAAGCTAAACCACCACAGCTGCCCGCTAATGTTTTTTGTTGAAATATATAACCTACCGACATTGCGGCACCTACAACAAGGAAAAAAACAAAGGTGATCATAAAAATCATCATAATAATTACTCTACTTCTTATCTGTTAAACTGCATACGTGTTATTAGGTATTGCATACTACTTTAGATATTGCATAAATTTTACTGTGCTTTGCTCAATAAAGCCATTTTCGCTCTTAGAAATAATGTAAGCGGCAAGGTCATTTTCTTCGGCAAAAGCCAAAGCTTTTTCTTCACCCATCACCATCATTGCAGTAGAAAGGCCATCAGCGGTCATTGACGAAGGATGGATAACGGTTACCGATACCAATTTATGGTTAATAGGCTTACCGGTATCGGGGTCAATAATATGAGAGAAACGCTGACCTTCAACTTCATAATAAATACGGTAATCACCCGATGTTGCTACTGCATTGTCTTTAGGAATAATGATTTGATGCACAGAGCGTTCATTATCTACAGGCTTTTCAATGGCAACATGCCACAACTCACCGGTATGTTTAAAACCTTTAAGCCGCATCTCACCACCGATTTCAACAAGGTAATTAACAACGCCTTGTTGCTCAATATATTCCGCAACTAAATCGACGCCATAGCCTTTGGCAATCGTTGATAAATCGACATACAAGTTAGGAATAGTTTTATTCAATTTATTACCAACAAGGATTAGTTTATTTAGACCTATGCGAGCACGAGCAGCCTCGAGTTGTGTATCACTTGGTATAGTTTCAGGACGATATTGAGGACCAAAACCCCACAGATTGACCAGTGGTCCCACAGTAACGTCTAACTTACCTTCACTTAAACTTCCTAAACGAATCGCTTCTTTAATAACACGTTGCAATCCAACTGAAATTTCAATTGGCACTAAGGAATCTGAGTTATTAAATAAAGATAATTCGGAAGTCGGTATATAAGTCGACATTTCTTGATTAAGTTGTTTCAGTAGAGCATCAATACCCAATTGCAGCTTTTCAGTATCAATAGCATCATTTTCAACCACAACTTTAATATTATAGGTGGTGCCCATCGTTCGACCTTGCAATAGAACTTCCTGTTTGCTCTGATCTGAACTTGGAAAACAGCCACTAAACATTGCCAAGACGGCAATAACTACCATTGATTTAATGTTAAACATATTTATATCCATAAAATTTATTATTTATGTAAAATGTCTTTTTCGAACGAATCAAAACAATTTAAATAAATAATAAAGGTGACCTAAGTCACCTTTAATTAGATTTGCATAACATCATAATTTAGAGAAGGATTTTGGCTGTTAATCAAGGAAGAAGCGCGGAGCCTAGTTTACTAGGTGAGCACTTCTAACGCTGAGTAACAGTCAAAAGACGATCAAAATTAGATGTTTAGCCACCAAAGTCATCTAGCATGATGTTCTCGTCTTCAACACCTAACTCTTTAAGCATATGAATAACGGCCGCATTCATCATTGGCGGACCACACATGTAGAACTCACAATCTTCAGGAGCTTCATGATCTTTCAAGTATTGTTCATGTAGAACATTATGAATAAAACCTGTCATGCCTTCCCAGTTATCTTCTGGTTGGGGATCCGATAACGCCACATGCCACTCGAAGTTGTCATTCTCGCTCGCTAGGCCGTTATAATCATCTTCATAGAACATTTCACGTTTAGAACGAGCACCATACCAAAAACTGATTTTACGTTTCGACTTAAGACGTTTAAGTTGATCAAATAAATGTGAACGCATTGGCGCCATACCGGCACCACCACCAATAAAGACCATTTCCGCATCTGTTTCTTTGGCGAAGAACTCACCAAACGGGCCAGAAATTGTCACTTTATCGCCAGCTTTAAGACTGAAAATATACGATGACATTTTACCTGCTGGTAAATGTAAACGTCCTGGAGGTGGTGTCGCAATACGCACATTCAACATGATAATGCCTTCTTCACCAGGGTAGTTAGCCATTGAATAAGCACGTAATGTTGGCTCATCAACTTTTGATTCAACTTTAAAGAAACCAAAATGATTCCAATCGCCTTTATACTGTTCATCAATATCAAAATTTTCATACTTAACATGATGCGCTGGTGCTTCGATTTGAATATAACCACCTGCTTTAAAAGGTACCGATTCACCATTTGGAATTTTCAAGACTAATTCTTTGATAAAGGTTGCTTTGTTATCGTTAGAAATAACTTCACATTCCCATTGTTGAACGCCAAAGATTTCGTCTTCTAATACAATATCCATGTCTTGCTTAACCGCAACCTGACATGAAAGGCGACAGCCTTCTTTTGCTTCACGTTTATTAATATGGCCTTCTTCAGTTGGCAGAATATCACCGCCACCTGAATGAATATGAACTTTACACTGGCCACAAGTACCACCGCCACCACAAGCTGAAGGAATAAATATTCCCTGATCAGCTAATGCGCCTAATAATTTTCCACCCGCAGCCGTTGTTACTGATTTTTCCGGGTCGCCATTAATACTTATCGTTACGTCACCTGAAGAAACTAGTTTTGATTTAGCAAATAAAATGACTAAAACCAACGCCAGTACTATCGCGGTAAACATCGATATGCCGAGAATTATTTCCATCGACTTTTCCTTTAATTTATTAAGGGTTTCAAGTTTTACTTAAAACCGACATTTGCCTACAGGGATATACCACCAAAAGAGAGAAAGCCAAAAGCCATCAATCCAGCAGTGATAAACGTAATACCTAAACCTTTTAGACCATCCGGTATGTCAGAATATTTCATCTTTTCACGCAGACCAGCCATCAACACTATCGCTAACATCCAGCCAACACCAGAACCAACGCCATAGACGACACTTTCACCTAAGGTTAAGTTCTTTGCGACCATAAATGAAACCGCGCCAAAAATTGCACAGTTAACGGTAATTAAAGGTAGAAATATTCCCAATGCCTGATACAAAGCAGGGAAATATTTATCTAAAATCATTTCCAAGATTTGCACTAGTGCCGCAATTACCCCGATAAAAGTAATAAACGATAGAAAGCTGAGGTCGATAGATTCTTTAGGATCTGTTATGCCCATTATACTATCTAATGCACCCGGAGCTAATATCGCTTGATAGATAATTTGGTTAGCAGGTACTGCTAAACCTAATACCACTACAACTGCAACGCCCAGACCAATAGCCGTGCTAACTTTCTTAGAAACCGCTAGAAAGGTACACATACCAAGGAAGAAGCTTAATGCCATATTTTCAATAAATATGGTTTTTATAAATATACTTAAATAATGTTCCATAAGTTATTAATCCTTCTCTACTTGTTCTGGTTTATACTGGCGAATCGCCCAAATAATTAAACCAATAATGAAGAATGAACTAAATGGCAAGACCAATAGACCATTACCTTGGTACCAACCGCCGTTTTGAACTAATTTAAAGACTTCGAAACCGAAGACTTCGCCAAAAGCAAATAATTCACGAAAGAAAGCAACAACCAATAATACTGCACCATAACCTAAGCCGTTACCAATACCATCGATAAAACTGATACCTGGTTTTTCTTTCATGGCAAATGCTTCTGCACGTCCCATAACAATACAGTTAGTAATGATCAAACCGATAAAGACTGATAACTCTTGCGACAAGGCATAAGAAAAAGCTTTAAGCACTTGGTCAACAACAATAACCAATGAAGCAATAATCGCCATTTGTACGATGATACGTACACTTGACGGTATTTGATTGCGAATAAGTGAGATAAACAAATTTGAAAAAGCGGTTACCAACATTACTGCAATCGTCATCACCATTGCGTTAGCCATTGAGCTCGTAACAGCTAGCGCTGAGCAAACACCTAAGACTTGCAATGCAATGGGATTGTTATCAATAACAGGTCCAAAAAGAGCTTTTTTAGTATCTGAAGACATTATTTCAATCCTCCTGCTGTAGCACGAAACTTAGTAATGAAAGGTCCATAACCTTCGTCACCAAACCAAAAATGCAAGGTCCGAGTAACACCATTACTGGTCAAAGTTGCACCCGATAACGCATCCACTCCGTGAACATCGTCTTGTTTAGCACCACCTTTTACCAACTGTATTTTTACTTCGCCAGCATTGTTGAATATCTTTTTACCTGGCCATAAAGCTTTCCATCTAGGATTAAGTACTTCAGCACCTAAACCAGGAGTTTCTTTAAAGTCGGCTGAATAAACAACACTTTTAACAGTATTTAAGTCGGCATTCATACCAACAAAACCATGCATGAGGTCCCATAAACCCGAACCAACAATAGGTAATACAATTGTATCTAATTGACCTTGCTCATTATTAACTAAATAGATAACAGCACTATTGGCACGGCGATTAATGCCAGCCATATCATTTTTCGGTTTAATACTATTAGCTAAATTTCGCGATTCTGCACGTTCATCAAAAGCATTTACATCACCTTCAATAATAGCGCCCGAATCCAAATCAATCATTTTTGCAACAACAAACTTGTTGTAAGTAACAACAATGCTCTCGCTATCAAGTGATACACCTGCACTTTTTAGTAAGCCAGAAGCTTCGAGAATTTTTGTTTGTTTATCTAATAATTTGTTTGCTTGTTGTAGAGGTTTTAAGCTCACCGCTGAAATGGAAACCAAAGCAGCACAAACTAAACAAATAATGAAAACAAATATCAGCGTACTGCCGAAAGTTTCTTTCTTTTTACTAGTCTTTGAGTCAGACATTACGAGCAAGCCTCCGTTTGATATTCCCTTGTACAACAAAGTAGTCGAACAACGGTGCAAACAAGTTAGCAAACAAAATAGCTAACATCATACCTTCAGGGAATGCAGGGTTAACTACGCGAACTAAAACCACCATCACACCAACTAAAGCACCAAACCAGTATTTACCGGTATTAGTGAATGAAGCTGAAACGGGATCTGTTGCCATAAACATCATACCAAAAGCAAAACCACCGGTGACAAAATGCCAATACCATGGCATCGCAAACATTGCGTTAGTTTCGCTACCAATAGCGTTAAATAACATTGCGGTTATTACCATGCCACCAAACACACCTAAAACGATGCGCCAAGATGCAATGCCTTTATAGAGGATGTAACAACCACCCAATAAAATCATAAAGGTTGATACTTCACCAACAGAGCCTGGAATATATCCCCAGAATGCATTCCACCATGACTCACTCATTGCAAGACCATTCACTGAATAATCAACTAGGCCTTGGTTTGCAGCACTTAATACCGTTGCACCAGAGAAACCATCAGCAGCAACCCAAACAGCATCACCTGAGATTTCGCCCGGATAAGCAAAGAATAAAAACGCACGACCCGCTAATGCTGGGTTTAAGAAGTTTTTACCGGTACCACCAAAGATTTCTTTAGCGATAACCACACCAAAAGTAATACCTATTGCAACTTGCCATAAAGGAATAGTCGCAGGTAAAATTAAGGCGAATAGAATTGAGGTAACAAAGAAACCTTCGTTAACTTCATGCCCACGCACAGAAGCAAAAAGAATTTCCCAGAAAATACCAACGGCAAAAGTAACGATGTATATCGGCATGAAAAACATCGCGCCGTAAAACATCATATTTAACCAATTAGAATCAACACTTAAACTGCCACCAAGCATTTCAAACAAGCCAACTTGCCAGCTATCAGGCAAAGCATAACCCGCAGCTAATGCATCAGTTGCTTGAAAACCAATGTTGTACATACCCCAGAACATTGCAGGAAAGACTGCAAGCCAAACGGTGATCATGATACGCTTTAAATCAATGCTATCACGAACGTGAGTTTTACCTTTGTTAATATAACCCGGCGTATATAAAGCAGTAGCTAGTGCTTCATAAAGTGGAAAAAACTTTTGATATTTTCCACCCTTCTCAAAATGAGGTTCTATATCTTCAATAAACTTTTTCAAGCCCATGACTAACCTTCCTTTTCAATTGTGGTTAGGCAATCACGAAGGATCACGCCATAGTCTGTTTTGCCAGGGCAAACAAACGTACATAAGGCTAAATCTTCTTCATCAAGCTCTAAGGCACCAAGTTGTTGCGCACCGTCAGTATCACCGGCACATAAATCACGTAACAATAAAGTTGGTAGAATATCTAATGGCATAACACGCTCAAAGTTACCAATTGGCACCATGGCACGTGGACTACCGTTAGTTGTTGTGGTCATGTTGAATAATTTCTTAGGGAAGAAATGAGACATATAAGCACGAGTCACAGAAAACTTGTTTGGTCCTGGGTACATATAACCAATAAATTCTTTCTCACGACCTTCTAAAAGTAGTGATACTTGCACGTGATAACGACCTAAGTAGCCATGAACACCTGCAGCAATAGCACCAAATAATAAAGAACCAGAGACAATACGAACTTCGCCATCTAATAATTCATTTGCCGTTAAATCGGCAGCATTAGCACCTAAAATGGTACGTACTAAACGAGGATTTTTAGCGGCCGGACCGGCAAGAGAAACAATACGTTGATTATCTATTTCACCGGTGGTAAATAACGTACCAAAAGCGATAACATCTTGATAACCTAAGTTCCATGCAAACCTATCACCACTAACTGGCTTTAAGAAATGCATATGAGTGCCAACTAAACCTGCAGGATGTTTACCTGCAAACTCATTAACTTGTACATTTCCTTCAACAGGGATATTTGCACCTGGCGCTTTACTAACAAACACTTCGCCACTCGTTAAACGAGTAAGGATAGTTAAACCATTTTTGAAGGCTTCACTCTGTTCATTAATAATCATTTCAGGATTAGCTGCTAATGGATTAGTATCCATCGCACTAACAAATATTGCGATTGGCGTAGAATCTATAGCTGGAACTTTACTAAACGGACGTGTACGTAGTGCCGTCCACAAACCTGAATTAACAAGGTTAGTAACAACATCTTCACGTTTTATTGAGTTGAGTTCATTCGCTGAGTAGCTAGTAAAAGTCTCTTGCTCATCACCGTCAACTTCTATGACGACTGATTGTAAAACACGTTTTTCACCACGATTGATTTGTGTAACAACACCGGCAGCTTGAGCTGTGAATTTAACGCCAGGATTCTTTTTATCTTCAAAAAGAACCTGACCTTTTTTAACACGATCATCCACTTTTACAAACATGGTTGGTCGCATACCCACAAACTCTTCACCTAGTGTTGCAACGGTTTTGATGGTATTACCATCATGGATTACCTGCTGGGGAGTACCAACGACAGGAACATCCAGACCTTTTTTTATTGTAATCATAAACACATGCACTACTTTTGATGGGAGTATCAAAACTAACTATTCACTTACCTAACTAAGATAAAAAACTTTAAATATCAGTTAGGTAAAGTAAATTGTTAATTTCAGTGTATTTCAGTAAGTTACTTAATTCTTTAACATATGTTTAAAAATCAAGACCCACTGGCTCTAAGTTAAAATTTCTGGCGCGATTTTAGCACATAAACCCATTTTTATTCTATGGACTCTTATACTTTTCATTACAATTTAGACGATTAATTAAGAATTTGCCTGTAAATTAAACAAAATATACAATTTGGCATGTAAACAGTTAAAATTTAACGTTCTATTTTAACTAAACCTCCAATTTAATGGTGGAATTTCATCTAACGTTCCTAGCTTTGAGAGCAGACTTGAACACAACCAGTTTTGTAAGTTTTTTGACAACTGACTATCCCCCAATACTTTAATATCTTGTGCTTTCACAGTATCATCAAACTTAACTTGGCATGTCCATAAAGCGGCTTAATGGCCAATGAAGCTCTGATCAACAAATCAACCTCATAACCGGGATCATTTAAACATAAATCAACTTCACCATTTTGCATAATAAGCCACCACACGTTAGTTCCTTTGGGTGCATCTGGATACTCAAATTGAACGACAATTTTTCTATCAGGGAAAATGCTCGCGTCAATACTTCTGCGCATGTCCCACATTAATAAACCTGTATCTAAATCACCATAGCTCAAATCAGATTTTGCCCATCGATGTCCCCATGCTCCAAGTAATTCCACAATAGGCCTAAGTTCAAGCCCAGCTTGTGTAAGTTGATAACTATAGCCCCCCTGACTTACCACTACGGGACATGTTAGCAACTCACAAAGGCATGAATATATCTGCATTAGAGTTTATGGCGGTACTTGATGATGCGTTGAGTGCACTCACTAAAAATGATATTGGTCAACGAGAGCAAGAAGAGGTTTTATTTATTTTATATAGTATGCGAACAGAGATAGTTTTAGTGTGATTGACGATTAATAACATACCGTTCGTCCTGAACATGCACGCTCCTGTTCATCCATGAACTCGCGATATTGCTTATACGGATGTAAGTACTTAGTTTTTGTCTGGAACTAAAAAACTGACCGTTCGTCCTAAACATACACGCTCCTGTTCATCCATGAACTCGCGATATACCGTTCGTCCTGAACATAAAAACCGATACATAGGTATCGGTTTTTAAATAACAGACTTGGGAATAGCTATTTGATGATTAACTAATCGAGATGATTAATCATTACTTCAGGGTTGAGATCGGCATCATAATCAACACCATCAATCCCAAAACCAAATAACTGTAGGAATTCTTGATGATATCCAATGTAATCAGTTAATTCGTCAATTGTATCGGTATCAACGGTATTCCAAACATCAGTAATACGCTGTTGAACGCTATCTTCAAGCTCTTTGTAATTTTGACGATAACGATTTTGCTCATCTAAACGCGGAGTCTCACTATAAATATTTTCAATGAACAGGTTTTGAATTTGTTCAATACAGCCTTCATAGTTGCCATCTGCTTTCATGACTTTAAACATTGCAGAGATATAAAGCGGCATAATGGGGATAGCAGAGCTTGCTTGCGTAACAACAGCATTAAGAGACGTTACGTGGGCAGCACCGTTAATACTCGCCGTAGCATCATTAATTGCACTTGCTGCTCTATCTAGATCTTCCTTTGCCTTACCAATAGTTGCTTTACCGTAAATTGGCCACGTTAGCTCTTTACCAATATAGGTATAGGCAACTGATTTAAAACCATTGGCCAATACACCAGCTTGTTGAAGTGCATTAATCCATAACTCCCAATCAGCGCCGCCCATCACATCGATAGTGCCTTGAATTTCTTCATCGTTAGCCGCTTCAACAGAAACTTCATCAATAATACGTTTTGAAGTATTTAGGTTTTTAGTGGTAACACTTTGACCGATAGGTTTAAGTGTTGATGAATAAATTTCACCGGTATCAGGATCGGTTCGACGAGGAGATGCCAATGAATAAACCACTAAGTCAATGTCACCTAGTTCAGCTTTAATTGTCTCAATAGCTTTAGCTTTTATTTCATGGGAAAAGGCATCACCATTTATGTTCTTTGACCAAATACCGGCTTTATCCGCAGCTTTTTGAAATGCAGCAGTATTATACCAGCCTGCTGAGCCTGTTTTTCTTTCCGTCGGCGGCTTTTCAAAAAAGATACCCAGTGTTTTAGCATCGTTACCAAAGGCAGCTGTTATACGAGACGCTAAACCGTAACCTGTTGATGCACCGATCACGAGTACGTTTTTAGGTTTTTTATCAGCTTGTTTATGTGCTTTAACATAAGCAATTTGCTCATTTACGTGAGCTTCACAACCTACTGGGTGTGCATTTGTACAAATAAAACCACGAATTTTTGGTTTGATAACCATAAGGGAACCTTTTATTTAAACGGTTTATTCGAGTATTAACAATAATGGTTAACTCGAAAAGTGCCGCATAGTTTACGCTGCTTTAAAGAAAATGAGGTATGACCAGTTATACCTAATGGTATAAGGGCATACCTCAAAAATTAATTATTATCTTTCTTTCCTATCCAAAATTAACGATGTTGAAAATATTCTTTTAAGGTTAAATCATTGTATTCTCGAATTGATGATAAAAATTCGCTATAGGATTGCCATACTTTAGCAAAACCTTGATCGTTCTCTACTTGCTCAGCCAATACCTGCTCAGTATATTTCTTTAATTCTTGTAAGACATCGTCAGGTAATTTTCGTAACTGTACGTTATGTTTTTCAATTAATGTTTTCAAAGCGACATGATTACGAGCATTGTATTCATCGTGCATGTCTTGATTAACTGCACGAGCAGCAACTTCAACAATTTTTTGTAAATCTTTAGGTAAGGAAGCTAGTGCTTTTTCATTAATTAGGAACTCTAAACTGGTACCTGTTTCATGCCAAACAGAAGAATAATAATATTGTGCTGCTTGATGAAAACCAAAGGCTAAATCGTTATATGGACCTACCCATTCAGAAGCGTCAATTGCGCCACTTTGTAATGATGAGAATATTTCACCGCCGGTTAAGGTGACTGGCAGTGCACCGGCACGCTTCATTACTTCGCCACCAAGTCCCGGAATACGCATTTTTAATCCTTTAAGATCAGCAATTGAGTTGATCTCCTTTTTAAACCAACCCGCAAACTGAGCACCTGAACTGCCCCCAGCCATAGGCACAATACCAAAAGGTTTATAAAGTTCTTGCCACAATGCCAAGCCACCGCCGTATTGTAACCATGCATTAAATTCTGACGTTGTCATGCCAAAAGGAATTGCCCCAAAAATAACCGAGGCTGGAATTTTTCCTTTCCAATAATAAGCGCCACTATGCCCCATTTGCACTGTTCCTTGTGATACGGCGTCAAATACTTCAAAGCCAGGTACTAATTCACCCGCACCATATACTTGTACCGTTAAACGGCCAGCACTCATTTCATCCACATATTTTGCAAAGGTTTCTGGACCAATACCTAAACCGGGAAAGTTCTTTGGCCATGAGGTGACCATTTTCCATTGATAGGTTTTAATTGGCTCTGCAGCTCCGACCGCAGCCACTTTATTTGTTTTCTGTTCTCCACAAGCAGCTAACAACAATATACTTAAAATGGTGAACATAATTAGTTTTGTAGAAGAAATTATGGCTCTTCTCATCGTCTTTATTTTTCTTTTTATTAACATTTTATTGCTCTCTTAAACTTATCCATAAATTAAATTTGGCAACCAAGTAATTAAGCTTGGCCAATATGCTAATGCGACTAATAAAATAAGCTGCATTATGATAAACGGTATCACTCCTCGATAAATATCAGCAGTTTTCACCACTTTATCAGCAACACCTCGCAGGTAAAATAGCGCAAAACCAAAAGGCGGTGTTAAAAAGGAGGTTTGTAAATTAATCGCTATCATAATACCAAGCCAGATAGGATCAAGCCCCATCGCCAATAAAATGGGCGCAACAATAGGCACAACAACAAAAGTGATTTCTATAAAATCGAGAATAAAACCTAAAAAGAAAATAACTAGCATCACGATAACCGTTGCACCAACCACTCCTCCAGGCATTTGTTCAAACAAACCACGAATAAGCTCTTCCCCACCAAAGCCACGAAAAACTAAAGAAAATAAACTAGCGCCAATAAGAATTAGAAAGACCATAGAAGTGATTTTAACGGTACTTTGCATTACTGCCGTTAAGTTTTTATGGGTTAACTGCTTTTGCCATAAAGCGAGCATAGTCGCTCCCATAGCACCAACACCAGCCGCTTCAGTTGGTGTCGCATAACCAAAGAGAATAGAACCTAATACCGAAAACATTAATAATAATGGTGGTACTAGTGCGGTTAACATTAATAGCCATTTAGGCTTACCATTTGATATTTCATCAATATCTTGTTGACTTAAACTCGGTACACTGTTCGGTTTAAAGTACGCGTAAGCCATACAATAAAGCAGATAAAAGACCACTAAAAGAAAACCAGGAATAACAGCACCAGCAAAAAGATCGCCAACCGTCACGGTTTCAGGGCTAAATATCCCCATACTTAGTTGCGCTTTTTGATAAGCACTTGAAAGTACATCACCCAATAATACCAAGGCTATTGAAGGAGGAATGATCTGCCCAAGTGTACCTGTTGCGCAAATTATTCCTGATGAAAATACGGGGCTATAACCACGCTTTAACATGGTAGGAAGTGACAACAACCCCATGGTGACCACTGTTGCACCAACAATGCCCGTACTTGCCGCCAATAACATACCAACTAAAGTTACTGAAATGCCTAGTCCGCCATTAAAACGACCAAATAATAATGACATTGCATTCAATAAGTTTTCAGCTATTTTGGAGCGCTCTAACATAGCTCCCATAAATACAAATAAAGGTACTGCTAATAAGGTTTGATTATTAATGGTGCCAAAGATACGACTAGGAAATGCGCCTAAAAAAGCAAGGTCAAAAACATTAAATAAACTACCAAGTCCCGCAAATAATAACGCCGTTCCCGCCAAAGAAAAAGCAACGGGATAACCTAACAATAAAACAAAACATACCACTACAAACATGAATAAAGAGACGTACTCCATTATTTAGTCTCCTGCTTATGGTTTTTCTCTTGAATAATCACCAATAAATTACGACCTATTTCAGCCATTCCCTGTAATGATAAAGTTACCGCTAAAAGTAGTAATAAGCTCTTGCTTAAATAAACAAGAGGTAAACCACCTGCTTCAGGTGATTTTTCCATGATCCGCCAAGAAACAGCCACATAATCAAAACTGATGATAAAGATAAAGATACAAACCGGAAGGAGTAAAAATAAAGCACCAAATAAGTCAACTAACGCTTTTTTGTATGGTGAAAATTTTTGGTAAAAAATATCAACCCGCACATGTCCCTCTTTTTTTAAGGTATATGCAGCGCCGAGCATAAAAACTAAGCCATGAAAATAGAGAACAGACTCTTGCATGGCAATCCAGCCAAGATTAAATCCGTATCTTAAAACAACAATAGCAAACGTTAACAACACCATTAACAAAGTGCACCACGCAATAATTTTGCCGATGCTT
Source organism: Colwellia sp. (assembly GCA_013215655.1). Lineage (GTDB taxonomy): Bacteria > Pseudomonadota > Gammaproteobacteria > Enterobacterales > Alteromonadaceae > Colwellia_A. The sequence goes on from JABSOX010000070.1 coordinate 21,667, forward strand.
TCTGTAAAATTGTCAATGGCAGTAACAAATTTACTTAAGCCTTCTACCCACATGACTAGCTCTAATCTCTATTTTTGTATTATGAGGAGATAAATAACAGAAAATACTACAGATTGGAATTATAAATATGGGATACCCGCAATAAAATCAATCAAAAAGATTCAGTTTGTTATTGAGTTAGGCAATGTGCTGACAAAGGCAAGCTATCAACATAGTACTTCTGCCACTCTTTTTCTGTATAGGAATGTAAGGTTAATGTTGAAATTTTATCGTTAAGCTCTTCAGCTAATACTTTATTGATAGCGCTATGACGTTGTCTAATTTTTTGCCCTTCAAAGACTTTTGAAACGATGATGACTTTAAAGTTAGATTTAATGATTGCAGGGAGTTTACGCAAATATGATTCATTAATGACATCCAAGTGACGAGGTAAAAACGCCGATAATAACTTCTCTTCAATAATAGTTTCAATGGTCATATATCCCCCTGCAGATAATGTCATTACTTTAATATCACTTTAGTCACTTCTCACGAATTAGCCATCAATCTAGATGGCTAATTAAACCGTTTCTCGCTAAATTATTGGGATGATTGATAAAATATTTTTAAATTTTTTCTTTGCTTTTAATTAATCAAAATATCAGAAGCGCTAGCGACAAGCTTAAAATTTTGTCACAATATCACTCATCAAATTTTATCAGCCAGCAACGACAATTATCTATGATCAGCCCTTTTATCATCAATGACAAAAACCTCTTTCTTGATCGCTTTCCTATCGGTCAAGTTAACAGAAGTTTACAAGCATGGGATGCAGCAGATGAATATCTTATTAATCATCTTGAAGAAAACAATTTAATTAAAACAAAAAGTAACATTCTTATAGTGAATGATACTTTTGGCGCTTTAACGTTAAACCTTGCTCAACAAAACGTTTATTGTATAAATGACTCTTTTTTAAGCCAACAAGGCATTGCTTACAACTTAGAACAAAATCACATTGATGATAAAAACATTCATTACTTGAGTAGCTTAGATAGCCTAGAGTCATTACCTAACAACATAGATATTGTGCTCTTTAAAATCCCCAAAAGTAAATCTTTGTTGGTAGCACAACTGATGATGCTTAAAAAAACATTTAATGATGACGTTATTTTTATTGCCGCAGATCGCGCCAAAGAGATCCATAGCTCAACACTTAAGTTATTTGAAAAACATCTTGGCTCCACCAAAACATCATTAGCAGTAAAAAAGGCACGATTGGTGTTTTCTCAGTTTGATGCCAAAACAAATAGTCACGACCAAAACATACCGCAAATAACAACTTGGCCATTGGAGAATACAGAATTCACTATCAGCAACCACGCCAACGTCTATGCAAAAGATAAACTTGATATTGGTGCACGTTACTTTATGCAGAACTTACCTGAAGTTGCTCCTGAGACAAACGTAATTGACTTAGGTTGTGGTAATGGTGTTATAGGTTTAACGGTTTTGGCAAAACAACCACAAGCAAATGTTCAGTTTTTCGATGAATCGTATATGGCAATAGCTTCAGCAAAAAAAAATATTGAAGAAAACTTGCCTACCACGATTAATAATTGTCAATTCTATTTGAATGATTGTTTGTCAGGTATTGAAGGAGCAAGTGTGGATTTGATTTTGTGTAATCCTCCTTTTCATCAACAAACCGCGACTACCGACCACATTGCATGGCAGATGTTTAAAGACAGCCACAGAGTATTAAAAAAGGGAGGCGAACTGCGTATTATCGGTAACCGCCAATTAGCTTATCACATCAAACTCCAACGCATTTTTGGCAATGAAAAATTAATTGCCAGCAATGATAAATTTGTCACGATTTCGGCGATAAAACGATGAATACAATTAAAATAACTACTTTAATATTTACACTTTTAGCACTCACGTCATGTGCTTCAGCCCCTAAGTACATCGTTATTTTTCCAGAAATAACGACCAAGGCCACTAACGTTTATCAGGGACAATCAATTAGCCTGCAGGTAATTGATCGACGTTCGGCAAATCATATAGTACAAATTTTAAAAGAGAATCAAGCAGCAACGCTGGTTTCTAGTCAACAAGTGCTCACTGCAATTATTGATAAGACCTTACGACCACAATTAATAAGCCAAGGGTTAACTTTTGCACCGCAAGCGGAAAATAATTTTGAAGTAATCATAGATGCCGCATTAATCAGTGTTCAACAGGAATTATTAAAATACCAAGCCAAAAATGTCATTACCTTAACCGCTAAAATATCGAATACTGAGCAAACGTTGAATAAAAGATTTACCATTAAAGGAAATAGCAATGGTCCTTTAACAGCAGATACTGCGGTACTCGCTCGTGATTTTAATCAACAATTGGCAAAACTTCTTAGCCAACTGATTAATGACAACGAAATTAAAGAATTTATTAGGTAGCTTACCATGAAGCTTTTTGCTCTACTTCTCACTCTTTTAAGCTTTTCATCTTTTGCCGCTAAAAATGTCGCCATTGATCCTAATAATCTATTTCCCATAGTAAAACTGGAAACATCAATGGGGATTATACTTGTTGAATTAGACAGGAATAAAGCGCCGATCACCGTTGATAATTTTCTTACTTATGTGGTGACAGGTGAATATAATAATACTGTTTTTCATCGTGTTGTCGAAAACTTCATTGTGCAAGGCGGTGGCTATGATTCAGATTATGGCGCTAAAAAGATCAATGAAGATATCTTCAATGAATCAGGTAATGGCCTAAAAAATGAAATAGGCACTATTGCGATGGCAAAAGAAAGCAGACCGCACACGGCTAACCGACAATTTTTTTTTAATATTAAAGATAATAAAAACCTAGATCCTGGCAGGCGTTGGGGTTATGCCGTTTTTGGTAGTGTACTTGAAGGAGAAGAAATTATTGATGCCATGGGTTTAGTTAAAACTGATTATAACGAAACATTAGGCTGGGAAGATGTACCGATAGAACCAATCATACTCATTAAAGCAACACTAATGCCAGCAACTGACTGATTTCCAATAGAAGATAGACAGCTCAAAAAATGTAATCTTTTGTAACTTAAGCTCTTAAAAATAGTTGATTCGTGTTAATGTCAAAATCCAAAGGTAAATATCCGTAGTAAAGATACGGTTATTAATACATTGATATTATTAAACTAAAAATACTAAAAGATGGGGTATCTCACAATAGATACTCTTATTAATATTGACAATTAGCATTTTCTCTACGATAAATATAAGTAATAAATACTATTAAATTGTACAAAAAGGTGACAGTGATTTTCTTAATTCCCCTGTTATCTGATAAAGGGATAGATAATAAATATAAGAGTAGCTAAGGGTCTTTATGATAATAGAGCAGTTTATCAATGAAAAAATAGGACAACTAGGCTCTTATGTTAAAGCTGTTATTTGTCACTCTCTACACTATACAGAGTTAGACCGATTTGTTGTTGATACCATGGAAGAATGGACATTATTAAAAATATATGAGGAAACCCCTAATAATGCCCGTGAACGTGTTTTTTGGCATGTTATGCATGAAATAAGTTTACACGGTGCGCAATCATTAGAACTAAATCTATTCTTTAAAAGTGAAATCAATACCTGTTTAGATTTTTTCTCTGGTACAGGAAGTTACCCTATAGATTGTATTGGCTGGCGTCCTATCCCCTAATAACGATTACTTTTTATGCTTATCCAACAAATAACCCATTAAATAAATAACTTTGAAACAAATTAGTACTTTCTTTCCCTTCCTGCTCTCTGTTAGGCTGATGATAATACAACTAAATTATTTATATTAATGTAAATGGCCACAACTCATTCTTTTGCTGATACGCTCTCCTATTTTAAAAATCGACGTCTACTCAGTATCTTTTTTTTCGGTGTTGCTAGTGGTTATCCTTGGGTGATGACTGGCTCAGCCATGAGTGGTTGGCTAAAAGATGAAGGTTTAAGCCGCTCAAGTATTGGTTTATTTGGCCTGATATTTGTAACCTACAGTATCAACTTTCTTTGGTCACCTTTAGTTGACCGTTTAAAAATTCCGTTTTTAACAATGAAAATGGGACAACGACGCAGCTGGATTTTATGTACGCAACTTATCATTGTTTTAGCGACCCTTCAGTTAAGTCAGTTAAATGCAGCTAATCAGCTCAGTAGTATTGCTCTTTTTGGTTTGATCATTGCCTTATTTGGAGCGACCCAAGATATTGCCATCGATGCTTACCGCATTGATATACTCGCAAATGACGATAGCAACTATATGGCAGCTGGGGCTGCAATGGCAACAGCTGGTTGGTGGACTGGTTTTGCAGGCCTTGGTAGCATTCCTTTTCTATTAGTCGATAGTCCTAACTGGCAATGGCCTGAAGTTTATACTGTATTAGCTATCATTATGGCTATTTTGATAATCACTGTATTCGTTGTTCAAGAGCCTAAAAATGACCGTGAACAGGTACTAAACGCCATTCAAAATCGATATTTATCAATTATGCCAACACAAGGTCATCGACCTTTAGCCATACTTTTAATTTTACCGATCATATTTATTGCCATCATTTATGCCAATGTTGGTTACCCTGCATGGCCTGAGACATTTATTTCCAATCAATACCGATTTATTTTTATTACCTTCTCGGTTGTTTGTTTATTATTTTTATTCAGTCAACAACTGAGTCGTTTAAACCAATCGGTACGTTCAAAAGAAATACTCTCAAGTGCTGCTAGAGTACGCTTTAGCCATAAACTTACCGCTTGGTTGTTGGCGACACTTGTTTCCCCGATCCAAGAATTTTTTGATCGAAACGGTACAAAGTTAGCGATATCTATTTTGCTATTTATCTTCCTATTTAAATTGGGCGAAGCTTACTTAGGACGTATGTCTATCGTATTTTATCGTGAAGTTGGTTTTTCCAATTCAGATATTGCCTACTACTCCAAAATGATTAATTGGGCAACCACCATCGTATTTTCATTGATAGGCAGCGTGTTTACCATTCGCTACGGTATTCTAAAGGGATTATTTATTGGCGGTATAGCAATGGCCTCAAGTAATTTATTATTTGCTGTGATGGCCATTGTAGGCCCAAATAAACTACTATTTGCTGGCACTGTCTTTGTTGATGGCTTTACCTCAGCTTGGGGATCCGTTGCCTTTGTTGCCTTATTATCAGTACTCTGTAATAAAACATTCACTGCCAGCCAGTATGCACTGATGGTATCATTAGGCACATTTGGCCGTGTTATGCTCGGCTCTTATTCTGGTATTATTGTTGATTGGCTTGACGGTAATTGGGCGCTATTTTTTGTATTAACCGCATTTATGGTGATCCCAAGTTTATTGTTTCTCTACGCAATAAGAAAACCGTTGACTCTACTAATAGAAAAAAATGATGCTGAATTTGAAAACAAAGTTAATGCTAAATAGCATAGATGAATTTTTTCATCTATGATTTTGATAAGACAGTTAATTAAGTACAGGTATTTATGATCAAGTTATTCTTTTTATTACCCATTTTTATGTGCACTATTTGGTGGTGGTACCTCAATGATCGAGGATATACAATTAAAGAAGGAATAAGAGGATTTACCTATATATTGTCATTTAATGCGGTGATCGTTGCATTTTTTATAATGATGTTATTTGTGGCAGATTGATGTAATAGCAAATGTCTTGAATTTTTTTAATCGAAGTCATGTACGCTATAGGAGGTCAATTAAAATATTTGTCGAGGTACAGATTATTAATCCCCGATAGAATCAAAGTACTTACATACATATAAGAAAACCTCGTACCTGTACCTTCGTCCTGAACATCATCACTCCTTCACATCGACGTGCAGGGATGTGCTAATGCCGCGGAGGCATGGATGCCTATGAGAGGCCATGTGACCGTGACATTGCCTGCATGGACGCAGGTACTTAACTTTTGTCTGGAACTAAAAAGCTGACCGTTCATCCTGAACATCGTCACTCTTTCACATCCATGTGATCGTGACATACCGTTCATCCTGAACATAAAAAAACCGCTAAATGACCTTAGCGGTTTTCTATCAACAAAACTTTACAATTTTATTTGTATTTTTTCATCACTAAAGTTGCGTTAGTTCCGCCAAAACCGAAGCTATTTGACATCACTAAGTTTAATTCAGTTTCACGCATTTCAGTAACAATATCCAAGC
>JABSOX010000071.1:0-20801 GCA_013215655.1 Colwellia sp.
TTCAGTTCTAATTTTGAATCTTGCATCACCGACCACTTCTTTCTTTACAATGAATATGTAAGAAGTAAATATAGTTTGGGTGTCATCAAGTTCAGTCGCAAGTTTGAATCTTGCATCACCGACACTTCTTTTATATTTTTTATACCTCTTATTTTTATTTCTAAATCTCCAATAATTAAAATCTTATATTATTCTCCTTAATCAAACGTTGTTTAAAGCTGCCGTTAGGATTTTTTTCAAATTTTTCACTTTTCTGATGCTATTTTCACAATATTAACCACTTTATTTAAAATAAATTGCTTATAGACTCGACAGTACCGCAAAGCCTCGCTATAATTTCGCGTCATAATTTTTTAATCTGAGTGGTCATTCATTTGGGTTTTTCAAGCTTAAACAACAAACGTTGTTGGGCAAACAGCAAATAAACAATATTGTTTATTATAGATAGATGCGTAATTTGAAGCGTACTCGTCGTTAAGTTTTTGAGGTAATTAAATGCAAGTTTCAGTTGAGACTACACAAGGTTTGGAACGTCGTTTGACAATATCAGTTCCTGCTGAAAAAGTAGATGTTGAAGTTAAAAACCGTCTTCGTCATATCGCTAAGACCCAACGTATCAATGGATTCCGTCCGGGTAAAGTTCCACCTTCAGTTATTCAAAAACGTTACGGCAAGTCTGTGCGTCAAGAAGTTGCAGGTGAATTGATGCAACGTAACTTCGTTGAAGCTATTGTTGCTGAAAAAATCAATCCTGCTGGTCGTCCAAATTTTGTTGCTAAAAGCAATGAAGATGGCAAGGCATTTGAGTTTGAAGCAACGTTTGAAATATACCCAGAAGTTAAATTAAGTGGCTTAGATGCAATTAAAGTTGAGCGTCCTGTTGCTGAAGTTACTGATGAAGATTTAGATGAAATGTTTGTTACCTTACAAAAACAGCATCAAACATGGAAAGAAAACAAACGTAAAACGAAAAAAGGCGACAAGCTAACATTAGACTTTTTAGGTCGTGTTGATGGTGAAGAATTTGAAGGTGGAAAAGCTGAAGCTTTTGAACTTGAACTTGGTGCTGGTCGTATGATCCCGGGTTTCGAAAAAGAAATCACAGGTATGAAAGCTGGCGAAGAAAAAACAATCAAAGTAACTTTTCCTGAAGATTATCATGCAGAGAACCTTAAAGGTAAAGAAGCTGAATTTGATATTGTTATTCATAAAACTGAAGGTTCTGTATTGCCTAAAGTTGATGATGAATTTGCTAAATTGTTTGGTGTTGAAGATGGTGGTGTTGAAGCACTACGCACTGAAGTAAGCAAAAATATGACACGTGAATTAACTCAAGCTGTTAAAGCAAAAGTTAAAGAACAAGTGATTGAAGGTTTACTAGCCGCTAACGAACTTGATTTACCTGCAGCACTTGTTGCTCAAGAAATTGAAGTTTTACGTAAGCAAGCAATGGAACGTTTTTCAGGTCAAATGGATCCAAACAACTTACCAGAATTACCTAACGATATGTTTGAAGAACAAGCTAAACGTCGCGTGAAGATTGGTTTGTTATTAGGTGAAGTTATTAAAGTTAATGAACTTAAAGTTGACGAAAGTAAAGTTAACGAATTAATCGCTTCTGCAGCTTCAGCATACGAAGATCCAAAAGAAGTTATTGAGTACTATGCAACAAACAAAGAGCTTAACCAACAAATGCAAAATGTTGCATTAGAAGAGCAAGCTGTTGAGTTATTAGTTGAAAGTGCAAAAGTAAAAGATAAAAAAGCAAGTTTCAAAGATATTATGAATCCTGAAGGTAAATAACCTTTTAGATTGACATTTCGATTGACTTTTCACTAAGCAATCGCTTAAATGGCTTGTATGGAGACATACGAGCCATTTTTTTATTAAGGAACTATATCCGTTGTTTACTTCTCAAAATAATTCTCAAGATTTAACAAGCGTTACAGAAAGCGCTTTAGTGCCTATGGTTGTTGAGCAAACACCTAAAGGTGAACGTTCATATGATATATATTCGCGATTATTAAAAGAACGAGTAATATTTTTGTGCGGTCAGGTTGAAGATCACATGGCAAATTTAATTGTTGCCCAGTTATTATATCTTGAATCAGAAAGTACTGAAAAAGACATCTATCTTTATATCAATTCTCCTGGTGGCTCTGTTACTGCAGGGATGGCGATTTACGATACGATGAAATTCATTAAACCCAATGTTAGTACTGTTTGTATTGGTCAAGCGGCGAGCATGGGGGCATTTTTATTGTCTGGCGGTGAAAAAGGTAAGCGTTATTGTTTACCCAATGCACGCGTGATGATCCATCAACCTTTAGGCGGTTTTCAGGGCCAAGCGTCTGATTTTGAAATTCATGCCAAAGAAATTTTGTACATTAAAGAGAAATTAAATCGTTTAATGGCTGAACATACAGGCCAGCCTTTAGATAAAGTATCACAAGATACTGACAGAGATAATTTCTTAAGTGCAGAAAGTGCGGTTGAATATGGCTTAGTTGACGCCATATTAGAACAAAGAATTGACAAATAACGTCATTACTTTGTGATTCGCATTGTTATCTGCGAAATTTATGAAATACTTAAACGTATTAGTGTATAAAATTTTTGGAAATTAGAGGTACCGTATGACCGATATCAAAAAAGGTGACGGTGACGGAAAGTTACTATATTGTTCATTTTGTGGCAAAAGCCAACATGAAGTGCGCAAGTTAATTGCTGGCCCATCAGTTTTTGTCTGTGATGAATGTGTTGAGTTATGTAACGACATCATTCGTGAAGAAATAAAAGAAATATCACCAAAGCAAGAAAAAGAGTCTTTACCAACACCTATCGATATTCGTGAGGATTTAGATGATTATGTTATTGGTCAAGACCACGCTAAAAAAGTATTGTCGGTCGCGGTTTATAATCATTACAAACGTCTGCGTAATGGCGATTCACATAATGGTGTTGAATTAGGGAAAAGTAATATTCTCCTCATTGGGCCTACAGGTAGTGGTAAAACATTATTAGCAGAAACATTAGCTAGATTACTTGATGTACCTTTTACAATGGCCGATGCAACGACACTTACCGAAGCAGGTTATGTTGGAGAAGATGTTGAAAATATTATTCAAAAACTTCTACAAAAATGTGATTACGATGTTGAAAAAGCACAGCGTGGTATTGTTTATATTGATGAAATCGACAAAATATCGCGTAAATCGGATAACCCTTCGATAACTCGAGACGTTTCTGGTGAAGGTGTTCAGCAGGCGTTATTAAAACTTATTGAAGGTACTATTGCTTCTGTACCTCCCCAAGGCGGACGTAAACATCCTCAGCAAGAGTTTTTACAGGTTGATACCTCTAAAATCTTATTTATTTGTGGTGGTGCGTTTTCTGGTTTAGATAAAGTTGTTGAAGCTCGTTGTCATACGGGTACAGGCATTGGTTTTGGTGCAAAAGTTAAAGGTGAAGATTCTAAAAAATCGTTAACTGAACATTTGCAAAATGTTGAACCTCAAGATTTAGTGAAATATGGTTTGATACCAGAATTCATTGGTCGTTTACCTGTGGTAGCTACATTAACAGAGCTAGACGAAGATGCGCTTATTCAAATTCTTCAAGAACCTAAAAATGCTCTAACTAAACAATTCTCTGCTTTATTCGATATGGAAGGTGTAGAGTTAGAATTTAGAAAAGATGCACTTATTGCTATCGCTAAGAAAGCGATGGATCGTAAAACTGGCGCTCGTGGTTTACGCTCTATTGTTGAAGGAGTCCTACTTGATACTATGTATGAACTTCCATCGATGGAAAATGCATGCAAAGTGGTGGTTGATGAAACAGTAATCAAAGGTGAGTCTAAACCGATTATTATTTATGAGACACCTCAAGATAAAGCTGCATCTGAGTAAATGAGATAGTTTATTGAATTCTGTCGATGTTTACATCGACATACATTCCTGAACATAAAAGAGCCTTTTGGCTCTTTTTTTTTATGTCTCTGTTGAAAGCTTTACTTATATCCCCATATCTTTCATAAGTTATATTTCTATATATTTTTCCGAGAGAGTTACCTATGACCAAAGAGTTGTCTGGTGTGAATGAAATTCCGGTTTTAGCCTTACGTGACGTTGTTGTCTACCCGCAAATGGTTATTCCATTATTTGTTGGCAGAGAAAAATCAATTCGTTGTTTAGATATCGCAATGGAAAATGATAAACAAGTTTTTTTAGTAGCACAAAAAGACGCAGCTGTTGATGACCCTACATCAGAAGATGTCTATTCAGTGGGCACGGTTGCTACAGTTTTACAAATGTTAAAATTACCAGATGGTACGGTTAAAGTATTAGTTGAAGGTGTAAAACGTGCGCAAATTAGTAAGTTTGTAGAAACCGAGCAGCACTTTACTGCTGATATTAATTTTCTTGATATTGAAGAATTAGATGATAAGGATAGTGACGTTTTAATACGTTCAGCTATTTCACAATTTGAAGGCTACGTTAAACTTAATAAAAAAATCCCTCCTGAAGTATTAACTTCGGTTGCCGGTATCGATGATGGTGAGCAGCTTGCTGACACGATGGCAGCACATATGCCACTCAAGTTAGTTGATAAACAAAAAGTACTTGAAATTGTTAATGTCTCCGCACGTCTCGAGTATTTAATGGCAATGATGGAGGGGGAAATTGACCTCTTACAAGTTGAAAAGAAAATACGTACTCGTGTTAAGAAGCAAATGGAGAAAAGCCAACGAGAATATTATTTGAATGAGCAAATGAAAGCCATTCAAAAAGAATTGGGTGATATGGATGAAGTACCTGACGAATCTGAAGAAATTGCTAAAAAGATTGAAGCCGCGCAGATGCCAAAAGAAGCTAAGGAAAAAACCTTAGCCGAGGCGAAAAAATTAAAAATGATGTCACCAATGTCGGCTGAAGCAACTGTGGTACGCAGTTATATTGATTGGATGACCAGTGTGCCATGGAAAAAACGTAGTAAATTAAAGAAAAACCTTAAATTGGCTGAAGATATTTTAAATGAAGACCATTATGGCCTTGATAAAGTAAAAGAGCGTATTTTAGAGTATTTAGCGGTACAACAACGAGTTAGCCAACTTAAAGGACCAATATTATGCTTAGTTGGACCTCCGGGAGTTGGCAAAACATCATTAGGTCAATCAATCGCTAAAGCTACTGGGAGAAAATATGTTCGTATGGCTTTAGGTGGTGTACGTGACGAAGCTGAAATTAGAGGCCATAGAAGAACTTACATTGGTTCTTTACCGGGTAAACTTATTCAGAAAATTGCTAAAGCAGGGGTTAAAAATCCGCTATTTTTATTAGATGAAATCGATAAAATGGCATCTGATATGCGTGGCGATCCTGCATCGGCATTATTAGAAGTTTTAGATCCAGAGCAAAATAGTAGTTTTAACGATCATTATTTGGAAGTTGATTACGACTTATCCGATGTGATGTTTGTTGCTACATCAAACAGTATGGATATTCCGGGGCCTTTACTCGACCGAATGGAGGTTATTCGTTTATCGGGTTATACCGAAGATGAAAAACTGAATATTGCTCTTAATCATTTGGTTGATAAGCAAATTGAGCGTAATGGTTTAAAAGAAAAAGAAATTAAAATTGAAGACAGCGCGATAATGGGGATCATCCGTTACTATACCCGTGAAGCAGGGGTACGTAGTTTAGAGCGTGAAATTTCTAAGTTATGTCGTAAAGCGGTGAAAGCAATATTATTAGATAAATCACTTAAACGTGTGGTCATTAGTCAAGATAACTTATCTGAGTTTTTAGGTGTCCAACGTTTTGATTATGGAAAAGCGGATGATCAAAACCGTGTAGGTCTTGTTACTGGGTTAGCTTGGACATCAGTAGGTGGTGAATTGTTAACCATAGAAACTGCATCGGTGCCGGGTAAAGGAAAGTTAACCTATACCGGTTCACTTGGCGATGTCATGCAAGAGTCCATTCAAGCAGCAATGACCGTTGTTCGTAGTCGCACAGAAAAATTACGGATTAATGATGATTTTCACGAGAAACGTGACATTCATGTACATGTGCCTGAAGGAGCAACACCAAAAGATGGACCCAGCGCTGGGGTAGGTATGTGTACGGCACTTGTTTCAAGTTTAACGGGAAATCCGGTTAAAGCGGATGTGGCAATGACCGGAGAAATTACTTTACGTGGTGAGGTTCTGCCAATTGGTGGTTTAAAAGAAAAATTACTTGCCGCTCATCGTGGTGGTATTAAAACGGTCATTATCCCGATTGATAATGCTCGTGATTTAGAAGAAATCCCAGATAATGTTAAAGCTGATTTAAGCATCCACCCAGTAAAATGGATAGATGAGGTTTTAAAACTTGCCTTAGAGCATCCTGTTGATAAATGGCAGATAGGGGCTTAAAAACGTGCGAAAAGTGGCTTTTATTGATAAAAAAAACATAAAAAGTGAACTATTTTACGAAAAAATGTAATTTTCGCTTTCCAAACGCTGAAACTATGGTAAGTTAGGGACGCTTATATCGCTAGGAACCAATGTATACAGGGGTTCTAGTTAAGACAGTCATAAAAATATAATGATATTGTCGAAATAAAAAGTTTCTTAACTCAACGCTTGATGTTCAAAAAGAAGCTTGTTATAAAGCTTCTGCAGGACGCTAAAAACAAACGATAGCGCTGAAAAAATAATAATTTAAGGGGAATAAACTGTGAATAAATCTCAACTAATCGAAAAAATTGCTGCTGGTGCAGATATATCTAAAGCTGCTGCAGGTCGTGCATTAGATTCATTTATCGATGCAGTTACAGAAGAATTGAAAAGTGGCGAACAAGTAGCATTAGTTGGATTTGGTACTTTCTCAGTACGTGACCGTGCAGCACGCACTGGCCGTAATCCACAAACTGGTGCTGCGATTCAAATCGCTGCAGCAAAAATTCCAGCATTTAAAGCTGGTAAAGCACTTAAAGATGCTTGTAACGCATAAATAACTATTTAATAGTATTTTAAAAGACCACCATTAGGTGGTCTTTTGTTATATATGCCCGATATCATTTTATGTATTGAAACATGCATCTTGATTGGAACGGGTATAGTGATTAAATGTAATATCATCCGAATTTTTAAGTGAAAATTGCTTAGCTTTCTTTGTTATTATTAAGTTTTTGTATTTATCTGCCATTGTCGCTTCATGCAATGCCTTTCATCTGCTAAAATCGCGCACAAAGAAATGTAGGTTCTTGAATTATTCTTTAATTAGTTATTTAAGGTAATCATTCAAAAGCTTGATATAAACACTCCGTGTATAAGAGATAAAAATGTTAGAAAATATTCGAGAAAGCTCTCAGGGAATGACCGCAAAGATTATTCTTGGTTTGGTTATATTAACATTTGCTTTAGCCGGCATAGGAAGTTATAGCAATTCCGTTGATACGTCTGTTGCAGAAGTTAATGGTGAAAAAATATCACAAAATGCGTTTAATAAAGCTTACCAATCTCAGCGCAATAGAATGGCACAACAGTTTGGCGAGATGTTTGAAACATTATCTGCTGATAGCAATTACATGGCAAACTTTCGTAACGGTGTACTTGATAACTTGATCAATGAAAAATTGATTGATCAAAACACTTCGAATATGGCAATACGAGTTTCTGATGAACGTATTAAGAAAACGATCCGTGAAATGCCTGAGTTTCAAGTAGAAGGTGTTTTTGATAACAATCGTTATTTAGCTATTATTAATCAATCAGGTTTTTATCAATCTTCAGATTTTAGAGATTACCTACGAGTTGAAATGACTCGACGTCAATTAACACAAGCGTTAGTTGCTTCTGAGTTTAATTTACCTTATCAAGAAAACATGCTTTCTGGTTTACAGAATCAAAAACGAGATATTCGTTTTGCTACGATTGCTTCTGATCAATTTAAAAGCGAGATCACTGTTACTGAAGAGCAAATTAGTCAATATTATCAAGAAAACCAAGCACGTTTTCAAAACCAAGAAAAAGTAAAAGTTAATTATATCGCTTTAGATGTAAACGACATTGCTAAAGACATTGACGTAACAGATGCTGATGTTGAAACTTATTATCAAGAAAATATTGCTAGCTTTCGCCAAGAAGAACAGCGTCGTGTAGCACATATCCTTATCGAGTTAGGTGATGATGAAGTCGCTGCAAAAGAACAAGCTACAAGCTTATTAGTACGCATCAATGCTGGAGAAGACTTTGCTACCTTAGCCAAAGAATTTTCTGCAGATACTTTTAGCGGAGAAAACGGCGGCGATCTTGATTGGATTGAACGTGGTGTGATGGACCCTGCATTTGATGAAAGTGCTTTTTTACTTGCTGATGTAGGTAGCATTAGTGAATTGGTTACAACTGAGTTTGGTTATCACATTATTAAATTAACTGATTTAAAAGCAGAACAAACAAAAGCATTAGCTGATATTAAAGAAGAGCTTCATGAAAAAGTAAGTAATCAAAAAGCACAAGACAAGTTTTTTGAACTTCAACAAGAAATGGCGCGCTTAAGTTTTGAAATTCCTGATGGTTTAGAAGATGCTGCTGAAGCGGTTAATGCTACTGTGATCACTTCACAATGGTTATCAAGAGCAAATAACCTTTCTCCATTTAATAGTATTAAAGCAATAGATGCTGCTTTTTCTGATTTGGTTTTAACCGAAGAGTTAAACTCAGATCTTATTGAAGTGAATGATACACTAGCGATTGTAATGAGACTAAGTGAATATCAACCGGCGGTTGCTAAGCCCTTAACTGAAGTTTCAGAGCAAATTGAGCAAATATTAATTGCAAAAGGTGCTACAGATAAAGCGCAATCAATTGCAGATGAGCTCTTGGCTGAGTTTAAATCAGGAACCGATATTTCTGATAAGCTTGCTGCAATCAATTCATCCTTTGAAACGAAGGCTGATCTAGCACGTTTTACCGGTGATGTTGATTCAAACATAAGCAAAGCTGCCTTTTCACTACCACACCCAAGTGGCGATGATGTTTCGGCTAGTTCGGTAACATTGACGAATGGCAATCTTTCTATTTTAGAAGTACAAGCGGTTAAAGCTGGAGATGTTGTTGCTAATCCAAGCTTGTCTAATCAACAAACATCGCAATTAGCCCAATCGGCTTATCAAAGTTATGTTGAATCATTAAAAGTGAATGCAAAAATAGTACGTTTCGCGGTGAGTGCGCCAGCGTCTCAATATTAAACATTTTAGTTAAGTGATAAATAAAAAAGGCTGCATCTGCAGCCTTTTATGTTCAGGATGAACGGTCTGTCACAATCACATGGCAGTTCTAAGACATCCATGTCTTCACTGCATTAGCGCTTCCATACACGTCGATGTGAAAAAGTGACGATATTCAGGCCTCTCTCAGGCATCCTACCTTTCGAGGCATTAGTGCATCTGTGCACGTCGATGAAAGATTATTTATGATAGAGCTGAAAGTGTTGGCTCATAATTAATTTTTTTGTATATTTATGCTTAGGTTTATTAAGCACTTCTGCCGTTGAACCCATTTCAATTACGCTACCTCCACATAACACCATAATATCATCACTGAAATGCCTGACGATGCCTAAGTTGTGGGAAATAAGGATAAAAGCCAACCCCATTTGTTGTTGTATATCGAGTAATAAATTAATCATTTGTGAACGTAATGATGGATCAAGTGAAGCAAGTGCCTCATCAAGGATAATAACTTGAGGTTTAAGTATAATTGCCCGTGCCAGTGAAATTCGTTGTTTTTGCCCCCCAGAGAACATATGAGGATAGAAATTCATATGATCAGCAAGCAAACCAACCTTCTGTAAAGTCTCTCTAATAAGTGCCGCTCGTTGTGCCTCATTGAGTTTGGTATTTAATGCTAATGGTTCATCAAGTAATTGTTGAATAGTTAAACTAGGATTTAATGTAGTACCTGAGTCTTGAAATATCATTCTAATATGCTGGCAACGTTGTTTAAAATTCCCCGATTGTAAGGTTTGTCCATTGAGTTTTATTTTCCCACCACTAGGCCGTTCTGCTCCCACTAATAGTTTTGCAAGTGTTGATTTTCCTGAACCTGTTTCCCCTACGATAGCTAATGTCTTATAAGCTTGAATGTCAAAGGATAAAGGTTCAAGTGCAGTAAATGTTTTCCGATTAAACCAGTAACCACTTAATCTATAAAATTTATGTAAATTACTGACTTGCAATAAAGCAGACATATTAATAAGACCCTCTTAGTGAAAAGTGGCAACTTACCTGATGACCATGATAGTTTTTAACTTTGGGTGCATGTACGCATTGTTGCTGCGCTTGTGGACATCGTGGCCCTAAACGACAACCTATGGGTAAATGTTGTAATATAGGAATACTGCCCGGTAATGTCGGCAGCCGCGACTTTGCGGGTAACTGTAAATTTGCCTTGGGACTGCTATCTACTAACGCCCTAGTATAAGGATGATAGGGTTTTTCGAATATTTGTTTTGTGGTACCCGCTTCAACAAATTGTCCGCTATACATGACAGTGAGTGTATCTGTCCAATGAGTAACGTTTTCCAAGTCATGGCTAATTAATAATATCGACATGTTTTTCAATTGGTTTAAGCTCGCTAAAAGTCGAAAAATTTGCCCTTTATTAGTTGTTTCCATTGCCGCCGTAGGTTCATCTGCAATGAGTAACATCGGGCGTCTTGCCAATGCCATCGCTATCATTACCCTTTGACATAAGGCTTCGGTTAACTGATGTGGGTAGCTTTTAGTACAAACTTCATGATTTTTAATACCAACCTTATGTAATAACTGGGCTGCTGCTAATTTTCGTTGCTGTTTTTTTTGCCAAAAATAACCGGTTAGTTGCTCAGTATCGACGGCTTCTTCAAGTTGTTCACCAATAGTTGTTGTTGGGTCGAGGCAAGACATTGGTTCTTGAAAAATCATCGCTACATCTTTTGAAATGATTTTTTTTCTTTCCTCAGCAGATAAACGCATAAGGTCATTACCACGCCAATGAAACCTATCAGCGTCAACTTTCCAGCGATCATCCAATACCCCAACAATAGCTTGTGCTAATAAAGATTTACCAGAACCTGATTCGCCAACAAGGCCTCTAACTTCACCTTCTTTCATTGACAAACTTACACGTTCAACTGCTAAAATTGGTTTTTTGTTGGAGATCAGCTCAATGGATAAATTTCTTATATCTAATAAATTCATTATTTATCCTTGCGTAATTTCAGCGCGTGGCGCATGCCTTCGCCAACTAAGTTGGTAGCAACAACCGAAAATAAGATAGCTAAACCCGGTAGGTATACAGTCCATGGTGCGATATAAAACAAATCAATGCCATCAGATAACATTGCTCCCCATTCTGGCATAGGGATTGGTGCACCAAGTCCCAAGAAACCGAGCGCTGCAATATCTAAAATGGCTGCTGATTGAGCCAATGTTGCTTGACCGATGATTTTTTCGATAATATTGGGGAAAATTGAATATTGAAGAATTCTTAAGGAACTTGCCCCATCTAAACGCGAAGCTAATACATAGTCTTTGGTAAACTCTTGTTTAACTTCATTTCTGGTAACGTGAATAAATTGCGGAATAAGTACAATAACAATTGCCCAAACGGTATTACTAAGCCCAGGTCCCAAAATGGCAACAATTACAATGGCTAATAACAGTGAAGGGATTGATAACACCACATCAAGAAAGTGATTGAGAAAACTAGACTTTATGCCCGATGTTAATGCCGATAATGAACCTATAACTACACCTATAATCAATGAAATAATGACAACAATAAAGCTTAGGCCAAAAGTAAATGAAGCACCATGCATCAGTCTTGATAACATGTCTCTACCTAATTTATCAGTGCCTAACAAATAGCTGACATTGCCATCAATAGGATGCCAAGCAGGAGGTAAAAGTAAATCGTTTAAATGGTTTTGAGTTGATGGGTAAGGGGTCAAAATAGGGGAGAAAATAGCGAGAATAATCAAAAATAGCACAGCCCCAAAACCCAACATAACGATCGGTTTTTGACGAAAGTTATACCAAAGCTGCATCAGTGGCGATGGAAATTCTTCTTCTTGATATATCTTTTCACGTGCCATGTTTTTTCTCTCTAGCAAGCGGATTTAAAGCGGCATAAATAAAATCAGTTAAAATATGCACAAGGAAAATGAAACATGACAACGCGAGTAAACCACCTTGAATCGCGGTATAATCACGATGAAAAATACTTTCTATTAACCAGCGCCCAATCCCTGGCCAACTAAAAATAACTTCGGTCACCATAGCAATGGTTACTAGGTTGGCAAATTGTAGACCTACATCTCTTATGACTTTTACAAAAGCATTACGTATCGCATGTCGAAATATAATTTGCTGTAAGGTTAATCCTTTAGCTTTTGCTGCACGAATGTAACTTGTTTCTAAAACTTCTAACATCGCTGATCGGGCTAAACGAATAAATAAGGTTGCCGGCGCTAATGCAATAACACAAGCAGGCATAATGATGTGAGCGCCGGCATTTTGAAATGCTTGCCATTTGTATTGACTATCACTTAATAAAATATCAATGAATTGAATACCGGTGACATGATTAATTTCATATAACAAACTAATTTGTCCAGCAGAGGGTAACCAGCCTAGTTGAATTGAAAAAACCAGTATGGCTAATAAACCTAGCCAAAAAACAGGAATAGAGTAACCTAACATTGCGATAGTTAAGATTATATTATCGGAGGCTTTTCGATGTCTAATTGCGGCAATAAATCCGATGGGAATACCAGTGACCATCGCAAGCAATAATGCTACTAAGCTCAGTTCAACCGTTGCAGGAAGTAAGTTTGCTATTTCAGAGCTTATCGGCAATTGACTTGCCATTGATAAACCTAAATCACCAGAAAATATACGAGAAATATAAGCAAGGTATTGACTAAATATATTTTCATTTTGTTGATATTGCGCGGCAAGTAAGCTGAGTTGCTCAGCGGTAGCATTAACTTGCCCTGACATATTAATAACTGAGTTCCCAGGGAAAAGGAAGCTCAAACTAAATGAAAGAATGGTGAGTAATAACATCGTAAAAACGAATAAGTTAAGTCTTCTTAGTGTAAATATCAGCATCTTAGTTTTTACGCACTCCAACAAAACTAATCCCACCAAACGAGTTTAGAATCTTTCCTGATACTTGTTTGGATCTTGCTTGAAAGCGTTTTGAATGTGCGATGGGAACAACAGGCACATCATCAGCAATTATAGCTAATGCCTTGGCATAATATTGCTTTCGTAAATTAACATTAGTGGTTTGTAATGCACTTTGAATCAATTTATCAAAATCTTGATTGCACCAGAATGTACGATTATTACCCGCTTTGGCTGAAGCACAACTTAATAAAGGGGTAAAAAAGTTATCAGGATCTGGATGATCGGCAGACCAACCTAATAATACCGATTGATGTTCTCCTAGTGTTAATCTTTTTAAAAAAGTAGCCCATTCAAAACTACTGACAATGTTAACGGTGATATTAATTTTCTTTAAATCAGCTTGTATTAGTTTCGCCATGGTCAATGCATCGGGATTATAAGCGCGTGGTTCTTGCATTGCCCATATATCCATGGTTAGTCCATCCGAATAGCCTGCTAAGGCCAGTAACTCTTTTGCTTTCGATACAGAATATAACTGTGCTTGTTCATCTTCGTTATAAGCCCAAGAAGCTTTTGGTATGATGCTATTAGCAATATCTGCTTTACCGAAATAAATGGTATCAATGATTGCTTTTTTATTAATCGCAAGGGCAACAGCTTTACGTACTAGCGGGTTATTAAATGGTGGCTTTTGTGTATTAAAACCCAAATAGCCGATATTAAATGAGGTCACGGCATCCAGTATTAAATCCTCACGTTCAATGATTTTTTGGTGAGCAATAGGGTAAGCGGTAACGTCACATTCTCCAGCAAGTAATTTAGTTAATCGCCCAGTATTACTTGGCGTAATATCAAATACTAATTGTTCAATGGTTTTATTTTTTTGCCAATACTCTTGATGGGCAATGTAACGAATGAAAGAGCCTGCACGATATTCTTTTAATTTAAAGGGACCGGTGCCAATGGGCAGAATATCAATTTGCTGCTGTATACCCAATTTTGTTAATTGCTCGGCGTATTCAGCAGATAAAATAACAGCAAAATCAGTGGCTAAATTAGCCAAAATTGAACTATCCGCATGTTTTAAGGTGAAGCGGATAGTATAGTCATTAATTTTTTCTAGATGTTCTACTAACTTACTAAATTCAACACTTTGAAAGAATGGATATTTTCCACCTGAAACATTATGAAATTCATGATTTGAGTCTAATATCCGATTAAAGCTAAATAATACATCGTCAGCGTTTAGTTTTCGAGTAGGAGTAAAGTACTTGGTGCTATGAAATGAAACATCTTTGCGTAAATAAAAGGTCAGTTTTTTACCGTCTCGGGTTACATGCCATGACTTTGCAATTGATGGTGCAATACTATTATCTTCTGATTGAAAGGTGATCAGTCGATTGTAAAGTTGGTTTGATGTTGCATCAATGGTAACACCGGATGTTACCGTTTGTGGGTTAAAACTCTCCGGAGAGCCTTCGCTACAATAAATGATACTTTTTTGCGCGAGTAGACCCTCATCATTGATTGAGTCACATCCTTCAAGAACAATTAATATGGTTAAACTAAAAAAAGTTTTTGCTAGATTATTTTGCCACATCAGCACATTAATCCTCATCACCGACATTACTATCAAGTAAGTTATATTTTTTAAGATAACCTCTTAATTGATGATAAGTTAACTCTAGTGCTTCCGCAGTTTTCTTTTGGTTGTATTGGCAATTAGCCAAAGCGGATTGAATAAGCTCCACTTCGTATGATTGTGACAAATTCTTTAATGATAAAGGAAAATCAAGTGATGCTTTTAATGGCATAAATTTTTTGCTAATAATTTCGCTTGATTCATTGGTAACAGTATCACTACTTTTATTTTCACCATTTGTTTGCTTAACAGCAGTAATACGGTCTTGAGTTTTAATTCTACCTGTTGGTCGGTACGGTGACTCAAAGGGGTCAATAATAAGCTCATGAACGGGTAGATGAGGATTGTTACCGCGATAAACACTGCGTTCTACTACATTTTTAAGTTCACGTACGTTACCGGGCCAATCGTAATCTAGCAGGCTGCGTTTTGCTTTTTCGGTAAAACCACTAAATAACTCAAACTCCAGTTCTCTTGCCATATTAATAGCAAAGTGTTCGGCTAAGGTTAAAATATCTTCGATTCTTTCTCTAAGTGGCGGTAAGGTAATAACATCAAAGGCTAAACGATCAAGCAGATCAGCTCTAAATTCACCAGACGCCGCTAAAGAAGGTAAATCTTCGTTGGTTGCCGCCACTATACGAGTATCTGTGGTAATAGTACGAGAGCCACCTACGCGTTCAAACTCTCCGTATTCAACAACACGTAATAATTTCTCTTGAATAAGACCTGAAGTATTAGCTATTTCATCTAAAAATAGTGTACCTTTATCTGCTCGTTCAAATCGGCCTTCATGACGTTTAGTTGCCCCAGTAAATGCACCACTATCATAGCCAAACAACTCAGTTTCAAGTAAATTTTCATTTAATGCTGCGCAATTTAATTTAAGATAACTTTGATCCCAACGTTTTGATAAGTAATGTAAACGCGCAGCAACTAGCTCTTTACCGGTACCACGTTCACCAATAATCAGCACGGGTTTACTTAGTGGAGCTATTTGAGATATTTGCTCTAATACTTCTAAAAAGTTGTTAGATTGGCCAATGAGATTATCTTGTTGCTTAAACTGCGCCATTTATAGACCTAATAATTGGTTTATTTCACTAACAAATAGTGTATTTTATTAACACTCCGCTGAGAAGTGTTTTTTGAAATAATAATAAAGTATTTTAAAACAAAGGGTTAGTGTGTTTTAAAATGTTGGCTCAGAACGTGAATAGAGTTATATAGCCAAACAACTTCAAAATGCGTGATTTCAGTGGGAGTTAAAAACGTTTTATGCAGGCATGGGTTTTATATAATAGTTATCTTATTATTCAAATCCATAACGTAGCAGAAAGGGTTTTTAAACCCACCCGAAGGGAGCCATTGAACAATCTCGCTTCGTTGTTGCAGCTATTGGTAAGGGAATAACCATTACTTTATAACTGCGTCTAGAAGCAAAACCGTTCAATGGCTCTGAAACAGGCATTTTAAAGTCGTTTGGCTATTACAGTAATTAGAAGATAAATAATTGAATGAGGAAGTAATTATGGGTGTTTTTTCAAGGTTTACAGATATTATAAACTCGAATATTAATAATCTGTTAGATAAAGCAGAAGATCCTGCAAAAATGGTCCGTTTGATCATTCAAGAAATGGAAGATACCTTAGTTGAAGTGCGTTCTTCATCGGCAAAAACGTTAGCAGATAAAAAAGAATTAGCGCGTCAAGGTAATCGTTTTGAAAAAGATGCACAACAATGGCAAGAAAAAGCTGAGTTAGCTTTAAGTAAAGGCCGTGAAGATTTAGCACGTGCGGCTTTGATGGAAAAGAAAAAATGTAGTGAAAATGCTGAAGCTCTTATTGATGAACTAAATCATGTTGATGGACATATTTCTAAATTGCAAGATGAAATATCGCAATTACAAGACAAACTTGCCGATGCCAAAGCACGTCAAAAAGCGATTATAATGCGCGAGAAAACTGCAACATCTCGCTTGAAAGTAAAAAGAAATATTGATAATGATCGTGTAAATGACGCCTTAAGTCGCTTTGATCGCTATGAACGTAAAATTGATGATATCGAAGCACAAGTAGAATCTTACGATATGGGCAGTAAATCTCTTGCTGATGAAATTGCAGATCTTGAGTCTGATGAAAGCGTTGATGATGAATTAGCACAATTAAAGGCTAAAATGAAATCAAGCAAAAAAGTAAAGAAAGAAGAAAAAGTTAAATAATTATTCATTAACCTTTAATTTGTGTAGGTAAGGAGAAGTAACGTGGAAGAGATTCTTGTAGCCCCAGTCATTATTTTTATGATAGTTGTTGCGCCTATCTGGTTGATTTTGCATTACCGCAGTAAACGTCAAATCAGCCAAGGTTTTAGTGAAGAAGAATATATTCAATTGTCAGATTTATCAGAGTTAGCTGACAAAATGGCAGATAGAATTAAAACATTAGAAGCTATTCTTGATGCGGAGACGCCAGACTGGAGAAATAAATCATGAGCAAAAAATGCCGAGGGGAGTTATATCGCGATCCTAGCAACGGCAAAATAGCTGGGGTTTGTGCCGGGTTAGCTAATTATTTTGGCTGGGAAGCTTGGTTAGTGCGTATTTTAGTGGTGTCAGGTGTTTTATTGGGCATGGGCTGGTTTATTGTTATCTACATTGCAGGCTGGTTTATTCTTGATAAAAAACACGGTGCATCTAAGAAAGCCGCTAAAAAATCTAAGTGTAATTTTAATGGATCGTCGGAGTCCGTTCAAAATGATTTTGCTGGTGAGTCAATAAAAGTTAAGTCTCGTATTTGGCAATCAGGTGAACCACCTAAACAAGCATTTCATGATATTAGACGTAAATTTAAAAATCTAGAACGTGAATTGATCATGATGGAAAAATATGTGACTTCTCCTGAATTTACCGTATCAAGAGAAATTAATAAGCTTTAAAATAATATCCACTTAGCTTGAACTCCCAACCTTAAGTTAAGTGGATTTATTCTTTATCAGTAATATTATCTGCTTTCATGCACTTACGCTGTGCTGTTACTTGTTTCTCTATCCTTAATTCTCCACAAATTATCTTGAAAGACTATTAACTAAGTTAATAAGTAGTTACCATCTAGTTGAAAATTTTGAATTAATTCCAATGATACCTATTGGTTAACATATAGTGAAAAGATAAAGATTAACGATGGCAATAATTAGTAAAAATAAAATAAATAAATTAAAACAAAAAGCTAACGACTTATTTAATCGCACCATTGATCAGCATATTACGCTTGCTGTTACTGGTTTAAGTCGAAGCGGAAAAACTGCTTTTATTACTTCATTGGTTAATCAACTCATTAATGAAGGAAGCAATGCTCAATTAAGCTTTTTTGATGTTAGTCATCAAGGACGGTATATAGCCGCTAAAAGGGTACCGCAAAAGAATTTACATATTCCACGTTTTGAATACGATGTTGCCTTAGATGCTTTATGCAGTGAACCACCGTCATGGCCTGAACCGACTCATGGTATTAGCCAATTACGTATTGCTATTCGTTATCAACCTAAAAATTCGTTATTAAAATATGCGACAGATACCGCAACGCTATTTCTAGATATAACCGATTATCCCGGTGAATGGCTATTAGATTTACCAATGTTAAATCAAACCTATGAAGAATGGTCGATAACTACTTTAAAATTAATGTTACAAAGCCCTCGACAGCCAAAAGCGCAAAGTCTTATTGATAAAATAGATGCAATAGATCCTTTTGCCATCGTTGATGAACAACTTTTGGCTGATTTAGCAAAAGAATATACAGAACTACTACATTATTTTCGTCACGAATTAGGTTTGTCCGTTATTCAGCCTGGACGCTTTATATTACCCGGAGAATTAGCCGATGCGCCTATTTTGCAATTTATACCTTTTACTGGTTTTAGCAAGATAGATGCAAATGACTATCAAAATGCAGGTGATGATACTTTTATTGGCATGTTAAGGGCGCGATTTATTGAGTATAAAGAAAGAGTTGTACGAAAATTTTATAAAGAACACTTTGTTAACTTCGACAGGCAAATTGTGCTTGCCGATTGCTTAAAACCTTTAAATACCGGTCCTGACAGCTTTGCTGATTTACAATTGGGTATTAACATGATCATGGAAAGCTTTAGTTATGGGCAATCTAGTTTGTTTTCTCGATTGTTTTCACCAAAAATTGATAAATTACTTTTTGCAGCCACAAAAGCTGACCATGTGACACCTGAGCAACATGGAAATTTAGTTTCATTATTAAATCAGTTAGTTTATCAAACTAAACATTTATTAAATTATGAAACGATTACAATGAAAACAGTTGCCATCGCTGCAGTTAAAACTACACAAGCGGGTAAGAGCTTACATAAAGGACAACTATTACCGGTATTAAAAGGGCGTCGGGCAAGCGACGATAAAACGATCACCGTTTTTCCGGGCTCTGTGCCATCTAAGTTACCTGATGAAAGCTTTTGGCAAGATAAAGGCTTTAATTATATTGATTTTGCACCACAAGAAGCTTGTAGCCATCATCAGAATTTACCCCATATTCGGTTGGATCAAGTCATGCAGTTTTTACTTGGAGATAAAATGCTATGAATGATGTTAATGAAAAATTTCAGCAGCAAATATTATTTGATGAAGTGGATACTAATGGCAAAACTAATAATTTACCGGTAACTGAAGAACAGGTTCTTTTCGATAATGAGGATTGGCTGCCAGAAAGTGAAGAGGCTCTTGTTGAAGATGAAGTTATTGTTAGCAGCACAAAACCTCATTGGCTATGGCGAATTATACTGTCTTTGTTTAGTGTGCTTATTGTCTTTGAAACCGTTGAATTCTTCATTTCTGGTTTTTCACAAAGCCCATTTATAGCCAGTATTTACGGCATTATATTATTTTGTTTAACCCTTATTGTTGGCACTAAGGTTGTTCGGGAACTTTCCTCGTTAAGGCAATTTAAAAAACAGCAACATTTACGAACTAAGATTGATGATGTATTGGCGAATGACCTTGTTTGTGACGCAAAACAATTATGTCAAAAAATAACAGCGCAGTTGCCTTGTGATCTTAATGTTGAAAATGAAAAACAATGGCAGGAAATAGCGCAAGCTGAATACAGTGATAGTGAACTATTGCAGCTTTATTCTCGGCAAGTCCTATCAAAAGTTGATGAAAAGGCGTTGGTTGAAGTTGCAAAATTTTCAACTGAATCTGTTGTCTTGATTGCACTTAGTCCTATTGCTATCGTTGATATGCTGCTGATGTTTTGGCGAAACCTTAGGATGATAGATAAAATTGCGGGCTTATACGGTTTAAAATTAGGCTACTGGAGCCGAATACGGTTAATTAAACAAGTCTTTGTTAATATGGCCTATGCTGGAGCTAGTGAAATTATCGCTGATTTTGGTACTGATCTTATTGGCGCTGATTTACTGGGTAAACTTTCTAGTCGTATGGCACAAGGGTTTGGAGCGGGTATGTTAACTGCTCGGTTAGGTATAAGAACTATTAAACTGTGTCGACCGATCCCTTTCTATGAAAACGAACCTAAACTTAGCAATGTTCGTAAACAACTTGTTTCACAATTAAAACTGTTACTAAAAAAATAAGTTTTTCTTTAATTACCCTTCCTTTATCTTTTGTGATTAGGACGACTTATCCTAGTCACAAAAGCTCTGAAAAACTATTGAACTAACTATTAAAATCGCCAGAGCCAGTAACAAGTCTTTTTGATAACTATTTGCTTGAAATTATTTTTCTGTCCAATTATTCGTTTTCCTTTAAAAAAAACAGAATTTCAACTATAAATATAACTGTAATAGTAAGTTGTTAGTTGAAGCTGCAACTATATAGTTGTAGTATTGTTGGAATTACATTAATTGTTCTCAATAAGTTATCGTATTTTAATATCTCATAAAGGGTTGTTTTATTGACTTCTCATTTACAAAAGATAGCGATATTGAGAGAAGGATATTT
>JABSOX010000071.1:20811-27760 GCA_013215655.1 Colwellia sp.
TATGACGTGTTCCTCAGACTCAGTTTCAGACAAGCAAACTCAAGCTAGCACTTGGCAAGATGCAAGTAATAACAATGAACAAACGTTTGATTGGCAACAAATCAGCTATCTGCTGCTATTGTCACGTGCTATGGATGATGTTGAAGAAAAAGAATTAGTTCCCGCGAAACTCGTCTTTAATCAGTTTTCTGCACGTGGTCATGACTTTGCACAAATATTGTTAGGCACACAATTAACCCATCCCCATGATGCTGCTACGGGTTACTATCGCTCACGTCCGTTTGTATTGTCTTTAGGTTTAGATATTGAAGATGCCGTAGCTGCACCTATGGCTAAATCAGGTGGTTACAGTGATGGTCGTGATATTGGTGTGGTGTGTAACTATCCTAATGTTGAAAGAAATGGCGCGATGTTATTTCCGATGTGTGGTGGTGTTGGCGCGCAATATTCTCCTATTGCTGGTTGGGCGCAATCAATAGTCTATCACCGCGACCAATTAAAAGATGAAAATTATCGTGGTGCGTTAGGATTATCTATGGGTGGTGACTCTTCCATGTCGACAAGTGGTTTTTGGGCGTCATTAAATATTTCAACCACTAACAATTTACCACACTTATTTTATATAGAAGATAATGGTTACGGTATTTCTGTACCACAAACGGTGCAAACCCCCGGCGGCGATCAAGTGGCTAACTTAGCTGCTTATAAAAACCTTAAAATTGTTGACGGTGATGGTACCGACCCTATTTTGACCCCTAAATTGGTACAAGAAGCTGTTGATTATGTTCGAAGTGGCAAAGGTACCTGTTTGCTCCGTTTAAAAGTGCCACGTTTATGTGGTCATACATTCCAAGATACACAAACGTATAAACCAGAAGCGATGATCCTTGATGAACAAAGTCGCGATCCTTTACCAAAATTAAAAGCTCATTTAGAAAAAGAAAATATTCTATCTGCTCAACAATGGCAAGAACTAGAAACAAAAGCGTATGCGGATGTACGGGCGGCGGTTGAAAAAGCAAAATTACGCCCTGAGCCAAATGTTAATAACCTAAAACGTTACGTTTTTGCTGAGAAAGATCAAAATGGTCAAGCCGAAGTACAACTTCGTGGTGGTTTACATGCCGATAATTACCCATTCCCGGAAGTTAGCCATACGCCAAAGCCCGAAGGTCAACGTTTGAATATGCAAACTGCTATTCGTAAAGTATTAGACCATGAATTATCCATCAATCCTAAAGTCTTAGTGTTTGGTGAAGATGTAGGTCCTAAAGGTGGTGTTCACGGGGCAACACTTGGCTTAAATGAAAAATATGGCGACCATCGCGTATTTGATACTAGCCTTTCAGAAGAAGGCATTATTGGTCGTGCTGTTGGTATGGCACTCGCTGGATTAATGCCAGTACCTGAAATTCAATTTAGAAAATACGCAGAGCCTGCTGCGGAACAAATTTCCGATACCGGCATCATGAGATGGCGCACCAATAATCAATTTGCGGCCCCTATGGTTATTCGTATTCCTGGTGGTTTTGCCGGACGTGGCGATCCGTGGCATTCAATGTGTGATGAAGTTGAATGGGCTCATAAAACGGGTTGGCAAGTGGTTATGGCGTCTAATGCCGAAGATGCTGCTGGTTTATTGCGTTATGCATTACGTGGTAACAATCCAACGATATTTTTTGAACATCGCTCGTTATTAGATAATCGTTGGGCACGTCGTCCTTATCCGGGCGATGACTTTATTATTCCTTTTGGTAAGGCTAATACCATAATAGAAGGCGATAAACTTACTGTCGTTACTTGGGGAGCTATGGTTGAACGTTGCGAACAAGCAGCACTAGAGTTAAATGATGGTATAGAACTCATTGACTTACGTACTATTCAACCATGGGATAAAGAGGCAGTCTTAGCATCGGTAAGACGTACTGGACGCTGCTTAATTGTTCATGAAGATAATCTTACTGCGGGATTTGGTGCTGAAATTAGTGCCGTACTAGCTAAAGAAGCTTTCTTTGATTTAGATGCGCCTATCGAACGTTTAACGATGCCCGATATTCCTAACCCACATAATATTCATTTGCTTAATGCTGCTGTACCGACTGTTGAACGTATTAAAGCTACAATGATTAACTGCATTGAAATATAAGGGAGGTATTGAAGTGGAACAATCATTCGACATTATATTACCTGCGGCGCAGTTAGAAGGCACATCAGCAACACTGGCAAAATGGTTAGTTGCCATTGGCGACACTGTAAATGAAGGTGACCCCGTTATTGAACTTGAAACGGATAAGGTCTCGATGGAAATATGTGCAGCGGGTGCTGGCGTACTTAGTCAAATAATAGCTCTCGAAGGTGAAGAAATTAGCGTAGATAGCGTATTGGGTAAAATAGCAGCTACTGTAGATAAAAATAAAGTAGTGCAGAGCACAAATAGTGATGAAGGACGCTCTCAAGTTGAGTCTAATGACAGTACGATTACTGATATTATTCTACCCGCAGGCCAACTAGAAGGTACATCTGCAACATTAGCTAAATGGTTAGTTGCCATTGGTGACATGGTTAATGAAGGGGATCCCATTATTGAATTAGAAACAGATAAAGTCTCGATGGAAATATGTGCGCCTATTACTGGCACATTAACCAATATTGTCGCTAATGAAGGTGAAACTATTGCCGTTGATACTGTGTTAGGGCAATTATCTTCAGCTTCGGTAACTTTAAGCCCAGTAGCTTCGGGCTCAGTAATTTTAGATATACCTAAAGAAAAGAATGTTGATGCGGACATATCTAAAGTGAGTACTACTGAAAATACATCACCAGTAGATGCAAACTCTGCTCATCATTTAATAGGGCCTGCTGTTCGACGATTATTAAAAGAGCATAGTTTAAATATTGATCTAATTGCAAGTACGGGGCGTCGTGGTCGAGTCACGAGAAATGATGTTTTAGCTTATTTAGCCAATGCATCTGTGAATCAAACGGTTCAAGAAACTAACGTTGCAAATACAGTAGCTTCAGTAAACAATGTTTCAGCAACTATGCCATATTCTATAAACCAACCTGTATCAAGACCACTACAAGGCAGCATGGTGCCACATACTAATATGAGAAAAGCGATTGCTAATCATATGGTCAGTAGTTTGTTGGAAACATCTCCGCATGTGACTAGTATTTTTGAAATGGATATGTCAAATATTATTGAACATCGTAAATGGCATAAAAAAGAGTTTATTCAACATGGTGCAAAATTAACGTTTACTGCTTATTTTCTTAGTGCAATCGTGAAGGCAGCGCAAGCAGTACCACAAGTGAATGCACGTTTTCATCAAGATGCACTTGAGTTATTTTCTGATATCAATATTGGTGTTGGTACGGCATTAGGTGATGCCGGTCTTGTTGTTCCAGTAGTACAACAAGTTCAAGCGATGAGTTTATTTGATATTGCTCACGCATTAACGGCACAAACAGAAAAAGCGCGTAACGGCAAGTTAACGCCAGTTGATATGAAACATGGCACTTTTACTATTTCAAATCATGGGGTAAGTGGTAGCTTAATTGCCACACCCATTATTATTAATCAGCCACAAGTCGCTATTCTTGGCGTCGGTAAACTTGAAAAACGTGTTGTTGTTGAAGAGGTTGCTGGTGTTGATACTATGGTGATCAGGCCAAAATGTTATGTTTCATTAAGTATTGATCATCGTGCCCTTGATGCTCATCAAACCAACCTGTTTTTAGCTAAGTTTGTTGAAGTGATCGAAGCTTGGGGTCAGTAAACCCTCCTTTCTTAATTGATATCCAGTGATACATTTAAACCCAATACTTTACTATTAAGTATTGGGTTTATTTTTCTTATCCTTAATTATAAATACCCACGCATAACTAAATCATCTATTATCGACAGATATCCATCGTCATAATACTTATAGCATTTAAGTATTTTTAATAAGAGTTTTTTACGTTGAACAGCGAAACATACGATAAGTTTATTAGTACTAGAACAAAACAAATTAAATTAAGTGGCACGTCGTTAATTGTCACCGTATTTGGTGACTTAATTACACAGCATGGTAATTGGGTTTGGCTGGGCAGTTTAATTGAAGCGCTAGAGCCTTTGGGGATCAATGAACGTTTAGTAAGAACGTCGGTTTATCGGTTAGTACAAAACGATTGGTTAATACGTAAAAAAATTAAGAAGAACAGTTATTATTCTTTTAGTGAAGAAGCAAAACGTCATTACGACAGGGCAGCATTAAGAATATATACCGCAGAGCAAGCACAGTGGGATGGCTCTTGGTTATTAGTTTTACCGGTATTTGTTGAAGAGAACAAAAAAGAACAATTACAAAAAGAATTAACGTGGCTCGGTTTTAGCCCGTTGAGTACTGGGATTTGGGCGCATCCATCAATAGCTAAAGACTCATTAGAAGAGGTTTTAGTTCAGCTCGACTTAACCGAGCAAGTGATTATTTTTAATAGTACAACCTATCAAAAAACATCACAGACGACATTAAAAAAACTGGTACAAGAGCGTTGGAATATTGAACAGCTCTCTAATGATTATCAGTTGATTTTAGATGCTTATCGACCGTTATTACTTGATGTCATGGAAAAAGAAAAGCCAACACCTCAACAAGCTTTTTTACTAAGAACATTATTTATCCATGAGTTTCGTCGGGTATTAATTAAAGACCATGAATTACCTGAGTCGATGTTACCTTATGACTGGCCTGGGTTTGAAACAGTAGAGTTGGCAGAAAAGCTTTATGGATTATTAGCAGATGACTCTATTGATTATGTACAAACGCACTTAAAGAATCCTCAAGGACATTTACCTCGCGTAAATCGAACCTTCTGGCAGCGCTTTAAAAAGTCATAGTTGTATTCGCCAAGGTTTTGCATTATTGGTTTTAAAATAGAGTTTAATCAAAACCGACAATTAAATGAGTAATTCAAATCCTGAGTCTTGTTAATATCTGAAATGTGAGTAGTTAATAACTACATCATCGAATATTCATTCTTCTCAAATAATTCACTTAAGTATAAACTGAATATCTAACTTTCCATTTTAAATCAAATGGATACGTCTATCGTAAACCTATTTATATAAATAATATATTTTTGATAAGACCTTTTAGGATTAATTTTCATATTGTGTTGATAACTTAAAACTAAGGAGTTATTTATGAAAGTTAACCTAGCAGGTTATTTACTCACCTTTGCATTTGCTTGTATAACATTATTCACCATATCCATATCCATATCCATACCGACGGCTTGGTCAGGAGAGACTGAAGACTTTGTCTCTAAGCTTAAAACACACTATCAAAAAGCACCGCGACTTGAGGTCTTCTCACTAAACTATCACTACTTTGGCGGAGGAGACCCCTATCAAACTTGGGATTATCAATCACCGCAAAGATACATGGCATTAAGAATGGTTGAAATCGACTTGGTAAAAAAGCATTTTGTCGAAAATGATACCCATTTTTTTTCGGGTGGCCGGATATTTGAAAGAGTCCAATTCCAGAATGATATAGAAAGCTTTTTCTATGATAACAATGGGCTCGCTTTAGGTAAGCGCGTTCTTAGGCAAAACATGGATAGCTTTGATGAAAAGAAAGATCACGTTTTTATAAATGTCGATTTTCTTGCGGTAACATCTCTACTTGAGGAGAGTAATGTTACGGCAACCATCAAGCTTCAGCAGAACAAAATATCGGGGCAAACAACCCTCACACATAAGATTTCTGATGATAATGTCATCGATTATGTATTTAGAGGCAGTCCGTTGCGACTGGTGTCAATTAACAACAAATCCCAGCAAAAAATCTATGTTTATGAAGACTATCAAACCACCAATGGTTTAACCTTTGCCCGTTCCATTCTTAAATATTATGATGGTGCAATCAAACCAAGTTTTATCCATCGGATTGACCAATTGAAAATCATTGATAAAATTGACCCTAATAGACTGCAAGTTCCGCAAGAATTTGGCCCGATAATCCCTGAAAGTGATAGAACTCTGCTATCAAAAGAAATTGCATCAGATCTTTATCTTGTTACCGATGCTTCAGCCTCGCGCAATGTATTATTTAAAGTCAATGGTGATGAAATTATGGTTTTTGGTGCCCCTGTTAATACCGTGTTAGCAGAGCAAACTATTAAACTTATCCTTGGCCAGTTTCCGAACAAGAAAATCACCTCAGTCTATGTGACCCACCCGCACTGGGATCATATTGCTGGTCTGTCGGCCTATGCTAATCGGGATGTTGTGATCCGTGCCGATGCATATAGTATTGCAGCCATCAAAGCCTATCCAAGCTTTGCTGGCGACATTGACAGCTTCAAGTTCCAAACTATTGAGCATAATCAAATGATTGATGGCGTACGCTTTTATGTATTGGAAAATTCTCATTCCAAACGGGAAAGCTTCGTTTATTTCAAAGACAGCGCTATTATTTATCAAGGCGACTTACTTGAAGTTGCTTTCGATAATACCATTGCTAAGTTAATACCAAACTACACCAAAACCTTTATTAATTTTGTCCGAAATAAGCAGCTTAAATTCAGTCGCATTGTAGCTCACCACCGAAATAACAATATCTCTATTGAAGTCATGAATAAAATCTATGATGGCGATATGTGATAGTAAAGGCGTAATTACGGCGCATTAAAACTAAAAAGGTTGGCTATCTGATGAGTTATAGGTACAACGGCCTTTTTAGGGATTAAGTGCTAGCCGTTTTATTTCATTCGTACTGCGCCAACTTGCAGTAGCATTGTCATTAATGTACTGCGAATAAAAATCACAGTTTACTTGCTGGTTACATAAAAGCAGTGCTGCATCTAGGCTCAACGAGCGGTTTCCCACGAGCTGCGCTTGTTCGAAGGTACGTTGAGCGTGGCTGATCATTTTATTCGTTTGCTGTTTAGCTTGTGCCAT
>JABSOX010000072.1 GCA_013215655.1 Colwellia sp.
CTTAGTTATTCTAAGTCAATGACGAGTAACAAAGAGCAGGATGCGCTTAAGTGAACCCTACGGGCAGTGGTTTGTTTTACCTTTCTACAGCGTCGAAGCATGTTAAAGTAGAATAACTACATTACACATGCTTCTTCTTGTATGAAAATAAAACAAACCGCTGCAAAAACAAACTCCAAAGATCAACAGACCCTATATAAAAAGAAAACTGATTGAGTAGAACTTATTAAATATGAAACTGATTGAAATTGATAAAAAAATTTACCGTAAAAGATTAAATATCGTTATTGTTAGTTTTATTGCAACATTAGCACTATTGGCAGTAGCTTTTGGTAGCCTATTAATTGCAATATTTGCTAATGAACTTTCTCTTGTTGATAGCGTCACGGGAGAAAAGGGTAGCAATTTTAAGTATAATTTATTGGGAGCCATATTGGCATTATTGGCGTGTATGAGCATATTGTATCAACGTAGGCATACAGACTATTTTAAAGAGATTTATTACGTTTGGCAGTTGAAGCAAATACATAATACTATTTACCGTCGTTTGAAAAAAATAAAATTAGCATCAAAAAATGAGCAAAGTGCTGATATTAATGCTTTAATTATTTTAAATTATTATTATGTGGGTTTAAAACAGCTTTACTTATTGGATGATAATACGTTGGTTTTATCGACGTTACATAAAAATATTGATGAGTTAAATACAGTATTAACCAATAAAAATCTCGAAATAACAACGGAACAGTTTAAGCAGGAAATGTTAGTGTCGTATAAGTAGTTAATATTTATACTATTTTTATAAAATATAAGGAGTCACACATGATAGGTTATGTCACGTTAGGTACAAATCAATTTGATAAAGCAGTTACTTTTTATGATCAGTTATTTGCGACGATTGGAGCAGGGCGCTTTTTAGAAAATGAGCAATTTGTTGCTTGGACCGCTTCTCCTGAAAAACCGGGGATCGCGATAACTCACCCATTTGATGGTCAACCAGCGACGGTTGGCAATGGTACAATGGTTGCGATTACCTTAGATTCAACCGATAAAGTTGATGCTTTTTATAAAAAGGCAATAGAACTTGGTGCAACTTGTGAGGGTAAACCGGGCCTTCGAGGAGAAATGTCAGGCTTTTATGCTGCATATTTTCGTGATTTAGATGGTAATAAATTAAACGCTTTTAATATGACCATGCCCAGTTCGTAGTGTTACATGAGTATAGTGTTTTGATAAAGCAGTCGTATGGGTTTTTTGATGGTATCTATTGGATGAGTTTCCATACGATTTTAAACTTTTAGGAATAAAATGAAAAAACTTAAGAATGAAGCAGAATTGGTAAAGAAAGCGGTTGAGATCGGTGAGAAATATGCGATGAATCGTGGTTATAAGGGATTTTCAGCAACCAATGCCGCCAAAGATAAAATAGAAAGTTTATATCGCTTGTTGGTGAGTGATAAATTGATTCACCCTTTAGCTGTAGACTCTGAAGATCAGGTGCATATGAAGCATAAATTAGCGTTATGGATTGCCAAACAGTTACCTGAAAATCACCCTTTGCTTAAATAATCATTCGCCATAAATTTGTATTAACCGTCAAAGTTATCGTTGAAAATAATAGTTAAAAGTTGTACTTAAATGAATCGTAAGAAAAAAATGAATCAAGCGCTTAAAGGTAGATTAAAAAGAGCGAATGCAAAATTACATAAATGTAATAAACCCAAATATGTTTCTAAAGCGGTACGCGCTGAGCAAGAAGCATTAAATCATTTAATTATTGCCGAGACGGAGCGTTTGATCATTCGTCCTTTGAGAGCTACTGACACCGCGATGATTTTATCGTTATTTAATGAACCAGACGTGATCAACTATATAGGCGATCGTGGTATTAAAAATAGTGATGATGCCCTGCATTATATTCAGTCGGGTCCATTAACAATGCAATTGGAACTTGGTTTTGGTCTTTATTGTTGCCAGTTAAAAGGAAGTGATGAAACTGTAGGTATTTCGGGCCTGATAAAAAGAGAGGGTATTGATGAAGTTGAGGTGGGGTTTGCTATTTTAAGTAAATATTATCGCCAAGGTTATGCAAAAGAATCGATGAGCGCGGTGCTTGATTATGCAAGGTCAACTTTAAATCTTAACGTCTTTCAGGCAATTACTAGCCCAGAAAATAGTGCATCAATTAAACTTTTAGAAGGTTTAGGTTTCAACTTTAAATCTAAAATACTATTACCTGCTGCAGACAATGAAATTAACTTATTTGAATTACGGTAAATAGGGTTTTTATTTGACTAATCTTTTTCATCATAAAACGGTCATTATTACCGGTGCATCAGCAGGTGTCGGTGCAGCAACGGCGCGGGCATTTGCACAATATGGTGCAAATTTAGTTCTCGTTGCTCGTGGTCAACAAGCATTAGATGAAATTGCACAAGAACTATCTTCTCAAACAGAATTACTTACTGTGACTATGGATGTGGCCAATACTGAAAGTTGCAGAAACCTAATTGAACAAGCCAAAAAGCATTTTGGCGAGCTACATATTTTAGTCAATAATGCCGGTTATCATCAAAGAGGCAATGTTGAAGGAAATCATGCGAGTGATCTTGCTAAAATGGTTGATGTTAACTTACGTGCGCCCATTGATTTAACAACATTAATTTTACCTTACCTTAGGTTATCGGGTGGCGGAGCTATCGTTAATGTTGGTTCACTTGCGGGACGTACACCTTTACAAGGTGCTGCGACCTATGCTGCAACTAAAGCAGGGCTTCGCGCCTTTACCTACTCTCTTGCAGATGAGTTAAGACATACTGGGATTTATGTTGGTTTGGTTTCTCCGGGGCCTATTGATACGGGTTTTATTATGTCGAACATGGATGAAGTTGAAGATATTGTTTTTTCACAACCATTAAGTACAGCAGAACAAGTGGCTGATGCAATATTGCAACTTGCTAGTGGTAAACAGGTTGAAATTGTTTTACCAAATACGAGTGCTTGGCTAACGACGATTTCTTATTTATTTCCTCGTTTGAGACGTATTTTAAGGCCAATGTTGTATAAAAAGGGTCGTAAAGCGAAAGAGCGTTATCGTAATAGAGATTAAACGTAATAGAGATTAAACGTAATAGAGATTAAAAGCGTAGCTCGTTTAAACAGAAGCCTACAAGACTGCAACATGTAGGCCTCTACGAAGTTAACAATATTCCATAACTAACTTCTTCATGAAACAAATTTAGTATAGTAAAATTGTATTGGTTTTTCCTATTTACCATTGATATTTTTTAAGAGGTTTACCATTTTTTTCTTTGTTTAAAGTCTTTTTTGTCTTGCTCTAAATGTAATTGATTATAGGTCTTGATTTTTTGATTTTTCCCCAATATTATCTTGATTTGATAATAACTTTCTCTTAATAACATCATACCGTTACTGCTCATCCAGCTTTTGTTATAAAGCTTTTTAGTCGCGGCAACGGTATCGGGTGACTGCTGGCTAATAATTTCAGCTAGTTGTTGTGCTTTAACCAAGGGCTTGTTGCTAACATGGGTGATTAAACCTAATTGTAATGCTTTTTCGCCATCAATAATGGCAGCGGTCATTGCTAATTCCTTAGCAACATCTAAATTGACCAGTTTATGTAATGCAGTAGTACCACCCATGTCTGGAATTAACCCCCAACGACTTTCCATTATAGATAAAGAGGCATTTGGAGTAGCAATTCTGAAATCACCACCTAGGGCAATTTGTAAACCGCCACCCCAGCATCGGCCGTGAATTACCATAATTACCGGTACAGGAATTTTTTGCCAGTCGGTAGAAGGTCGCTGAGCAAGATTAGAACGCCAAGGAAATATTTTAAAAAGTAACTTTACCGCATTTATCGGGGATTTCATTACCGACTTTATATCTAAGCCACTGCAAAAATCTTCGCCCTCACCACTAACAATAACAACTCTAATAGTTCTATTTTTTATTAGTACTTTAATTATATTGTCTATTTCATAAAACATCGCCATGTCTATCGCATTATGCTTTTCAGGTCTAGATAGCGTGACGTGTGCAATTTTATTATTAATAGTTAAGGAAATTCGTTTTGCTGTAGTCATATTACTTCACGTACTCTTAATGGTAAGACCAGTTATTAGGCTAATCAATATTTATTCACTTGTCTATGATCTTTCTATAGTCTTCTTGTTTATAGTTAGTTCAAATAAATTCCATTTTGTAAGAGATCGCATTAGTATCGTATCTAAGATGAAATTAATATAAAGTTAAGATAAAACAAATATGAAGCTAACGAGAATAAAAATGAAAAAGCTTTTGCTCATCATAAGTTGTGTCATTGGCTTTAGTGCTTGCTCTGATGATGTCGGCAAAGTAAGTTTGGGTTTGTTTACAACTAAAGACGTGGTTATTGAAGCCAATCAAGATCCTAAAGTAACGGGGGTTACTTGCCATATTAGTCATGTGGAAGCTAATTTTGATTTTAGCGATCCTTCTGATATGAGCATTGCTTGTCGTCAAACGGGAGAAATAACCGCTGAGCAGCTAGCTAAAATTGATCGTTCTATTAATGGTGAAGTGATATTTAAGCAGTCTAAAAGTATATTATTTAAAAGTTTAAAGGTACGTCGTATTTATGATACTAAACAGAAAACACTTATCTATTTATCTTATTCAACCAAAGAATCTAGTGGTAGCCATCACCATTCGGTATCAACTGTGGCACTTTATAATACTAATGCGTGGTCATGGGCTGTCAGCCAAAATGCTAAAGCTAACAATTAGCCAGTAGTAAAAATTAAAATAAAATGAAGAGAAATACATGTTAAGTCGTTTATTTAAATCAGAGCCGGTTGTTGATACGGGGACACGAGACTGGATTATAGATACCTATGGGTGGGCGATAGAGAACTTTGAACTAACTGTTTTCAAGAATGATAGCCAACTTATATTACCAACCAATCAATTTTATCCAGGTAAAGTTTCTAGTGTTCACCAAATGGCAGAGTTTGTTTTTGAACAAACCCTTAAATATGCAGGAATGAGCACTTGGCCAATACGACTTGTTGAACCTCAGTATCTAACTGCAGCTAATTTACCTGCTTTAAAAGTAAGTGAGCAATTAAGAGGCGACTTAGCCAATATTACTGTTGAAAATACTCAAGAAAATATGATTGATATTACTTACAATCCAGCGCAAGTAAATCAACCACAGGACCTTGTTTCTTCATTTGCACAAGTATTGGCGACAATATTAGTGATGCAAAGCAAGATATTACCGCCCGGTGGTAAAGAGTGTATTCCACAAGCAATTGACTTAGTTGCCTGTTTTATGGGCTTTGGGGTGATTTTTGCCAATACAGCTTATCAATTTAGAGGTGGCTGTGGCTCATGTAATAATCGTAGCGCTAATCGTCAAGCTTCATTACCGGAGCAAGAAACTGTTTATGCATTAGCCGTATTTTGTGTATTAAAATCAATACCCGCTAAATCAGTACAAAGTCATTTAAAGGCACACCTAAAAAGTGGCTTTAAAAAGTCAGTAAAAGAAATAGAAAAACACTTACAACAATCTGAAAATCCAACGTTGTTAATTGCATTGAGTTAGTCTTTCAGAGAGTAGGGCGATATTTAAATAAAATTTAGAAATTTGAGAATTATTAATCAATTGCGTCTACAGTTATAACTGAAAACGCATAATTTTATAATTATAGGGAATATATATGGAATCATTACAAGTAAAAGAATATATGAACCATTATCCCGTCACTTTTACTGCTGATATGGTGGTTGAAGAGGCGTCATTACGATTTTTAAAAACAAAGCAAATTGGTGGACCTGTTATTGACAGTAATCATCGGCTAATTGGTTTTCTATCAGAAAGCGATGTATTGGCTAAGATGATTGAAACCATTTATTACAATGAGCATTTTGCTGACGTTGCCGATCTTATGCGTAAAGATGTTCTTACAGTTAAGCCTTATGATAGTGTTATTGAACTTGGTCAAAGCATGTTAAAAGATAAACCCAAAGTTTATCCTGTGGTTGACGATGACGGTAACCTTTTAGGCACTATATGTCGTAATGATGTCTTACATGCTATTGATAAACATTTACGTTCAGGTTTTCACGCTGGTAAGTAAACATAAGCTTTATAGTAAACATTATTTATTAACGTCTGATTAAAAATTTAGACGTTAATACTCCATCATGTTTGTCACTATGCTTACTGCAATTCATTGTGATTATTGCTATTATGCGTTTTTTATAAAATGCATTTGAGTTTGTTTTGTCTGTAGATCTTGACCCTTCAATTACCCCTGATATTAATTCCTTATTTAAGCGACTTGAAAAAGTAAAACTTTCTGATAAAGCGCGGATTAAAAAACGACTCTTTAATAGTAAAAAAATGAAAGATAACGCTAAGCAAGATAAAGCGTTACAACAAATAGCGAACCTTATTGAAAGGTCGGTTAATAACAAGCAACAAAAGCTCAAACTTCTACCTAAAATTAGCTATCCTGAATCTTTACCGGTATCTCAGAATGTTGATGTTATCTCTAAAACTATTAGCGAAAATCAAGTGGTCATTATCGCCGGTGAAACGGGTTCAGGTAAAACCACACAAATTCCAAAGATATGTCTTGAATTAGGTCGTGGCATTGAAGGGATTATTGGTCATACGCAGCCTCGACGAATTGCTGCGCGTACCGTTGCTAACCGTATTGCAGAAGAACTTGGTACTAAGCTTGGTGATTCTGTTGGTTATAAAGTTAGATTTAACGATCAAGTGGGTGAACATAGCCATATAAAACTGATGACAGACGGTATTTTACTGGCCGAAATGCAAACGGATAGATTATTACGTCAATATGATACGTTGATCATTGATGAGGCGCATGAGCGTAGCCTAAATATTGATTTTATTTTAGGTTATCTTAAACAGATATTAGTTAAACGGCCTGATTTAAAAGTTATTATTACCTCCGCAACAATCGACCCACAACGTTTTGCAGAACATTTTGTTGATAGTAATGGCAATAATGCACCGATTATCGAAGTTTCGGGGCGAACCTTTCCTGTTGATATTCACTACCGCCCACTTAACGAACAAAAAGATGATCAGGGGGATAATGTTGATATTATCTCCGGTATTTTAAATGCTGTTGATGAACTTAGTTCAATAAGTCATGGCGATATTTTGATCTTTTTAAATGGTGAACGTGAAATAAGAGATACCGCAGGGGCATTAGAAAAAGCCAATTTAAGACATACCAGTATTTTGCCTCTTTATTCAAGATTAACGGTGCAAGAGCAAAATCGAATATTTAAACCTCATAGTGGCAGAAATATTGTTTTAGCAACCAATGTTGCCGAAACAAGTTTAACCGTGCCGGGTATTAAATATGTTATCGACCCAGGAACTGCTCGAATATCTCGATATAGCTACCGAACTAAAGTACAACGTTTACCTATTGAAGCAATATCCCAAGCGAGTGCAAATCAACGCTCAGGTCGCTGTGGTCGTGTTTCAGCCGGTGTCTGCATTCGTTTATATTCAGAAGATGATTTTTTAGGACGTCCAGAATTCACTGATCCTGAAATTATCAGAACAAATCTTGCTACAGTTATTCTGCAGATGCTAGCACTGGACTTAGGTAGTATTAATGATTTTCCTTTTTTGCAGCCACCAGATAATAAAAACATTAATGACGGCGTGCGTTTATTAGAAGAATTAGCTGCTATTGATAACAATAGTCAGCAGGTGAAATTAACTAAAGCAGGGCAGTTATTAGCAAAATTTCCCATAGACCCTCGTTTATCAAAAATGATCTTAACTGCTATCGATCTCGGCTGTATTGAACAAATATTTATTATTGTAAGTGCGATTAGTATTCAAGATCCACGTGAACGCCCCCATGAAAAACAACAAGCGGCGGATGAGAAGCATAATCGCTTTAAAGACCCGCAATCAGACTTTATATCATTATTAAATTTATGGCGATATATGGCGCAGCAACAAGCTGAATTAACCAATAATCAATTCAGAAGGATGTGCCAAAAAGAATTTATTTCTTACGTTAGAATTCGAGAATGGCAAGATATTTTTAGCCAATTAAAACATACTTTAAAAGATCTTAAGATCA
This sequence comes from Colwellia sp., assembly GCA_013215655.1. Classification (GTDB taxonomy): domain Bacteria; phylum Pseudomonadota; class Gammaproteobacteria; order Enterobacterales; family Alteromonadaceae; genus Colwellia_A. The sequence goes on from JABSOX010000072.1 coordinate 8,154, forward strand.
ACATGAGTAGCATTGATATTGAAAGTGAAGGCCAATTAGATGTTGTTCACCAAGCTATTCTATCGGGGCTATTAAGTCACTTAGGACAGTTGGATGAAAATAGGGAATATAAGGGCGCTCGTGGCAGTAAATTTTATATTTTTCCGGGCTCTGGTATCGCCAGAAAACCGCCTAAATGGTTGATGGCTGCAGAGCTTGTTGAAACAAGTCGATTATTTGCCCGCATGGCGGCAAAAATTGATGTGCAATGGGTTGAGTCATATGCTGAACATTTGGTTAAGCGTAATTATAGTGAGCCTCATTGGGAGAAGAAACAAGGCGCTGTAATGGCTTTTGAGCAAGTCTCTCTTTATGGGTTGATTCTGGTCAGTAAAAGAAAAATAAATTTTAAGCAAATAGAACCCGTAACTTGCCGTGAAATATTTATTCGCGAAGCACTTGTGAATGGTGATTGTACTTTAAATGAAGGTTTTTATAGAGATAATCAAGCCCTTGTTGCTGATATTGAAACGTTAGAGAAAAAAGCACGACGTAAAGACTTTTTAATTGATGAACAGCAACTTGTTGACTTTTATGCACAAAAACTTCCAGAACAAGTAAATTGTCAACCTAGTTTCTTAGCTTGGTGGAAAAAAGAAAAACATAATGACAAACGTCTTTTACATTTTTCCAGAGAATTTTTATTAAATGAATCATCACAAACGCTATCAAAAGATCAATACCCTGATTTTTGGCAGCAAGGTAATTTAACGTTACCGTTAACGTATCATTTCACCCCTGGTGATATCGATGATGGCATTAGCGTGATGATCCCTTTGGGGATACTAAATCAAGTGCAAAGCATTGCTTTTGATTGGCTTATTCCGGCAATGCGGGAAGAGCTTATTATTGCTTTGATTAAAGGTTTACCTAAATCTTTACGACGAAATTTTGTACCTGCACCTAATTATGCGCAAGCCTGTCTTGCTGCAATGTCTGATTATGATAGTAATTTAGTGGTTGTTCTTGAAAAACAGCTATTACGTATGACTGGCGTAAGATTACCTGAAAATTCATGGCAAGGTATTGAATTACCAGTACATCTCACCATGAACTTTAAAGTGATTAATGAGAAAGGAAAAGTCATTAATCAGGGACGTGATCTTGATGAATTAAGAGCTAAATTACAGGGAAAAGTAAAAGAGTCAATTAAAAAAGTAGCAGAAAAAGGTATTGAACGTGCCGAAATAAGTACTTGGGATTTTAATACTTTACCTGTCGGTTATGAAAAGAAAATAGCGAATATGACAATCAAAGCTTATCCTGCATTGGTTGATAAAAATAAAAGTGTTGCAATCGAGCTTTTTGAACAAGAAGCATTAGCAGAGCAGGCGATGCTTAACGGTGTTAGCCGCTTAATTCTTTTAAATATTCCTTCGCCGATAAAGTACTTGCAAGAAAAACTTCCAAACAAGGCCAAGTTAGGTTTGTACTTTAATCCATTTGGCTCAATTGCTGATTTATTACAAGATTGTATTGTTGCTTCCTGCCAGCATTTAGTGATGAACTTAGGCGATTTACCGCGTGACTCTGAAAGCTTTAATCGTGCAAAAGATCATGTGCGTGCGGAAATTGCGGATAGTGTATTAACTGCCGCTATAAAATTGGAACAAGTATTAAGTAGAACTCATGATATTCGCAAGAAGATGAAAGGTAATGTTGCACTAAACATTATTCAGTCACATGCAGATATTAAGAAGCAGCTAGAGTTATTAGTATTTAAAGGTTTTGTAACTAAGTCTGGACACCATCGTTTAGACAATATTAACCGTTATTTAAATGCTATCTTGAGGCGTTTAGAAAAATTACCTATTGATCCCAATCAAGATCGTTTAAAGATGATTGAAATTACTAAGGTCGATGATGTTTATCGACAATTAGTTGCAAAACAAAGAAAAGATCAACCATTACCTGTTGAGTTAACTGATACTCGGTGGATGATTGAAGAGCTGAAAGTATCGCTTTTTGCGCAAAATTTAAAAACTCCCTATCCAATTTCGGCCAAACGTGTTTTAAATCATTTAAAAGCGTTTTAAGTGACTGTACTCGTTTATTATCCTATTGATTAATTTGACACTCTTACTTTCTGTGAGTATAAATGAGTAGAGTGAAATAAAAATGACAATATGGAGTAGTAATGATCAACTACGATGATAATCGAAACTTTTATCGAATGATGTTAAACAGCCAAGTCACGGTTACCATTATTGACGATGAAGCCAATAGTACTGTTGTAGCGACTTGTCGAGATTTAAGTGCCACAGGAATGGCGATCGAAATGCCTCACCCACTAGAAATAGCAACGAATGTACGTGTAAGTGTTGAGTCAGCTAATAGCAATGTCCCATCATTAGATGTTAGTGGAAAAGTTGTTAGAGTGACTGAAGAAGGAGGAGGATGCTTTTTAGTTGGCATTAATATTTCAGAAATAGATTGATACCATTTTTTATAAGAGATGATATCAATCTGAAATTAATCAAAAAATTAAATTAATCTACCTGACAGATCAGTCCTTTTAGATAATATCCTTCTGGATAATTTGACGATACGGGGTGATCTGGTGCTTGATGAAGCCGATCGACAAAATAAGCACTTCTTCTGGCATCTAATGCGCCATCGGCTACTACTTTCTGGAACAAGCTTGCTTCCATTAATCCTGAACACGAAAAAGTAAACAGTATGCCTTTGGGGTTTAGCAATTGCATGGCTAACATATTGATATCTTTATAGCCGCGACATGCTCCGGTTAATTGTGCTTTTGATTCAACAAACTTTGGTGGATCAAGAATAATCATATCAAAGGTGCGTTTCTCATCGCGATATTGACGTAATAACTTAAAAACATCTGCTTTTACAAAAGATATGTTAGCGTCTTCTAAATTATTTAATTGTACATTTTTTTGAGCAATATCTAGTGCTGCTTGAGAAACATCCACATTAATGACTTCTTTAGCGCCGTTTGCAGCACAATGCAGTGAAAATGTTCCCGTATAAGAAAAACAGTTTAATACTGATTTATCTTTTGCATATTTTCCTGCAGTAACTCTTGATTCACGTTGATCTAAATAAAATCCTGTTTTATGACCATTGGCAATATCTACTTGTATTTTAATACCATATTCTTCAATAGTACAAATGGTGGATTCTTGTGGCTCGGTTAGCCACCCAGTAACAGGCTCTAATCCCTCTTTTTTACGGACATCAACATCAGAACGCTCATAGATATGACACTTTGGATAAAGCTCTTTTAAACATTCAACGAGGGTATAACGATGAAAGTCCCCACCGGCACTTAATAATTGACAAACAATAAAATTGTCATATTTATCAATGGTTATACCCGGTAAACCGTCAGATTCACCAGCTATTAAACGATAACCCGTTAATTGTCCTTGTTCAATAAACCAATCACGACGTTGTTGTGCTTTTGTTAATTTTTTAAGAAAAAAATCTTTATCAATCTCTTCCTTCTGATCAAATGTCCATATACGAATACGAATTTGTGATTCAGGTGAATAAGCACCCCGAGCCAACCAATTATCTTTATTATCATAAATATCAACTGTATCTCCAAGTAGAGCATTTCCCTTGATTTTGTTGATAGCTTTTGAGAATACCCATGGGTGTTTTCGTAATAAAGATTTCTCTCGAGTAACTTTTAAATAAATTCTGGCTGACATGTGACTATACTAAAATAAAAACAGACGCAGATTTTAAACTTTGCTGGTGTTAGGTGCAAACTTCTTTCAGAACAATTTTCAAAAATTGCACGTTAGTATTAAGAATAACAAGGAATAGATTATTATGAACGTTAGTTATATTGCACATATAAGTGGAAAAGTGCAGGGTGTATATTTTCGGGCGTCAAGCCAACAAATTGCCATTGATTGTGGATTAAGTGGTTATGCTCGTAATTTAGCCGACGGCGATGTAGAAGTATTAATAAGTGGCGAACAAGACAATGTCGACAAAATGTTAATTTGGTTAAAGCATGGTCCACCTGAAGCGGAAGTAGATAATATTGAACAAAAACAAGTGAAATGGCAACAACATAGCTTTTTTTCTATTGATTAAGGCGTTTAGCCGCAACAATTATCAGGATATTGCTGAGGTAAATATAAGTAACCGAAAGTGGTAAGGGGTTTTCTACAAATAATGCTCCTGTTCGCTGAAAGCCTACAAAGAGGCATTTATGCATTTTGAAGTGGTTTGAGTATATACTCTCTCTATTAACGTAATCTCGGTTTTATTAATGCTATATCAGCGACTTATATTTGTAATTTTATTAACAACGTTCAGCAGTACTGTTTTTTCCAAAAAAGTAGTTATGCAAAGTGGAACTAAAGATTCTTATATTGTTACTATTTTAATAAATTCTCTATCATATTTTTCCACTAAAAATTATGAAATTATCTTAGCAGATTACAACATACCCAAATCTAGAGTCTTGCGTTTCATCGCTAATAATGAGGAAATTGATATAATTGCTGCTGGATCTTTATCTGAAAGAGAGAAAATACTACTGCCAATTAGGTTGCCCTTATTAAAAGGTTTAATGGGCTGGCGTATACCGATAATACACAATAGTAAAAAAGATATTATGCTTAATTTATCTTTAAATGAATTTAAGAGTTTAAAGGCCGGCACTTTGCATAATTGGTCTGATACCAAAATTTTAGAATCGAATGGTATTGTGGTTGAAAAAGGAGGCATATTTGAGGGGCTTTTTGGAATGTTAAGTAAAAATAGATTTGATTATTTACCTTTGTCTGTACTAGAAGTTAGTCGTGAATTTGAAAAAAACAAAAACAGTAGTCTTAGTATAGAATCTCATTCACTTATTCATTATCCAACGGCTTATTATTTTTATGTTAATAAAAATAATACTGAGCTTGCAGAAGATATACGACTAGGTTTAGAAAAATCGTTTGTTGATGGTAGTTTTGATAGAATTTTTAACAAATACCATGGGAAGGCAATTAAAGTACTTGAAAATGAGAAGAGAAATGTATTTCATTTAGAAAATCCACTTTTACCGAGCAAAACGCCTATACAGCGTAAAGAGCTATGGATAAATTTTCACTAAAACACATCGTTTATTGAATCCCTAGTTATGCCTAACCATAATTAATTATATTTTTAGCTATCAGTTTAAATACTTCTACTTCTACTTATTTTATCTGTTGTTTTTCTTACTTTCATCTTATTTCAATTGTTGTTATCCACACACTTATTTTACATTTATCTATTATAATACCAAATAAAATATAGTGATCGTGATATTTTTATTGACAACGTAACGATCGTTATATAAAGTTCATCACACAAAATATAGCGAACGTTATATTAATTGTTTTGAAAAATCATATCGGAGAAATATTATGAAAGCTTTTGTTTATACAGAATTACAAATCAGTGTTCCATTTAACGATGCACCTTGGAAAGAAGTGAATACTTCATTATTACGACAACCGGGGTTGATTAATAAAACGTGGTTATCCGGTACTACAAATAATTCGTTGGGTGGCTTTTACGCTTTTGAATCAATAGAAGATGCTCAGAACTTTGTTACGGGTTATTTTCCAAGTGAAGCTAAAAAATTTGGTGTAGCGCAAACAACACGCATCTTTAATGCTGAAATAGTAGAAGAAGCGAGCCGAGTTATGAATTCTGTTCATTTTGGCGCTGAGCTTAAACAAAAACCGGGAGCATTTGTTTATACAGAAGTTCAGGTTAATGTGCCATTTGAACTGGCACCATGGAAAGAAATAAATCCCGGACTTAAAGCACAAAAAGGTTTTTTGGCTAAAACATGGTTAAGTGGTTTACACAACAATACTTTAGGTGGTTTATATGCATTTGACACCATCGAGAATGCCAAAGAGTTTGCTACAAATGCATTCCCTAAAGAAGCCGCAGGGCTAAATGCCGCATTTTATACTCGTGTATTTGATGCAAGTATAGTTGAAGCAGCAAGCTTAGAACTAAGCTCTCCTTTTTTCGCTTGATTGTTTGGTGATTGTTCCCGCAATAATAATGCATTGTGGGACAACTTTTAGCTCTGACGATATCTAAATATCAGCCTAATTATTCTAAAACCTTAGAGTTGGCTGATAAAACAAATTAATAATTGAGAAAAAAAATGTTTAAGAAAATAGTTTTAGCAAGTGTACTAGCAATAGCTTCAACAAGTTCAATTGCGAGTAATAATATATGTATGCCTATTGGCGGAATGGCAATGCCAACGTTTTCACCACAAAGTGATGGTACTGTTAGGATCACAGCGGCACTAATTGGTAGCGTAAGTGCCGCGAGTGGCACAATAACGGCTCAACGTGAAACCAAAAAGGGTTTAGATATGGATTTAAATCATTACTTTTTAAATGATACCGGTGGTTCATTTCATACTGTAGACAGTGCTGAGCTTACGGCTGTACCGGGGAAACCAGGGCGTTTCATGATTGAAATAAACTACGATATTGAAAAAGAATCTACAACGGGGACATTTAAAGGATATGACGGTAAGTTTAAAAGCTACGGTTTAGTTGATTTAAATAAAATGGAAGGATTAGTTCGTTATAGTGGTGAAATTTGTAAATTATAAATTGGTTAGCGTTATACCGCTTTATTAATTAATTTATACACCTCTTTGAATCAGTAATAAATTGATCAATATGGCATAACTTCACTTTAATTTTTAATCTTTAAAGGTAATTAATAATGAATCGAATATTACATACTATGTTGCGGGTATCTGATATTAAGCGCTCTATTGCATTTTATACAAAAGTTTTGGGCATGGATGTACTTCGAACTTTTGATCAACCAGAGCAAAAGTTTTCTCTTACCTTCTTAGGGTATAATAAAGAGTCTGAAAGTTGTGTTTTAGAATTGACATACAACTACAGGGTTCAAGATTACGACATGGGTAATGCATTTGGTCATATTGCCATTGGTGTTGATAATTGTTTTGATGCTTGTAAAGAAATAAAAGCGTTAGGGGGGAATGTAATTCGAGAAGCTGGGCTATTACAAGGCAGCAACGAGATTATTGCGTTTGTAGAAGACCCTGATGGATATAAAATAGAATTAATAGAAAAAGAGTTTGTTGATAGTGCTTTATAATATAAATATAATGAACGTTATATTTAAATTAACGTATAAATAAATTACAGGTAGAAAAATGGCAAAAGGTGATAAAAAACTTGAAACACGTAAGCGAATTATTGATGCAGCAAGTCGAAGTTTTAGAAAAAACGGATTTGCAGGCATAGGTGTTGATGGTATAGCAAAAGAGGCAGGTGTTACCTCTGGTGCATTTTATTCACACCTTGGCTCTAAGCAAAATGCATTTGATACCGCTCTTATTGCCGGTCTTGATGAAGTTATTGAAGCTATACCTAAGTTTCAGGCTGAAAATAAGAACTGGGTTGAAACATTTTCCCGTTATTATTTAGGTCAAGAGCATATCAATGATTTGTCTTGTGGCTGTGCAATGACAACATTATCGCCAGAAGTCGTTAAGTGTAATGTAACAACTCATGCACTTTATCAAAAGAAAATGACACACATTGTTGAGTTAATTGCTGACGGTTTAATAAATACAGCGGAATCAGAGAGAATAGCTAATGCATGGTCATTATTAGGTATTTTAATTGGAGGTTTAACAATAGCCAGGGCTGTTGAGGATGATATTGTTGTTGAAAAAATAGCTTCATCTATTATTGCTACGGCTATTTCTTTGGCTGATTAGAGAACAGTTCATTAACAGCCCGACGAGCAGATCGTTTTTTGATATTTTACTTCTATGGAGGAAATGGTTGTGGGTGCCCTTATCTAATGAAGAGGGAACTGACGACTTTCGGCTATCTAGAAGCAACAGCCCGACGAGCAGATCGAATACTTAAATTTTTATTTTGTAGATAAATTGGTTGCGGGAGCCAGATTTGAACTGACGACCTTCGGGTTATGAGCCCGACGAGCTACCAGGCTGCTCCATCCCGCGTCCGAATGACCTACATGAAGTAGGAAAGCCAAGTTGTTTTAATTCAAACTTAAGAATTGGTTGTTGGAGCCCTTATCTTATGAAGAGGGAACTGACGACCTGCTTTTTATACTTAAGCGAAGTTGGTTGCGGGAGCCAGATTTGAACTGACGACCTTCGGGTTATGAGCCCGACGAGCTACCAGGCTGCTCCATCCCGCGTCCGAATGGTTTAAGTATAACCTTAAACAAGCCTTAGAAGTTTTAATTCATTCTAAAAGAACTTTCCAAGAATCATCTCCCTGAAAACGAGGCGTATCATAAGGATACCCAAACCAGAAAGCAACTTGTTTCGTGAAATAAAATCAGAATAATTCGATTGGCTAATTAATCATACAATTTACGCTTTAAAATTAGACTGAAGCTACTAAAGTATCGTTATTTTCTTGTTATAACATCTGAATGTTCAATGAATACCACGAATTATTTCATAGCAAAACACTTAATAGGTTTAAGTCACTGCCGTCTTTGTTTATAATCGCCGCCACTTATCATTTTGCTCGTTTTCTGGAAATAATCAATGCACCAATTTTTAGCTTTAACATCTCCCGGTATAGAAATATTACTTGCTGATGAAATTAAATCTCTTGGTGGTGAGCAAGTCACGCAAAAACCTGAAGGTGTCTATTTTTCTGGTACCTTAGCGCTAGGTTATCATGTTTGTTTGTGGACTCGCATGGCGACGAGGGTGATGCTTAAATTAGCTGAAGGTGATGCCAATAATAAAGATGAGCTTTTCGCTGCTGCCGCTAGTATTAATTGGACAGACGTATTTTCTAATAATGATACATTTTCAGTAGACTTTGTTGGACAAAGTGAAGAAATCCGTAATAGTCAGTTTGGTGGTTTAGTTATAAAAGACGCTATTGTTGATCACTTTAGAGATAAAGGTATAGAGCGCCCCTCCGTACAAAAATCAGAGCCTAACATTAGATTTCAAGCGCGCTTGTTAAGGCAACAAGTTGCTATATATCTCGATTTTTCTGGTCGTGGACTTTTTCAACGAGGTTATCGAAAAAATAGTGGCGCAGCACCATTAAAAGAAAACTTAGCAGCGGCACTTATTAAGCGTTCAGGGTGGCTTGATGATACTTCTAAACCTTTGCTTGACCCCATGTGTGGTTCAGGAACTATTTTAATAGAAGCCGTAGCAATGGCTGCTGGTCAAGCTCCTGGTATAGACCGAGAGGTCTGGGGTTTTGAGCATTGGCTTGGTCATAACGAACAAAATTGGCATGATGAATTAGAGCAAGCCATCGAAAAATCACATCAGGGTTTAGATAACTTAAAAGTTAAAGTCTTTGGTAATGACATTGATAGCAGGGTTATTCATACTGCTCAACAAAATGCGCGCAATGCAAAAATGCAACACTTTATCGAATTTTCCTGTAAAGATATTAATAAATTAGATAATAGCTTTGGTGGGCCGGGTACAGTTTTATTTAATCCTCCCTATGGTGTTCGCATGGGTGAACTGCCAGAACTTGTTGAAAATTTTGCTTTATTTGGAAAGAAATTAAAAACACAATTTTTAGATTGGCGCATTGCGATATTAACGGGCAATGTAGAACTATTATCGATGCTGAAATTAGCCAGTTTTAAACGATACAAATTCAAAAATGGTCCTTTAGACTGCCAATTAGCACTTTATAATATCGATGAAAAACAATCGGCAAAAGATGAAAGTAATCCTCAAATTGATTTTGAACAAAAAGATTCTGCTTTTGCTAATCGGTTAGTTAAAAACCGTAAAAATTTAAAGAGTTGGCTCAAAAAAGAGCAACTAGAGTGTTATCGCTTGTACGATGCTGATATTCCTGAATATAACGTTGCCATAGATATTTATGGAGAATACGTAGTTATTCATGAATATGCGGCGCCATCTATCATAGCCGTTGAAAAATCAGCAAAAAGATTACAAGAAGTTATCTATTTCACCCCTAAAGTTCTGCAAATACCAGTGGATAAAGTGGTATTGAAAACACGTAGTAAACAAAAAGGGAAGAATCAGTACGAAAAGGTAGATAAGAAAAAGCAGTCAATAACCGTTAGCGAGTATGGTGCTAAGTTTAAAGTTAACCTTTGGGATTATCTAGATACGGGTCTATTTCTCGATCATCGTAAAACTCGACAAATTATTGCGCAAAAATCAAAAAATAAATCATTACTAAATTTATTTGCTTATACTGGTTCTGTTTCGTTGCAAGCCGCGTTACATGGTGCAAGTTCAATTACGACTGTGGACATGTCAAATACCTATTTAGATTGGGCTCAAGATAACTTCTCCATCAATAAACTTATCAGTCACAAGTTCCAGTTTATTCAAGCTGATTGTTTGCAATGGCTTAAAAAGAACGAACAAAAATTTGATGTTGTTTTTATTGACCCTCCTACATTTTCTAATTCAAAACGTATGGGCGAAAGCTTTGACGTACAAAGAGATCATGTTGATTTGATTACCGATGGCTTAAAAGCGTTAGCACCTAATGGTGAATTGATTTTTACTAATAATAAGCGGAATTTTAAAATGGATTTCGAGGCGATGAATTTATTAGGTGTTGTTGTTAAGTCGATGAGTGATTTAACAAGAGACAAAGATTTTCAGCGTAATAAACACATACATAATAGTTGGTCTATAACTCGCGATATTAATAGTGAGAATAAATAGGCTATGGATAAACTATTTAACTTATACAGCAGTGAAGGCTGCCACCTTTGTGAACTTGCTTTTGAAATATGCAACAAAGTTATTCCTTCAAACAAGATCAATGTTGTTGATATCGTTGACGACGAAAAATTAGTAGAATTTTATGGCATACATATCCCCGTTTTAGAACGGATAAGTATACATAGTGATGATAATGAAAAATTGTATTGGCCTTTTTCACTTGAACAAGTACTGCAATTAATTGAATAAAGAAGAATTATGGAATTATTAAGAATAGCCAATGCTGAACTTGCTTTTGGTGAAGATAAAATTTTAGACAAAGCCGACTTAAGTGTACAAACCGGTGAGCGAATCTGTTTAGTTGGCCGCAATGGTGCTGGTAAATCAACACTAATGAAAGTATTGATGGGCAAACAAAGCTTAGACGATGGGCAAATACTCAAATCAAGCACTATGTTGATGTCAATGCTAGAGCAAGATCCACCGGAATCTTCAGAGTTAAGTCTTTTTGATTATGTTGCTCAAGGTGTTGCTGAAAATGCAGACTTAATTAAACGCTATCACCAAATTATTCATGATGTTACTGAAGATCCTTCTGATAAAAATTTAAATAAGTTAGCCCTAGTGCAAGAGCAACTTGAGCAAGCCAATGCCTGGCAAGATGAGCAACGCATTGAGCAAGTGATGAGTACTCTCTCTTTAAATCCAGATGATAAAATCTGCGATTTATCAGGTGGTTGGTTACGAAAAGTAGCATTAGCAAAAGCTTTAGTGACTAATCCAGATATTTTATTACTTGATGAACCAACTAACCATTTAGATATTGAAAGTGTTTTATGGTTAGAGAAGTTTTTAAAAGACTTTGGCGGAACGATAATCTTTATAAGCCATGACAGGGCATTCATTCGTGGATTATCTACTCGAATATTAGACCTTGACCGAGGTCAACTAAAGAGTTATCCCGGTAACTATGACTTATATATCGAACAAAAAGCTCATGACCTACAAGTAGAAAGTCAGCAGAATGCGCTTTTTGATAAACGCCTTGCAGAAGAAGAAGTTTGGATCCGCCAAGGAATAAAGGCACGTCGTACCCGTAATGAAGGTCGAGTTCGTTCTTTAGAAAAATTACGACTAGAACGCCAAGCTCGTCGTGAAGTTAAAAATCAAAGTACCATGAACATTGCGCATGGCGAGCGTTCAGGTAAGCTTGTTTTTGAGGCTGAAGATTTAAGTATCGCATTTGATGGCAATACCATCATTGAGAATTTAAACTTATTAATTTCTCGTAATGATCGTTTGGCATTGATTGGCGCTAATGGCACGGGTAAGTCGACCTTAATTAAATTAATTATGGAAAAGCTTAAACCAACCAGTGGTAAAATGCGCTCAGGCGTAAATTTAGACATTGCTTATTTTGATCAGCACCGTGAACAACTTGATGTTAACCAAACCGTGCAAGAAATTGTTGGAGAAGGTAAACAAGAGGTGATGGTTAACGGTAGGTCTCGTCATGTACTTGGTTATCTTCAAGACTTTCTATTTAGCCCTAAACGAGCAAGAACACCTGTACGAGCACTTTCAGGTGGAGAGAAAAATAGATTATTGCTGGCGCGCCTTTTTCTAAGACCAAGTAATTTGTTGATTATGGATGAACCAACCAATGATCTGGATATAGAAACCTTAGAGTTACTTGAAGAAGTCGTTGCAAATTATGCAGGAACGGTTATTTTAGTGAGCCATGATCGTGATTTTGTTAATAATTGTGTAAATACTTGCCTTTACTTCGATGGAAGTGGTCAAATAACACAAATTGTCGGCGGCTATGATGATGTTGATAGTTATTTGTCTTATAAGTCTGAACAAAGAAAAAGCATGGCTCAAGGTGTAAAAAAGGCCACTAAAAAAGAAAGTCAGCCTATTAAAGCTATAGAGCAACCAACGCCTAAGAAAAAATTATCATATAAAGAAACACGAGAGCTTGAAGAGTTACCAGAAAAAATAGATGAATTGGAGTCTTTGATTGAATCTTTACAAGAGCAAGTTAATCAAAGTGATTTTTTTAGCCAAGAAGAGCACTTCACCAAAAATATATTGAACCAGCTAGAAAAAACTGAGTCCAAGCTCGAAACAACTTACGCCAGATGGCAAGAGTTAGATGAATAATAATAAGCAACTGAGAGTTAAAGTGTTAATGAACAAATTTGTAAAATCAATATTGGCATTAGGTATAACTAGTGCATTAGGGTTAGCCTCAGTAAATGCAGCTACGTATAAAATTACCGATAAGGGAAGTGTTGCTTCACTTAAATATACTTATGCTCAACAAGAGAATAATGTCGGTGAAATGGCCATTTCAGGAACAAGCCTTTATAATTTCCCTGTGCAATTTCAATATTTAGTAGAGAAAGATTATGATGCTGTTGTTGCTTTAGCAAGACGTAATTATATTCGAGTTCATGAACTTTCGGATATTGAAAACGAAGAGTTGTTACGCGCGGGTACCCCTACAGCCAATGATTTATCTTGGGTAATTAGATATTTAAGAGCGGCTAATACGAGCTTATCTCAAAAGGTAGGTGATGTAATTGCAATGGCTAATATCAGTGGTCAAACAGAAGAAATGATTATCTTCGATACAACTTTTGAAAATACTTCCGAGTTAACTCGCTCTACGATTGATTTTGTCAATGGTATTACTGATAACGGTTGGCTCTATGGCAATGCATCGGCGCCATATCTACCGATAGACTTTACCGAAAGTGATGGTGATGAAGTTACTCACTGGTTAAGAAGTTTCACTACACGAGGTTACTTCTCCCCCGATCAAGGACAAACAATTATTCCTCTGATGCCTCCGGCAGTAACTTATGGTGGTGAATCTGCTATTTTGGATATTAGTGATAGTCAAATTGCGGTCGGTTATGCCAGTATTGGACTTGATCAAGATGCGGTAGATTTTATTGAAGATACAACGGGAGGTTGTGCTGATCCTGATATAAATATGCCAATTGAAGTATGTATTCAAAATATTGCCAGTGGTATTTATCACCTTGAGGCATATAAATGGCATCTTGATATCAATGGAGAGGTATCAAGTGAGGGCTTAGGCTATTTAGTTACTTTTCATGTAGATGATACAAGTGAGAATGTCAGCCGTGCTCAAGCTGTTAACAATCATGGTGTTGCTGTGGGCTATGCTATTGGTTGGGTTGATGAAACCGAAACCCAACCGAGTGTGAATGAACAAAGATTAGAATATGCAGTTGTTTTTAAAGATGGTCAGGTAGTAAGCCTTACTGAAGATCATGGTAAAGAATATATTTCTCGTGCTTTTGATATTAATGATAATGGCATCGCTGTAGGTTCAACTCATGGGAGAGAACTTAGCTCTCGTAGCAGTACAACATTTTATTATGTTGATACCTCGGATTTAAATAACATGACCATGGAAATGCCTAAAGGATTCTTTACTGGGTCAACGAGTAGAGCGATGGCAATTAATGAGAATAATTTAATTGTTGGCACAGGAGAGGTTGAAACTCATAACGCAAGCTCAGGTAACCCTCGCCGTACTCATGGTTTTATCTATGATATAGCTGAAAAGACGTTTATTGACTTAAATGATTTTCTACCGTGTGAATCAGAATATACTATCTTTGAAGCGGTAGATATTAATGAAAACAATGAAATTTCAGCTAGTGCAATTGTCAAAGTACCTCGTAAAGATTCTAAGGGTGAGTTGATGTTAGGTGAAGCGGGCGAGCAATTATTTGAAGATGTTGTTCGTGCAGTTAAAATGTCACCTATAGCAGGTGAAATAGAAAACTGTACTAAAGTGGAGGCCGCAGAAACAAAAAGACAAGGCGCTGGTTTAGGTTTTATGTCAATGGTAACATTAATACTGTTTGGTTTACGTCGACGTTTTATTCATAAATAATAGATAGTGAAGGATTAAGTATTCTAAATTATTGATGCTTATTCGTCACTCTTTCACTTCCATGTGTTAGTGACATTGCCTGCATGGACGCCGGTACTTATGATTTGTCTGGAACAAGAATCATGACCGTTCATCGTGAACATAAAAATGCTCAGCTTAAACTGAGCATTTTTATTTGTAGAGCAATATAAATACCGACAATATTGTATTCATTTAATATGGAAATTAAAACTTAGAAGTATCCGTAAATAATCCTACTTTTAAGTCAGTAGCAGTATAAATTACGCGTCCATCAACAGAAACAGTGCCATCGGCAATACCCATAAATAACTTACGCTTTATTACACGTTTAAATGTTATCTTATAAGTCACTTTTTTGGCTGTTGGTAAAACTTGGCCAGTAAATTTTACTTGGCCCACACCGAGTGCACGACCACGACCCGGACCACCAGACCATGCAAGGTAAAAGCCGACTAATTGCCACATCGCATCAAGGCCGAGGCAACCAGGCATTACCGGATCACCCTTAAAATGACAGTCGAAGAACCATAAATCAGGGTTAATATCCAATTCAGCAATTATTTCACCTTTACCGTGTTCACCGCCATCACTATTAATCGTTATAATACGATCCATCATTAACATGTTGTCTGACGGTAGTTGACTATTACCTTCACCAAACATTTCGCCAGTACCCGCTTTGACTAAATCTTCTTTGCTAAATGAATTTTTCTGTTCCATAACTATGTTTCCGAAAGTGTTTATAATTGAATATGATTCAATTGGTATCTAAATTGTGTGCGCTACTTTAGCTTACACTTGTACGCTAAACAACTCCGAGCAGTTAAATATTGCAATTATTTTGGTTATGCGTAACCTTAATAACTTCAAAATAGAAAATTGACGTAATAATAAATGAAAGTTGAAAAAAAAAGAGCGATGACTAATGCTGAGAAGCAAAAAAAATATCGAGAACGGCAAAAGGCGCAAGGCAAAAAGGAAATGCGTGGCTACCTATCTGAAGAAGCTTTAGCTTGTTATGAATTAATTGCTCAGCAAACTAAATGGTCTGATAGCGTTATCTTAAGTAACGCCGTTCGGTTAACTTATGCTGCCTATAAAAATGGACAAATTGGCTTGTTAAATAGTTGGTTAAAAGAGCATAAGCTATAAAACCTGTTTTATTATTGAACAACATTCAAAATAGACTGAATTAGCAGGTAAAAATATATTGAAACGTATTGTTTTAACGTTAATTTAACTATACTCTTGCTTGCAGGTAGTGCCTCTTGATACGCAGATTAAATATAAGGGTAATTCTTTGATAAATGTTCTATTAGTTGATGACCATGAACTTGTTCGTACAGGGATCCGGAAAATACTCGATGAAGTAAAAGGATTTAAGGTTATCGGTGAAACGTCAACCGGAGAGGAAGCGATAAAATTTTGTCGTAAAACTGAGCCTGATGTTGTCTTAATGGATATGAATATGCCCGGTATTGGTGGCTTGGAGGCAACTAAGAAAATTATTCGTTATGCTCCCGATGTAAAGGTTATCGTCTTAACTGTTTATACTGAAGATCCTATTCCAAGTAAAGTGATGCAAATAGGTGCTGCGGGTTATTTAACGAAAGGCGCAGGCCCTGATGAAATGGTTAACGCTATTAGAGCGGTAAATAGCGGTCAGCGATATATCACTCCTGATGTTGCTCAGCAAATGGCATTGAACCAATCTAAATCAGTAGAAGAAAATCCTTTTAGTATTCTGTCTGAAAGAGAGCTACAAATTATGTTGATGGTTACTCGTGGTGAAAAAGTGCCTGATATTTCTAAACAATTGGTATTAAGCAGTAAAACTATTAATAGTTATCGTTATCGTATGTTTGAAAAGCTCAATGTTGGTAATGATGTTGAACTAACGCATTTAGCGATTAGATACGGTATGCTAAGCACTGAAAAACTGTAATACCTGTAACTGCAAACTTAATAAAAGTGTCCTCTCAAGAATTATCAACGTTCGACCATAAAGCTTTCTTATCTGTTGTTACAGAGCAGGCTGGTGTTTATCGTATGTACGATCACCAGCAAAAAGTGATCTATGTTGGCAAAGCTAAACAATTAAAAAAACGTTTAGCGAGTTATTTTCGCAAAGATGTCGGTAGCAATAAGACGAGAGTACTTGTTCAGCAAATACAGGCTATTGATGTCACAATCACTCATACTGAAGGTGAGGCATTAATTCTTGAAAATAACTACATTAAGCGATACCAACCAAAATATAATATTTTATTACGTGATGATAAAAGCTACCCCTATCTACTTATAACAAAACATAAACATCCAAAAATCGGCTTACATCGAGGTGGTAAAAAAATTAAGGGTGAGTATTTTGGCCCATATCCTACAGTGGGAGCTGTTTGGGAAAGTTTACGCTTAATGCAAAAATTATTTCCTATCAGACAATGTGAAGATAGCTACTATCGTGCTCGCTCTCGTCCTTGTCTTCAACATCAGCTAGGACGTTGCTCAGCTCCTTGTGTAGATAAAATATCTACTGGTGACTATGATCATCAAGTAAAGCTTGCCTCATTATTTTTAAGAGGGAAGAGTTTAACTGTTATTGATGATCTTGTTGGCAAAATGGAAGCTGCAAGTAAAAACCTTGATTTTGAACAAGCTGCAAAATGCAGAGATCAAATTTCGACATTACGTAAAGTACAACAACAACAATATGTTAGTGGCATTGCATCAGAAATGGATGTTGTTGGGCTTTATCGTCAAAAATCTCAAGCTTGTTTACATATACTTTTTATTCGAGACCAAAAGATATTAGGTAGTAAAAGCTATTTTCCAACCTTGCCTGCCGATACTTCTGATATGGAAATTATTGAAGCTTTTCTAACACAAAGGTATTTAGGTGACGATCTTAAATCGGCTCAAATACCAAAAGAAATCGTTATTTCTCAAAAGTTTGATAATTTATTACAACTTAAAGAGTTATTAAGTATACAAGCAGAACATGATGTTAAAATTTCTATCAATGTTCGCGCTGAGCGAACGCAGTATCTGAAGTTAGCCAATACCAATGCAGAAAGTGCACTGTTAACACGTAATAGTCATAAAGAATCAATACAAGCACGATTTGCTGCATTAAGTGAAGTATTTGAGCTTCCAGCAGGGTTAAATCGGTTAGAATGTTTTGATATCAGTCATACGATGGGGCAACAAACTATCGCCTCCAATGTGGTTTTCAACCAAGAAGGGCCACTAAAAAGCGATTATCGTCGTTATAATGTTTATGGTATTACTCCTGGGGATGATTACGCTGCTATGGCATTTGCATTAAACAAACGATACGGAAAAGTGACGTCAAATGAAAAAATGCCTGATATTATATTTATAGATGGTGGCAAAGGACAGTTAGCAAAAGCAGAAGAATTCTTTGCTATGCTAAGTCAAACATCAAGTTCAATAAGAACGCCTTTACTTATCGGTGTTGCCAAAGGAGAGTCTCGTAAGCCAGGCTTAGAGACACTTATTTTGGCAGGTAGTCATCAACTCATTAATTTACCCGCAACATCGCCTGCATTACACTTAGTTCAGCATATTCGTGATGAGTCGCACCGCTTTGCCATCACCGGACATCGTGCTAAAAGGCAAAAAGTAAGTAAAAAATCTACATTGGAAACAATCCCGGGGATTGGCGCTAAAAAACGACAAGCATTGCTTAAGTATTTAGGCGGCTTGCAGGAAGTTTTACAAGCAGATAAAGCTAGCCTAGCAACAGTTCCAGGCATTAGCGGTGTACTAGCACAAAATATTTATGATGCGTTACATGACAAATAAGCTCGAAGTTGTGTAGAATAAGCCCCAAAGGCTTATTGTTTAAATGTATCTGAATAAAAATAAACAATGACGTAAAAAGCTACTGTGAAAAAATTATGTGGACTATTCCAAATCAAATAACTTTATTTCGAATTATTTTAATACCTGTTTTTGTTGTTGTGTTTTATTTACCT
>JABSOX010000073.1 GCA_013215655.1 Colwellia sp.
CTACTACTAGCTTCAGGCTCTGGAGCTTGTGGCTTAGGTGGTGTTTTAGGCGGCGGTGGCGGCGGTGGCGGAACACGCTGTCGACGTTCTGCTGCTGACTTAGGTGGCGTAGTATTAACTTCTACAATTATATGATCCAATGGATCTTGTTTCGTCATGTCGCCACTAGAAACAAGAAAAGCCATGAAAGCAAATAATGCAAAAGTTACCGCTGCGCCTAGTAGTATTGATACTAAAAAGCGAACCATAAACTACCCCTTAGCTGCCGCAATAGAAATTCTATCTATGCCTGCATCTTTTATTGCATCCATTACTTTAACAACAACACCATGTTTAGCATCTTTGTCTGCTTGGATAATTACAACATCAGTTGGTTGCTCTGCTAATAATTTTTCAATTGTAGCGGAAACACGCTCGATGTCGACACGGCGTTTATCTAACCAAATTTCACCGGTATCTTTCACCGCGACGAAAATATTAGCTGACTTTTGCTTACTTTGATTTGCAGCTTTAGGTTTATTAACTTCAATACCAGCTTCTTTTACAAAAGAAGTAGTTACAATGAAGAATATCAACATGATAAATACGATATCTAGCATCGGTGTCATATCTATCACGGCTTCTTCGTCTTCACGAATACGTTTACGTGCCATTCGAATATCTCTCTAGTGATGAGGTAAACTGTCAACCAGCTTAGCCTTTGCTAATTTAACTTTAGCGTCTAATCTTGAACTAAAAAACACACCTGACAATGCCGCGACCATACCTGCCATCGTCGGGATTGTAGCCATAGATATACCCGCTGCCATTAGACGTGGGTTACCTGTGCCTTGCTGTGCCATAGTCTCAAATACTCCAATCATACCTGTAACTGTTCCAAGCAGACCGATAAGAGGACACATTGCCACTAAGGTTCTAATGGTAAGCATGTTTTGTTCAAGCAATGCATTTGTTTCAGAAATCCAAGTTTCTCTGATGCGATGAGCGTACCAAGACGTAGTGTCTTCACGTGCATCCCATTTAGCAATAATATTATCTCGTATTGCTGGATATTCTTTACCTAGGAACAAATAGCGTTCCATCATTAATATCCACATCAGAAAAAGAGCGAGGGCGACAAAATATAAAACATCTCCGCCCGTCGCAATGAAACTCCTGACAGATTCCCAAAGCTCTATCAGGAATAACATTAGTTAGACTCCTTCTCTGCAATCGCGGCAATTAAACCAGCACTTTGCTCATCTAATTTTTGCAGAACACCTTTTGCTTTACCCGCTACAACACTATGTATAAGGATAAGTGGTAACGCACAGATAAGACCTAATGCTGTTGTTACAAGTGCTAATGAGATATTACCCGCCATAATTTTCGGGTCACCTGTACCAAATAATGTAATGGTTTGGAACGTCATGATCATGCCGATAACTGTACCTAATAGACCCATTAAAGGTGCTATCGCGGCAAACATTTTGATTAGGTTAATACCACGGTCGACACTAGGTGTTTCTCGTAATATGCCTTCATCAAGTTTCAACTCAAGCGTTTCTGCATCTACTGATTTATTGTCATGGTAGATTTTTAATAGACGACCAAGAGGGTTATTTTCATTAGGTTGATCAAGATTTTTCTCTTGCGCTTTAATTTTCGAAGACATTGAACCAAGAACAAGTAAACGTTCAAGAGCAATTAAACTACCGATAATAAGTAGTACAGTTATCGCATAACCAACTTCTTCACCTTGATGGTAAAATTCCATCAAAGTACGCTTACGTGTTTCTAACGCTAGGATACCACCTTGAGATGGATCAACATAAACACCAGCATAACCGGAAGAGGTATTGAAGAAATCAGCTGCAGTTTCAGATATATATCCAGCAGGTTGTTTAGGCAATGGTTGAATCTGACCTACTTCATCGTTATAGGTTAAATAGCCATCATCAGAAACAAGGTTAAAGGTACCAATACGAGTAACTGTTTGTGTAGATTTAGAACCGTCAAGACTTGTGACTTCAGCAGTAAACTGAGAAATCTGACCTGATTGCGTCATTTCAGTTTGCAAGGCAAACCATAATTCTTCTAAATCTTCTAGAGCAGGAATTTCTTTAGAGTTAGCGATACGACTTAACGCTTCACCACGGCCAGGATATTCTGCACTAACAATTGAGGTAACGATTTTACCATAAGCATCAGCGGCAGCTGAACGACTTACACCAAACATTTCACCTAAAGTACCTTTAGCGTTATCAAGTTCAACTTCTTTTTGCGCTAACGTAATTTCATTAGCCGCATAATCTCTTGTTAAACGTTTATTACGAGCTTGCTGGTTTGAAAGTTCTTTTTTAGCGCTATTTAACAAAGCCTGTTTATCGGCACGTGCCGACTTAAATTCAGCTTCACGCTTTTTATCAAGTTTCGCTTCTGAAACACGATCAGCTTTCACTTGTTTTAATAAATCACTTAGTTCATTAGCCGCTAGTGCAGATGTTGCTACTGACATAGAAGCCGCGAGCATGACAAAATTAAGTATTCTTTTCATTATTTTGCTCCTGCTGCAAATACGGGTAATTTAGTTAAGTCCATTGGTAATTGCTTACGCGCCATGGCAACTGCTTCTTTAATTGGTTTTAAGTATTCGTCACCCAAAGCTTCCCATGAACGAGAATCGTTATTCCATACCCATGAATTTTTCATATCTAACGACTGAGCAACTAATGCAATACGGCCCATATTAACAAAATCAGCAGTGATAATACGGTCGCCTAAATCAAGTTCACCTTGATAAGCCTCAAATGTGGTGCCGTAGTTTGCTTCTATTTCGTATGCTTCAAGCACTAAACGAAACTGCTCTGAAGTCGTTACGTTTGAGTCACCCATAATAGTACGAAGATTTTCAACACGTTCTTTACGTCTTTCAATGCTCACTGGTATATCTAAAGCAATGAACTTCTCAAGAGTTTCGATCATCTTATACATTAGAGGTACAACACCTTGCTTAACTTTATCGACACCGTCGATTTGTTTTTGCAAAGATGCGATCACTGTTTGTTGATGGTCAACCATACGTTGAACATGGTCATTATAACCACGTAGTACATCACCTTCATCAACCGTATTACGATACTCACCGAGAAGATCTACGGTTTGCTCATAAATTGAATTGATTTTATTTTGTGATTTAACAGACGCTTTAAACGTTTTAGCTTCTGCTTTTTGTAGGTTTGATAACGCATCTGCAGCAGCGAAGTTGCTTGCTGTTAATGCTATTGCGCCGATTATCGTCGAAGCGATAAGGCTTTTCTTGCTTAATTTGGACATAGTTCCCAACCAATTGCTATTGAATTTGATAACAAACATTATTGTTAACGCAAATTTCATAATCTGCCATTTTAAGTTTTAATTTCTCTAGAATAAAACCATGCAATATTCCCAGACGACAACGAAACTGTCAACTAGAGACATAAAAAAGACGATTTATTTTAAGTTTTTGTGACAAATAACCATTTAATTTCACTTAATATTAATGAAAAGATTAATATTAGCTCAATTTCATAGTATTTGCAGCTCGTATAATTATGACTAAAAAAACCTCTTTTAGATGAATTAAATATTTGCTGATACATGTTTTACTAATTCATTCGTACTAAGTCAACTTTATTCTAATATTTCTAAAAAATATTTTTTTGTAACATTCTGCTATTTTCGATACCAGCCCGTTATGGAATAACGGTTTCTCTCAGTAAATGGAGCTATAGAAGTGACTGAATGTATTTTTTTTACATCAAATAATGTCAACGAGTTGTATTCAGGAGACCACGAATTTGTTGGTTCGCCATTTTGTTGAAAAAATTGTAACAATCCGCCCCAATCTGGGTGCCAATTTTCAGTCATACCTAGCACATAAGCTATTTGACGTGTTTCTCCTGGAATGTTATCCGTATGACGAGTTAAAAAATCACCACTTCTATAACGTGTTGCTTGTCCATCAGCATAATTTAAATTTATATTCTGAGTAATAGAACTGACCAATTCTAAAATTTTTGTTGTATTTAAAAAACTCAATGTGTTTTTCAAGTATTCAGGTGATTCATCAAGAATTTGGTGTTTACCGTATAGGAAACCGACCCCTTTAGCAGCCGATTGATGTATGCCACGATATAACTGTTGGCGAGTATCAAAAGGAAGGTCTGAAATTTCTTTGTCGCTCGCTTCACGATTTGAACCATCAACAAAAAAAGCATTTTGGTAATCTACATTTTGCTGCAAAAAACCTCTTATTTTAGCTGCACTTTCATCTTGTAAAAAAGATGATATTCTCACAATGCCATTTTCACTAAATGATGATGCTAATTCATCAATACTTAAATCTTTGTTCATTTGTATTGTCATTTTAATTCCTATAATGTCATTGGATTTTCACCACTTCTCAACCAACCTGTAATAGACAATCTACTTCCTTTGGCAAAAGGAGCCACAATGCCTACATAATGTTCAACAGGTACTTTAAAAATATTAACTTCATTAAATGATGGTAAAAAACTTTGTTTTATTTGTGACTCATTATCCAAAATATGTAACGCACCTCCCCAATCAGCTCGCCAATCTTTAGTGAGATTGATTACGAATGCAGCAACTCTATTTTTATTGTCGACATCATCACTATGACAATTTAAAAAGTCACCCGCACCAAATTGCGTTATTTGCCCATCGGCAAATGAAATTTCTGGTGCCGATAATACATTCCTAAAAAAATCTAAAACATCGACACTGTTTAAGAACTCAAGAATGTCATTAAAAAAGTGTCCCGGCATCAGATTATTATGATAAATATCATATATCGGGATTGTTTTATAAAAATATTGGAAGCTTTGACTTGCCTGTTGATGAACAATTTTTCTTAAATCATTTTTTTTATCGGTGCTCCACAGCGCTACTTCAGTACTATTTAAATCTTGATGTAAGCCATTGTTATTAAAGACCAAATTCCATTCTTCTTGAATCGAAAACTGCTCAAACAAACAATTCGCAGTATCATCAGTCAAAGCATTTACTACCTTTATATAGCCATCTTTTAAAAATAATTTTTTTAAATTATCGACATTTATATTTTCTGCTAATGATAAATTCATTTTTATCTCTATTTTTGAGTTACAAACACTATTATTGCTATGATCCTTTACTGTATCATCATACCAACAATGAAAATGTTCAGCACTATTGTATTGGTTGTAGAACACAGATCTTAGGCAAAAAATGAATTTAAATAACTTATTGCACTCTGCAGAATCAGCCCATAAGAGTGGCGACTATATATTGGCAGAAAAACAATACTCATGTGCTATAAAAAACTTTAATAGTAATGATGCTACTTATGGGTTGGCAACGTTATATTTTCAAAAAAAATCATTTGATTTAGCCATCCCTTTATTTGAGCAAGCAGCAAAAAAGGAGCCTTTCGCCTACGATATCGCATTAAATTTTG
Organism: Colwellia sp.; assembly: GCA_013215655.1. Classification (GTDB taxonomy): domain Bacteria; phylum Pseudomonadota; class Gammaproteobacteria; order Enterobacterales; family Alteromonadaceae; genus Colwellia_A. The sequence continues at coordinate 5,480 of JABSOX010000073.1, forward strand.
CTTTTTGCTTAAATGCTGCGCAACAAAACAATAAAGCACTAGAAATTATCAACTCAATTAAACATCACTTGCCCAATGACGCTCACGTTATCATATCATTCGCCAATTTAGCATTATCAATTGGTCACCCAGATGTTTCAATACAAATACTGCAAAGCCTTAAAGCTACATGTATACAATCTCAACAGCTATTTGCAACTGCGTATATGAAACTTGAAGATTGGGGAAGTGCCAAAGCCTATTGGCAGGAACTATCAAATAAAGCGCCATCAGTGCCATTATATTGGGAAAAATTGGCCTTTTGCGCTGGTAAACGTAGAGAATATACGCAAGCAATTGATGCGTTTACAACATATATTTCTTTATCAAATAAAAACAGTGATAACCATCTTAAATTTGCAGATTTATATATCTTATCAAGGGATATTAAAGATGCACGAATACAATTAGATATTGCTATAGAACTTGGCGATGTGAGTTTAACTCGATATGATTTAGAAGCAAGGATCTGCCGTTTAGAGAACAACATTAAACAAGCCATTATTTCGGCAGATAAAGTTATTGAACTTAACCCGATTAGCCATATTGCTTGGGCAATAAAACAAGAATTAGGTAAGCAATATGATCAATGTATTTCAAAATTAACAAAAAACTATAATAGTAAGATAACAAATACCTATGAAAGCCAACATAACCTTTTTACATTAGCAAAAGCCTACGAAAAGACTGAACAATATAAATTAGCATTTGAGTATTTTACTAAAGCTAACCAACTGCAACTTGAGCAACAAAAATTAAACAACGCTGAATATAACAAAAAGACAGTGATAGAAGAACATTCCGATTATAAAAAAATAGTGATTCAAGCTAAGTTAAAAAAACTAAATCAACCTCAAAATCAACCACAAAATATATTTATTGTTGGCATGCCTCGTTCAGGTACAACGCTAATGGATCGATTGATATCTCAACATCCTGAAATTCAAAGTTGTGGAGAAAATGAAGCTTTAGCATTTTCGATAGATAAAAAAATAAAACAACACTCCGAGTTTAAACATATAAATTGGCAGGCCTTTTTTTCAAAAAACACGACATATTTTAGGGAATATTATCAACAAGAAACGGCTCTAAATACAGAAACGATTGTCGACAAAATGCCACATAATTTTCGCTATGTAGGAGCAATGGTAGCAATTTTTAAAGATGTAAAGATCATCCAAATGCGCCGCTCTCCTGAGGATTTAGCCCTCTCAATTTATTCTCACCCTTTTGCCCTACATCACAATTATGCAGCCAAATTAGAGTCAATCGCACATACAATTTATTATGCCAATAAATTAATGGATTATTGGGCTAACTTATATCCAGATAATGTAATAGATGTAAATTATGAGCAATTAGCTAAGACCCCTTCAACAACCTCAGCTGAAATATATAAGTTTTGTAATCTTCAATGGCATGACGATTATTTAAATTTCCATCAAAAAGCAGTGAGTAGCTTCACATTTAGTGAGTTGCAAGTAAGGAAGCCGATAAATACCAGCAAAATTAATTTTTCACGCCACTACGATGATCAATTTAAAGTATTTAGAGAAACATATAGGCAATTGATTCAAGACAATTGTTGAGACCGGCTTTCTAACCATTTTTGTCTACTCATGAAACTATTTTGAATATCTAATTGGTCAAGTTCAGATAGCTCTTGGTGCCATACAGAAAAAATCAGTACGACTCTATCTTCTTGACTCAAATTAATAGCTTCATGCTCAAAAGAATCATCAAATATAATCAATTGTCCTTCTTGCCAATTGACCTTTTCATTTGCCACACGTAAGTAGCCCCCTTTAGGTACTACAAGAGGTAAATGAACCGTAAGAGTATGGTTTGATAAACCATAGTGAGGTTTTATATGTTGTCCTGCTTTTAGTAACGAAAAAAAGACTTCAAAAGGCTTATCATTTAATTTATATAAAGGAAGACTGTCTAATAATTTTGATGTCAATGGCATACGTTTAAGAAGTTCATCATTAGCAACGCCATTATTGTATAAATGAAGTGCACTCCAATTTTTAGAACCTGCCAAACCTTTAAAACCTTTTTGCTCAAAACTTTTATCGAGGTAGGGTTCACCATCACTAAGAACATTATCAACTATATTGGCAAGTTCCTCCTTTATAAGCAAAAAGTTCTCTTCCACATTTTTATACCAAGGGTGAGAATGATAACTATGCACCGGTAGTGCTAGTAATTCGGGTACGTAAAACATGTGCGGTTTTTGTTGTTCCGTTAAATAAGTAACGTTTTCAGTATGTGTTTGTGGCCAAATTGCACTCTGAATTCTCGATTTTTCATTTTGAATTTTTGATTGTTGATTATCAAGACTTAAACTCATTTGATGTAATGCACAAAAATGCTTTTTTAACGCAATATCCGCGTTATATGAACGAAGCTTGGTTTCATAAGAAACGTTATCCAGTTTATGTAAATTAATCAATTGGCCATCAATATCATTACCTAAAGAGTAGATTGCAAGCGCCCTTTCAGTTTGCCCTTGCTGTTGAAAGAAATAGCCCGCATATAAATATGCAATCATGTAATTTTTAGCGCTATTTATACATTGTAAATAAGCCAACATCGCTTTTTCAGGATCGCCGATTTGCTCTTCAATAACCGCTAATCTATAGATTTGTTCAACATCTTGAGGATATTTGAAGACATAGTTTCTTAACAGCTCTAGTCCTAATTGGTTATCCTGCTTTTGAAAAGCAAGATCTACCTGATTTAATTCGTTATTCACTATAATTAACAACCTTTAGTAATTTCTGGAGAACAAAGTTGCATGTAATGATTACAACTTTTCCTTTATACTTTTTGAAATTAGCACCTTAAGAACTTACATCGGCGTTATATCACAAGGTGCTGTTAATCTAAAATCACTATCTTTACCATTAAAAGGATATGTTCCATGCCAGACATAAGAAGGAAACAAAACAAGTTCTCCTGCTTTAGGGACAATAACACGGCTAATTACCTCTCTATCTTCAAGTCCTAATGAACTTTCTCCAAATTTAATCCCACCCGCATGTACTGACTGTTGAGGTGACATTGAAAAGTCTGGAACGGTTATGTAAAAGCTTGAACTTAACCACCCTTTGGGATGTATATGATTTACATGGTAACCGTTTGGTTTGAGTCTTACAGACCAAGAGCCAGCAAAGTTTAGTTGCTGACTTTTTCGTGACAATAGTGGATGGTTAATATCATTAGGTAAGGATGCGATATATTCTCCAACGACTAATTCAAATGAGTTTTTTAAGTCTATTATTGGTTGTAAGGGTTTATATAGTAAACGTCCCGGTGTTTGTGTTCCATTTTTCAAAGTTTGCTTTAAAGGAGCTGCCGTTGTTTTATGCATAGCTAATAAAGTATGCTCTAACTCTGCAAGAAACTCATGCCGTGATGAATAACCATTAGGAACAGGAATTTCAAATGCTTGAATATATTGTTGATAATCAATTAACCATTCATAACGTTGATCATTTGTTAAGCGCCAACACAAGCTTTTGTATGCTATAAGTAATTGGTTAAGTGGCTCAACAATTTCAGCTTGTTTGATATAATGTAATGCTTTTTCGTATTGAGATTTAATGATCAGCAACTCAATTAAATCTGAGACAACATCAATACAGTAATGTTGAGCTAATGCTTTCTCTATCGCTTTTATTCCACCTTCTATATCACCTTTTGACGCGATTATCTTGCCAAACATATGTAAAACACTTGGTGTTTCATCTATTTTTAATGCTTGTTCAACAATATGTAGTGCCTCTTCTATATTTCCTGATGCATGTAGACTCTCAGCAAAAGCATTCCTGAGAGGTATTGAAGTTGGTAAATGTTCAATAGCCAATTTAAAGCTACGTCCAAATTCAGACTTTCTATTTGTTTGCCAATACAACTCATTAAGTGTTTGGTGAACTTCAATATTATTTGGATCTTTATTTAAAGATTGCCAATATAACTCTTCAGCACCAACATAATCACCTTGCTCAAAAAGGGTATTGGCTTCGTTATAATCTATTTCAGCAACGTGTGGAGCTAAAACTTTAGCTTGTCGAAAGCATGCTAGAGCGAGTTCCAATTGCTCGGATAATTTATAGGTTAAACCTAGGTTATGAATAGCGTTTATATAGTTAGGTTCAATTGCCAAAACTTGTTTGTAGGTATTGATAGCGGTGATGTACTCACCTTTTTCTTTATATACATTCGCTAGGGAAGTTAAGGTTGAAACATCTTTTGGCTTTATTGACAAGACTCGAGAAAATGCATTTTCTGCATCATTAAACTTGTCTAAATGAAGGTGCAATAAACCAAGATTCTTCCACGCATCAAGATACTTGTCATTTAAAGATATTGCTAATTTATAATGTTTTTCTGCTAATGAAAACTGTTCCGTTTGTTTATAGCTATTTGCCAAATTGTTATGAACTTGAGGTTGATCATGCTTAATCGCAAGGGACTTTTGATAATACCCATTTGCTACTGAGAGCTGCTTATCGGCTTTATATGCTAGCGCCGCTAAATGTAATAAATCAGCATTGCCTGAATGTTTCTTCAATAACACGATTAAGTCTGTAATAACGCTTTGAGGATTACCCTTATTGAGTAATACAAATAACGCTTGCATTTTAATGGCTAAATTTTTATTAATCATATAACTGTATCAGTTTATTCACTATTTAGCAGTGCGCCTAAACTTGATTTTATCGTTAATGACTGACAAACACTATAACTAATATAGTAAATTTATTATTGTTTTAGAATAAAAAATGGCCAACATATGTTGACCATTTTATTTTATCTTACTTTAACTTACATAGTTAAATTTGAAAATTAATCAAATCTGTAAGATGCGCTAATGAATACACGTGGACCAATTGTATCATAAAGCTCAGGATATGTATTTCCTTGTTGAGATGAACCACCTAACGTAGTAGGTTTTTCATCAAGTACATTCTTCATACCAAAGTTAATGCTTAGTGCATCACTAATAAGGTAACTAGCACTTAAATCAAGATATACAGCAGCATCAACTTCTGGAACAACTAAATCAGAAGCTACAGCAGTACCTGTCATAATTTGATCATCTTCAGCTGAACTAATATAACGGAATAAACCAGATAACGTTAAATCACCTGTTGTCCAGTTAACACGAGTATTCGCTTGAAATTTAGCTAAAGGCGTACCACAAGTATTACCAAAGTATCCATCACATTCATTTACTGTAGCTAGACCGGCAACAGGAGTTTGATCAAACTGTGTTAAGAATGTTGAACGATATTGAACATTTAATGTAGAACCGTTACCAAATAAGCCAAAGTCAAACTCTGTATTATAAGTAACGTTAAAATCAATACCCGTTGTTTCAATGATTGCAATATTTTCATTTAAAACACTTACTAAACCAACGTTACCATCACCACGACGTTGAATCGCTTGACAGAAAGCACTACTTGCATCTTTAATTTCGTTATAACAAATATCTAGTACGTTGTTAACACCACCACCAAGAACATTGATAGCATCAGTAATTTCAATATTGAAATAATCAATAGTAAGGTCTAAACCTTCCATTGGTTGCAGAACAAGACCAACAGTAAAGGTATCTGAAGACTCTTCTTTCAGGTCTGGGTTACCACCAAATCTACCTTCAATTTGAGCGTTTGCTTGAGTGAATACACCTACTTGAGATGCAGCAACACCCATAGATTCACAAAGTGCTCTATCAGTAGTTCCTTCAACAAAACCACCTACAGAACATGGATCAGATGCACCAGGGAAACCATTGGTTTGTCCTAAGAACAGCTCAGAAACGTTAGGCGCACGTACCGCTTGTTGGAAACCTACACGAGTACTAACCCAATCAGTTGGTGCCCAGTTAATTGCCGCGGCAAAAGATGTAACAGCACCAATGTTAGAGTAATCAGCTTGACGTGCTGCGCCCCATAAACTTAGGTCTTCAGCAAATGCTTTACCGCTAAGTACTGGAATTGAAATCTCAGTAAATATTTCATCAGAGGCGTATTGACCTGTTGTTGCTTGGCCTGCATTAAAACCTAATACATCACCGGCCGATAAAAATGTATCTGGACGGAATGAAGATTGATCTTGACGTTTTTCATAACCAAATACAATACCCATAGACTCATCTGCACCTGGAAGAGTCCAAGGTAATGTGCCTGAAAGTGTTGCCATGAAAACTTCTTGTCGAACTTGAATGACGTTAGTTGCACCAATTTTAACAAAGTCAACGGCTGCTTGAGAAATATTACCATCACCAAAGATATTTAGCGGCGCACAACCACCTGAAGTATCTTGACACTCAGTGCCTGCATCGTTAGTTAAAATAGCTTGACGGAAACGTGAATCAGAAACATCGTTATTTAAAAAGTTAATGTTATCTAAGTGAGCACGACTATAATATACATCGTAAGACCAATCGTCATTAATGTAACCATCAATACCGACTAAAATACGCATTGCATCACGAGTATCTAACGATTGACGAGAACCATTTTCTACCATGCGACGACCAATAAACGGTAACGTATATGTTCCGTCAGCATTTGCATTTTCATTAAATGCTTGCTGTACGTCAGCACCGAAAAATGCACTATTAGGGTTAACATCTACATAGCTTAAAAAAGCAGGTGTCGGTGCTAATTCTTGTGGCACATAGTTACGAATAAAGGCTAATTCTGAATAAATACGTGTTTCATCATTAATGTAAAAATGAGAAAATGCATTCAATGTCAAACGTTCTTGAGGTAACTGTAAGAAGTTGTCTGGTGCATAGTTAAAACGATCGTTTGCATTGTCCCATGCAGAACCTGAACCGTCTTGATTAAAACGACCTAAAGTAGAGCCATTAGGTAGTGTTGGGCCACCAAATACACGAGTACCTGGAATACCTGAAGAACCACCATTAATTAACTCAGTACCAGCAGCATTTTCTGTTGCTGTCCAGCTAGTAAAAGCACGGTCACCTTGGAATAAAGCCTCACGTTTTGAATAACCAGCATAAATAACTGCGTTACCACGATCATCTGCAAAGTTACCACCGATTGTTAAATCAAGGTTAAATTTCTCTGCATCACCTTCAGTAGTGATATCATATAACGTTGAAATTTCAACGCCTTCAAAATCGTCTTTCATGTTGAAGTTAACAACACCGCCTAGTGCATCAGAACCATATACTGCTGATGCTCCACCCGTGATTACTTCAACGCTTTCAATTAGTGACGCTGGAATTGTATTTAAATCAACAACACCTGTTTGAGTTGCAGGAACCCAACGACGACCGTTAACCATAACTAAAGTACGGTTAGAACCTAAACCACGTAAATCAACACGCGCAGTACCATCACCTGGGTTGTTTGAACTAGGACCAAAAGAAGGCAATGTAGAGGGTAACTCTGCAAGTTTTTGCTCGATATTCAGGTTACCTGAGATAGCAAATTCTTGAGCGTCAATTTTAATAACAGGTGTTACTGAAGTTAATTCAGCACGTCTAATACGAGAACCAGAAACTTGAATACGTTCGACACTTGCTTCTTCTTCGTCTTCTGCAAAAGCCATTGCACTTGGCATAGCTAGAGCTGTAGTTGTAGCTCCGGCGATAAGAGCTAAGCGAATAGCTTGAGTAAGCTTATTACTTTGATACATTAATATACTCCCTGGACCACTTTCGTGGATCTCATGTTTTAATTTCAAGACTATGTTTGTCTTTTATTTTGTTTAATAAGTCAATTTGGTTTTTTATTGTTAATAATTCAAAAGAATAACCGAATATTCACTTATAAACCTGATCTGTCGCGAGGGATAATAAACTTTATTAGTTTATGTGGTCAATACAAATTGTCTTTGAATGTTACTTTTTTTAACAAACGGAAACACATTGAAACACAATAACCACAAGAAACCTATTAAATACAGTAAGTTGTCACTTTCGCACTTATCATTGAAATGTTTCACTTCTGACTACAATTTACCCACTATTGCAGCCATTAATTTTAAACCACCAAAAAAAATCGAGTACTGCATTAACGATCATTTCCAAATTACTTAATTTTATCAATGGATTACCTCTTATTTGAAATAAAAAGTGAATAATCTATTGTGTAGTTCAATCATTATCTTTTAATGACAGTATAAAATTCAACACCATATTATCGCGTGATTAATTGACTCATTAGAAGATACGTTCGAACAACCGAATATAGTGCAATACAAAAATACTTGACAAAAACATTCTATATCACAGTAAACTCCATCTAAATTTCCATATTTATTTATGCCATAAGACAAAATGTTATGACTACAAGTTTAAAGAAAGGCCGAGGCTGTTTACTACAAACAGACTTTTGGTGGACGATGCTACCCAACTTTGAAGAAATTAATGATCAACTAATAACTGAAGTTAAAGCCCATAAAAATGAAGAAAATGACCCAAGTAAAAATAGTAATTTAGGATGCTGGCGTGGGCACCGAGACTACCCACAGTGGCCAACTATTGCAGAACATGCCATAACATTGTTGAAAGAAGTTCATCGACACTACATTAACAATCAAATTAGTTGTGTTGCACTTGAGCAAGCAACTATGGACGACTTTGAAATTACTTATTGGACCAATGTGAATGATAAAGGAAGTAGCAATACCATCCATTCACATGCAAATTGTCATTGGTCAGGGGTATATTATATTCAAGGAAAGGACACAGGAGAAATAGCTTTTTATACGCAACCCTACCTCAATAAACAAATAACACGCGGTTTACCATTTGGGCAATCTTATGCTATGGAGCCTACAGACGGCTTATTACTTTTATTTCCCAGCTACCTGTTGCACGAAGTACTTGCAAACCCTAGTGATAAAGAGCGCATAAATATAGCTTTTAACATTAAAATAAAACTTTAGTTTGTAAAGTACATTGCTGAGCTACATCGCTACTTTAAAATATATGACCCGTAATACTATTTGGAATTGAAATGATTGCCACCGACAACTTTGTTTATATTCATACATCAAGACACGCTGGTACATTTTTAAACAAGCTTATTTTACAGTGCATTCCCAATGCCCATGGCATTCAATATCACGGGCATTTGAGTATGCTCCCCGAGAACTATGGCCATTTACCTGTTATTGGCTTTGTGAGAAATCCATGGGATTGGTATGTTTCGATGTATGTTAATTATCGTAAAAAGGGACAGTATATATTTAGAATAATTTCTGAAGATGGTAGGCTAAACTTTGAAGAAACAGTAACCAGATACCTGTTGTTAGGCGACAAAAGTGCATTAAGCAATAGTTTATTAAATCAGCTTATCAAAGCATGCCCTATTGAAATCAACAAAAATACAAATCCTAAAATTTGTAGGCCAGCGCTAACGTCCAGTAATTTTTCCAATTATGCACTTGACTGCGGATACTATAGTTGGTTGTTTCAACTAATGTTCTCATCAAATAAAAGTCCTAAAATACATATTGGACGATTTGAAGATCTACAACAGGAAATAATTCAGTTATTAATAAAAACCAATACACCTATCACCGAGAAAATATTACAATATGTTGATAATAGCCCAGCTATCAATACCAGTGAACGTGATAAGTCGTATAAAAAATACTACTCAAATGATTTAAAAGCTCTCGTTGAGGAAAAAGAAAAGTACATTATCGAAAACTATAGTTATACGTTTTAGTGAACATATCCATATATAAGTTTTAAAGGAATATCTAATTTTAAATAATAAAGACTTTATATTAGAGATAAAACTAATGACATACTACTCACATAATATGCCATATTAATTAATAGTGCATTTTTATTGTTTCTGGATTTTAATTGAAACCAGAGAGCTACACCTGATGATCTTTCATAAACTCTAAAGCTTTACTCACCGCAACTTTGACATTGTTTTCCATTTCAAACCTTTCTGACGCAGGTAAATAAAATGCCATATCAACTTCATGTCTAATGTATCGTGTTGGTAATTGGTTTAATACTACACAAGTTAAATCAGCAACAAAGTTTTCATCATACTTTTCTTCAAGCTTTAAAGCGGCAAAATGCTGTGTAACTAATTTCTCGTAGTAATTGTGAATATCATCTGAAATTCTCATTTAAGCTCTCTTATTTAAAAGTTGTACTGTGCAGAATATAAGTAAAAATATAGCGCTTTGTATCGTACACGTCAAAAATTAGTTCAACTTAACAAAGTGTATTTAAAATAATAGAGGCTTTTACTGTAATCTCTTCATTTTAATGGAACTCTTTGGTCACCAACCTTTCGGAATAAGTGTTATGACAAATTGAATAGAAAACAATAGAGCTACTGCAGATGATGATTATATGACTAACGTATTAACGGTTGTTTTTTTTATCGATACAGCCTAACTCCGCTTGTTCTCCCTTAATAATATATAATTGAACATTACTTGAGATTAACTTATTATGACGACAATATAATAAAAAACATTGAAAGTAATGAATAATAAAGATGTTTATCCTAAAACTGATTTTTTTAATTTTTTAGGGGAAGTTGATGTTGAGCGTTTAATAACGCGTGTTAGAGAAATACCTGATTCACTGTGGTCAACAGGAAATAATCAACATCAAAATAAAGGGGCAGCCCTTGGCAGTGCAACTCACATAATTTTTCGTTTCATTAAAGATTTCAATCATGTTTATGACTTCGAAGATAGAGAACTTTGGCCTGAGTGGTCAGATGATTTATCAACCTTAATGCATCAAGCAGCTCGTTCATTAGGTTATGAAAACTATAAGTTCCCTCGAATCATGCTTGCAAAGCTACCTGCTGGGGCCAGCATACACCCTCATATAGATAATCATGCCAGTTATTACATCCATAAAATACACATTCCGTTATTGACCAATACTGAGACACTTTTTCACGTTGCAGAAGAAAAAATGCATATGGAAGTAGGAAAGATAATTGAAGTAAACAATAAGAAAGGTCACGCGGTATATAATAATGGCGCATCTGACAGAATACACCTTATTTTCGAATGTTATAACCAAGATGACTATAACAAACCAGGAAAATAAGCTCATGGTATTAGAGATGTTTTATATAGAAAAACTACTTATTTCTTCACTTAACGTAGATTGAATTAAGTCTTTACTCAGATGAATAAACGTGAACACTTGTTTATAATTACCATCTGTTTATCACTCTATTCCAGCTCACGTTCAATCACTTTTAAAACATAATTAAAGGCATAACACATGTGGATTCCTGCTCGTTTTCAAGATCTTGGTAGCGTAAATACTAAAGAATTAGTGGCAGCGATAAAAAAACAGCCGCAATCCTTGTGGGATGCAGATGAAGAACTAAAGCAAAAATTAGCAGGAAACAGAGAAACACAATCTCTTTTTTTACAAGCAATTGCGGCTAATGAATTTGTAGACATAATAAAACAAAGAAAAATTAATCAAAATGATGTCCCTACATATTCCTCTTGGAAATATCTTCACAAAGAAGTTCAACCACTCGTAGATTATGCCTTAGGTCAATTTCCCAAAGGAGGTATTGTTTTACGAATTCAAATTGCTAGAATGATGCCTGGCGCTAAAATACCTCAACATGTAGATTTATCACCTCTGTTAACATCAAGTTATCGACTACATATTCCATTAATAACCAATGATGATGTGTATTTTGTTATTGATGGTGAGCGAATAAAAATGCAAGAAGGTCAACTCTATAATTTAAACAATAGAGTGCCACATTGGGTAGAAAATAGAAGTGACAAAGCGCGCAGTCATTTAATTATTGATTACTTACCCCCTGAAAATAATACCGCTGATATTTTGAAGCCAAACTTTGACCTTATCCTCAAAAAAAGAGCCTCAAAGGTAGATAATCAATCTAATTCTCAAACGTCTACCCAAACTACCCTGCTTCCTAAAGTTATCGCTACATCCGTTATTAGAGGAGCAAACCAAAACGAGAGTCATGGCGGTATTTATCTTGTTGACTTGAATTCTGGAGAATTCGAACAAGTAATAGATTGGAATACATGTGATATAGATTTTGGTGGACGTGGCTGGGATCGTGGATTGAGAGGCATATGTTTTTACAATTCAAATACTTATATCGCTTCCAGCAATGAAATATTCTGTTTTGATAAAACATTTAACATCATTGCATCATATAAAAATCCATATTTAAAACATGCCCATGAAATGGTAATCAAAGAAGACTCTCTCCTTATCACATCAACAGGATTTGATTCTGTTCTTAGATTCAATTTAAAAGAAAAAACTTTTGACCATGCTTGGCTTATACGCTTAGCAAGTAATGGCAAAATAGATATTAATCAATACGATCCTATGGATCATTATGGACCTGAGCCAGCAAACACCACACATCTTAATAATGTCTTTCACGATGAAACGGGTATTTATACTAGTGGCAGATTGATACCCTATTTTTTAAAACTAACTGAAAGTAGTGTCGAGGTTGTTTGTGAAATTCCGCTAGGAACACATAATACGCAGCGATATAAAGATGGCATTTTATATAACGATACAGAGTCTGACTGTATAGTTTTTACATCAACTTATGAATATTATGAAATGGAAATCCCGACTTACGCTGATGAAGATATAATTCATACCGAATCAAAAGACGAAAAGCTAGCAAGACAGGCTTTTGGTAGGGGGTTATGTACACTACAGGATAATATAGTCATTGCGGGTTCATCACCATCAACGATCTCTGCATATGATATGAAAAGCAAATCAATAATCAAATCAATCAACATCAGTATGGATATACGTAATGCGATTCATGGTTTAGAAGTTTGGCCCTTTAATGAAGAATAAAATAACAACGTCTTTAGAAAGTGGTTAGCTATTTTAATGCTAAACAAGTACTTAAACAAATGAAATTGTTGTATTACTTAGTGCTGGAGTAGTGCCAAACATGGCAATACAAAGCTTTTTAAAGGCTTCTTGTTTACAACGCGTTCTTAGTTACTTTCCAAGTAGATTGGTTTCGGTTGTAATAGATACCATTACGGCAATGAAAGTAAGGAATTTTAGTCGCAAGCATGTAGCACCTCATGTAGCAATACAGCTAATCAAGATGTAATTCGTTGAAACTGTCGTCTGAACCATAAGCTGTCATTGTTTTGGTTAATGTACAGCCAGGGTGTTTGAAACTTAAATTTCACAAATGCGGTGAATTGATAGTATTTAAACAATATTTGGAAAGCACCTACAAGGAAAAACACATCGCGTTGGCCTACAAGTCATGTTTGAACAGGTTTTAGGTGATAAGTTGAACATCGACAGCGATATAAACCAAGGCAGGCAACTACTGATACGTATTTCCATTTGAATCATAAAAGACTGTTCAACAAATACCAATTCGCTGCTAATAGCAAAATATCAACGCTACTGCTTATTAAGTCAGTAGCTTTTGTTATATGTCTCAACGATTAAATATCAGATACCTCAATCGTTATATCTGAAAACTGTAACTTTTCTACCGCATCTAAGGTATTAGTACCATCGCGGTCATCTTGTAAGTCTTGCACTTTAACTTCACCATTTTCATTAGAAATTTGATATTGAGCTGATTGACCAGAAAAAACTATGGTATTGATACCTGAGTTTCCAGTGATATTATTATCCAGTTGATTGACAATTACATTGCTGTCATTAGTACCGGTTAAGGTTATATCTTTAAGGTATTGCGCATGATGGGTATATGATAAATTAGCATCAAATTTCAAACTAAAAACACCAACAAAACGTTCGTCAATGCGAGCGTTATAAGTCAGATACGGATGGAAAAATTGATTATCCATTATCGCAGCGCCTTGTGGATCTGTTGTTGGCATATCGTCACGGGTCTTGGAAATATACGATCCCCACATGCCATATTCACTATCAAAAGCGCCCCAAAGACCATAATAAGTATCAACTACCGATGCTAAGTATTCTTGCGATAAACTATTTTCAGCAGTTAACTCAGCCAACCACTCAGCTCTATCTGCTGGCCAAGCCCAAAGCTTGTCAGATACTGCTGTTACTTGCGCCGCGCGTATATCTGCTTGATACTCTGGTAACGCGCCATCAAACTCTGCCCCTTGGTCAATGCCTATACCGTAATCATGCACTAAGTGTAAAATCTCCTCGAACGAGGCATCGCGATACTCATAGTTTTGCGTGATATACCAGCTATGACCTTCCACTTGCATTTCACCATAAAATAATGGCTGGCCATCAAGTTCAGCACCGGCATTAGTGCCATCATCAACACCGTTTAGCAGCAATAAAATCGCGCCATTTTCGGCCATTTTATTGGCAACCACACTTTTATCTGCGCCATAAACTGAGCCGGGAAAGTCGGTTAAATAATGCTGTAAAATACCCCGAGCACGAACAATTTGATTTTCCATAATTTCATTTTGAGCAATGATATGAATTACGCCACCATTGGTTGTATCAACTTTGGTATAGCGATCAAACTTTAATGCTGCACTGTAAGTTGTTTTTAATTCATCTGGAACTACAGAAATCCCCAAGTCATTACTGGCTGGATTAGCAGTAGTGATAGTTGGGGTTGTCGTGGGTGTAGTCGTGACAGGAGGCGTTATTGTTTCTTCAACGGTCGTTTTTTTATCACTACTTGAGCTACCACAAGCAACTAAGCTTGTGCTGATTAAAATGGCAAGTAAACCTTTTTTAACTGAAGTTGCAAAGGAATTCGTAAAAGGTCTTTTATTCATTAGGTTCATTATTTTCTCCAAAACTGTTCAAACATAATTACTCGGTGTTAACCGATAAACGATTGTCCACTATTTGAACGAGCTTTAGGGTAAGTACAAGTAAGCGTTTGTAAGGATTAATTTAAACAAATAATTCAACGAGTTAACACTTTAAAGACTAATGTAAAACATTTACTTTAGAATTGAATTTCCGTTAGCTTACGTTAGCTTACAATCCAGCCTATTTATTTTTATACACTGATATTTCTAATAAAGTTAATGTGTTTACCTTAACGATTGATATGGGGGAACACTGGTTTACTCGTAAAAGGAATAAAAATGGAAATTAATAATGGAATAGGCGCACATAACCTCACCGCCATTGACCAAAAAAATAGTCTTGAAGGAGTCAAGTCGTCGATAAAAGAAAGCACTATTGATGTTACATCCACCGATGCCAGTGCATCAAAAGAGTTCACTTTATCTACAGAGGGAAAGTTAAGCCAAGAAATAGATGCTGCTTCCCAAAAAATTGACGATATTTTACTAGGCCATGTTACGCCAGCACAAAAAAGTAAGCTCAATGATATTTATCAACAGCTTGACCAAATATTTGAAAAAGGCCAGTTAACAAAGCAAGAAGAAAAATCTGCTGATGCGTTATTTGAACAAGTGCATAATATTCTTGAAAGCAGTGTTACAAAATTAACAAATTCCGAGCGAGAAACAGTAGAAAATTTAGCAAATAAAATGGATGGATTGATTGGAAAGTTAGACAAAAGTGGCTTTGGTGATTCGCCGAACAACGCAGTGAAAAACAATAGTGGTAATGTCGATATACAGCCAAGCTCTTTGAGCAATGAAAAACAAAAGAGTAAAAATGCATTAACTGTTGCCGAGCTTAGTGCCCTATCCGTTGTAGAACTGAACAAATTACCAGTCAATCTATTAAGAAAGCTCAATTCTCAGCAGCTAAACAAACTAAATGCCAGCCAACTAAATAGCTTAGCTTTACCGCAACTAAAGCTACTTTCAACGGGTAACATAGAAAAGCTTAATCAGACACAAACCAATAAGCTTGCCAAGCCATAATCGATGTGATTACTCAGGAAACATAACATAGTGATAAAAGTGGCATTTACCTATTTTGTGAGGTAAATACCACTAAACATTTGAAAGTTATTGATACCACTGGTTTTTATAGGCTAGGCTGCCAAATAAAACATGAGCCTTTGCTTGTTCTATCTGGCTTTTGGTAACTGGCCTTTCGACTAATTGTTTATTTTGATAATTAAAGGCACGAGCCTCTTTATCAGGCTGCAAAATAGTGACCATATCTTGAGTCATATAAGCAAAGTTCTTGTCATATTGCATCATGGCTCTTTGCTTAGATAATGGAATATACTGCGTTAAATCATGTCCTAACATAGGTGTGTAGCCGCTTACTCCAATAAGTGATAATAGCGTTGGAGCTAGATCAATTTGGCTGACCAGCCTATCATCAGACTGTGCTTTAATGCTTTCACCGAATATGACTCCCGGAATTCTAAAATGATCAATAGGTACCAGACTTGCACCAGCAACTCTTGAATCATGATCGGCAACAACTAAAAAGAGCGTATCTTGCCAATAGGATGATGCTTTGGCTTTTTTGATGAACTGCCCCAAGGCATAGTCAGCATATTTTGCGGCATTATTTCGAGTACGTTTTTCTTGGTCATACTGAGTGATTTTTCCATCCGGATACTCGAATGGCGAGTGATTTGAACTGGTAAATACCAGACTGAAAAATGGGGCTTGTTGCTTATTTAGTTCCTCAAACTCCGTATGTGCTTGATCATATAAATCTTCATCAGAAGCGCCCCAAGAGCCTTGATAATCTATTTTTTCAAAGTCGTCTAAATCAACAATATCACTAAAGCCATTACCAAGAAAAAAACTTTTCATGTTATCAAAGTGGCTCTCTCCGCCATAAACAAATTGGGTGTGATAGCCATTTTTTTTGAGTAATTTTGCAATGGTAAAAAAATTTCGTTGTGATTTATCTAACTTAACCACAGACCTTGACGGGGTTGGGGTAAATCCACTGATAACCGCCTCAATTCCCCGCACAGAACGAGTACCAGTTGCATATAAGTTGCTGAAATTCCAACCTTGTATCATCAATTTATCGAGGTTTGGCGTTAACGGTAATCCGCCAAGCTGTCCAACATATCGAGCTCCTAAACTTTCTTGTAATAGAATAACCAAGTTTTTAGGTTTGCCTGAATAACTTGCTTGATGCATGGCACGTGTTGGAAAAAGGTCATTATTAAAGTCTTCACCATTGCTCATGGTATTTTTTCGAACTAACTCTATAATTTTATCCTGTTCCATTTTGCCATAATATTTTGCACTGGGATTCTCAAGACCCATCTGTTTTAAAGCGAATGCTACTGAATAAGTAGAGTTTAATGTTAAGCCATTAAGTAAATGATCGGTAGAAAATGACACCATGGCTGGGTTTAAAGGGCGTTGCCCAAATGAGGATCTAGCGCCGAGAATGAAAAGAAGAACGACCGCTATGCTTATCAATAATCGCCCCTTAATAGCAACATTTACATGGGCTAGCCAGTTTACTTTAAACAATTTAACTGAGGCTATCGTTGTTATGATCAAGGCTGACAAGCTGATTAATATTTCTAGCTTGTAACCTGTCCATAACATTGAAAAAACTTCTTTAGGATAAATAAGGTATTCAATTAATAATCGATTAGGCCTTAAATCATATTCTAGAATAAATGTTGGCGTAATCACTTCCAAGTAGACCAACATAGTAAGCGAAAGTATGCACCACAACTTTAAAAAACGTAGTAATAATGCCTTACCTTTATTACTAACATAAGAGCACAGACTGATTAAAATCGGTACAGTAAATAAGTAACACAGTGAAGAGATATCAATACGAATACCACTGAACATGATCGAAAAAAAGTTATTAAGATTGTTAACCCTATCAGCCTGCCAAATAACCAGAGCTAATCGAAAAACAGATAACATGACTAAAGCCACAATAAAAAAGACAGCAGTAACCCATAAAGGTCCTAAGACCGCTTTGATTTTAGCTACTATTGAGTTTGTTGCTATGACTGCGTTTACTAACTGAATATTTTCTTGCTGTAATATTGTTGGCTGTGAATTTGTTTCAGCTAAAAGCATAAGATGCCACTCCAAACCAATATTGCAATTTCCAACCTAATAAATCTTGATTCATTTTTACTCATCCAGAACAGCCCTCTTCAGGTATTTATAAAAGCTGAAGTAATCCTTTTTATTCCGTTTTTTTTTAATTTGATTATAAAATTTCATTTAGAGCTTCCTAATTGAACAATGAGAGTTTCCGGTGTATTAACTGCGTGAAAGTATTTTGAAAATGAAGATTAGCAACTATGAACTACTTACAAAGTAAGCCCGTGTAAGTAATAATTAACGTATGTAAGCACGTGTAAGCTAGACTTTAATCTGGGGAACTTTTACGTTAAATTTGCATCGTGACTGAATAATCAAGAGAAAATGAATGAGCAAAGCCAGAATATTACTGATTGAAGATGACGCTGAAATATCACGTTTAACCGCTATGTACCTTGACGTTGAGGGTTATCAAGTAGACGTTATTGATGATGGCGCAATGGCCTTAGAGGCAATAAAAAAATTCAAGCCTGAACTTATTATTCTTGATTTAATGTTACCAGGCATGAGCGGCATTGAAATATGTAAACTTGCCAGAGAATTTTATCAGCAACCTCTTTTAATTCTCACCGCCTGTGATGATGATATTAGTGAAGTAAGTTTATTAAAAATGGGCGAAGATGATTATCTAGTAAAACCTTTACGACCTCATGTGCTTGTTGCAAGAATTGAAGCACTGCTTAGACGAAATCAAGTGAATCAAAGCAATCAAGGACCATCAAAAGAATCTTTGGCAATCAATGAAGAAAGAAACCAAGTCTCATTTAAAGGTAAGGTATTAGAATTAACGGGTGCGGAATATGAGATGTTAAAATTACTTTATGAAAATTCCGGCAAAATTATTTCGCGAGAGCAATGTTGTCAGGCGTTAAGAGGGATAGAGTATGATTTTAGTAATCGCTCTATCGACATGCGTATTTCAGGTTTACGTAAAAAATTAGGTGATGATCAAATGCCCTATAAAGTCATCACCACCATAAGAAACCAAGGGTATAAGTTAATCAATGAATAAGTTATCGCTATCTTTATTCTCACGGCTTTATTTGGCTATCGTCATCTCGGTAATTTTGAGTATTTCATTGACCAAATTTTTTATGGATGGTTATGATGAACAAGAGGACTTTAACGAGTTTATTAGCGAGGTTAATTATATATTTAAAGAAATAGCTGTTAATGCTGAAACCCAAATAAATACCAAACAGCAAACTATTTCACTCGGTTTTCCGTTAGATCATTTTCTCACCGCTAAACTCGTTAACCCCAGCATGACTGGTGAGATTTGTCCTTCATGTCAATTAATCACTCGCATTCACAATACTTTTTATTATCAAAGGAATGATGGCGGGCGTTTAGCCGAATTTAGGCTGCCTAAATCAAAAAGTAATATCATAATTTATGAGAAAAATGAAAATGAACTCGACACAGAGCGATTACCTGAAGGCTTTACTGAAGATATACTAGATGATGAAGTTGATGATATTGTATTCATCTCTTTAATACTGGTCACCTCTTTATTTCTTGGTATTGCCATTTATTGGCCAATCAAAAAACTTCAAAGTCAAATTAAAGCACTGATTGATACTCATCATCAATTTGGCTCTGGCAACTTAACAGTTAAAGCCGATGAAGAAATACAAAAACCTTTAGATGAGCTTGCTTCGAGCTTCAATGATATGGCGCAAGCTATTGCGGCAAACGTTAAAGAGCGTGATATATTTTCCCAAGCAATTCCTCACGAAATAAGAACGCCCTTAAGCCGAATACAATTAGCCTCAGGTCTAATACGTAGAAAAAGTACCGATTTAGATATATTAGCATTGGTTGATGATGTCGATAACTACGTGGTCGACATTGATGAATTAATTAGACAAATAGTTGAATATTCAAAAATAAATTCAAGCACAATTTCAAGCTCTAATACTGAAAATGAAGTAGACCAATATCAAACTATTGGAATAAAAGCCTTTATTGAGTCTAGGCTGCAACTTTTAGCAAAAAACCAAAATAAAGAACTCACTTTAGAAATTGAAGGATCAGTTGAAATAACTACCAATCCATTCTATTTGAGGTTACTAGTCGATAATTTTATTAAAAATGCCATTAACCATGCTCAAGAAAAAATTCAACTCTCTGCCAATATAGAAAACAATCAATTATCACTTGTCGTTGAGGATGATGGTATTGGTGTGCCCTTAGGTGACAGGGAAACTATCTTTATTCCTTTTGCAAGATTAGATAAAAGTCGTAGTAGAAAAACGGGTGGTCTAGGTCTTGGTCTGCCTATAGCAAAAGCCGCAGCGGCAAAAATGGCAGGTAATATTGTGGTATCTGAATCGTCTTTAGGTGGTGCAATGTTTTCATTTATTATAAGAAATGCCAATTAAAGCGCTAGTATTAAATGTTAACGTCATTAATAGTGACGACAAACTCTTATTTTAATTCAAATAAAAAAATACACGGGTTGTGCTCTGTTTTTCGGTAAACCGTTTAAAATTGTTACTACCTGAGTCTACTTAAGTGACAAGTTATGGTTAGTGAATGACAGCTTATGGTTTTAATGACAGCGTCTGAATCATACGCTGTCATTGTAAAAAGAAGAATAAACATGACCTTCCAAAATATGGTTGCTTTAGTTGTCAGTGTGATGCTCATAAGCAGGCAAAGTAGAAAGGTCAATGTCAGGTTGTTCACCTTGATTAACGTTAAAAACGTTTTTTAAAGACGTACTGTCACTAAAAAAGCCAGTATTTTTCAAATAAAAGCTACCTCTCTCTACGCCACCTTGATAATCACGTCGAGCCTGCTTGGCTGCCGTTGCATCGTAAGTAAAGGTGGCTTCAGTTACAGGATGCCATTTTCCAGACTCACTATAAAGCCACTGATTTTTGTATAGGCCTTTACGTACAAATTGACCTGTAGCAGGAATGAAATTTTCCAGAAATGAATGTTGATTAGTGACATAGGTGGTTGTGTTCGGTCGACGAAAGCTGGCGATTAACTTCCACTCGTTCAACTCAGGAGTAAAGAAGTAGGCGGTATAATCCGTTTTTCCTGTTTCTTCGCTTGGTTTTATGTTCACCAATAATTTATAAGTAGTACCTGCTTGCCAATTGTAAACAAAAAAACTTTGTCCTCCAGAGCCTTCATTGCCAAATTCTCCTACAATTACACCCTCCCCCTTACCGAGCAATTTTATTTTATACTCGTCTGGAATTGATTTGGGATCATCTGTTTTAAAGGGGCTCCACACGGAAAACAATATCCTACGTTCTGTTGGAGAATTAACCTGAATGCCCATGTACCCTTCAGCAAAACCATTAGTCATAAAATATGATCC
>JABSOX010000074.1:0-1593 GCA_013215655.1 Colwellia sp.
GCTCTATACAAGCTAAAGTCAATAACATTTGAAACTTTTACATATAAGGTCTTAAGACTATTTTTTTCAATGAGGTAATAAGAGGTGGTTGATAAAAGTATACAAAGGGTAATACCTAAAATTACTTGTAAAGAAGAGTTCCACTGAAAATATTTAAGCGCTACCACCACTGGCCAATGCCATAAATATAGTGAATAGGAAATATTACCAAACCATTGGAAAAATTTGTTGTCTGTTAAAATAGAACGATGATTTGCAACAATAATTAAAAATGCCCCTAAAGCAGGAATAAGTGCAAAATATCCAGGCCAAATGTCACCACCTGACAAATGGGTATATGCAATTATTATAAGTAAAATACCTAGTAGCTGAATGGCTCTTTTATAATTAGCTGTCAATGTAAGTGGAAATAAAAAAGCCAATCCGCCAAGCATCATTTCCCATGCTCTTGTGGGTAATGAATAAAAAGCTAAACTAGGCCATCGATAAGATGCATATAAGGAAACAGCAAAGGCCAAAACAGTAAAAAGCAAGATTAAACCTTTAGTAATCTTGAATGAAAATAGTCGAGATAGAATCATTAGGGCTATTGGGTAAACAATGTAAAATTGCCACTCTACAGATAAAGACCATGTATGCAGCAACCACTTTTCATGAGAAGCGGCATCAAAATATCCCGCTTCTTTTAAGTAGGTTATATTTGAAAAAAAGAAAAGACTGCTTCTAGCGTGCTTTGCTAATAATTCATAATCCATTGGTGGTAGATAAAACCAACCCCAGCATAATAAAAATAAACACAAAAAAGATAATGCTGGAATAATCCGCTTTCCACGAGCACGATAAAACCCTAATAAATTAAACGTTCTATTATTGATGCCATTAAAAATAATGGAAGTCATCAAAAAACCAGAAATAACAAAAAACACATCTACGCCAGCAAAGCCGCCGGGTAATAGTTGAGGAGAAAAATGGTAAAGCACTACAGCTATCACTGCATAAGCTCTCATACCATTAATGTCATACCTAAATTGCATCTAATGAGTCCAAAAAGAAGTTTATAATGTTATAAAATTTGATAGTTCATTTGCCCAAATTTCATAACCTTTGGTTGATGGGTGTATGCCATCAGGCATTATGTTTTGTGGGATATTATCTATCCGATCAAGAAAGACATCATGTATATCAACAAAAATAATATCTTCACCATTAGCAAGTGCTTCAATTTGTTGATTGACTTCATCATTCACCAACCTCAAATCACTTTGGTTTTCAGCCCGAGGAAAAATCCGGTGTAACAATATTATTGACTGGGGAAGTTTAGTTTTAATGGTTTTAAGAATAAGCTTAATACCTTTAGTGGTATTCTCAGGATGGTTATGAGGAGCGTTATTAGTTCCAATTAATAAGACAACATATTTTGGATTCACATTGTTAAGCTCACCGTTTTCAATACGCCATAATAAGTGTTGAGTTCTGTCTCCTCCAAACCCCATATTAAAGGCTTTTTCACCATAATATTGCTGCCAAATGCTAAACCCATATGATTTTTTTTCCCAGTTATGAGTAATTGAATCGCCTAAAAAAATAATGTCC
>JABSOX010000074.1:1603-26707 GCA_013215655.1 Colwellia sp.
CGGCAGATAAAATTTCTTGATGCCTATCTTGCCACCATTGATCTGATTTTGGTTCCGCTGTATAAGCTTCAGGATTAGAATTACATGACATCAAAGATGCCAAAATAAGCACATAAAAAAGTGTTATAAAACTATTTATAATTAATCGCATAGGTCGGTACAGAGCCAATAATGAACAAAAAGGAGGCCATCTTACAGTGATTTTGCAAACCTATAAAGTTCAATCTCTTGTTCACACATCTTCTATTTCTCTACGGTGTTCATTAGTTATAATATTTTGTGTTTAAGAGCTGGGTTTTGCTGATCTGTTCTCATCCCCTTCATTAGTATTGATATTATCTTGGGAGTTTATTCGAGTCCATTTTTATTCTATGTTGCTTTTTATAGCTAGTTATTGGATCATCCATGACTTTCTATCGATTTACACTTTTTTCATTTGGTTTAAACATGAAACTGTTTCATACAACCCTTCTACTTTGTTTGTTAATTTTATCTACTGCTTGTGGTAGTGGTAAATCAAAAAATCAATCACAGAACCTGATCCCGCTTCCAAATAATGTGGAGGTTAACTCTAATGATACTTTTGTTTTCGATAATACAGTCCTAATTTCTGTTTCAAATGAAAGTGATGATCAACTTCAGTCTATTTCTAAACAACTTCTTATTTATATAGAAAAAAAACTATCTGTAACCGTAACTCAAGTGAATTTTGACGAAATTCGAACATCAGATAAGGTTATTCTACTTCAACTTAGCGATGTCGCTGAACCCTCCGAGCCAAAAGAAAGCTACCATTTATCCATTACAGAGCAAACGATAACGCTATCAGCAAGTTCACATCATGGCTTGTTTTATGCCGCTCAAACGTTAAAACAATTGCTGTTTATCGAAAAAGGTAATCATGCTCTCTCTTCTGTTGAAATTTACGACCAACCCCAGTTGGACTATCGGGGCTTGATGCTTGATGTGAGTCGACATTTCTTTAGTGTTGAACAAATTAAGAAAACGCTCGATTTAATGGCCTTATACAAATTTAACACTTTTCATTGGCACTTAACTGATGATCAAGGCTGGCGTATTGAAATTAATCAATACCCACTATTAACAACTATTGGTTCGTATCGTCAGCAAACAGTGGTAGATAAGAATTTTAAGCCATATATTGGTGATAATATGCCGTATGACGGCTTTTATAGTCAAGATGATATTCGAGAGGTTGTTCAATATGCAAAAGAAAGATACATCACTATTATTCCCGAAATCGATATGCCAGGCCATATGAGTCCAGCCCTTGCAGCCTACCCAGAACTGGCATGTAACGAAGGTCCATTTTCGGTGAAAACTACTTGGGGAGTGTTTAACGATATTCTTTGCCCTAGCGAAACGACCTTTGATTTTGTAGAAGGTGTTTTAGCTGAAGTTATGGAATTATTCCCTAGCGAGTTTATTCACATTGGTGGTGATGAAGTACATACCACAAGGTGGGAAAAAAGTGATGTGGCACAAGCATTAATGAAACAAGAAAATTTAGCCTCTGAGTCCGAAATTCAAGGCTATTTTTATGAGCGAGTAAATGCTTTTTTGCTTGAACATGGACGCAAAGCGATTGGTTGGGACGAAATACAAGAAAAAGGGCTTAAAAATAGAACAACGGTTATGGTATGGCGAAATTTAGAAAACATGGACATTGCACTTAAAAATGGTCACCAAGTTATTTTAACGCCAAAGGAATTTACCTACCTCAATTATTATCAGGGCAATTCAAAAAGTGAACCTTTAGCGCAGTGTTGTAAGCTGACGTTAAAAAATGCATATGAGTTTGAACCCATAAAGGATGATTTGACTGAAGAACAGCGTTCTCTTGTTTTAGGGGCTCAAGGAAATATGTGGACCGAATATATAAAAACCGACGAGCATTTAGAATATATGCTTTTACCCCGTTTAATGGCTTTGTCAGAAGTTTTTTGGACCAATAAAGAAAACAAAAACTGGCAAGACTTTCAGCAAAAACTACCGTTACACACGCAATATCTTGAGTCGTTGTTGTACAATTTTCGAGAACTAGAAGAATAAAAATGAATAAGAATATTTTAAAGAATGGTCCAATAAAAGTTGGACTTTGGTTTTTGGTTATTTCACTAACGGGCTGCTTTAATGATAGTTCTAAATATTGCTCCAATATAGAGCCCGTTGTTGAAGCGGGGAATTACTTTTTTGAAGGTGTTGTTCAGCCAATCGAATTTGTCAGCGGTAGTGATAACCCGTTGGCTGTTTCTTGCCATAATTGTTATCAGAATAGCTCTGCTTCTGCGTTAGATACCATACAATTAATTGAATCTGCGATAGCAAATGGAGTTGACCTTATTGAGTTAGATGTGACTATGTCTGACGAAATAGGTATGAATCTATATGTGAGTCATGAAAGCGATGTTTCTGGCCCATTGTTAGGCGATGTGGTTGAATCTCCTGTATTGATTAACGCCACACAAATACTATTTATTGAGATAAAGGGTCAGTTAGACCAGAAGGAAACTATTCGAAGTTTCTTCAGGAGTCTAATGAAGCATGAAATAAGCAATGGGACGTACGCTTATTTTAACGCTCAGCGATTTACCGTTGTTAGAAGCAGTGAAACGGACAAAACCTTACATCGATTCAGAGAAGTATTAACGGAAACCGAGTTTGAGAATATAAAGCCATTTGTTAGGTTGAGTCGTTTATTTTCTCCAACAGAAGAATCCAAAATGTATGCCAAAATCGACGAAGTATACGCCTGCGGGTTTCATATGATTGAGCTTGATACGCGAACAGAGCTGTCAACTATCAAAATACTCAATAGCTATGCTGAAATGAAAGGGCTATCGGTAAACGTTTTTACGGTGGATAAGTCTAATTATATTGAGGTAATGTCAGCGCTTAAAGATGATGTTGATGTTATTACGGTAGAGTCACGAGTTAATGATGAAGTTGATTCAATCAACTCAAATTTGCTTCAATCTATTAAGGCAATGTTCTTTAATGGGTCCTAGCTCAGTTATTATAATGACGTTAACAAAAACAACAATGGTTAAGTTGTTGTTAATTAAATTTAATTTTTATTTTATTTTGTATTTTTGTTTGATTATTAAAGTGAATAACTATAAATTTATTTTGTTGACATTGTAGTTGCGGAGCGAAAATGTGATAATTTCGCCTCTAGCGTGTTAGTTATTGCGGTTCAAGCTGCTGCGCTATTTTCCTGTATTGTTGTTTATCGTTTGCTTGATTGAATTATATTTAAAATATTTTCGGGTGCATGTAAGTAATAAAGTATTCATTTTAATTATTAAGTGAACAAATTCCTATGTTAGTGTCCATTATCACCCCTTCGTATAACAGCGAAAAATTCTTAGTTGAAACCTACCAAAGTATTATCGCGCAAACATATCAAGATTGGGAATGGTTAATTATCGATGATTGTTCAACAGATGGCTCTTGGGCACTGATCTGCAAGCTGGCAAAAAACGACGGCAGGATAAAACCACAACAAAATAGTGTAAATGCGGGGGCACCAACAACAAGAAATAATGCCATTGCCCGCGCCAAGGGTGAATATATTGCCTTTTTAGACAGTGACGATGTGTGGTTACCGGAAAAATTGACACAACATCTGGCCTTTATGCTGGAAAATAAATCTGCTATTTCATTTACACCTTATTATTTGATCTCTGAACAATCTACCGATTTAAAACTTGTTATCGATGCTAAGTTACACGGCAGTTTTAATTATCAAGCGATGTTACGTAAAAAAGCAACGATGGGCTGTTGTACGGTGATGGTGAAAAAAGACGCTTTCACTGATTTAACCATGCCGTTAGTGCAAGCAGGGCAAGACTATGCCTTGTGGTTGAAACTATTGAAAACCGGTGTCAGCGCGGATATTTGTACTATACCACTAAGCAAATATCGCATAGTAGGTGGTTCACTATCGAGTAACAAGTTTAATAAAGCGAAAAAAACCTGGTTTATCTATCGTGAAATTGAAAAATTAAACTTGTTTCAAGCAAGCATAGTTTTTTGTCATTATGCCGCTAGTGCGTTATTTAAATGGAATCAAAGCAAGTGCTAGTTTTCCTTGATTCGCTATTTGCTATTTGCTATTTGCTATTTGCAGGGGCAGAGTATTAAAACACCTTATTTAGCAATGATAACCTCACTGCCACTTTGCATATCTACTTGTTTCACTGCGTTAAAATAACGGGTTAGTACTTGCCCTCCCGTCACAACTTGTTAAAAGTAATAGCATATTTATGCGATTACTTAAGGAGTACTATTCTACAGTTAAATTGCTAATTTAAGAATAATATTTTTCCATTTTCCCCTCCCTTTATAAATATAAGTAATTTTTTCGTATGAACGTACTGCTTAAAAAATCAAATAAACGAGTACCTAAAAAGAGATTTTTTTGATAGAATCGCGACAATTTTTATCAACGAGTAATTTATAAATGAATGTTATTGAAGCTAACTTCGATGCTAAAGGCAAAAAAATTGCCATTGTTGTCTCTCGTTTTAACAGTTTTGTGGTTGAAAGTTTATTAGAAGGTGCGGTAGACGCGCTTAAACGTCACGGTAATGTTGCGGATGAAGACATTACTATTGTACGTGTACCTGGCGCATATGAACTACCTGTTGCTGCTAAACGTATCGCCACAAAAGGTGGTTATGATGCGATTATAGCTATTGGCGCGGTTATTCGTGGTGGTACTCCACATTTCGATTTTGTTGCTGGCGAATGTAATAAAGGTTTAGCACAAGTGGCGATGGAATTTACTTTACCCGTTGCTTTTGGCGTTATAACGACTGATACCATGGAACAAGCCATTGATCGTTCAGGTCTTAAAGCCGGTAATAAAGGTGCTGAAGCGGCGCTTAGTGCATTAGAAATGGTTAACGTACTTTCTCAACTATAGTTAAGTATTGTTATTCATCGTTGTAGATTGAATCTGAAATTCAGTATAGATGTCGAAGTAAACTTCGACCTACAACAGTATCATATTATGTATATGTTTATTAAATAGATTTGGAGATTGTTGTGAAACCATCACCTAGAAGAAAAGCCCGTGAACTAGCTGTACAAGCTGTCTATTCATGGCAATTAAGCAAAAATTCAGTGACAGATATCGAAACTAATTTCATAACTGACAACAGTGCTCGTCGTTTTGATATTCCCTACTTTCAGCAATTACTTCGTGGTGTAACGTCATCGGTTAGTAAGTTAGATGAAGCTATATCTCCTCATGTTGATCGTCCGATTGATGAAATTGATCCTGTCGAAAAAGCGGTTCTTCGAGTGGCTGTTTTTGAGTTAATTGACTGCCAAGATGTTCCTTACAAAGTTGTGATCAACGAAGCCATTGAATTAGCCAAATTATTTGCAGCTGATGATAGCCACAAATTTGTTAATGGTGTTTTGGATAAAGCCGTTAAGTTAATTAGAACGTAATAATTAGCTGAACCTTTAGATTAGATAGTACAAAAAACTGAGAGTATTCTCAGGATCTTTGTACTAAAAATTAGCATGGCTTTAAAAGAAATACTTTATGAAAGAATTTGATCTGATCAAACGCTACTTTACTGAGCAAGCAGTTAAACGAAAAGATGTTATCTTAGGTATTGGTGACGATTGCGCATTGTTACAACCTGCAGAACGTCAGCATATTGCCGTTACTACCGATACCTTAGTGGCGGGAGTACATTTCCCTGAAAGTACTGAACCAAGAGCTATTGGTCATAAAGCTGTAGCCGTTAATCTCTCTGATTTGTCAGCAATGGGCGCTGAGCCTACTTGGTTATCTCTAGCATTAACACTTCCTGAAATTGATGAACAATGGGTTGCTGAGTTCTGCTGTGGTGTTTTTGAGTTATGCGAATATTATAATGTACAACTTATTGGTGGTGATACTACACAAGGGCCATTGAGCATTACGATTACTGCACAAGGTCTAACCCCTGTTGATAAATACATAACTCGTTCTGGAGCAAATGCCGGAGACTGGCTTTATGTTACTGGTGACTTGGGTGATGCAGCATTAGCTTTACAACACTTGCAAGGTAAAGTGAATGTTGCTGAACAATATAAAGAACAAATCTTTGATAAATTAGATTATCCCAAACCTCGTGTACTTGTGGGTCAAGTTTTACGAGATTACGCTACGTCTGCTATTGATATTTCTGACGGTCTTATTTCTGATCTAGGTCATATTTGTCAGGCTTCAAATGTCGGCGCAAATATCGTATTAGATGATTTGCCTATTTCAGATATTATGAATGAAACTTTAGGGAAAACAGCGGCAATTGATGTTGCTTTAAAAGGCGGAGATGACTACGAGTTGTTATTTACTGTATCTGAAGATAACAAGGTAGGAATGGAAACTGCGCTAATTAATACTGGTGTAGCAATCACTTGTATTGGTCAACTAAATGGCTCTGAAAAAATCACTACCACCATGGATAATAAGCCGGTATCAATCAATAGCCAAGGCTTTGAACACTTCTCTAAAGTTGATACATAATCTTGACTAAATCTACGGCTAAATTTTCACTATCAAATCCCATTCATTTTTTAGCGTTGGGATTTGGCAGTGGTTTATTGCCAAAAGCTCCGGGTACTTTTGGTACTTTAGCTGCTATCCCTCTCTTTTTACTTATGGTACCGCTGAGTAGTGTTTATTACGGTGCTATCGTGTTATTGATTTGTATTAGTGGTATTTATATTTGTGGTAAAGCCGCTGAAGATGCTGGTGTGCATGATCATGGTGCTATTGTATGGGATGAAATAGCGGGTTTTTTGATCACTATGTTTATGGTACCAATCAGCTGGCAGAGTATTCTTGTTGGCTTTTTGTTGTTTCGAGTTTTTGATATTTTTAAACCATGGCCAATTTCATATATTGATAAAAATCTGCATGGTGGTTTCGGTATTATGCTTGATGATGTCTTGGCAGGAATCTTTGCATTAGCTTGTATGCACCTAATTTTTTAAATTAAATGTGAATCACCTTCATAGCTGAAATAGTTTGTAGGTTGTCACGAACGCAGTGAGGCACAACATTTAGATATAGGCCAAGCTTCACTGTCAAACTTCACTTCGTTCAGGTCGACCTACAGTTGTATTTCTTTATTCAGCTAAATACATTAATGTAGCAATCTTACCTTAATTGTACCGGTAATTAGCTTCAATTCTTTTAACGCCAAATCGCCATCCTGAGCATCAATATCAATAACCACATAACCAATTTTATCATCCGTTTGTAGATATTGTGCGGCAATATTAATGTTGTGATCAGCAAACGCTTGGTTAATTGCGGTTAAAACACCGGGTTGGTTATGGTGAATATGCAATAAACGGCTTGTGCCAATATGTTCAGGTAAAGATACGTCAGGGAAGTTTACAGCCGATAGAGTTGAGCCATTATCTGAGTATTTCGCTAATTTACTCGCAACTTCTAAACCAATATTTTCTTGAGCTTCTTTAGTGCTACCACCAATATGTGGAGTCAAAATTACATTATCAAATGCTCTAAGAGGTGAAATAAACTCTTCGTCATTACCTTTAGGTTCAGTTGGGAATACATCAATTGCTGCACCAGCCACTTTTTTACTTGAAAGAGCTTCTGCAAAAGCGTCAATATCAACGACAGTGCCACGTGAGGCGTTAATAAAGATGACACCATCTTTCATTGCTGCAAACTGGCTTGCTGCCATCATATTTTTCGTTTGCGCTGTTTCAGGTACATGTAAGCTTACTACATCCACTTCAGCCAATAATGCACTGAGTGTTGGTGCTTGGCTGGCATTACCTAAAGGCAGTTTAGTTTCAACGTCATAGAAACGTACTCTCATACCTAAGGTTTCAGCTAAGATACCTAACTGCATTCCTATATGGCCATAACCGATAATACCCAATGTTTTACCACGCGCTTCAACAGAACCTACGGCTGATTTATGCCACTCGCCGCGATGGGCTTTAGCGCTTTTTTCAGGAATACCACGTAGTAATAAAAGCGTTTCACCAATCACTAATTCGGCAACAGATCGAGTATTTGAAAATGGTGCGTTAAAAACAGGAATACCACGTTTTTGTGCCGCACTAATGTCTACTTGGTTGGTACCAATACAAAAACAACCGATAGCGACTAATTTTTTAGCATGGCTGAGTACTTTTTCATTAAGCTGAGTGCGTGAGCGAATACCAATAAAGTGTACACTCGCTATTTTTTCAATTAACTCATCTTCCGATAATGAAGTTTTAATATATTCAATATTGCTATAACCTTTGGCTTTTAGTTCATCAACTGAACTTTGATGTAAACCTTCAAGTAATAAAATTTTAATTTTTTCTTTAGCTAATGAATTATTGCTCATGATCTCTCAAATTCTCATTAAGTGGCTTATCGCCATGGTTATAGACTTAGTAGAAATTATCTACCTAGCAAAACAGCTATTCCAACTGTTATAGATGGCTAGATATCTAAACACTACATAAACTAGCATATAGTGTATAAACTCTAAAGAGCTAATTTACTATTTTTACGCCTTCAGCTGTACCTAAAATCAAGGTATCTGCGCCTCTATTAGCAAATAAGCCATTAGTAACAACACCTACCAGTGCATTGATGTTAGTTTCCATGGCGATAGGATCGATTATGTCTAAGTTATATACATCGAGAATGACGTTGCCATTGTCGGTAATAACGCCTTGACGATAGACAGGGTCACCACCGAGTTTCACTAATTCACGAGCAACATAACTTCTTGCCATCGGGATAACTTCAACAGGTAATGGAAAGCTTCCTAATACCGCCACTTGTTTACTGTCATCGGCAATACAAATAAATTTTTTGGCAACAGCTGCAACAATTTTTTCACGGGTAAGTGCTGCACCACCGCCTTTGATCATATGTTTGTGCTTGGTTATTTCATCAGCACCATCTACATAAACATCAATAACATCAACGCTATTTAGATCAAATACTTCAATGCCATAGGCTTTTAAGCGTTTTGATGATTCTTCTGAACTTGATACGGCACCTTCGATACGATTTTTAATGGTAGCTAATGCATCAATAAAATGATTAACGGTCGAGCCTGTACCAACGCCAACTATTGTATCGTTTTCAACATAGTCTAATGCTTTAATCGCTGCCGCTTTTTTCATTTCATCTTGTGTCATAACAAACCTGTATTGAGTTGCTCATAAAATTGGCAAGATTATATCAGTGAATGTAGCCGATGAGTTAGAAAAAGTGAGTTAAAATAGTGTCCTAATAACTAACGGAGTCGTTGAGTATTATTTGAGTGGGAGTGATAATTTCAGCTAAAGGAATATCCCAGTGTTTAATAGGTAATTGTTCAACTTGCTGACAGTCATGGGCAATACCAATAGGATAAGGATTAGTGTTTTGAGTGTTTTTATTTGCCTGCTGGCAATTGGCAAGTGTACGGTCATAAAAGCCACCACCCATTCCTAAGCGATTACCTAAAGCATCAAATGCAACCAAGGGGGTCAGTATAATATCAATACGATTAGCGGGCCTGATTAAGCGAATATCAAGCTTGGGTTCATTTATACCAAAACTGCTCATTTTCATCTTAGTTTGTGCTTGGAATTTTAAAAATAATAAATGCCCTTTGGAAAAAGGGTGAATAACAGGTAAATAAACGTTTTTATTATTTTTCCAACACCAGTGGATAAATGTCTCACCATTGAGTTCACCATCACGGGCTAAATAGATGGCAATGTTTTGAGCTTGTTGTATTTTTGGATGAGTAGTGAGTTTTGACAATAAATTTTGTGAGGCTAATTCTTGTTGGGAACTAGAAAGCGCACAACGACGTTGGCGAATTAATTTCCGAATCTCAGAGCGTTTTAACGAGTTACTCACAATATTACCTTTTAGAAATAAAAAACGAGTAACTGGCGTTACTCGTTTTATTTGCTTTTAACTATTCTATTGTAAAGTTTAGATTATCTATGACCTTCAGGCATTGCTTCGTGAGTAGCGGTGACAGACATTTCTTCTTCTATTTTTTCTTCGAGGTTATCGTTATGTCCACCTTCCGCGCCATGCATCCATTCAACTAATTTCCCTGCAGAGAAGAAGATAACAATCCCGGTAACTAGAGCCGCAACACCAACCGACATAAAGATAGTACTAGCATTTTCTACCATTTCTTGACCTTCACCAACAAATGAACCGATAAAACCAGCTAACCAATTAGATAATGCGGTGAAGAAAAACCAAATACCCATTAATAACGAAGTATATTTAAGTGGTGCTAATTTAGTTACCATAGATAAACCAATAGGAGATAAACATAGTTCACCTAAGGTATGGAATAAGTATGCAAATACTAAAAATAACATGCTTACTTTAACTGCTACATCACCACCTTGAACCATCGTTGCCCAAAGCATGACAAAGAAACCTAACGCTAAAAATATCATAGCAAGAGCAAACTTCTTCGGTGATGTGGGTTCATTGGAACCCATTTTCACCCAAACAGAGGCCACTACAGGTGCAAGCATGATAATAAACAGGGCATTTAATGATTGAAATGATGAGGCAGCAATTTCAAAACCAAAGAGAGTACGGTCTGTAAAATCAGAAGCATAAATAGTAAATAGGCCACCTGCTTGTTCAAAGCCGGCCCAAAACATGACAGAGAACATACTCATGATCAAAATAACCTTCATCCGATCTTTATCGTCTGAAGTCAATGGTGCATGAGCTTTTTGTTCACCTTTTGTACGTAGTGCGGAAGGTTGAACACCAATCTCGCCTAAATATTTATTGGCTAGCGTAAGTTGTAAAATCAAACCAACAATCATACCACAACCTGCCAGTATAAAGCCGTAGTGCCAATTAACTGTTTCGCCAAGAACACCAACAGTGATTGGTGCTAAAAATGCACCTAAGTTAATACCCATATAGAAAATTGTAAACGCACTATCACGACGATGATCGCCATCTTCGTATAAATCACCCACTAAGCTAGAAACGTTAGCTTTGAACAGACCATTACCGACCATAATTAAGGCTAAACCAATATAAAATACAGTTTCTTCCATGCCGACAATCATCGACTTGGGAATACCTAAGGTAAAGTAACCTAATGCAAAAATAATACCGCCGTAAATAATTGCTTTACGTTGTCCTATATAGTTATCAGCAAGCCAGCCACCAATTACGGGAGTTAAGTATACTCCCATGGTAAACATACCATATAAGCTAAGTGCTTCACCCGCGGTCCAACCAAAGCCACCATCTTGTACACTGGCTACTAAATAGAGTACTAATAGTGCGCGCATGCCGTAATAACCAAAACGTTCCCACATCTCGGTGCCAAAAAGAAGGAATAAGCCCTTCGGATGGCCAAATAAAGTACCTGCATCAGGTCTAGTCATGTTTATATCCTTTGTAATATATTTCAAGCCGATAGATATTAATTTTTTATTTTAAATTGTTAGTTTGTTGTTAGAAAATATCGTCGCTGGCTTGATATGAATCATTTATAGCGTAATCTCAGCGTGAAGTTATACCTGTGCTGGCATCCAAAGGCAAGCTGATTTACATGATTGGTTGTTATAGCCAATGAAAATTTTCGTCAATACATTCAAATATTACAAAATGAGTTAATTAACAATTACGTAACAAACTAAGGTGGGCGCTTGAATTACTTGGATTTTGTTAATTTAAAGGATAAGTGGTCTGTTGAGTTACAGCATTTGTACATTTTACTAGTCTTTATTTATTGAACGATAGTAAGATGTAGCAAAAATAAACTTCGTTTTTTACTTATTACTTTTACTTATTACTTTTACTGACTACTTTTATTTATAAAATACATGACTTGTCTGTGGTTTAATGAAGTATCTGAAAATGACATGAAGTATTAAATTTTGTATTTTTATATCAGGGAATTATAAATGCCAAACAAAATTAGAAAAGCCGTTATTCCGGTAGCGGGCTTAGGTACACGCATGTTACCGGCAACCAAAGCCATTCCAAAAGAAATGCTTCCTATTGTTGATAAACCTATGATCCAATACATAGTGAATGAATGTGTTGCTGCAGGTATTAAAGAAATCGTGTTAGTGACCCATTCCTCTAAAAACGCGATTGAAAATCATTTTGATAAGTCTTTTGAATTAGAAACAACCTTAGAACAACGCGTAAAAAGACAATTACTTGATGAAATTCAAGCTATTTGTCCGAAAGACGTTACTATTTTACATGTTCGTCAAGGCGAAGCTAAAGGTCTAGGGCATGCAGTTTTAAAAGCACGACCTATTATAGGCAACGAACCTTTTGTGGTGATATTGCCTGATGTCATTCTCGATGAAGTTTCTGCAAATTTAAAAACTGAAAATTTGGCCGCTATGTTAAGGCGTTATCAAGAAGTAGGCGGTTATAGCCAAATAATGGTAGAGCCGGTACCCATGGAGAAAGTCAGCAGTTATGGTGTAGTAGATTGTGCCGGACAAGAGTTAGTTCCCGGTGAATCTAAACCGATGAGTGCTATTGTTGAAAAACCCTCTATTGATGAAGCGCCATCCAATCTTGCTGTTGTTGGTCGTTATGTACTCTCTGAAAAAATTTGGGAGTTATTGAAAATAACACCACCGGGAGCGGGTGATGAAATTCAATTAACGGATGCCATTGCCATGCTAATGGAAAAAGAAACGGTAGAAGCTTTTCATATGACAGGTAAGTCACATGATTGTGGCTCTAAACTCGGCTATATGAAAGCTAACGTTGAATATGGTTTACGTCATCCAGAACTGGGTGTCGAATTTAAAGAATATTTAACTGAATTATTAAAATAATTCATCGTTTGAACTTTTTTTAACCGACTTGAGTTTGCTACTATATTTTACTGAGTAAGCTCTTTTATCATCCTTATCGTTGGAATGGATAAATATGGATATACATGAGATATGTCGATTGGCTGAGCAACACAAAAAACGCTCAATTATTGATTTATTCATTGATAACGAAAGGGCTGATAAATACTCAGTATCAGCCGCTAACCTATACCTTGACTATTCGAAACAAAATATCAACGATGATGAACTAGCTGCATTATATTTATGGGCTACAGAAAAAAAATTATCTGAAAAAATATCAGCCTTGTTTACAGGTAATAGTATTGATGGCAGCAATATTAATAATACTGAAGATCGGCAAGTACTACACAGTGCTTTACGTGCACCTGAAAGTATTAAGCATCAGGTGCTAGGGTGTGATGCTGCAGACGTTATTAATACTGAAAAACAAATGGCTAGTATTGTTACAGGTATTATCAGTGGCTCTCTGGTTTCTGCATCCAACCAAAAATATACCGATGTTTTAGCGATAGGTATTGGAGGTTCATTCTATGGCATTAAAGTGGCTTTATCGGCACTTAAACCTTATCAAAATGAACTAAATGTTCATGTTCTTGCTAACGTTGATGGCGGTGCGGTGCAAGAAAAACTACAGTTATTATCGGCAGAAACGACCTTAGTTATTGTAATTTCAAAAACTTTTACTACTCAAGAAACATTACTTAATGCACTTGCCGTCAAAGAGTGGATGTTAGCTGCTTCAATTCATAGTGATATTATTGCCAAGCAATGGTATGCGGTGAGTACTAACATTAGTAAAGCAACTGAGTTTGGCATAGATGAGAATAATATTTTACCTATGTGGGATTGGGTCGGAGGTCGTTTTTCTCTATGGTCTGCAGTGGGATTACCACTTGCCTTAGCTATTGGGAATGATAATTATGCTTGTTTAAAAGCTGGGGCTTATCAGATGGATGAGCACTTCCATAATACCCCATTAGAAAATAATATGCCGGTGATAATGGCACTAATTGGTATTTGGAATCGTAACGGGTTGCAATGCCCTAGCCTTGCTATTTTACCTTATGATCATGCTTTAAGAGCCTTGCCCGGTTATTTACAGCAAACAGATATGGAAAGTAATGGTAAGTCAGTGAGCAATCAAGGAGAGAAATTAACATGGCAAACTGCTCCCGTTGTTTTTGGTCAAGAAGGTACTAATGGTCAACACGCATTTATGCAATTAATGCATCAAAGCGAAGATATTATTCCAACAGATTTTATTGTCGCCATACAGGGTTCAAGTCAATATCAAAAACATCATCAAGTATTAGTCGCTAACTGTTTGGCACAAAGTGAAGCCTTGATGCAGGGGAAAACTTTACTACAAGCTCAAAACGAATTAATTGCACAAGGAAAGACCCCTGAACAGGTTGAACAACTCGCTTGTCATAAAACAATGAAAGGTAATACCCCAAGTAATACTCTGTTGATGGACAAGTTATCACCTGTATCCTTAGGTGCTTTGTTAGCCCTTTATGAGCATAAAATATTTGTTCAAGGAATGATGTGGCAAGTAAACTCATTTGATCAATGGGGCGTAGAGCTAGGTAAAGAGCTTGGTCAAAAAATAATGAATGTAATGCAAGGTGATGAAAATGATAATCTATCGTCTTCTTCATTGTCTTTGATTAAAAAGTTTAAAAACCAATTAATTGATTAGTTCTTAGATAACATCTTTATATATCTATTTCATCTAATGAATAGCTTTCTTATATGGAAAATATAGTAAAGCTGTGCCATTATAATACTACTTAATTTTCATTAAAAGTTAGTAATATTCCAATGAATTTAACTCATTTACAAAAATTAGAAGCTGAATCTATTCATATTATGCGCGAAGTTGCCGCAGAGTTTGATAATCCTGTGATGCTTTATTCTGTCGGTAAAGACTCTGCCGTTTTACTACACCTTGCTCGCAAAGCTTTTGCTCCTGGAAAAATTCCTTTTCCATTATTACATGTTGATACCAATTGGAAATTCAAAGAGATGATTGAATTTCGTGATCAAATGGTTAAAGAGTATGACTTCGAATTATTAGTTCATAAAAACCAGGACGGTATTGATATGAACATCAATCCTTTTGTCCACGGTAGTGCAAAACATACTGATATCATGAAAACGCAAGGTCTGAAACAAGCGCTTGATAAATATGGCTTTGATGCCGCCTTTGGTGGCGCTCGTCGCGATGAAGAAAAATCCCGTGCAAAAGAACGTATTTACTCATTTAGAGATAAAAATCACCGTTGGGATCCAAAAAGTCAACGTCCAGAGTTGTGGAATATCTATAACGGTAAAGTTAATAAGGGCGAAAGTATTCGTGTATTTCCTTTATCAAACTGGACCGAACTTGATATTTGGCAATACATTTATCTTGAAAGTATTAAAATCGTGCCACTTTATTTAGCTAAAAAACGTCCTGTTGTAGAACGTGATGGTACATTAATCATGGTTGATGATGACCGTATGCCTATTGAAGAAGGCGAAGAAATACAAATGAAGTCTGTTCGTTTTCGTACTTTGGGGTGCTACCCATTAACAGGTGCTGTTGAGTCAAAAGCCGCAACATTGCCTGAAATTATTCAAGAAATGCTATTAACTAAAACATCCGAACGCCAAGGTCGTGTTATTGATAATGACTCGTCTGGTTCGATGGAAAAGA
The DNA here is from genome assembly GCA_013215655.1 of Colwellia sp. Classification (GTDB taxonomy): domain Bacteria; phylum Pseudomonadota; class Gammaproteobacteria; order Enterobacterales; family Alteromonadaceae; genus Colwellia_A. The sequence continues at coordinate 17,196 of JABSOX010000074.1, forward strand.
AAAAAATGGAAGGTTACTTTTAGAACTTTTTCTTGATCAAGCTAATCACCCTAAATCGAGTGATTTGGCAGATCAGAAATAGCTAATAACGCGTTAAAGAATAATCTTATTACAAATTTAAAATAATTTAGTGACCTTAGTATTTTATACGATGTGTTTTTGAATTATGCAAGGAAAAATTATGAGTCACCAATCAGACTTAATAGAAAGTGATATTCAAGCTTATTTAAAGCAACATGAGAACAAAGAATTAATACGTTGTTTCACTTGTGGCAGTGTCGATGACGGTAAAAGTACCTTAATTGGACGTTTGTTACATGACTCTAAATTGATTTTTGAAGACCAGTTGGCTGCGATTGAAAAAGACAGCAAAAAATCAGGTACCACCGGTGATTCAATTGATTTAGCATTGTTAGTAGACGGTTTACAATCTGAACGAGAACAAGGCATTACAATAGATGTTGCCTATCGTTATTTCGCGACGGATAAACGTAAATTTATTATTGCAGACACCCCAGGTCATGAACAATATACGCGAAATATGGCGACAGGTGCTTCGACATGTGATTTAGCGATTATTTTAATTGATGCCCGTTATGGTGTACAAGTACAAACCAAACGTCATTCATTCATTTGTTCATTGCTAGGCATTAAACATGTGCTTGTTGCCGTTAATAAAATGGACTTAGTTGATTACTCACAAGAGCGTTATCAAGCGATTAAAAAAGAATATCGTGAATTTACTGAATCTTTGACGTTTGATGATATTCGTTTTATCCCAATCTCAGCATTAAACGGAGATAATGTTGTTGACGAAAGCGTTAACATGCCTTGGTATCCTGGCGCAACGATGATGAAATTACTCAATACCATCAAAATCGACAATGCAAGTGACTTTACTGAGTTTAGATATCAAGTGCAGTACGTTAATCGCCCTAATCTTGATTTTCGAGGCTTTGCGGGTACAGTTGCTTCAGGTCACGTTAGGGTTGGCGACAACATTGTTGCTCTACCTTCAGGTAAAGAAAGTACGGTTAAAGCGATAGTGACTTTTGATGGTGATATAGAGCGCGCTGATAAAGATATGGCAGTAACGTTAACCCTAGATACTGAAATAGATATCAGTCGTGGTGAAATGATTGTCAAAAAGGGCAGTCTACCAATCTCGGCAAAAGAATTTAATGCTACTATCGTTTGGATGCATGAAGACGAACTAGAAACAGGCCGTGAATATTATATTAAACACGGCAGTAAAATGACGACCGGGCATGCACTTAACGTTAATCACCGTATTGATGTTAATACCATGGGGAAACATGATGTTTCTCAATTAGCCTTGAATGAAATTGGTAGCGTCGACATCGAAGTAGCAGAAGCTTTGCATTTTGATACTTACATAAATAATAAGGCAACAGGCGCGTTTATCATTATCGATCGTCTGAGTAATATTACTGTTGGTGCTGGTATGATTAACCATGTTATTGATGAAAAAACACAACATAGTTATTCTGAGTTTGAACTAGAGTTCAATACCTTAGTTTGTAAACATTTTCCACATTGGGGAGCTAGAGACTTAAATAAATCGAAATAAGACTAAGTGATTAATGTTTTTGGTTTACCGGTAAATTGAATCAGTCCATGTCAGTATTTGCTAATAGTAATATTGTATGACTCTGTAAAATAAAGAACTTATTGATAATTAGTTTATAAATAAGTATAAACAGGAAGTACTTAATGTTAACGATGCAATGGTTGATGGTTGTTATTTTTATTGCGACTTTTGCCGGCTTGTTAAAGTATCAACGAGTACCTGAACGGGTATTTGCTGGCGCGATGCTAACGTGTTTGGCTGTTTCTTTTGTTTCTTATCAAGATATTCTTGTCAACGCCGTAAATCCCGGTTTAGTCACCTTAATTCTATTGGTTTTATGTTCATTCGCGATAGAGCGTACAAGTGTTTTACGCCGTTTATCAGCAAACATGATCAACGGCTCAAAAGTTAAATCTACTTTTAAAATGTTAGTTGGCACGGCGTTATCATCAGCCTTAATGAGTAATACTGCAGTAGTTGCAGCGCTTATTGCAACGATAAAAAACAACACCTTAATCAATCCGGGCAAGTTGTTAATTCCTCTATCTTTTGCCGCTATTTTAGGGGGTACCTTAACCTTGGTTGGCACATCAACTAACCTCATCGTTAACAGTTTGTTGATTGAACAAGGTCAGCCAAGCCTTGGATTTTTTGATTTTACTTTGGTTGGCCTTTCTGCTTTGCTGGTATGTCTTGTTGTTATCTTCTTAACAATGAAAAGATTACCTGATATGTCCTTGTCTCGCTTAGCAACTAATGAATATTTATTAGAAGCTGAAGTTGCCGCAGATTCTAAGTTAATTAGCAAAACCATTGAAGAAAATGGTCTACGTAACTTAGATTCTTTGTTCTTAGTTGAAGTTGTACGCTGTGGGCGACTTATTTCACCTGTTTCCCCTGATGAGGTTTTACAAGCGGGGGATCGGCTTATATTTACGGGCGATATTTCTAAGGTTTTAACTTTACAGCAATTTGATGGTTTAACTTTATTTGCAGAGCAAGATGGCCTGTTACGGGAAAATTTAACCGAAGTTTTAATTAAACCTGATTCTGCTGTTATCGGTAAAAGCCTCAAAAGTGCAGGATTTCGAGCGCGCTTTGATTCTGCGGTAGTGGCTATTCGTCGTGAAGGTGGCTCATTGTCAGGTAAACTCGGTGACATTGTTATTCAATCTGGGGATTTTTTAGTTTTAGCTGTAGGTAATGACTTTAGTTCTCGTACCAATTTATCGAAGAATTTTTTTATTCTCTCAGGCCATAAACCTGACAATATGTTATCGGGTTGGCGTGATACTATCACTGTATTTGGCTTTGTTTTTACCATTGCTATTTCAGCATTAACTGAAGTTACCTTGTTGAAAAGCTTGATGTTTTATTTGGCTATACTCATTTTTTGTGGATGTTTAACGGTTAATGAGATTAAAAGACGTTTTCCATTAGAAATATGGATGATCGTTTTAGGCGCATTAACGTTAGCAAAAGCGTTAGATACGAGTGGTGTCACGGAAGTTATCGCGATCAATATCGAAGCGGCATTACATGGTCAAAGCCTATATATCGCACTTATTTCTATTTTTGTTCTAACGCTTATACTCACTGAAATGATCACCAATAGTGCGGCGGCAGCGCTAATATTTCCTATCGCTTATAGTATCGCTTTGGGGTTAGGAGTAAGTCCATTACCTTTTGTTATGGCGGTTGCTTTTGCTGCAAGTGGTAGCTTTATTAGTCCCTATGGCTATCAAACTAACGTCATGGTTTATAATGCTGGTAATTATACGTTAGCTGATTTTGTTAAGTTTGGCTGGCCCGTTTCATTAACATACAGTGTTATAGTTTTGACAATGCTGCCCATTGTATTTCCTTTTTAATCTTCATAAGGTAAAGAGCATTACTAGAGTCGTTTAATAAAATAATTATTATTATAAAATTGCATTTAAGAGAACTAAATGAAAACTGAAAATACTGTTTGGCATGAACAACATATCAGCAAACAACAACGCTCTACTTTAAAAAAACAAAAGCCTTGTCTGTTATGGTACACAGGTTTAAGTGGCTCTGGTAAATCAACAGTGGCGAATGCCGTTGATGCATTACTATTTGCACGAGGTTGTCATAGTTACTTATTAGATGGCGATAATGTTCGCCATGGTCTTAATGGTGATTTGGGCTTTAGTGATGTGGAACGTGTCGAGAATATTCGTCGTATTAGTGAGGTTGCTAAATTATTTGTTGATTCGGGCTTAATTGTTTCAACGGCGTTTATATCACCTTTTGCTAGTGATAGAGAAGTAGCGGGTAAGATGCTTGAGCAAGGCGAATTTATAGAAGTTTACATTGATACTCCTATTGCCGTTTGTGAACAACGCGATCCTAAAGGTTTATATCAAAAAGCACGGAAGGGTGAAATCAAAAACTTTACAGGTATCGACTCTGGTTATGACGTACCACAATCGCCGGCTATTCATGTAAAAACAGCTGAAAAATCAATTCAACAATGTGCACAACAGATTGTTGAACACCTTATTGAAAATGGATTTATTTATGCACTTTGATGTCTTTAATGGTGATGCGGATGGCATTATAGCGCTTGTTCAGTTGCGTTTGGCTGAGCCTAAAAAGGCTAAGTTGATCACGGGTATTAAAAGAGATATTAATTTACTTAAACAAGTTGATAAAGCGACAGCTGATACGGTTACCGTACTTGATATTTCATTAGAAAAAAACCATGAAGCTCTGCTTAGCCTTTTAGAAAATAAAGTGCAGGTCTTTTATGTAGACCACCATCGCAGCGGTGATATACCGCAGTCAGATACGTTAACAACACTAATTAATACGGATGCTAATACTTGTACGAGCCTATTAGTTAATGATTATCTTAATAATAAATATGCCCATTGGGCAGTCGCTGCTGCGTTTGGCGATAATATGACGCAATCTGCAACGACACTTGCTGAGCAAGTTGGTTTAACTGATGAACAGCAAGCACTATTAAAAGCGCTCGGTATATATATTAATTATAATGGTTATGGCCGAAATGTTGATGATCTACATTTCCACCCTGCAAAATTATATGAACTATTAGTTAGTTATGAAGACCCACTAGCGTTACTTGAAGAAAACGACTCCGTGTTTTACCAACTTGAGAAAGCTTACCAAGAAGATATGGAAAAAGCAGAGTCAGCTACAGTTATTGCTGATAATGATTCTTGTAAAATAGTTCGTTTAGCCGATCAATCTTGGGCGCGAAGAGTCAGTGGTGTTTTTGGGAATGAATTAGCAAATCGGTCACCTGAAAAAGCTCATGCGGTATTAACGATGAACGAGGATGATACCTACACGGTAAGTGTTCGTGCCCCCTTGAATAATAAGCAGGGTGCTGATGAAATATGCATACAGTTCCCTACTGGCGGTGGGCGTGCCGGTGCAGCTGGTATTAATCAACTACCTGAAGAAATGTTAGAACAGTTCATTACGACTGTGTCACAATACTACGCATAGCACACTTATGTGCAATATTATGCATAGCACTATTTATTGAAAAAACAGGGAAAAGCAATGAGTTTACTGATCACTGGTGGAACAGGGTACATCGGCAGCCACACAGTCGTAGAATTACTTAAGTTAAATAAAGATATTGTTATTGTTGATAACTTATCTAATTCATCAACACTTGTTTTAGATAGAGTGACAAAAATTACGGGTAAAACCGTTACTTTTATTCAAGCTGATGTTTGTGATGAAAGGGCTCTTGATGCAGTATTCGAACAGCATAACATTGACGCAGTGGTTCATTTTGCTGGTTTAAAAGCGGTTGGTGAGTCGAATGAAATACCCTTAAGCTATTATCAAAATAATGTTTCCGGTTCTGTTACGCTTTTTCAAGTGATGGCAAAACATGGTGTCAAAAATTTAGTTTTTAGCTCTTCTGCAACGGTTTATGGTGAAAATAACCCTGCACCACTTGATGAATCTATGCCAACTTCAGCGACAAACCCGTATGGTCAGACAAAGTTGATGGTTGAAAATATTTTGTTTGATCTAGCCAAAAGTGATAGTGAATGGTCTATTGCATGTTTACGTTATTTTAACCCTATTGGTGCACATGAATCAGGATTGATTGGTGAAAATCCTAATGGTATTCCTAATAATCTCTTACCTTATGTTGCTCAAGTCGCTGTTGGCCGTTTACCACAATTACAAGTTTTTGGTGATGACTATGATACGCCAGACGGAACAGGAGTCAGGGATTATATTCATGTTGTTGATTTAGCACTAGGACATGTAAAAGCGTTAGAAAGTTTAGAAAAAATTAATGGCTGTCAGCCCATTAATATTGGTACCGGTAACGGTACCTCAGTACTTGAAATTGTGAATTCTTTTAAGACGATTAGTGGTCAAGATATTCCTTTTACAATTGTACCTCGACGTGCTGGCGACATTGGTACTGTGTATGCGGATGCTTCACTTGCAAATAAACTTTTAGGTTGGCAAGCTCAGCGTGATTTAAATACCATGATAGAAGATACGTGGCGTTGGCAATCAGAAAATCCAAATGGCTTTGAAAGTAGCTAATAAATTACAACATTTTGAGAGAAAACACTAAAGGATCTTTGGCTCCTTTAGTGTTTGGGGCTAACGATAGAACGAAGATAAAAAGTGAAGGTTAAATGCGTTGCAGATTCTCGATCAACTTGCGACTTGTGATTGCTCATCAGCCCATGAGAGTGCTTGATTGTAATATTCTATAACTTTCTCTTTGTCCATTTTATGAGTTTTAATTAGTGCCGATGCTTCATCCCATTGAGCATGTTCAATATAGACAACCAATTTTATTAAATCAGCCATGGCTCCTTTACGGGTGATCAAGGTGTCTTTTATTTCTTGGGCTAAAGGAAGTTTAGCTAAAATACTTTCTATTTCTTCATCTAAAATAGCGTCAATTAAAGATAATAATCCGGTTAAAAAAGCAATAGAGACATCAAGCGGCGTTTTGATATCTTGTGCGGCAAGTTCACAAAATTTGGCACGAGACATTGCTGAATTGATTAACTCTGATGGCTTGTCAGGATTAACATTTGCAGCAAACATTAATCCTAAGAACCTTTTTAGTTCCCCTGCGCCCAATATAACAATAGCTTGTTTTATGGTCGATATTTCATTGCGGCGTCTAAACGTCGGGGAGTTTGCATAGCGCAATAATTTATACGATAAAGTAACGTCGCGTTCAAAAACGGCAGTAATACTATCAAGGTCTAAATCTGGCTTGGATGTTTCATATAAAAGCTCTGCCATCGCCATTTGTGATGGTGATAAACTTCTTGTTTTTACCATTTCAGGTTTAGAAAAAAAGAAGCCTTGGAACAATTCACAACCAAATTCTAGTGCTTGGTCATACTCTTCATAAGTTTCTACTTTTTCCGCAAGTAACATAATATGGGGGAAGTTTTTAATAGAGTCTTTTATTTCTTTTATTTCTTCTAAGCTTGATAGCTGCCAATCAATCTTGATGATTTTAATGTAGGGATAAAAATGCATCCAAACTTTTTGATGTTCATAATCATCTAAGGCAAGGGTATAACCTTTTTCATGTAGATCTTTACATAGCGCTAATAGTTTCTTCCCTGGTTTGACTGTTTCCAAAATCTCAACAACAATTTCATCTGTTGATAACATTTCAGGGTAGCCTTTACTCAAGGTTTCCAAAGTAAAGTTAATAAAAGCAGGTTTATTACCGGTAAATTCAGAAATACCCATATTAAACTGACTTGCTTCAATCATCTTTGATGTTGCTGCATCACCATCAATATCAGGAAAAACATTGTCTATGCTATCGCGAAATAATAATTCATAGGCATACAAGTTTTTATCTTTGTCTAATATGGGCTGTCGTGCTGCATAAAAATACATATATTCCTTAGATACCTTATTTATTATTCTGACATCTTTTTCTAGATATAAATAAACTATACACGTTGAACTCGAATTTTTCCTAGGCAAGGAGGATTAATATCAAATTAAGTGTGAAAATTATACTTGCATTAATATCAATATATTGGAAAACCAAATTTATTTCATTAGTTATTTTGACCAAATAGAATAAAATCCACTTGTCTCAAGTGTTTATCGAATTTATCACATCCACTTAACATTAAAGCAGTTAGTTTTAACATCTTCATATTTAGCAAATTTTTGTACTTGTGATCGTATTTGGATATCTTTGGGCATTATTACCGCTAGAAGTATCGTAACAATAGTGATGAAAATCAATATTGTGTTATCTTATGAACAAATAATAATAGATACGCCTGAATCATTAAATGCTGTTATCTTTCAGCTATTGAGTATTGGGCAATTTGGAGAACACTTTGGAATTTGGCACAATTTTTTCTTTAGCAATATATTTTATGGTGATGTTAGGTATAGGTCTTTATGCCTATAAAAAATCAACCAGTGATGTTTCTGGTTATATGCTTGGCGGTAGAAGTTTAAGCCCTGCTGTTGCTGCTTTATCTGCCGGTGCATCTGATATGAGTGGTTGGATGTTAATGGGGCTACCAGGTGCAATGTATATTACTGGAATAAGCAGTATGTGGATTGCCATAGGGCTTGTTATAGGTGCATTTTTAAATTATTTAATCGTTGCTCCACGTTTAAGAACTTATACTGAAATTGCAAATGACTCTATAACCTTACCTGATTTTTTTGAAAACAGATTTGCTGATAAGTCGCATTTATTAAGATTGGTTTCTTCAATTGTTATTATTGTCTTCTTTACGCTTTATACTTCTTCAGGAATTGTTGCCGGCGGTAAATTATTTGAAAGCTCATTTGGATTAAATTACGAAGCAGGCTTATATGTAACTGCAGGTGTTGTGGTTGCTTATACATTATTTGGAGGCTTCTTAGCGGTAAGCCTTACCGATTTTGTACAAGGTTGCATTATGTTTGTCGCCTTAGTTTTGGTTCCAGTTGTAGTCATAAATGATGTTGGTGGTTTATCTGCGGTGCATAGCAGTATTCAAAGTATTAACCCAAGCTTGTTAGATATGTTTACTGGCGTCAGTTTGCTCAGCATTCTTTCAGCAATGGCATGGGGATTAGGTTATTTTGGTCAACCCCATATCATTGTTCGTTTCATGGCAATTCGTTCTGTTAAAGACATGCCAGTTGCGAGAAGAATAGGCATGAGTTGGATGATTGTCTCTATTTGTGGTGCTATGGCAACAGGTTTTGCTGGTATTGCATATATTGCTAAAACAGGCACAACACTTAACGATCCTGAGACCATTTTTATCCTATTATCGCAAGTACTCTTTCACCCTTTAGTCGCAGGCTTTTTATTAGCTGCCATTCTTGCTGCAATTATGAGTACCATATCATCACAATTATTAGTGACTTCAAGTTCACTAACCGGAGACTTTTATCAGGCTTTTTTAAACAAAGAAGCAACAGACAAACAGTTGGTTTTTGTCGGCAGGGTTTCGGTGTTTCTCGTCGCACTTGTTGCAATCTTTTTAGCTTATGATCGCGAAAGCTCAATTTTAAGTTTAGTGAGTAATGCTTGGGCGGGATTTGGTGCTGCATTTGGGCCTGTTGTTATCTTAAGTTTATATTGGCGTAAAATGACGGGTAAAGGCGCATTAGCGGGTATGTTAACTGGTGCAGGTACCGTACTTTTCTGGATTTACTCTCCACTGACAATTAATGGTCAATCGTTAAGTTCAACTATGTATGAAATTGTTCCCGGTTTTATATTCTCAACAATTGCTATTATCCTTGTTAGTCACTTCACAAAAATAACTGACGATGATATTGAAAAAACTTTCGATAAGGTTGTTGAAATCCATAGCTAAAGGGGATTTGAAATAGTAAAAAAAAGGTCACTAAATAGTGACCTTTTTATGTATAGGATATCGTG
>JABSOX010000075.1 GCA_013215655.1 Colwellia sp.
GCTCAGCGGTGTTTTCGTTAGCGCTTAAATTTGCTTGGCCTGAACTACCCTTTATGGACCGTGTTGGCTTAGTATTTTTACTGTGTTTAGCACTTTGTTATGTGGTTTCTATGCTCGGTAAACCGAATACTACCGATAGCAGTGTTAGTTTAGATCAAGTGAGTTTTGAAACGACTAAGTCATTTAATGTTGCTGCAGTAGGTGTGGTACTAATCCTTACGGCTTTATACGCTACTTGGTGGTAACAAGGTTATATGCCACAAAGTGGTAATAAAAGATCAATTATAAAAGGCCAAGTCATTGGCCTTTTTAACTTTCGAAGGTGAAAAATGCAAGTATTAGTCACCGGCGGCGCAGGGTATTTCGGCTCCCATAAGGTTTTATCGTTATTAGAAAATAATGTTGATGTTATCGTTTATGATAATTTAGCTAACTCAAGTATTGAGTCCATTGACCGAGTTGAAAAGCTAACGGACAAGTCGGTTGAGTTTGTTGAAGATGATATCTGTAACAAAGAAAATTTAAGCCGCATATTCAAACAATCAAATATTGATGCGGTTATTCATTTTACCGCACTAAAATCGGTCGGTGAATCAGCAAAAATTCCACTAAGTTATTATCAAAATAATGTCCATTGCACCGTTTGTTTGCCGGAAGTTATGCAGCAACATAAAGTGCTTAATTTTATTTTTAGTTCGTCAGCCACGGTTTATGGTGAAGAAAATGACGTGCCCTATGTGGAAACCATGAAACTAGCGTCGCCTTCAAGTCCTTATAGTGCTAGCAAAGTGATGGTAGAGGGAGTACTGACCGATTTAGCTCTCTCGGATAAAAAAATTCCCTTTGAAGTATCACCAAGAAGAGCAGGGGATCTACCTGCTTTTTTGGGCTAACGCCAGTAAAGAACTTAATTGGCAAGCCAATAGAAGTCTAGATCAAATGATGGCAGATACTTGGCGTTGGCAATCAAATAATCCTAATGGGTATTTAGTTTAATGACAAAAGTAAAAACAACACTAAATGAGGAAATGGCAGCCTTAACACTGACCAATGACTATGGCATGTCGGTAGAAATCATTAATTTTGGCGCTAGAATTAAATCAATTAAATTCCCCATTAATGCCATACCAACAGAAATGATTTTGGGCTATGCCTCGGCACAAGAGTATATCAATGATGAGTTTTATTTAGGCGCTACTTGTGGCCGGGTGTGTAATCGCATTGCTAGTGGCAAATTTGAGCTTGGTGGTCGTCAATACCAGTTATCCTTAAATGATGGTGAAAACTGTTTACATGGCGGCGTTGATAATTTTTCTTTGCGTTTTTGGCAAGTAGATGAAGAATCAGTCACTGATTCTTCAGTGACTTTATCGTTATTTTCTAAAGATGGCGACCAAGGTTTCCCTGGAAATCTTGAATTGTCTGTTACTTATCAATTGAGCGCGGATAATAAACTAAGCATACAATACTCGGCCTATACTGATTTACCGACACCTGTTAATTTGACCAACCATGCTTACTTTAATTTAGCTGAGCAAGATTGTCAGTCACTCTATTTACAAATGAGGTCATCGGCATATCTTGAAACTGACTCAGCCAATATACCTACGGGTAACATTATCTCGGTAGCAGGAACAGATTATAATTTTAGAGAGCCAGCCGCTATCGGCTATCGACAACAGCATACTGAAGATGAATCGCTTAAAACAAAAAAAGGTTATGATCACTGTTTTGTTTTGGATAACACGCCGTTTGAACAGCCTAAAGCAATCCTTACTTCACTAAAAAATCAAATAAGTTTATCTGTTTATACCGACCAATCCGCAATACAACTTTATACTGGTTACTACTTAAGTGGCAATTTTAGCTCCTATCAGGGCGTATGTTTAGAAGCACAAAATTATACCGATGCGGATAATAATAAACATTTTCCCAGTAATATCTTAAAGTCAAAGCAACAATATCAGCGAAAAATCGTTTATAAATTTGAGGCGATAAATTAGCTGAATTGTTATCGGTTTAACGTAAGCCATTAAAGGGATACTGAGCGTAGTTAGTTGACCATTTTTTTGTCGATATTATCGTCTATGAATAAAAATTTAACGGTGAAATTGTGCTTCATAGATGAAGAGGATAATTATTGTTTCGACATCTATAAAGCACCTTAGGTAAATATTAACGTGCAATTAATTTAATTAAATGTGCTATTGAGTAGACAAAAATTCTCGGTTTAACATCAGTAAGTGAGCAGCACTCCAGCTGAAATTACTTGCGCCTTGTACTGCCCCAGTTTCAGGGTTGTAATTTTCTCTAATAGCGTCATTTTCAGTTAAGCCTTGTGCATTTTCGAACAATTTTTTGGCAAGTTGTTGGGCTTCATCCTTATAGCCATAATTATCTAAGGCAATCAGGCCAAAATAAACCTGATCTAGCCAAACTCTTCCTCGCCAGTATATGTTGGCATCATATGCTGGATTTGATAATGCAGCAGTACCTAAGGGAACTGTGCTATTAAACTCTAACTTGTCTAACATAACTTCTTTAACTCGGGCTGCTTTATCTTTATCTGCTATTTTAGCCCACAAAGGACTCCATCCTTCGGGACCCCGACCGCGTTTTGTTAAAAGACTGCCGGTACATCCTGTTGAATTAACCGTATCGGTTGTTAAAAAACTTCTGTCATAAAAAAATCCTGATTGGTCATCAAAAAAACATTGGTTAATACGTTTTGATAATATTTTAGCAGATTGTTGATACTTCAAAACCAGCTTCGGTTGTTTAAGTAAGAGTGCCATCTTGGCTAATAGTATTTTTTCATGAGCTAAGTAAGTATTTAACTCCACGGACTCTTGATTTAGTGAAAAGCCTATGAGTTCACCTGCGCTGGTAATATTTTCATAAAACATTACCTGCCAGTCTTTACGTGCTTGCTGAAGGTTACCTTGGTAGTTTTTCTTGGCGTATTTAGTAAGTTGTGCATGATTAATGAAACCAAACCGAGCAGCATTATCCATACCTGATTCCCATGCTGCGCCATGCTGCGCACCAATATCGATATCACTATAATCAGCACTATTAATAATTTGTTGATATAACTTTATGCCTGAGCAGTGATACCAGTTCTTTTCGTTTATTGTACAGCGCGATAAATCAATTATTTCATCTTGAGGTGTTGTGGTGTATTGCACGTTAAAGCTGATATTGCCCTGTCTATCATTGTGAAAACGATGTTTGCTTGCTCCGTATTCTATTAAACCATTACGGTTATGGTCTCTATTGTTGTACCACCATTGATGGTATAACTGTAATTTTGGAAACATCTCTTTGACAAAATTAAGGTCCTTGGTCATTTGATATATTTGCCAAACAGCCCAGCTGGCTAGTGGTGGTTTAGTGTTTCTTTCATTCCAGTTACCACCGTCTCCACCACGGGCCTTATCTGTATTGTAAAATATAGCATCTATGATCATGCCTTTGTCTTGGGGCCTTACAGGATCGTCAGCTTTGATTTGATAATCAAACATTGCTCGAATATTTTCTTTGGCTATATCAGGGGCAAAATTCGCCATTGCATAGGCGTGCTTCCAACTATCCCAAGCCCATATGCCATTGAACCATCGTGCGGTAACAGAAGGTGTAACGCCATCGTGTAATAACTTACCTGCAGCACTGCGCCAATTACCAATTAAGGTTTCAACGGCTTTAGTGGCGATTAATTTTTGCTGTCTGTTGGCATTAGCACCATTGATCGATTTGGTTAGGTAGCCTTGCCAACGTGTTATTGAAGCTTGCATATGAAGTGCAGGTTTTTCTAGTACTGCTTGAATAAAGTTTTGTGCTTTATTCGCTTCTATTTGGTTATGGAAATAGCTTTGTACGGTAAACAGTTTTGTTGAGGTACTGACGGGGATTTTAATTGTGGTTGAGCTTTGATAACTGAGTTCTGATTGATTTATGGTTGTTTCAGTGCTCACTGAGCGAGAAATTTGATAGCTTGAACTTTCGCTGGTTAATATATCCCAAGTAGAACGTATTTCACCAAAGTGGAAATAGACATTGTTTTCAGAAAACTTTACTTGTCTTGACCATGTAGGTAAGGCTTCTTGTACACTTTGTTTATCATCCCACTGAGCAAGTAACTTTCCTTGCCAAAGTAATTCAAGTATTTGTTCTTTATTACTAAGGTTTGTTATTTTTGTTTCTATTAAAGCGTTTCTATTACTAATAAAACGTAAGGTTAATTCAACAGCCAATTGTTTGAATTTATATTGCTGCACCAGCGCTCCTGGCTGAGAGTAGCTTTGAACTGAAGCATGTTCCCAACTTAGTTTCTCATTTGTTTTTGTGTCTATAATTGTAAGTTTTTCAAGGGCCTCAGTAATAAATAAGCTGTATTCTTGGGCAATAATCATAGGCCCAGTAAAGGCACCATAGTTTTTTTCATTATCAGGCAATAAAAAACCATGCCAAGCACCGGCATCAAAAAAAGGATTAAACTTTTGATTCTGATACTTATCGTAGTCTTTATGTCGTTGTGGTGTACCGACGCGGTCAATGGCATTTTTTACATCAGTGGTTACTGAAAAAGAAAGCTCTTTTGTTATTCGTTTTTCATTGTTGAAATGTTGAATATCATTATCAATTTTTTCATTATTAAAGGGTAATGACATTGCTGCTAGAGACATTGACAAGAGTAAAGGTAGCAACATGACTATTTCTAATGATTTCATTTTTATTCTCAATCTATTATTCAAATAACACTTTAACTTTAACATCAACATCAACACTTACGTGTTAGGACACCAATTTTAAGCGTAAACAATATATCATTTACTTTATACATGATACTTATATTATTTGTATGATAAATGTTGTAATTAATATTTTTATGATTATAGTATCAATCGAGTTGTTTAAAAAAACAGCCACAAAACAAAACATAAACATAAATTGACGAGTTAGTCGTAGTTAACATCGTCATGGGAGAGACTGAAATGCACGGCAAAAAACCAAAACTTAGCTATTTATCTATGCTTGTAATGCTCAACTTGGGCGTTGCAACAACTGTAAGTGCGGCAGAAGAAAATCAAAAAGAAAAAAACGAAGAAATAGAAGTTATTACTATTAGTGGTATTCATGCCAGCATGATCAAATCTATGGATATTAAAAGATCTTCCGATGGGATCGTCGATTCTATAGTTGCAGAAGATATAGGTAAATTTCCCGACCAAAACGTTGCCGAATCATTGCAACGTATTACGGGTGTAGCTATTGACCGTGAAGGTGGTGAAGGTCAATTAATCAGTGTGCGTGGTTTGGGCCCTGAATTTAACTCAGTGTTAGTTAATGGTCGTACAATGGCAACGATTAGTGGTGGTCGCGCTTTTAGTTTTGACACTCTTGCCTCAGAGTTAATTAGTGGTGCTGAAGTACATAAAACACAATCTGCTAAATTGCAGGAAGGTAGTATTGGCGCTACGATTAACATCACAACACATCGTCCGTTAGATATTGGCGAATTTAAAGCCGTAGGAAGTGCCAAATCAACATACGATGATATGTCAGGTGAGAACAATCCTTCCTTTTCCGGCTTAATTAGCAATGTTTTCGGCGATGGGAAATTTGGAGTCTTAGCGTCAATCGCAATATCCAAGCGCGATAGTCGTTATGACCAAGGTATGAATGCGGGTTATTATGCTGATCAAACATTGTCATTGGAAGATGGTTCAACGTTAGAGAATGTTTATGTGCCTCAAAATTGGGATCAAATTGTAAAAACTGAAACCAGAGAACGAAAATCAGGCAACTTAATTTTACAGTACGCGCCAAACGAAAATTTAACGATTACTGCTGATGCGCTAATTTCAGAATATGATGTAGATTATCGTGAAGATATTTTAGCTCATTGGTTTGAAGGCAGTAATATTGTTGCAGCTACAATTGACGATCAGCGTACTGTGGTAGCCTTAGAAATGGGCCGCGATAGTGCTACTGACTATTTGAACCGGATGTCTAAAAAGCCTACTTCAACTAAAGCTTTTGGCATTAATGTTGACTGGATTATCAATGACACTTTCTCAGTTAATATTGATGTTTCAAATTCAAAAGCTGAATCACTAAACGGCGGTAAAACAACGGACACTGTGGCCGGTTTCTCTAATTCCTATGCATGGGATTCAACCACAGGTTCTTCGGTTCCTAGTTTGTCATTTTCAGAAGATTTATCTCCTTCTCTTGTAAAAGCCAACTGGATGAGTGCCTTCGGTTGGGATATTGAAGATGAAATTACTGAAATAAAAGCAGACGCTACTTACATCGTAGATAAAGGGGCTTTAGCAAAGATAAATTTTGGAGCGATGAGTTCAGATCGTACCTTAGCAAGAACTCGTTATTATACCCATTGGTCTGTTAATTGTGCTTATTGTGGTTACCCTGAAGCGGTTGATATACCAGACAGTATGTTTGAGCTGTACGATGCTGACGGATTTTTATCAGGTGCTAATGCTGATACAACCAGTTCTTGGTTACGTTTTGACTCATATGAGATGTTTGATTTCTTATCTAGTGATGAAGCGATCAAGAACTCAGGTGATCCTGAGTTTGTTGGTGAAGCTATGGCCAACTACGGATACGAGGCGTTACGTAAGCCATATTCTTATGAAGTAAATGAAAAAGTTACCTCAGTATATGCTGACTTCTATTTTGAAGGTGAGCTAAACGACATGCCCTGGGGAGTTGTTACAGGTTTACGTTATGTCGAAACAAAAACCAAGTCAATTGGCGCATCAGTTAAACTACTAGATTTAATTGAGGTAAATGATTCGGGTGAATATACTGCTATAGAGTCAGATGACTATGAAGCGATTAGTATTTCAGAGAGTTATGATCATTTATTACCAAGCATAAATGCCAATATCGAAGTCATTGAAGATGTTATTGCTCGTTTTGCTTATTCACAAAGTATTACGCGACCAACATTAACCGAAATGTCACCTGAAACGGGTTACGGTGGTGGTAAAGCCAGTGCCTTAACAGGTTGGGGCGGTAATCCTAAACTTAAACCATACGAGTCAGACAATATCGATTTGAGTTTAGAATGGTATTTTGATGAGTCAAGTTATGCTTCTGTTGCTTACTTCCAAAAAGATATTAGTAACTTTATTGAAGATGGCATTTATAACGAAAAAGTCACTGTACCTAGCGGAACGTATGATTACAAAATGACTCGTCCAATGAACGTCAATTCTGCTGATATTGACGGCTTTGAACTGGCTATTCAACATCGTATGACCTATTTACCAGCACCATTTGATGGTTTAGGTTTCCAAGCTAATATGACAGTGGTAGACAGTACATCAAGTGCCGACACCGTAGAAAACCCTCTATCTCTACCAGGTTTAGGCGATTCTCAAAATGCGATTATTTATTACGAGAAAGATGCCATTCAATTCAGAATTGCTTACAACAACCGTAATGAGTTTATGCAAGAGACTGACGGTGGTTATGGCCATCCTGTTTATGTTGAAGATTATGCTCAAGTTGATATTAGCGGCAGTTACGATATTAACGAAAACTTCACCATATTCTTCGAAGGTATCAATGTAACCAACGAAGTTACTCATAAACGTGGTCTGTTTTCTAATCATATTTTGAATATTACAGAGACTGGGGCTAGATATGCTATAGGCATTCGCGGCTCACTTTAGTTTTTCCTTTTTTAGCAAACGGACTTGCTTGCTTATTGGAACATTCCTCTTATAGCAAAAGGATTTGCTAATTTTTTGGACGTTAATGCAGTCGTTGCTTAACGTCCTCTTTTCCATCTATTGAACAGAATATTCATATTATGAACAAAACACATGTTTGGCTTAGAGCTGAAACAAAACCCGACGAACAAAGAACCGCATTATCGCCCTCTGGTGTAAAAGAGCTTATTGAATTCGGTTTTAAAGTGACTGTTGAAGATTCGACACAAAATATATTTGAACGGAAACTATATTCAGATACAAATGCTGAAATGGTTCCTCAAGGCAGTTGGGTAAATGCACCGAGCGACGCCATTATATTAGGCTTGAAAGAATTGCCTGAAGATGATTTTCCGTTAACTCATCAACATATTTATTTCGCGCACGCATATAAAAAGCAAAATGGCTGGCGGTCTTTGTTGTCTCGATTTAAAACTGGCGGTGGAAAATTATATGACCTTGAATACTTGGTTGATGAGCGAAAAAGGCGAGTAGCCGCTTTTGGTTATTGGGCAGGATTCGCGGGTGCTGCATTAGCTGTTCTAGCTTGGGCCAATCAAAAAAATAAAGTAGCACCACCGTTAAAAGATGTTGGTGGTTATCAGGATAAGCAAGAGCTATTGTTTGAAATTCAACGGGCACTGGCAAATTTAGCTGACAAACCTAATTTATTGGTTATTGGTGCCAAAGGACGAAGTGGTTCTGGAGCTGTTGATTTGGCAAAAGCATTGTCATTAGAAGTACTAGAGTGGGATCTCGCTGAAACACAAAAAGGTGGCCCATTTCCAGAAATAAACCAGCAAGATATTTTTGTTAATTGTGTCTTGGTTAATCAAAATTTACCACCGTTTATTACTAAAGAGTTATTAGAAGATCAAAATAGAAAATTATCGGTAATTGTTGATGTAAGTTGTGATCCCTATGGCAGTTACAATCCCTTGCCTATCTATGAGCAATGTACCACTTTTAAAACGCCATGTTTACGTCTTGCTCACGAAAACCTACTTGATCTTATTGCCATTGATCACCTGCCTTCACTGTTACCTAAAGAGAGTAGTGAAGATTATGGACAGCAATTATTAACTCACTTATTAACACTTAACGATAAATCTCAGGGCGTTTGGCCTACGGCACTTGAGCTATTTAAAAACAGAACTAAGGGTCTTTAAAAAGGATGACTATGACACACACAATACATTGGTTAGGCGCTGGATTATCATCAGCACCGGGCATTATCGAATTAGCGAAAAAAACAACACCACTTATTGTTTGGAACAGAAGCTTAGCGAAAGCAGAAAAAGCACTCGACAATAATGACGTTGAAGTAGATATTCGCCAACTAGACTGGGATGCCTTAACGTGTACAGTAAAACAAGGTGATGTGCTTGTTTCGATGTTGCCAGCCACTTTGCATTTAACCGTGGCGGAATTTTGCTTGCAACATAAAGCCCACTTTGTTTCTAGCAGTTATATTTCACCAGAAATGCAGGCTTTAAACTCAAAAGCAAAAGCTTCGGGCTTATGCTTTGTTAATGAAGTTGGTTTAGATCCCGGTATCGATCATCTGTTAGCGCACTTACTGGTAGATAGTTATCAAAACAGCGAACAGTTTTCTCCTGAAAATCAGCATTATTTCCGTTCATATTGCGGTGGTTTTCCTAAAGTTGCCAATGATTTTAAATACAAATTTAGCTGGTCACCTTTAGGCGTGTTAAAAGCACTACGTTCCTCGGCTAAATGGCAAGCGGATGGTGTGGTTAAAACGTCAAATGCGCCATGGGAAGCATTAAGTCTATATCAAGCACACTTATCCCATGGTAATGAAACGTTTCAAGCATACCCTAATAGAGATTCACTGCCCTTTATCAAACAATATCATTTTCAAGATAATTGGGATGTTCAACAGTTTGTCCGTGGTACCTTACGATTAAATGGTTGGTCAACGGCGTGGCAACCATTATTTGACGAAATAGCCACGTTAGCAGGTGATAGTGGCGAACAACGTTTAAAAGAAATCAGTCAAGAACTTGAGCAAAAATATAGCTATGACGAACATGAAGCTGATCGAGTGGTGATGTGCGTAGAGTTAGAAATTCGTCGAGCAGGTAAGGTTATTTGGCATCAAAGTTATCATTTTGATAGTCAAGGAAACGAACAAGGACAAGCGATGGCTCGTTTAGTGTCGCTACCAGTAAGCTTAGCGGTTGAATCGGTACTTAATCATCAATTTCCCGCAGGTGTCAGTGCTGCACCAGATAAGCCCGAACATATTAACCAATGGTTATTAGCGCTAACGGCTTCTGGCGAGTCTATTTGTCATCATAATCATTTAATGAAATAAAATACACGGCGTTGAAATATATTTATTTCAACGCCGTTTTTATTTCTGTGGTAAGTGCAAAAAATAAAATACATAAGGATAAACATGATAGAAAAAAAACAAAAACCGACGTTATTTGATGCACTGTTTCCTATTGTCATATTACTTTGTTTGCTCTTTTTAGCGGTTTACTTTTTTGGTGATGATTCATCATCAGGGCCCAATCAAATAGCACTGATGTTATGTGCCGGCGTTGCCAGCCTTATTGCTTTGAAAAATGGTTATAAGCGGGATGAAATTGAAGAGGGGATCACTAAAGGTATCAGTTTAACGTTAGGGGCAATATTAATTTTATTGGCCGTTGGTTCACTGATAGGCACTTGGTTGTTGGCGGGCACTGTGCCAACGATGATATATTTTGGTTTACAAATATTAGATCCGCAGTATTTTTATGTGAGTTGCAGTATTATTTGTGCTTTAGTCGCACTATGCATTGGCAGTAGTTGGACTGTGGCGGCAACTATTGGTGTCGCTTTAATGGGCGTTGCAACAGGCATTGATGCCTCAGGCCCTATGACCGCAGGTGCAATCATCAGTGGTGCTTATTTTGGTGATAAACTCTCTCCTTTATCTGACACCACCAATCTTGCACCAGCCATTGCTGGCACCGAATTATTTGTGCACATTAAAAACATGATGTGGAGCACGGTACCCAGTTTTGTCATCACCTTAATTATTTTTTTCTATTTAGGATTAAATAGTGCAACGCAAGCGTCAAATACTCAAATTGATCAGCTACTGGTGAGCTTAGAAAGTGAATTTTTTATTGCTTGGTATTTATTGTTGCCTTTATTGTTAACTTTATTTTTAGCCATTAAAAAAATTCCCGCGTTTCCTGCTATTGGACTTGGAGCCATTGCTGGTGCTGTATGGGCTGTGTTATTTCAACAAGACTTAATTATCTCTTATGCCAATGACGGTTTATCAACAGTTGAAGCCAATATCATGGTGGTATGGCAAGTAATGTATTCAGGCGTTTCACTTGATACCGGTAATAAAGCAATTGATAGGTTATTAAGTGGTGGTGGTATGGGCTCCATGCTTAATACCATTTGGTTAATTATATCAGCGATGACTTTTGGCTCTATCATGGAAAAAGCTGGCTTATTAAAACGTATTGTTGAAAGTTTGATTTCGGTAACTAATAGCGCCGGTTCATTAATTTCTACTACTATTGTGACTGCTTTTGGCACCAACTGTATCGCAGCTGATCAATATATTGCCATTGTAATGCCGGGCAGAATGTTCAAAGACGCGTACAAGCAGCGAGGACTGGCACCCGAGAATTTATCACGCGCATTAGAAGATGGCGGCACGGTAACGTCACCACTTATTCCTTGGAATACTTGTGGTGCTTACATGCAGTCGGTATTACTAATAAATCCATTGGAATATGCGGTATTTTGTTTCTTTAATTGGTTATCGCCAATAATAGGTATTATTTGTGCCTTTGCTGGTTTTAAAGTGAGATCACTCTTAGTTAGAACGACCGAAGAATCAGAACAGACTTCTTCGTTGGCTACAGAAATTCCGCTACGTAATACAGACAAAGGGTAAAGCACGTTATGAGTAAAGCAATAAAACATGTGGTTATTGTTGGTGGCGGTAGTGCTGGCTGGATCACCGCGGGTAGTATTTCGGCAAAACATAATAGTAAGTCAAAACATGGTATTAAAGTTACTTTAATTGAATCACCTGATGTTAACGCCATTGGAGTTGGTGAAGGTACATGGCCAACAATGAGAAGTACACTGAAAAAAATGGGAGTATCGGAAACTGATTTTATGCGTGAATGTGATGTCAGTTTTAAGCAGGGATCCAAATTTGTTAAATGGAAAACCGATAAAGAAACTGACTTTTATTATCATCCCTTGGTACCTCCACAAGGATACTTTGATATAGATTTATTTAAACATTGGCAGAAAAATGACCATGGGAAGTCGTTTTCTGACGCGGTTTGTTATCAAGAACAATTATGCGAGCAAGGCTTGGCGCCCAAATTAATATCATCGCCTGAATATGCAGGGGTTGCCAATTATGCTTATCATTTGGATGCTGGTAAATTCGCCAATTTTTTAAAGAAACATTGTGTTGATAAATTGGGCGTTCATTATATCAGCGATCATGTTGAAGCGGTTAACAACGCTTGTCTTGATAAGTTAAGCGGCGATATTGTCAGTGTTACAACAAAGAATCATGGTGACATTTGTGGAGATTTATTTGTTGATTGTACTGGATTTTCAGCGTTATTAATTGATAAGCATTATAAAGTTCCCTTTATCTGTAAAAAGGACATACTTTTTATTGATACAGCCCTTGCTGTGCACATTCCTTATGAAAATGATGACGATGCTATTGCGTCTCATACAATCTCCACAGCACAAAAATCCGGCTGGATATGGGATATTGGCTTACCATCCCGGAGAGGGGTTGGCCACGTATACTCAAGTCGTCACTGTAGCCAGAAACAAGCTGAACAAGCACTAAAATCATATTTAAAAGAAAGCATTGGAGAACGTAGTGAGCAAGTAGAGTTTCGAAAAATTGATATTAACCCCGGCTTTAGAGAAAAGTTTTGGCTTAATAATTGTGTCGCCGTTGGTATGGCTGCTGGCTTTCTTGAACCTTTAGAAGCATCTGCATTGATAATGATAGAACTTGCAGCAACGACTATCAGTGAGCAACTACCCGCTAATAGATCAACCATGGAGATAGTCGCCAAGCAGTATAACGAACGATTTAGTTATAACTGGGATCGTATTATCGACTTTCTCAAACTGCATTATATCGCGAGTAAACGAGACGATAGTGCATTCTGGCGAGATAATAAAAATCCCCAGAGTATTCCTGAAAGTTTACAGGAACGAATAGAATTATGGAGACACCGTTCGCCAACAGAATATGACTTTAGTCGCAAGCGAGAGGTTTTTTCTGCAGCAAGTTATCAATATGTTTTATATGGTATGGATTTTAAATTTACTCATGATAACACTGTAATAGATGAAGCAGAGCAACAAATGGCACAACGATTATTTACTGAAAATAAAAAAATAACGGAAAGGTATTTAAACGCTTTACCGAGTAATCGTGAGTTAATAACAAAGGTTGCAGAATTTGGTTTTAGTAAAGTTTAAAAACCCAAAAATCCTATATGTATAAATAAAGTGAATCTGAGTATGAAAAGCACGAGAAGTAAATTGGAAATAGTTAACAATGAAAAACATCAGAAACTTAAAATTGCAATTGATAGTACTTTGGTAAAAAACTCAAATGTACATATGAGTCATGTGGTTGTACAAGAAATAGCTGAAGTTGCTCAGTATTATCCGATATTTTTATCTAAAGATGGCGAGACTGGGAGATTTCATATTGTTGCCTTATTTGGCTTGCAAGTTGATGAAAATATTTATCAAGATAGCGCTTTATGGCAAGAATGTTACTTACCATTAAAATTACAAAGTCAGCCTTTTTATTTGGTAAATAGAGAGCAAAATAAAGGGCCTTGTCTAGCGATTGATGTAGCAGATGAACGAGTACAAACACAGCAAGGTAATGCATTGTTTGATAATGGTAAAGTGAGTGCATATTTAAAGCAACAGAGCAATATACTGGCCGAACTAACTAAGGGGCTTATATTAAATAGGACATTTATTTCTGCATTGGTTGAACATGATTTAATCGAACCAATAGAGTTAGATATTAAGTACAATAATGGTGAGCATAATAAAGTTGATGGTCTCTATACTATTAATAAAACCAAGTTAGAAAAAGTTCCTGCTGTTAATCAAAAGCAATTTGAGCAGAAAGGATATGTATCGTTGGTCAGTAATATGATTTCTTCTCTGAATCATGTTGCGACTCTTATTGATATCAAGAATGAATTATTGCGAACAAGAAAATGTTAACTTCTACATGTTTCATGGACAACCTTTGTAATACTATGCCATCTGGCCCTTGTAACCATTGAGGAGAATAGACAGTTTTGGCAAAGAAATTAAAATGTTCAATTTGATGTAAGAGTACTATGCTAGCCAGCGCAAAACCACGTAGGGCATCTATCATTAAAACTCCGCTCGTTTGTTTGCTTGTTTGTCCTGCATCGATAGGATAATTAGCAAAATTATTGCTATTCAAAGTAAATTCTCTATTAAAAAAGGCCACTATTAAATGGCCTAAGCTGGTGAGGTTAAATTTCGATACTTAGCAAGATACTAAATATCGAATTTGATCCCTTGAGCTAATGGTAACTCAGTAGAATAGTTGATGGTATTGGTTTGACGACGCATATATGCTTTCCAAGCATCAGAGCCTGATTCACGTCCGCCACCGGTTTCTTTTTCGCCACCAAATGCGCCACCAATTTCAGCGCCTGACGTACCGATGTTGACGTTGGCAATACCACAATCTGAGCCCCAGTGAGATAAAAAGTTTTCTGCCTCACGTAAGCTATCAGTAAAAATAGCGGATGATAACCCTTGAACAACATCATTTTGTATTGCAATGGCATCATGAACATCACCAGAATATTTTATTAAATATAATATTGGTGCGAATGTTTCGTGTTGTACCATGTCGAAGTTATTTGCCGCTTCAACAATGGCAGGTGTTACGTAACAACCTGATTCATAACCTTCGCCTGATAATACTTCACCACCACAAAGCAACTTGCCGCCTTCGGTTTGTACTTTAGTTAATGCTTCACTAAACATTTCAACCGCTTGTTGGTCAATTAAAGGGCCAACATGGTTGTTTTCATCCAATGGTGTACCAATTTTCAAACCTTGGTAGGATTTTACTAAAACTTCTTTTACTTGCTGGTAGATGCTTTCATGGATGATAACGCGACGAGTAGATGTACAACGTTGGCCAGCAGTGCCGACAGCGCCAAAAACAGTACCTGGAATGGCTATTTTAAGATCGGCTTGTGCTGTTAATATAATGGCATTATTGCCACCTAATTCTAAGATTGATTTACCAAATCTAGCGGCAACACTGGTACCAGCATGGCGACCAACACGTGTTGATCCCGTCACTGACATCAATGGAATGCGCTTATCATGTAACATGCCTTCACCTAGCACGTTACCGTCACCAATGACTAGAGAGAAAATGCCTTCAGGCAATTCATTTTCTCTTAGCACATCTTGAATAATGTTTTGACAAGCGATAGCAGTTAATGGGGTTTTTTCTGAAGGTTTCCATACCGTGACGTTACCACAAATGGCTGAAATCATAGCATTCCAAGCCCAGACAGCAACAGGGAAATTAAAGGCTGAAACCACACCAACAATACCGAGAGGATGATATTGATCATACATTCTGTGCAAAGGGCGTTCAGAGTGCAGGGTAGAGCCATCTAATTGACGAGACAAGCCAACAGCAAAGTCACAAATATCGATCATCTCTTGCACTTCGCCTAAACCTTCTTGCAATGACTTACCCATTTCATAGGCAACCAATTCACCTAAAGGTTGCTTAAAGTCACGGAGTTTATTACCAATTTGACGAAAAATTTCACCGCGGTTAGGCGCCGGTAATTTACGCCAAGAGGTAAAAGCAGTTTGCGCGGTAGTGATAACCTGTTCATAGTCTTCATTTGAACATTTGTATACGTTGGCGATTATTTTTCCATCTGCAGGAGAATAAATAGTAAATTGACCGTTATTTTCTGTATTCATCCACTTTAGGCCAGTTGAAGCACCATAGTTTTGGGCATTAATGCCTAATTTTTTTAAAAAATCCATAGTAAGATTGTGCTCTCTGTTTGGTTAATGATTAATGTTTTTTGCGCTGAATTATCAGTTTTTTTAGTTCTTAGTTAGTTCTTAGTTAGTTCTTAGTCAGTTCAGTTAAACCTAAGGTAAGAACCTTAATAAATTTGTCGACGTCAGTTTGGTTAAAGGCTAATGGCGGCTTAATCTTTAAGATGTTATAAAAGGGTCCTTCGGTGCTGAGTAAGATATGATGTTGTTTGAAAAATTCAACTAACCATGATGTTTTATCGGTAGCAGGCTGTTTGCTTACGCGGTCTTCTACTAATTCGACACCAATAAATAACCCCCTGCCACGTACGTCACCAATCAACTGAAATTGTCTTTGTAATTCAAAGAGTTTTTCTTGGAAGTATTGTCCTGTGATTAAGGCATGTGCTTGCAATTGCTCTTGTTCAATAACATCGAGTACGGCTATACCGATAGCGCAGGAAACGGGGTTGCCACCAAAGGTATTGAAATACTCCATACCAGTAACAAAGGCATCGGCAATAGCCTGGGTGGTAATAACCGCAGCCATTGGATGACCATTGCCAATAGGTTTTCCTAAGGTGACAATATCAGGCACCACTGCTTGGGTTTGAAAAGCCCACATATGTGAACCAACACGGCCAAAACCAACCTGTACTTCATCTGCGATACAGACAGCACCGGCAGCTCTAACATGCTGATAAACGTTTGCTAGATAGCCATCAGGCATAATTATCTGTCCTGCAACACCTTGTAATGATTCACAAATAAATGCGCTAGGTTTTTTCCCTACACTCTCTAATTGTGCCAAAGTATCTTTAACACTATTTGCATAAGCATTGGCCGTTTCAGGGCTATTACCTAAAAATTCACCGCGATAAGGATCTGGTAGGGTTACCTTATGCACATAAGGCTGAGCACCTTCGCCACCGGGGCCATCAAATTTATAAGGGCTGGCTTCTATACATGCATTGGTATTGCCATGATAAGCGCCATCAACAACTAGTAATTCTGTACCTTTGCTGTAACAACGAGCTAAACGAAAGGCTAATTCATTAGCTTCACTGCCTGAATTTACCAGCATACATACGGATAATTCTTCAGGCATGGTGCTTAAAAGTTTATCCGCATAGTTGATGATATTGTCATGTAAATAGCGGGTATTGGTATTGAGCTTTGCCATTTGCTCTTGTGCTGCGGCAACGACTTTAGGGTGACAATGACCAACATGACACACATTGTTCACCATATCTAAGTAGGGTATGCCTTGTTCGTTGAACAAATAGGCGCCTTGGCCTCGGACCATTTTTAATGGCTCTTGGTAACTTAAACTTAACGTTCTACCTAAGTGTTTTTTACGGTAACTAATAATATCTTTAGACGCTTTACCACTATCAATCGGCAATTGGCAGGCTTGACGTAATTGACATAACACAGGGTAAGGGGATAACAAGCTTAACGCTTTCAGTAGTTGCCAAGCGGGCTGTACTGAAACCAATAAATATTCATTATCAGGCTGTTCTTTAATTGCTAATGCTGAGTTACAGATAGTGGTACACAAACGTAAGCATACTAAAGAGTAAAGTACTTCTAATTCAACATTTTGTAATGGTCTAACTTTATGATAACCTGCCACAATTGCTTTAAAGGCACTTAAAATATCTTCTTGTGCGCTTTTTTGCCCCATCAGAGCATAAGCACAAGTAATGGCTAATTCGTTAATAATATGGCTATGCACCATATCGCCAAAATCAATCAGTCCGGTTATTTTTGTCGGTGCACCGATATTATCCACCAACAAATTATAATCATTGGCATCGTTATGAATAATGCCCTGCGGCAACTGAGATAAAACAGGCATGGTTTGTGTCTGGTAAATAGACAAAAACTTTTCGACTATGCTGGTTTGTTGTTTGTTGAGTAAATGCTTTTTACTCATACAAATTCGATAACCTTGCGCTAAATCCCAATCAAGATACCGATAGGCCCCAGCATGTTGAAAATCAGCTAAGGCCAGATCGATATTAGCAATAAATTGTCCCAAGTCAGACCAAAGGGCAGGGTTATGACTCAGACTATTTGCATCGGCATAAAACTGTCCTGGCAGGAAGGTTAAAACACGTAAACAAAAAGACTCTTGCTGACTATTTGTAATCGAGGTGATACTTTCACCCTGTTGATTAGTGATTGCATGAGGCACTGCACATTGTTTTTCAGTTAAATGTGACATGGCTGCATTTTGCATTACTAGCTCGAGTTTGGGTTCGGCTGAGCTCGCAATTTTTACAATGTATAGTTTATTATCCGCGGTGGTTAGTAATAAATTTTGATCGCAATAACCGGGCAGGCCTTTTAATTTCCCTGACAACTGGTATTGCTGCGCTAATAATTGATTAATTGCATTGTCAGAAAACTTAAGTGTTGTATCTGTGCTCATTGTTACCTCTTAAACGTTTGATCGGTGTCGTGCTTTATATCAAACAGATCCACTAATTAATTATTTCGCGATTTATTTTACTTTCACACTGCGAGCTAAATCAGCAGTGCTTAAGCTTTCGGAGCTTAAGCTTTCGGAGCTTAAGGGAGCCGTGCTAAAAGCCATGAGGGTAAAACCGTACTGGTAACTCTTTGCAGGAATTGTATATTGTGCATGTACTAAGCGTCCCCATGAAGTATCTCCGCCAACACCCATTTGTTTGTAATCAATATTAACGGTCACTAAATCTCTCATTGGCACTTCTGCGCCATGTTTGGTGGTAACAGGTACTAAACCTGAAGCCGAGGCGGAGCCATCTTTACCGGCAATAAAATCAATATCGCTTTGTTTGTACGGCCAAGCGCTAGTGCTAATTACTTGATCACCTACCGCTAATAAACCCGTACCTTGGCTATTTTTTAGCGCAAGCCAGCGAACATCTGTTTTGTTGGCATTTTCTTGTGGACGTGAATAATGGTGAATTTGATCTTTAACCAAGCTTTTATACAAAGATATTGGTGCTGAAGTATTTCTATCAGCATAGTTTTCGTGCGGCCCTCGACCAAACCAAGACAATTGTTGAAATTCACCGGGCATGGTGAGCTGCATACCTAAACGTGGCAAGTTAGGTAATGTCTGACCGGATTCAATGGTTAAATTGTTTTGCACATGAATTTGACCATTATCATTAATGATATATTCAACGTCATAATCACCTTTGAAATCCACTGTTGTATGGTGAGTGATGACTTTAATGCCGCTTGATACTTTTTGACTTTTGAGGGACGTTAAAACTAGGTTATCACTGGCCGTCTGCCAAAGAGCAGCCCAGTTTTGCATGCCATTACCCAAATCATTATCTGTTGGTGCACGCCAGAAGTTTGCCTTGAGTGGCGCTTTTAGTAAGTCGTTATTATTATAAATGTATTGTGTTAACCAACCCGTCTTTTTGTCAAAAATCGCTTCAGTCTCACCATTACTGATGATTAATGTTTTGTTATTATCTTGCTTAATAACCATAGTGGCAGTAGTCGGGAATGATGTTTTAGTGACAAGCTGTACTGGTAATTTAAATTGCTCAAATGCCAATTCATGCCCTGTTGATAATAGTCCTTGAGGCTCCCGCATTACGGCACTTAAGGTAATAAAGTATTCTTTACTGTCACTGCTCGGCAGTAGTGGTAGCGATAAATCAATAGTTGATTTTTTGCCTGGCTTTATCGAGGGGAATACTTGTAGACCTTGAGCAAATAACTCACCATCCGCCTCAATTTTCCAGAATAAGTCAAATTGTGCTAAATCAATAAAATCATAAAGATTCTCTATAAGGTAATGACCTTTATTAATATCCTGAACGCTAAAACGAATGGCTTGATAAACTTTTTTTACTTCAAAAGCATGAGGGTGTGGTTTGCGATCTGGTGTCATTAAGCC
Source organism: Colwellia sp. (assembly GCA_013215655.1). Classification (GTDB taxonomy): domain Bacteria; phylum Pseudomonadota; class Gammaproteobacteria; order Enterobacterales; family Alteromonadaceae; genus Colwellia_A. Next base: position 19,777 of record JABSOX010000075.1, read on the forward strand.
ATTGTTTAGAAAGTTACCATCGCTAGGTAAATCAGGATGGAAATCTTTACCATAAGCCCAGAATTTCACGCCATTTTTATTAGTATATTCAAGTGATTGGTCAACCCAATCCCAAATAAACCCACCTTGTAGTACATCGTACTTTTCAATTACTTGCCAATAATCTTTTAAGTTACCCACTGAGTTACCCATCGCGTGAGCGTATTCAATCATTATTGCTGGGCGACTAGGATTAGACTCTGCATATTTGATCAAACGCTCAATAGATGGGTACATAGGTGCAAATACATCGGTATAGTATTCTTTTCCTGCAGGCTCATACTGTACTAATCGACTATTATCATTTTCTTTTAACCACTTATATGTGGCTTCAAAAATTTTACCCTCGCCAGCTTCATTGCCTAATGACCAGATAATAATAGAAGGATGATTTTTATCTCGCTCAAACATACGTTGAGTTCGATCTAAATGAGCAGCTAACCAGCTCATCTTATTACCTAATTGTGTTTCATCGTCAATTGCTAATGGGTGAGATTCAATATTGGCTTCATCGATGACATATAAACCGTATTTATCAGTTAAATCATACCAGTAAGGATCATTAGGATAATGGCTAGAACGTACCGCGTTGATATTAAATTCTTTCATCAATTTAATATCTTTTTCCATAGAGGCTTTGGTGACCACATGACCGTGCTGTGGATCGGTTTCGTGGCGGTCGACACCGCGAATGGTGATCGCTTTGCCGTTAATGGTCAGTTGACTATTAACAACTGCTAAATGCCTAAAACCAATATCATCACGAACCGATTCAATTATCTTACCTTCACTATCTTTTAAATTTACCAATAAGGTATATAAGTTGGGTGTTTCTGCTGACCACAACGCCGGTTGGTTGATGTTACCTCCAAGGGATATTTCAACTGTGCCTTTAGCTGATAGCTTAATATTACTGTGTTTGCTCAGTAGCACCTTCATATTGCTACGCGGGTCTAACAATTGTACTTCTATTTGTTGATTCGCTTTTTGTTGGTCATAGTTTTTTAAGCTGACATCAACGGTTAACTTACCTTGAGTAAAGTTTTTATTTAACGTTGGCTTAGCATGAAAATCAAAAATATGCTGTTTAGGCGTAGCATAAAGATAAACATCACGCTCGATTCCTGATATACGCAGCATATCTTGGCTTTCTAGATAACTCGCGTCAGTCCATCGGCGAATTTGAAAAGCTAGTAAGTTTTTATCATTTATTAAATAGCGAGTTAAATCGAATTCTGCTGGCGTTTTAGAGCCTTGGCTAAAACCTACTTTTTCACCGTTTAACCAAACGTCTAAAGATGACTTCGCAGCGCCCACATGAAGAAAAACCTGTTTGTCTTGCCATGATTTAGGCAAGTTAAAGGGTTTACGATAAGAGCCTATCGGGTTGTAATCTTTTGGGGTATCAGGCCATCTGGTAGTAAATGGGAAACGCTCATCTAAATAAATAGGATAACCAAAACCTTCTGTTTCCCAGTTACCGGGAACGGGGATTTGTGACCAGCTTTCATCATTGAAATTTGCTGCTTGAAAACCTTTTGGTTTGTTTTTAGGTGACTTCTGCCAGTCAAACTTCCATAAACCATTCAATAACAAAAAGTTATCATTTTGCTCTTTGTTATTAATAAGAGCTGCATCACGAGACAGAAAGGGAAACAGTGTGACATGTGGTGACTCTTTGTTAATGGCAAAGACCTCATTGTTTTCCCAAGGTTCTCGTTTTTGAACATTGGCCTCTGTATAAGAAGAAAACAACAAAGCGATGGTAGCATTAAGTAGTAATAATAATTTGATCATGAAGTAAATATCTAGACTTAAATATACAATAGTATTTATAATACAAATAAAAAAGACAGAAGCAAGGTATTTTTACTTAAAGTAGCTAAGATTCTAATTTTAACTAGTCGTTATTTGAACTAATAGTCTGAGTTATTATAGTATTTTTGAATGACTAAAATTAAGCTAGAATATTTGATTTTAGTCATTTATCATATAAATATGAATAGCGTATAATTAGTAAGTAAATATAGACTTAAAGATAGGTAAAACAGTCATATGGAATCAACACATCGTAATTTGGCCCAGCAAGTTGTACATGAATTGGGTAAAAAAATCATGCAAGGAACTTATAAAGTTGGCGATAGCTTGCCTTCTGAGGCTGATCTAGGTATCGAATTTAACATTAGTAGAACGGCAACGAGAGAAGCGGTTAAAATGTTAACGGCTAAAGGATTGATTAGTTCGAGACCAAGACAAGGAATTAAAGTAGTAGCGTCTAAAAATTGGAATTTATTTGATGTTGATGTGCTGAATTGGATTCTTTTAGGTAAACCAGATCTATATTTACTGAGACATTTTTTGCAACTTCGTTTAGCTCTTGAGCCAGAAGCCGCCTTTTTAGCGGCACAATTCGCAGAAGAAAGTGATTTAAAAGAAATTGAAAATGCCTTGATAAGAATGAAAGATGCAACGAATGGTCAGGATGATACCCATGAAGCGGATATTGACTTTCATCAAAGTGTACTCTGTGCGAGTAATAATCCTTTTTTTATCCAATTAAAGAATTTTATTGCGACGGCACTTAAAATAAACATACGTTTTACTAATCGAATGATCGCGGTAACGGTAGCTGAATACCAGGCTCATGTTGATATTTTTGAGCACATTAAAAATAAAGAACCACAAGCCGCTTTCGATTCGGCGATGGTAACTCAAAAAGCAACCTTAGATATAGTGAATAAACAAATCGTGGAGTTAGAGAGTAAAAAGACTTAAATTAGCTAGTTCGGTTTTAATTAACTAAAAATAGTCTAAAAAATAATTGCTAATTAGGGTCTGTTGATCTTTCGAGTTCGAATTTTGTTCACTTAAGCGCTTCCTGATCGCGGCAAGAGGAATGTAACTTAGTTATTCTAAGTCA
>JABSOX010000008.1 GCA_013215655.1 Colwellia sp.
TACTAACAAAGTAATAATAATCTGTATAAGCTGGGTTCAAAGCAGCGTTAATAGCCAACTTTCCAGGCATTGCAATTGGTGTAGGCGGTAGGCCATTAATTCGATAGGTATTATACGGTGTTTTTTCACGTAAGTGGCTACGTTTAATATCTCCTTGATAGCGCTCACCTAAGCCATAAATAACAGTAGGGTCTGTTTGTAAACGCATTTTTTTATTTAATCGATTGATAAATACTGAAGAAATTATCTCTTGTTCAGCGACTTGACCACTTTCTTTCTCAATGATAGAAGCCATAATTAAAGCTTGATAGGCTGAGTTATAAGGTAAATTCAATGCTCTTTTTTGCCATGCTGCATTAAGCTCTGTTTGCATTTTTTGATAAGCACGCCGCAATATTTCTATATCAGCTGTACCCGAGACAAATGCGTACGTATCTGGAAAAAATAACCCTTCTGGATTTTTTTTATTAATGTTTAATTCTAGCAAGGTATCAACAAGTAAACTTTTACTCAATTGCTGAGAAACTTGTGGATGAAGAGATAATATTTGTAGCCAATCCTTAAAAGTAGAGCCTTCTATAAAGGTAATTTTAAATTGATGTTCCTTCCCGGCAACAATTTGTTCTAATAACTGAATAACACTTGTATTGGGTGCAATTAAATAGGTTCCGACTTTAATCTTTGCGTGATCAGGATTTAATCTTGTATAAGCCTTCAACCAAAAATTATTATCAATCCAACGATCCTCAACTAACTTTTGCGTAAAGGCAGTAAATGATAAACCACTTTCTACAACCAAAAAGTGAGAAGGCTGGGAATACACCACATTTAAGGGTTTATTTAGGTGATAATTAACGAAAAAGTAACCACTAGTCACACATACTAGCAACGTAATGACAAAAAGAATCGTTAGTTTTTTTAACATTCAATAGTACTCATTAGTGAACCTTTAATGGCTAATACCTTGTTAATATCTAAGTTACTATTCAAATATCGACGCACAGGTATTATCCCCATGACCGAATTACAAATAAACATTGCTTCAATATTGTCTAAATTGCTTATTTGGGTCTTAACAATATGAGTACTGGGTATATTTTTTAAAATAATATTTCTGATCAATCCCTCGACACCACTTTCAGATAAGTCAGGTGTATAGTATTGACCCGCCTTAAGCCAAAATATATTAGCACAACTCGTTTCGACTATATGCCCACTAATGTTAGTTACTAATAAGTCATCTTCTGGCTGGTGATCTAATTCACGTCGGATCATCACCTGCTCTAAACGATTTAAATGTTTTAATCCCATAAGGGATGGATTTAAACCCAATTTAAAATTGCTAAGTCCTAACTCAACACCTTTTGTTTGCCATATGTGATAATGTTCTGGAAATGGATGAAAAGTGATTATAACCATACTAGATGAACAACCTTGGCGTGAATAACCTCGCCCACCTAGTCCTGCAGTGATAATGACTTTAAGCACAGCAAGTTCAAAGCGTTGCGCTACATCAATTAATTCAATAGCAACTTTATCCATATCGGGCAAAGCAATGTGTAGTTTTAAACAACTATCCATTAATCGTTCGAGATGGGCTGCCAATAATTGAACTTTGCCATTAAGTACCTTCGCAGTAGTAAAAACACCATCACCATAAGCTAAACCACGGTTGGTTATTGAAATATACTGTTCTTGTTTTCCATTAACACTTTGGTAATACATATTAATTTTAAACTGTCATTAAACATCTATCGGCATTTAATGACGTCCTTCATACCTTTAAAATAAAAAACCTGAATACATTGGACTAGTATTCAGGCTTCAATAATTAACTGCAAGGTTTTGTTAAAGATTATTTAGATCTTTAAGCAAGCTAAATCTTTTTAAAGATCAATGAACCATTTGTGCCACCAAAACCAAACGAGTTACACAATACATGGTCTAACTGCACATCACGAGCAGTATGGGCAATATAGTCTAAATCACAGCCTTCATCAGGATTATCTAAATTAATTGTCGGTGGTACCACATTATTATTCAAAGCTTGAATACTAAAAATAGCCTCCACTGCTCCCGCAGCACCTAATAAATGACCGGTCATAGATTTAGTAGAGCCCATTAGCACATTATAAGCTTGCGCGCCAAAAACAGATTTAACTGCATTTGTTTCAGCAATATCACCCGCAGGAGTTGATGTGCCATGAGCATTAATATAACCAATTTTGTTGATATCAATCTTTGCATCATTAATAGCATTTTTCATCGCATGTGCAGCACCTGCACCATCAGTAGGAGGTGATGTCATATGATAAGCATCACCACTCATACCAAAACCAATAAGTTCTGCATATATTCTAGCGCCACGAGCTTTAGCATGTTCATATTCTTCAACAACAATAACACCGGCTCCGTCACCTAAAACAAAACCATCTCGGTCTTTATCCCAAGGACGTGAAGCTCTTTGTGGATCGTCATTACGTGTTGAAAGTGCACGAGCAGCACCAAAGCCGCCCATGCCTGTTCTTGTTGATGCTTTCTCAGCACCACCAGCAAGCATAGCGTCAGCATCGCCGTACGCGATCATACGTGCAGCATGGCCAATATTATGAACGCCACTAGTACAAGCAGTAACAATAGAAATATTTGGACCTTTTAAACCATGCATAATAGAAAGATGGCCAGCGATCATATTTATAATCGTTGATGGCACAAAAAACGGTGAGAGTTTACGAGGGCTGGTTCTTAGCATTTTCTCGAAATTGTCTTCGATTAAACCTAAACCGCCAATACCTGCGCCAACGGCTACACCAATGCGGTGTGCATTAATGTCATTAATTTCTAGACCTGAATCTTTAAAGGCTTGCACACCTGCAGCAACGCCATATTGAATAAAGAGATCCATTTTTTTGGCTTCTTTTCGAGCCATGTAGTCTTGAGCATCAAAATCTTTAATTAATCCAGCAAAACGTGTTGGATATTCTGACGTATCAAAATGTTCAATATCACTAATACCACTTTTTCCAAGTAGTAAGTTTTGCCACGTTGATTCAGGGCTGTTCCCTAATGGACTCAGCATACCAAGACCGGTAACTACAACACGCCTCATAGGTGAGTTGCCTCCGATAGAAATGATTGTTTGGATGATAGTAGTCGTATGACGATATATTACCGATTACGAAACTTTATTTTTGGATACTTCTTTTGGATAACTATTTAAGCAATAATACAGATGATCATTTATCGACCATCTGTATCATCAATAATAGCTTTTACTGATTTGCAGTAACGTAATCAATCGCTGCTTGTACAGTCGTGATTTTTTCTGCTTCTTCATCAGGAATTTCAGTATCAAATTCTTCTTCTAATGCCATAACTAATTCAACAGTATCTAAAGAGTCAGCACCTAGGTCATCAACAAAAGAAGAGCTAATTTTAACTTCTTCTTCACTTACACCTAATTGCTCAATAGTGATTTTTTTTACGCGTTCTTCAATAGTACTCATTTTTTTTCCTTTACTAGAAATGCAACTTTTTCAAATTGCGTGTAGTGTATTCGTCAATAGCTTGCCTTGCAAGTATCTAACTTTAATTTTTATACTGGTCTTACCTGTCAAGATTACTAAAATTGTAAATATTTGCTTAAAACAAGTAAATATTTAGATCATATACATGCCGCCATTCACGTGCAGAGTTTCTCCGGTGATATATGCAGCACCGTCTGAAGCCAAAAATGCAACTGCATTGGCAATTTCTTCTGGTTTACCTAAACGATTCGCAGGAACTTGAGAAAATATACCTTCTTTTTGTTCATCTGTTAGTGTTTTTGTCATATCTGTATCGATAAAACCAGGCGATACAGTATTAACGGTAATACCGCGAGATGCAACTTCACGAGCCAGTGATTTTGTAAAACCAAGTAAACCTGCTTTAGCAGTTGCATAGTTCACTTGTCCAGCATTGCCCATACTACCAACAACTGAACCTATATTAATAATACGGCCATTACGTTTTTTCATCATGCCGCGAATGACCGCTTTGCTTATTTTAAAAACAGATGACAAGTTAGTATCAATAATATCCTGCCATTCAGCATCTTTCATACGCATAAACAAGTTGTCTTTAGTGATACCGGCATTATTAACTAAAATGTCGATGCCACCGTGCTCGGCTTTAATGTGCTCAAATAATGTAGCGATTGACTCATCATTTGTAACATTAAGTACTTGACCGTTATTAGTACCTAAATATTCACTAATTTTATCAGCACCTGCTGCTGATGTTGCAGTTCCGATGACTATGGCACCAGAGTCTTTAAGTTGGCTTGCTATTGCTTTACCTATACCGCGACTTGCACCAGTAACTAAAACAACCTTTCCTTCAAATGAAAACATAACTCTAACCTATTTAATTAATTCTAATGCTTTATCTAACGATGCACTATTGTTAATAGATGCACACGTTATTGATTTATCAATTCTTTTCAAAAGCCCTTGGAGAACTTTTCCTGGGCCAGCTTCAACAACCGTAGTTATTCCACTTTTTGACATCTTTTCTACCGTTTCAGTCCAACGTACGGGGCTATATAGCTGCTTAATCAATGCGTTTTTAATATTATCTGCTGACGTTTCAATTGTAACGTCGACATTATTAACAACATTAATCATTGGTTCATTAAAGGTAAGTTTATCTAATTCAGTTGATAACTTATCAGCAGCATCGCTCATTAGTGCACAATGAGAAGGCACACTTACTGGTAAAGGTAATACACGTTTAGCGCCTGCAGCTTTACAAAGCTCACCCGCTCTTACTACTGCGGCTTTATGACCTGCGATAACTACCTGCCCCGGAGAATTAAAATTAACCGCTGCAACAACGTCACTTTCTTGTGCTTTTGCACATGCATCAATGACGGTTTGATCATCTAATCCAATAATGGCCGCCATAGCTCCCACACCTTCAGGAACTGATGCTTGCATAAATTGACCTCGTTTTTCGACAAGCTGCACAGCATCCGATAAAGATAAAACCTCAGCACATACTAAAGCGGAGTATTCTCCTAAGCTATGTCCAGCGAGAACACTAGGTCTGACATCTGACTGAGACAACCATAAACGCCATAACGCAACACTAGCAGTTAAAAGAGCCGGCTGAGTATAATTAGTTTGATTTAACTTCTCTGCAGGCCCTGTAAAAACCAATTGCCATACATCGTACCCTAAGGCAGTTGACGCTTCGCTAAATGTATTTTGAACAACATCATTGTCAACAAAGTCGGCAAGCATAGCTACTGCTTGAGAACCTTGTCCGGGAAAAACAAACGCTAATTTTTTTTGCATTTTATTACCTAATTGTTATGAATGCACAATCGTTATCAAATTATGTCCATTAAACTATTTTTACTCAATAATGTTCACTAAACACAACGGGTGATACTAATTGAATTAATTTGGCATTAAACCTTGAATTAATTTTTTCTTAATTTTCTCTGGTACCTGTCGTTCAACTTCTTTAACAGCTTCCATGATTGCGGCTAAAAATGCTTTTGAATTGGCATTACCATGACTCTTCACCACAATACCTTGTAATCCTATCAAACTCGCACCGTTATACTGGTCGGGGTTCAATGGTTTAAATATTTTTTTAATCGGCGCAGCAAATATTCTACCTAGAATTCGAGCAAAGAAATGTTGAGATAAAATGGTCAGTAATTTGTTGTAAACCATGTGAGCAACACCCTCGCAGGTTTTTAAAGCAACATTACCGACAAAACCGTCACAAACGATCACGTCAGCTTTATTAGAAAAAATATCATTACCTTCAACAAAGCCAATATAATTAATATCGTCATTCGCCGTTAGTTGTGATGCTGTTAATTTTATATGGTCACTGCCTTTAATTTCTTCTTCACCCATGTTCAATAAAGCAACCTTAGGATTTTTGATACCATCAACCTGCTCAGCTAATACAGAGCCCATAATGGCAAATTGATAGAGAATATTAGAATCACAAAAAACATTTGCACCTAAATCAAGCATGAAGACATGCTTTTTCTCATCATTTGTTGGTAAAGAAGAAATAAGCGCCGGCCGTTCAACACCAGGAAGCATTTTTAATACAAAATGAGAAATTGAAAATAAAGCCCCTGTATTTCCTGCACTAACACATGCTTGTGCTTTATCTTCTTTGACTAAATCGACAGCTTTGCGCATTGAAGAGTTTTTCTTAAAACGAATAGCGACTGCTGGCTTGTCATCCATAGCAACAACTTCTGTTGTGGGATAAATAGTTAGTCGTTTATTATCTAAATATTGGTATTCGATAAGCTGTGTTGTAATGATTTTTTCATCACCACACAGAATAAGATGCAAGTTAGGCGTGCATTTAAGCGCCATTATTGCTGCTGGAATTGTTATAAGGGGACCTTTATCGCCCCCCATAATGTCTAACGCGATGGTTAAACTTTTTTTACCATTCATGTGAGTACTATTATTTTCAATAATATTATCGCAAATGTTCATAACTTTTTATATGGAAAGGTTATAAACACAATACGATCTCCAATATCTCAAAGATAGTGTTTAGATCACGAACAGTTTGCAGTATTAAATAATCGCTTAACTAGCGATTACTTTTACACCTTTGTAAAAACCATCGGCTGTTACATGGTGACGACGATGTGTTTCGCCAGATACTGGGTCTACTGATAAGTTTTCAGGGGTTATTGCGTCATGTGAACGGCGCATGCCACGTCTTGAACGAGACTTCTTGCTCTTTTGAACTGCCATTACCTACTCCTAAAATGGGTTGTTAGCTAATTTTGCTATTTAAGTTGTTTTAATACATCAAATGGATTCGGTTTCTCAAGCTCTTCAGGTAATTCCCCCCAAACACTGTCAGCCGGAGCTTTACAGTCTTCGATGGAATGCCTAGGAATTAATGGAATTTCAAGCAATAGCTCGTCTTCTACTAATTCGCGCAAGTTTATCTCACCATTTTCATCTAATTCTATTGCGTCATAATATGACGGCAATTCAGCTTCTTCATCTGCATCTTTTACAGGACTAAAAGTAAAACTCACTTCAAGTAATTGCTCAAAAGCATCAGTACAACGCTGACAAATCAATGTAACTAATACCGAGCTCGTACCTGATATTACTATCAAACCACGTTCATCCATATTAAAATTAACATTAACTTTAACTTGCTCACTGGTATTTTCACACACAGCAAGCAATCTATTCATTCCAGACAATTCAAAACGGCCTTCACACACGAGCTTTCGCTGTGCGCTTCTTTTTGGGTCTATCGTTATTGGAAGTTTAAGATTCTGCATAAGCCGCGCATATTAAAGTGCCCGCAGGCTTGTGTCAAAAGAAAATTTGCTAATTTCCTTTAAAAACTTAAGATAAGCCATATATTAGCATTATCTGAACAATTTTTGAGTAATTATACCGATGTTGAAAAAAAACTTGGTGCTTGGTTCTACCTCTCCATTTAGAAAATCTATTTTAGAAAAGTTAAATATTCCCTTTCAATGTGCAAAGCCTGATATTGATGAAACACCACAAATAAACGAATCATCAGTAGCTTTAGTAGAACGTTTAGCAATAGAGAAGGCAAAAGCAGTTGCTAGGCAACATCCTGATGCATTAATCATCGGCTCTGATCAAGTAGCATTATGCGATGATGAAATTTTAGGAAAACCTCATAACTTCGAAAATGGTGTTATTCAACTGAAAAAATTCAGTGGTAAAACCGTGATGTTTTATACGGGTTTATGTGTCTATGACAGCAAGACTAAAAAAACGTTATCTATAGTTGAACCTTTTAATGTCCACTTTAATGTTTTATCCCAACAAGATATCGAGAATTATTTACACGCCGAGCAGCCATATAACTGTGCTGGAAGTTTTAAAAGTGAGGGATTAGGTATCTGTTTGTTTAAGAAGCTTGAAGGAAACGACCCAAATACACTTATAGGTTTGCCTCTTATCCAACTGGTAGCTTTGTTAAAAGAGCACGGTTTGGATGTTTTAGCACAGCAGTAATACGTATTAGAATTCATCTAACCTTTGAAATAAGAGTATTTCAAAGGTTATTATCAGTATGTAAAACTAATATTATTAAATTATTAACATTTCTAATTGTATTAAAGAGTCTACAATTGCTTTTGGTTTATATAATGAAAGAATAGACTCATCATGCACACCATGAGTTATTCCTATGCTATCTATACCGGCTAATTGAGCCATTTTTAAATCATGGCTAGTATCTCCAATCATAACAGCTTCATTCGCAGATATGCCTAACTCGTCAAGTAAACTAAATAACATTTGCGGATCAGGCTTTGAAACAGCATCACTTGCGCAACGAGAAGCATGAAAAAAATGTGCCGTTTGTGTTTCATGCAAGACCCGCTCTAAACCATCTCTGCCTTTACCAGTGGCAACGGCTAGCAGTTTATTTTTCTGGCGCAATTTATTTAATAACTCAACCGCGTTATTAAACATTGGCGTAGGTACCTTATTTAACTCTTTATATTGACGTTTATATTGTTCAATAAGTATTTTTTCTTGCGTTTGTGTACGTTCAGGAAATAGTACTTCAACAACTTTTGGCATACTTAGGCCAATGATTTGTTTGGCTTGCTCATTTGATGGTATTTTCAATGAGGCAACTTTTGCTGCCGCTTGCATAGAAGAAACTATTCTATCAACAGAATCCATTAAGGTTCCATCCCAATCAAAAATAACTAACTTATAATGATTCATGGATTCTCTTTATGTAATTTTTTCAATAACTTTTCTAAACTTGGTTCTAAAGGCGCTTCAATCTTTAAACGTTGCTCTGTTAAAGGATGAGTAAACTCTATACTTGCTGCATGTAAAAACAAACGTTTTAAACCTAGTTTTTTTACTTTTTTATCAAACTCATCATTACCATATTTAGCATCACAGGCAATTGAATGACCTTTTGTTTGGCAATGAACTCTTATTTGATGTGTACGCCCAGTCACAGGAAATGCTCTAACTAAGGTAGCATCCGTATAATGTTGTAATACTTTAAAACGCGTTTCAGCTTCTTTACCATTGATATTATCAACGACAACTACTCTCTCACCTGACTTCAGATCATTTTTCTTCAAACCTTCCGTGACTCGCGTTAATTTCGGAGACCAACGTCCTTTCACCAAAGCATGATAAAATTTCTGTACTGTTTTATTACGTAATTGTTCATGTAAATTACGTAATGCCGAACGTTTTTTAGCAATAACCAAGCAGCCCGAAGTATCTCTGTCTAAGCGATGAACCAATTCAAGCATACGTGCATCAGGGCGTAATGCACGCATAGCTTCAATCAAGCCAAAACTTAAACCACTGCCACCATGCACGGCCATGCCTGAAGGCTTGTTAATAACAATTAACCGTTCATCTTCAAATAAAATTTGTTTCTCTAAATTGGCGACGACATTAAGTTGTGGTGAAACACCTTCAGATCTTTCAGCAACACGAATAGGTGCAATGCGCAGTATATCTTCTGCAATCATTTTATAATCGGGTTTAGTGCGCTTTTTATTGACACGAATTTCACCTTTTCTTAATAAGCGATATATACGGCTTTTAGGAACCCCTTTAAGTGTTTTTAATAAAAAGTTGTCTATACGTTGGCCAGCATCTTCATCATCAATGGTGATAAACCTAACCTGAGGCTTTTCGCACTCAATTTCATTTTTTTTAGTCATTTTTGCAGTTTAACATATTTTTTTTACATTTCGCCCAATTAAAACAGCTATTTAATTGCTATACAGCGCAATATAGTGGGATAATGTTAGTGTTGTTATTTTAATATTACGGTTAAAGTAAAAGTTGAAAATTAAACAACAAAACCAATGGAAGTTCTGAGCGATACGTAAGAGGCAAAATGCGGCTACATTAATATGCAATTTTTCGATAAATAATCGAGCGACATATTAAAAGAATAGCCTGTTGTAACATTTGACGCATGTAACATGTCAAAGAGGAAACATAAACAGCTTGTCCCGCGCAATAGAACAATTTGTAATCACACTGAGTAGACGAAATAAAATATTTATAGCAAGTACTATGGTAAACAAGGGTAAATTTAATACCCACCAAATTGCTATTAATTATGCTTTCATTTACTGAGTTATATGCACAGCACACAGGCTGAGCACACAAAATAACTATTCACTGCGATGATGATTTATCGCAGTAAAATTTAAACAATCGGATTTTATAACAGCTTACTACGTAAATGGCGTAGTAAGATTGACAACCGTGAGGCTGACAAACTGCTGTTTACATTGCAACAGATTGCTTTGTGTACTTAGCAATAGTGTGTTGTGACTAAAATATGAGTCACACAAACTATGAAACGTATGTTAATCAATGCGACCCAATCAGAAGAATTGCGCGTAGCACTTGTTGATGGTCAACAACTATATGATTTAGATATAGAAAGCCCTGGTCATGAACAAAAAAAGTCCAATATTTACAAAGCAAAAATCACCCGTATAGAACCCTCTTTAGAAGCCGCATTTGTTGACTATGGTGCAGACCGCCATGGTTTCTTACCGATGAAAGAAATTGCGCGTGAGTATTTCCCTAAAGGATATACTTTCCAAGGCCGTCCAAACATAAAAGAAGTCCTTAAAGAAGGCCAAGAAGTCATTGTTCAAATAGATAAAGAAGAACGAGGACAAAAAGGCGCGGCATTAACAACCTTTATTAGCCTAGCTGGCAGCTATTTGGTTTTAATGCCAAATAATCCTCGAGCAGGCGGAATATCACGTCGTATTGAAGGCGATGAGCGTACAGAATTAAAAGCATCATTAAGTAAATTAACGCTGCCGAAAGGTATGGGTCTTATCGTTAGGACCGCAGGTGTTGGTAAAGCTTACGAAGAACTTGAATGGGATTTAAGTGTGCTGTTACATCACTGGAACGCGATAGAAGATGCTGCAGCAGGTCGCAACGCACCCTTTTTAATACACCAAGAAACAAATGTCATATTAAGAGCTATACGTGACTATTTAAGACGCGACATTGGTGAAGTACTTATCGATCGCCCTAAAACCTTTGAAAGTGTTAAAAAACATATTGAAGTCGTTCGTCCTGATTTCCTGAGTAAAATAAAGCTTTATGACAATGACGTGCCTTTATTCACTCATTATCAAATTGAATCTCAAATAGAGTCAGCATTTCAACGTGAAGTTCGTCTACCTTCTGGTGGTTCAATCGTTATTGATCCTACAGAAGCAATGACCTCTATTGATATTAACTCTGCTCGTGCAACTAAAGGTGGAGATATTGAAGAAACAGCTTTTAATACCAACCTTGAAGCGGCAGAAGAAATTGCTCGACAGTTACGCTTAAGAGATTTAGGTGGTTTAGTTGTTATCGATTTTATTGATATGACCCCGGTACGCCATCAAAGAGAAGTAGAAAACAGAATGCGTGATGCGGTTCGCCCTGATAGAGCTCGTATTCAGTTAGGCCGAATATCTCGTTTTGGTCTATTAGAAATGTCACGCCAAAGACTGCGCCCTTCAATTGGCGAAACTAGTCAAGGTGTTTGTCCTCGTTGTAATGGTACCGGACATGTTCGCGGCGTTGAATCACTTGCACTTTCGATTTTACGCCTTATGGAAGAAGAAGCCATTAAGGACCACACTTTACGCGTACAAGCACAAGTACCGGTTCCTGTTGCAACTTACCTGCTTAATGAAAAACGCCGATCGGTTATGCATATAGAAAAACAACACGGTGTGCATGTATTAATCATTCCAAATCCACATATGGATACTCCACAATACGAAGTAATACGCGTCAGAGAAGATGAAGGTGTTGAAGAAGCAAGTTATGACTTGCCCATTAAACAAGCAGTAGTCGAAGAAGCAGTGATGCCTAAATATAATGCTGAGGTTAATAAAAAAGACGAGCCTGCTTTGCAAGGCATGTCATCTCCCCAAAAAGCACCAAATATAGCGCCAAATATAGCGCCAAAACCAGTTACAAAGATAGAAAGTAGTGTAACGTCGAAAAATTCAACAAATGGATTTTTTACATGGCTTAAAGGTTTATTTTCAACACCTGAAAAAGAGTCAGAAAAAGAAGTTGTCGTTCCGGTTAAAAGAGAAAACAACCGTCGTCCGCAACGCTCTCGTCAATCACAAAAACGCAACAGCCGTCACGATAAACGTAATGAAAATCGTAATGACAACAGAGTAGATAAAAAAGAAAATTTAAAAGAACCTGAAGAAAAGAAAAATACGCGACAAAATCGTAAGCCATATGGTGAAAAAGAGCAAAAACCAAAAGAAGAACAAGTAGCAGAAAAAAGACAACGCAGAAATAATCGTAAGAAAATACGTATTAATGAGAAAGTCGAAATCCAAGAGCAAAATATCACCACAGAAAATGTTCAAGCACTAAATGCTGAACCTGCAGCTGAAATCGTTACCCAAATCGACAACGCCGTCGTGGAAGCAACAAACGAGCAAATTGTAGAGCAGAGTAGTCGTGAAGAACGCCCTAGAAATAGACGTTCACCTAGACATTTACGTTCTCATGGACAACGCCGTCGTCGTCAAAATTCAGACAATGATATAGAGAAAAACGCTACAGATGTAACCGTAAAATCAAATATCGATCCCGTTGAAGCTCGTTATCCTGAACCTGAGCAATCAACAGAAGTTTCTCTACCAATAGCAGAAGTTCAGCAAGACTTACCTTTCGATGATGTTGCAGCTGAGACTCCTGTAGAAAAAGACACTTCAATTGAGAATGCTGTTGAAGTATCTGCTGAAGCACCTGTTGAAGTATCTGCTGAAGCACCTGTTGAAACTCTAATGGAAGCAGTAAAGCCTGTAATCGAACAGACAACTGTTGAAGAGATTGTAACAACCGTTGTTGAAACACCTACTGAAATTTTCACTGAAACTGTCATCGAAGCTCCAGCTAAAACAAACGAAGAAACATTAGTGGCAACAACCGATGCAGTAGCTGAGTCTTCAACAGAAGAAAAATCTTCTGAAACAAAGGAAAATAACGAGCAGCTTGTTATCGATATCGCTCCAGAGACTGAGCAACCGAAACAGATGAAGCCAAAAAGACCAGTAAAACCTAAAGTAGTTAATGGTAAAGTAACCGTTAAAAAGGTTAATGGTGTAAACCATAAAGGAAAAGCATCTGCTCCTATGGCTAAACCAGAAACAATGAATGTAAATGGTGAAATTCCTACTGCTTATACAGCTAAAGAAGATCGTCCGTTACATAGTGTTTCTGGACGCTCTGCTCTTGTAGCAGATTCTATAAATAGAAGTTCTGCAGGACCTACAAAACCAGAGTAGACTTTTTACAAATTTTCGTAAAACGTACAATCAGTAAAAAGCCAGTCAATTGACTGGCTTTTATATTTCAATTACGCTGTTTATCACAACATAACTAAATTTTTAAGCGATGTTTGTTTTCAGCCAATACATGCTTACCAATTCCTTTGACTTTTAACAGTTCATCTACCTTCGTAAAATCACCATTTTTCTCTCTAAAAGCAATTATTGCCAATGCTTTTTTATGACCAACCCCTTTTAAGGACGCTAAAACGTCTTCATCTGCCAAATTAATAGATACAAACTGTATAACAGGCTCAGTAAGTGATGTTGGCTCTGTATTGGCGTGAGCAGACACGAGGGTTAAACAAGATAATAATACAGTAGCGAGTATGGTAGAAAATAGTATATTCATAAATCATTCCTTTTGTAGTAAAAATCCATGGTTGTACCCATCAAAGATAGACGAGTAACTTATTAAGTTTGGGAGTTTTTTATAAATTTGTCAATTTTGAATAATATATACCCGCTACCTTTCAAAGCAATCTAAATCATTTTGTTTGAATGGTAACGGCTATTGTATTGATAATGTAGAGTTTAAAGTAATTGATAGGATAAAATTAATTCAAAGATAAATTAATAGCTTCTAATACCGATTGCGGCTTATCAGACTTGGTGATCGGTCGCCCTATAACTAAATAATCAGCACCAACATCAACAGCCTCGACAGGTGTCATAATGCGTTTCTGATCATCCTTTGCAAAGCCCGCAGGACGTATTCCCGGCGTGATTAACTTAAATTCACAGCCTAGCGTAGCTTTTAGTTGTTTAGCTTCCCATGCTGAACAAACAACACCATCTAAACCACTTTCTTTTGTTAGCTTAGCCAAAGTCATCACATGTTCTTGGGGTGATTTAGTAATACCTAAACCTAATAAGTCCTCTTCACCCATGCTGGTCAATACAGTAACCGCGATCAAAATTGGCGCTTTATCACCATATTTTTCCAAAGCTTTTTTAGCCTTAATCATCATTTCTCTACCGCCACTGGCGTGAACATTTACCATCCAAACACCAAGTTCGGCAGCAGCAGTTACCGCTTTAGCAACAGTATTAGGGATATCATGAAATTTTAAATCAAGAAAAACATCAAAGCCTCGTCCTGTCAATTCACGTACAAATTCAGGGCCAAAATAAGTAAACATTTCTTTGCCGACTTTTAGTCGACAATCACTAGGCTTAATCTTATCAACAAAAGCAAGTGCATCAGCTTGGTTATCAAAATCTAATGCAACAACTACCTTCGGATCATTCATTTTATTTCCTCTACATTTAATTCTTTAATAATAATGTTTGAGTTCAAGCCCTAAGGTTCAAGAACAAAGAAAAAGCACGGAACTGACGGTTGTCAGCGAGTACTTTAGATGCTGTTATTGATCTTTAGAGCAAAGAAATCAAGGATTATTCGCCTTCTAGGCCCCTGACTGGTTTCAATTGCTCCCAATCATGACATGAAGGACACGACCAATAATGTGTACCACTATTAAAACCACATGTTCGACAACTATATCGAGGTTTAACATTAATATATTCAGAAATTAGCTGCTTAATAACATCTAAATTCTCTGTAGTACTTTCTTGTTCTGACTCGGTCATTTGCATTTTTACGAAATGCTTAAAGCCTCGAATAGTGGGTCTACGTTTAAGTGATAACAGCATAAACTCTTTTGCTTTAGCCAAGTTATAAGTACTTTCTATATGTTTTAGATAACAAATTAATGCGCTGGTACTTGCCGTTTCATCATAAACTCGTCGAATAAACTTATAAAACTCTTCATCGGCATCGAGTTGGGTATAACAATGGTGCATTTTATCAATAACATCAGGGAAGAAATCTTTGTCTTGTTGATATATGTCTTGGTAACACTGACAAGCTTCCGTATATTGCTGATGGTTTTCATAAATTTGTGCCATTAGCCAGTTAGCTCGACAAGAGTTAGGATCTTGTAACAATGCATTTTCTAGTAGCTCTAAAACATCTATAAATTGATCATCTTCAAGCGCTAATGTTGCCAGTTCACAATAAAAATTAGCGAGACTATGTAGTAACTTTTTATCTCGTGTTTTCACTATCGCTTTTTTTAAAGTAATACCTTGCTGCCAATCTTTTGTAGACTGATAAATTTGCATTAGTGCAGTAAGAGATTTTAAACCATAGGCTTTTGATTTGAGTAGTTTCTGAAACATCGCTTCAGCGCGATCAAATAAACCGGCACTTAAAAAGTCTTTGGCTAATTCAAAAACGGCTTGTTGCTTATCTTTTGTTGGTAAATTTTTTTGTTGTACTAAATGCTCATGTACTTTTAATGCACGGTCTAACTCACCACGTCGACGGAAAAGATTTGCCATTGCAAAATGCGCTTCAACGGAGTCATCTTCAACTTTCAGTGCCTCTAATAAATAATCAATCGCTTTATCTTGTTGATTAGAAAAGAGATAGTTTAATCCAGTCGAATATTTTTTAGAAAGTGCTTGTTTCGCACTATGATCATTTTGTTTAACACTATTACGCCCCATGAACCATCCATATCCCATGGCAACAGGTAATAATAAAAATAGCAGTTCAAGCATAATGTTAAGGGGAGACCTTTTTAGAAACATTACTACGATCTGATTTAACCGCACGTAATAACTTACCCAATAACGCTAACAATAAACCAATAGCAATACCGATCACGGTGAATAAACTCACCGCTTGAGCTACAGACATTTCTGCTCGGGCAATCAAATAATTAAGTGTTAACGTTTGCTCATTTTGACTACCAAATATAAAGGCTATGGTGAGTAAAACTAATAATAATATAAGGGTAATATAGCGACGCAAAGGAGATTCCACCAAAATGTTATCAAAAAAAACGGCATGCCATAGCATACCGTTTTATTGTCAGAATAATATTACTATTTAATTCTGCTAGTGACTTTAACTAATAAAATAGCATTCATTACGCAATAGAAAGATTAACTCTCTCACGCAACTCTTTGCCTGGTTTAAAATGCGGAACATATTTACCAGCTAATTCTACTGATTCACCCGTTTTAGGGTTACGTCCTACGCGTGGAGCTCGATAATGTAATGAGAAACTACCAAAACCTCTTATTTCGATACGTTCACCCTTAGATAGAGTTTGCGCCATCATTTCAAGGATTTCTTTAATTGCTTGTTCTACATCTTTCGCTGATAAATGGCTTAATTTATCTGCTAATCTTTCAATGAGTTCTGATTTGGTCATTCGACCCTCCAGTGTTTCTTAGTTTGAAGTGAAAAGCTGCTTCGCGCCAATAAATTTTAAACAAGAGAAGGATTATTTCAAACCCTTCTCACCTTTTACTAATGTAAAGTCAAATTAGCTTTTAGCGTTTTTGAATGCTGCAGCCATTGCACTTAAACCAGTATCTTCTTCTTTGTTTAAGTTATCCATAGCTTCACGTTCGTCTGCTTGATCTTTCGCTTTGATTGATAAGCTAATTGCGCGGTTCTTACGATCTACGCCCATAAACTTAGTTTCAACGCTATCACCTACAGATAGTTCTGTTGATGCATCTTCAATACGCTCAACTGAGATATCAGAAACACGTAAGTATCCTTCAACACCTTCGGCAAGTTCAATCTTAGCGCCTTTTGCGTCAACTTCAATAACCTTACCTGTAACAATAGCACCTTTTTTGTTATCTGCAAGGTATTGATTAAATGGATCATCTTCAGTTTGCTTAACGCCTAATGAAATACGTTCGCGCTCTGGATCAACTTGTAATACAACAGCTGAAATTTCATCGCCTTTCTTATAATTACTAACAGCTTCTTCACCGCCAGCCCAAGAAATATCCGATAAGTGAACTAAACCATCTATGCCGCCATCAAGACCAATGAAGATACCAAAATCAGTGATTGATTTGATCTTACCTGATACTTTATCGCCTTTGTTGAAGTTTTTAGCAAACTCTTCCCAAGGGTTAGGAATACATTGTTTAAGACCTAAAGAAATACGACGACGTTCTTCGTCAATTTCAAGAACCATAACTTCAACAGTATCACCTAAGTTAACAACTTTAGATGGGTGGATGTTTTTGTTAGTCCAATCCATTTCAGAAACGTGAACTAAACCTTCAACGCCTTCTTGAATTTCAACGAAACAACCGTAATCTGTTAAGTTAGTTACACGACCAGAAAGTTTAGAACCTTCAGGGTAACGCTTAGCAATTGCTACCCATGGATCTTCGCCTAACTGCTTCATACCTAGAGATACACGAGTACGCTCACGGTCAAATTTCAATACTTTAACTTGGATTTCATCGCCAACATTTACAATTTCACTCGGGTGCTTAACACGTTTCCAAGCCATATCAGTGATATGTAGTAAACCATCAATGCCGCCTAAATCAACAAACGCACCGTAGTCAGTTAAGTTCTTAACGATACCTTTAACTTCTACGCCTTCAGCTAGTGATGCTAGTAATTCATCACGTTCTACACTGCTTTCTGATTCGATAACAGCACGACGTGAAACAACTACGTTATTACGCTTTTGATCAAGCTTAATAACTTTAAATTCTAGGTCTTTACCTTCAAGGTGTGCTGTGTCACGTACTGGACGAACATCTACTAATGAACCTGGTAAGAAAGCACGGATATTGCTAACTTCAACAGTGAAACCACCTTTAACTTTACCGTTGATAACACCGATAACAGTTTCTTTTTCTTCATATGCTTTTTCAAGCACTTGCCATGCTTCGTGGCGTTTTGCTTTTTCACGAGAAAGGATTGTTTCACCAAAACCATCATCTGTAGCATCAAGAGCAACATCAATTTCATCACCAACGCTAATTTCAAGTTCGCCAGTGGGACTTCTAAATTGATTAATGTCTATAACACTTTCAGATTTTAAACCGGCGTCAACAAGAACATTATCTTTGTTGATAGCAACAATTGTTCCTTTGATAATTGAACCAGGGCGTGTTTCGATTGTTTTTAAACTTTCTTCAAAAAGTTGTGCAAAATTTTCAGTCATAATATTTATATGAACTCAGCTATAATTCCAATCAACGTACATGTTTCATGGGTAGTTAATAATGCCCGACGTATCCTTACACAGGCGATTTATAAACACTTAATCAAAATAATTAAGTGCAGTTATGTTAATTTTTCATTCGCATACGATAAGATTTTACCAACCACTTCCTTTATGGAAATATCAGTAGAATCAATAACTAACGAACCTTCTGCGGGGACTAACGGTGCAACCTTACGGTTCTCATCGCGCTCGTCTCGTTGACGTATGTCATCCAAAAGGCGCCCGATTTTAACATCAAAGCCTTTTTCTTTCAACTGATTAAATCGACGTTGTGCGCGTTCCTCTGCACTAGCAGTTAAGAAAACCTTAACCGGGGCATCGATAAAGACAACAGTGCCCATATCTCGACCATCAGCAACTAAACCGGGAGCAACTTTAAAAGCACGTTGACGACGTAACAATGCTTCTCTAACACGTGGGAAAGCTGCTATTTTAGAAGCTAATTCACCAATTTCTTCTGTTCGAATACTGTTGGTAACATCTTCGCCTTCTAAAATAACCTTACTTTCGTCATTACATATTTCAAACTGAACATCAAGGTGTGCAGCTATAGGAATAAGAGGCTCCTCATCATCTATACCTAATTGGTGATGTTGAGTGGCAACCGCTAGTACGCGATAAATAGCACCACTGTCGAGTAAATGCCAACCCAATTGATCAGCAATAACACGTGCAACAGTGCCTTTTCCTGCTCCACTTGGTCCATCTATTGTGATGACTGGAACGCTTTCCTGCATACTTTTTTCCCCTAACATCGAAAATCGGCGAGATTATACGGGATTTGTATTTCAAAATCGCGTAAAAAATTATTATGTAACATTTTTAACAAGAGACTTGCGCTAACTTCTCAAAATAATCTGGAAAGGTTTTCGCCGTGCATTTAGGGTCATTAATTGTGACGGGTGTTTTACCCAATGCAACAAGTGAAAAACACATAGCAATTCGGTGATCATTATAAGTATCAATTTCTGCATATTTTAAAGACGTCGGTGGCGTTATCGAAATATAATCTTCGCCTTCTTCTACCTCTGCACCTACTTTTCTAAGCTCAGTTGCCATCGCTGTTAAACGATCAGTTTCTTTCACTCGCCAATTGTAGATATTTCGAATAGTCGTTGTACCTTTGGCAAAAAGCGCAGTTGTCGCTATCGTCATTGCAGCATCAGGGATGTGATTCATATCCATATCCACAGCAACAAGTGGTTTACCCACAACGGTTATTGACTCATCATTCCAAATAACTTCTGCCCCCATCTTTTCGAGAACATCAGCGAAATACTTGTCACCCTGAATACTTAACTTTCCTACACCGTGTACAGTAATCTCTCCACCCTTTATGGCGCCAGCAGCCAAGAAATATGATGCTGAAGATGCATCGCCTTCGACCATATATCTTTTGACCGCTTTATAGGATTGATTACCTTTTACCGTAAAAGATTGATAGTTATTGTTTAGCACTGTGATACCAAACCTAGACATAATATCAAGTGTAATATCGATATATGGCTTAGACACCAATTCACCTTCAATTTCGATGTTAGTATCTGTTTTTAGTAATGGAGCCACCATTAATATAGCGGTTAAAAACTGACTTGAAATCGAGCCATCAATGCTTATCGTACTTCCTGTTAACGCCTTACCTTTAATTTTTACTGGCGGGTAATCTTTGTCCTCCAAGTATTCGATATCGGCATTAAGTTGGGCTAACGTATCCACCAAGTGACCAATTGGCCTTTCTTTCATTCTAGGTTCGCCCGTTAAGACAAATTCACCTTTACTCGCGGCAAGTGCTGCACATAAAGGACGCATTGCGGTGCCCGCGTTACCTAAATATAGTTCCAATGGTTCATTTGAATTAAAAAAACCGTTATTGCCAACAACGGTACATTCCGTACCACAATCGCTCAAGGTATATTGAATACCTAAGCTTTTTAATGCATCTAACATATGGTTAATGTCATCACTCACTAGCAAGTTAGTGATTTTAGTTTCACCATTGGCAAGAGCTGCTAATAACAATGCACGATTAGATAAGCTTTTTGAACCCGGTAAAAACACTTCGCCATTAATTTTACCAATTGGATTTAAGGTCAATTGCTCCATACTATCGATTCCCTTTTTCAAATTTACGCATAAAACCTACTAGCTTTTCTACACCTTCAATAGGCATAGCGTTATATATACTTGCTCGCATGCCACCTACCTTTCGATGACCTTTTAATGCGAATAAACCATTTTGTTCTGCTTGTACGACAAAGGCTTCATTTAAACTTTCATCTTTGAGCCAAAAAGGGACATTCATTTGACTACGACTTTCTTTCTCTATGCTATTTTCATAGAAGTCGCTGTTATCAATAGTTTGATATAACAGCGCTGCTTTTTCAGCATTCAGCTTTTCTATTGCGCTAACTCCACCTAACTCTTTTAGCCATTGAAAAACAAGACCCGCTAAATACCACGCATAGGTTGGGGGGGTGTTGTACATAGAGCCGTAATCAGCGAGCAATTTGTAATTCATAATACATGGTGTAACTTTTTGCTCGTTACCTAGCAAATCATTTCGAACGATGACAATAGTTAAGCCTGAAGGGCCAATATTTTTTTGTGCACCTGCATAAATTAAAGCGAATTTCTTAACATCAATTTGGTGAGATAAAATGGTTGATGACATATCAGCAACAAGAGGAACATCATTGGTATTAGGTATATTAAACATCTCTATACCATCAACAGTTTCATTTGGACAATAATGAACAAAGGCAGCATCAGGGTTTAAGCCCCACTTTTCACTTGGCAATACATGAGTTTCACCATCAACTTGACTAACCACATCAATGAGATTTATATCACCGTAATGTTCAGCCTCTACTGCTGCAGCTTTTGACCATGAGCCCGATATAATATAGTCAGCCGATTTCCCTGAGGGTAATAAATTTAAAGGTACCGCTGAAAACTGACCACGACCACCGCCATGGCAAAATAACACACTATAATCATCAGGAATTGACATTAAGTCACGTAAATCGCTTTCAGCTTTTGCCGCCATCGCTATAAACTCTTTACCGCGATGGCTTAGCTCCATCACCGAACATCCTGTACCTTGCCAATTAATAAATTCGGCTTGTGCTTTTTTCATCACCTCTTTAGGTAACATCGCAGGACCAGCACAAAAATTAAATACTTCAGACATATAACACAACACCTTTTATCAAAAAATCAAAACGCTTATCGATGCACTTTTTTATATGGGAACATTGGTTTTAAATACCAATTTATTTAGCTTTCTTTAACGAAGTATTAAATAAAAAAGCTAAACAAATAGAATTATTAAATAATTTGTAAATCTAGATGTCGAGGTAAACCTCGACCTACAGTTATCCTGAACATAAAAAGGGCGGTGATTAACCGCCCTTTCATTTTATGTTTAGCGGTAACTATTCGTTATCACCTTCACTGAGTTGTTCATCACTACTTTCAGCTTCTGGTGGAACCTCACTTGAGGAGTCCTCAGATACTGGAGAGGATGATTCAGAGTTTTCGTCGTTTTCAACATTGTCAGTACCTTCTGAAACTAAAGGTTCTTCTTCCTCAACTTCATCAATACGCTGTAATGCAACAACATGTTCATCATCTGCCGTTCGAATAATGCGTACCCCTTGGGTATTACGACCAATAACACTCACTTCATTAACACGAGTTCGAACTAACGTACCGTTATCAGTGATCAGCATAATTTCATCAAGGTCTTCCACTTGAACAGCGCCAACTACCCGTCCATTACGTTCACTTACTTTAATTGAAACAACACCTTTAGTTGCACGACTCTTCGCTGGATATTCAGACAATGCGGTACGTTTACCAAAGCCGTTTTCTGTAATAGTCATTATTGGACCATCATTTTTCGGAACAATTAAAGAAACAACTTTTTGATCACCCTCTAATTTAATACCACGAACACCGGTACCGGTACGACCAATAGGTTTTAATGCCCATATTACGTTACCCGTTTCAGGATCTAATTTTATTTCACCAGTTTCACTATTGCGTTTCTTCTCATTAAAACGAACAACCTTACCAGCA
>JABSOX010000076.1 GCA_013215655.1 Colwellia sp.
AAAAGAAGAGGTTCAAGCAGGGCATTTTCGTGCTGATCTATATCATCGTCTTAGTGTTTACCCTATTCGTGTTCCTAGGCTTGTTGAACGAAGTGGCGATGTGCAACTTCTATCCGGTTTTTTTATTGAACAAACGAAACGAAAATTAGGTTTAAAACAGTTAAAAATAAACTCCGCTGCAATACATTATCTTGAAGGTTACGACTGGCCGGGCAATGTTCGTGAGTTAGAGCACGTTATTAGTCGAGCGGCATTAAAAGCGAAAGCGAAACAAAAATCAGCTGCGATTATTGTTATAGGTGTGAATGATTTAGGTGCCTTAGTGAGTGAAAGTAGCATTAATCTAGAAGATAAAACGAATATTGAACCATCATCCGCCATCGAACCGATATTACTTGATCGTAGTTTAAAAGAGGCGACAAATCATTTTCAACGACAATTAATTATTACTGTATTAGAACAAGAACATAGTAACTGGGCGGCTGCGGCAAGACGTTTAAATACTGATCGAGCCAACCTTAACCGCTTGGCAAAAAGATTAAATATTAAAGTTGTAAAACAGGTGGTTTAGCAAAATATGGAGTAAGTACCTTCGTAACTATCATGATTTTGGATTTTATTAAAAACCCTGATCTAGGTTAAGCCATGATTTAATTTTTAACCTTACAATAATGTCCATCAAAAATTACTTGGTGTGACATTTGACACTTCAACAA
Organism: Colwellia sp.; assembly: GCA_013215655.1. GTDB lineage: Bacteria > Pseudomonadota > Gammaproteobacteria > Enterobacterales > Alteromonadaceae > Colwellia_A. The sequence goes on from JABSOX010000076.1 coordinate 717, forward strand.
ATACGGACATTAAGCAAATTAGCATTTTTTATGCTGTTTTTGTTTGCGCCGTTATTAGACCTTTTTCGTTTTGATCTGCTACTTGGCCATTTTATTATTTTTGGTCAAGCGTGGACGATTAGTATTGATTCCATTTTATATGGTGGTGGCGATAGTATTGAAGCGGCATTAAAAATATTCTACAGAGTATTTATTCCGGGCATGCTCTTTGTTGCTGTTTCAGGGGTATTAATATGGAAATATGGGCGTATATATTGCGGTTGGTTATGTCCGCACTTTTCTGTGGTCGAACTGATCAATGAATTGATGTTGAAACAGCTTAATCGCGTAACACTTTGGGAAAAAGCTTCAAAAGTTAGCAAAGGTTTTTTACCTAAAATAGTCGTGGCAAGTGTCGCTATATTGGTTGCCTTTGTTTGGTCTTTAGGCTTACTCAGTTACCTATTACCCCCTAAAATGTTACTTATTGAACTTGTAAACTTTGAGCTTGGTTTTAGGTCAACGATTTTTATCACGGTTGCAACCTTCATTTTTACCTTCGATTTTATTTTTGCACGACATGTTTTTTGTAAATATGGCTGTGCATTAGGGCTTTTTCAAAGCTTAATTTGGATGGCAAATCAAAAAGCTATGGTGGTAAAGTTTGAACGACAACCTGCTAAAACGTGCCGAGATTGTAGTCTCGGTAAAAATCAAAAAGCCTGTGACGAAGCATGCCCAATGCGTTTACCCACTCGGAATATGAAGCGCGCAAAGTTTACTTGTACACAGTGTGCACAGTGTATATCGGCTTGTGCAGAGGTGCAAAAAGACAACCCAGATGGCGGTTTACTAAATTGGGTAAATGGCGACAGTGCTATTGAAGTTGACCGCGGCGCAAGCCAGTTTAAAAATGATCAATTAGCGATACAAATAAAAGAAGTAAAATAGTAAACCTACAATAAATTAGGGGAAATGATATGAGTAAGATATTAATTTTCGTTTTTTTATTATTAATAATGAACATCAATGTTTATGGTAAAGAAGTGGTCATTGAAATTTATAAAAAGAAATTTACGCCAGCGCAAATAACGATTGCAGCAGGGGATACTGTTATTTGGAAAAATATTGAAAAACGACAATATCATAATGTTTGGTTCAAACAACTATTCATCGAAGAGCCAGATTACCTCTTTCCCGATGAAAGTTACCCATTAGTTTTTAATGAGCTTGGCGAATTTACTTACGAATGTGGTCCTCATCCAAAAATGAAAGGGTTAGTGATTGTTCAGAAAAAATAGTATCAATAATTGACCGTAAACTACGTTAATAAACGTTTTTTGATGATTAAATGTACAACTGAACTGCAACACCAAAATTGTTCTAACTTTAACAATGTTATTGATTGCAATAGCGCCTAATTTGGGTATTATGCGCGACCGTTAATGTTGTCTATTGTTTGCTGGAACTAAGTAGTTTAATGAGAAAGTTGATATCTTCCCCGGTTAAAATGCCGTTGTCTGAAATTGAAAACCAAATTTACCAAAATTCACTTAAATATATCACCGAACTAAGTCTTAATTTAATGGCGGTTAAAGTTAATTACCGACCAGAAGACTTTGTATCATGGTGTATTGAATTAACTAGGTTATGTCGTCAAGATCTTAATATGGACTTGGTAGAAGAGGTGCAATTACCGGCATTAAAAAAATTACAAATCATTCTTGAAAATGGTTGTAGCGTAGCGCAGTTTAAAATGGCGCGTATTGCACCATGGCCTATTTACTTGGGGTTTATTGAACAACAAGTTGAGCATCATGCCCTAGTTGAACGTTTTAAGTTACTTGATCATATGGCAAAGCTTCGAGAGCAGCCGTTAACTGAACTTATTGAAGAAGACGTATTAGCTTTTGCCGGTAAACATACGACCAAGCATGATCCTGCTGTTTTTGATTTTGATGTTGAATGGTTTGCCTCTACTAAAGGTGCAAAGGTTTTTCATCAGCTTTTACAAAAAAATACTGCAGACTTTGATAACGCCTTATCGTTTATACCGTTAACAGGTGAAGTTACATTTGCGCACTATCAAGAATTTGTAACGGCTTATCAAAAAATATTTACGCAATGTACAACCAATAAACCGCAGGGCGAGAAAGCTCCCTTGGCGGCAGCAACTCGCTTATTGGCGATGCGTCGACCTGATCAATTCATTGCGTTAACCAATGCAAAGATTGATGTTTTTTGCCAAGGTCTTGCCATTGTAAAATTTGATAATTTTGATTTCTTTTCTTATTGGCAAGAGATGATTTTAACCTTGCGTAGTTTTGTTTGGTGGCGACAAGATGAGCCACAGCTCAAACCAGAGCTAATTGCAGATGATGAAATTTCCTCTGATATAGAACAAACATCAGAATCTTTGACTGTTGAAGAAAGCCTTGTGGGAGAATGCATAGCTGAAGAAGGCATAGCTGAAGAAGGCATCACAGAAGAAAATGTGGTCGAAGAAAGTGCAATTGAAAACGCTATCGTAGAAAAACCAACATCACCGGATGATTTTGAATTAAAAGTTTGGCAAAATCGCGCTATTTTAGTTGATTTGTTTTTGTTTGCGGATGAAAATACTGCACTAAACTCAAACTTTATTAAAATGCAAAATAAGGCGAAGAACAAAGCATTAAAACCTAATCAACGTAGTGGTTCAAGCTCTGTTGGAAGAGTACGTACTAAAGAATCAGCCGAAATGTTGGTTGACCGTGCTTTAGCGGCAGACGGTATTCCTGAATACGTACGGGGTAAACGTGACACTATTGTTAAGGAAGTTAAAAATGGTAAGAGTGTTGACCATGTTATTGGTTTAATGCGCGCTATTTTTGGTTAATTGTTAGCGCTACAAATACGACTAAATAGAATTCGAATCTAAGCGTTAATTGATTTATATCACTTAACGCTTTTTTATTAGTCTAGTTATCGTGTTTTATTGCTTATCTAACCAGCTTTTGGGTAACTGAAAAAGAAGCTTAAATTCGCTGATAACAGTTAATGTAATGTATAGCTGTGATAGAAATATCGCGGCTTTTTATGTACAGACCTTTCTCAGACATCTTGTATTTTAAGGCATTAGTGCATTCCTGCACGTCGATGAACGTTCAGTTAAGCTACGACTCTATGGCTTTTAATTCTCGCTGAGTAGAAATAACTTAATAGACTTGGTATTTACTATAAATCTGCTTCTTTATAAATCAGACAGTGGACTACGTACACCATTAGCACCATGCTCAATAACATGGGTATAAATTTGCATTGTTCTATATCGCTATGACCTAATTGTTCTTGTACGGTACGAATGTCGGCACCAAGCTGTAAGAGATGTGTCGCAAATGAATGACGCAAGGTATGACACGTTACATTTTTTTCAATATTGGCTTTTAATCGGGCTGCTTTCACCGCTTTCGAAGCACTGAATGATCAATGTGATGGCGTCGTATTTCGCCTGTTTCTGGATTAGAACTAAGTCTTTTGGAAGGGAAAAGAAAATGCCACCCTAATTCAAATGGAGCATTTGGAAATTTTTTGCCAGAGCATTGGGTAGCCAAACACCAGCATATACTTTATTGTTTATATCTTTTTTATAAATTAATCGAACATAATCAATCTGATACTTTAACTCCTTTAATAGCTCTGTCGCCAAAGTTACTCTTCTATTTTTACCGCCTTTTCCTTGCCAAATACAAATGGACTGGTAGTCAAAGTCAATATCTTGAACCCGTAACCTAATAGCTTCCATTAACCTTAAACCGCTTCCGTACATTAGTTTGCATTGCAGGTCATAAGGTTCACGTACATTCGACAAAAACATGGATATCTCAGACTTAGTCAATACAACAGGGAGTTTTGGACTGATGCTACTTTTATTGAAATTCAGCTCCAAAGTTAAAGGTTTCTTAATGATATGGTTATATAAAAGTGCTAAAGCGTTGAGCGCTAAAGCTTGAGTTCTTGGTGCTACGTTTCTTTGATTTGCTAAATAACTCAGAAAATTCTCTACTTCTTTATCATGACATATCGATGGATGCTTCTTTTCATTAAAGATGATATAGCTTTTATCCAATATATATATGATTCAATAGTGCGTTTAGCGTACTTTCTTAATCTCATTTGTTCTGTTATGTATGCTAAACAGGGCGATGACATAAATTATCCTTAATTTATATTTTACACTGTATTAATATACAGTTTAGACGGGAGCATCATTTCCACAAAAGAAAGTGGGCACTTTGCCTCCTTTCCCCATATATATGTAAATCATAAAGGAGTAACTTGTTGAATTTATGTCATTAACCCTATAAGGTTATTCAAATTAAATATTTAGAAATTGATTGTTCACTTGTATGGAAAGGGGGCATTTTGCCTTCTAAAAAGCTGTTATAAGTAAAAATCGAACTTACGGAGTTATAAAGAAACATGGATGAAATCAAACTAAAACAAATCATAAGAAAACATCGAGGTAGGTCTGTCACCTATTTTATTATTTCAAGTCTACTTTTTCTGTCAATTCATTACTTTTATCAAAATAATGAGGCAATTCAGATCATGGCATACTCTACCGCTCTAATTGTTGCAGGTATGGCTGCTGTTTTCAGTTTTGTAGAAAAAATTCTTTTAGAAATTAATAACAAACTAAGTGCCAAAAATGTCGAGTAATCATTTACTTATAACAAGGCGTTCAAGCGGACAAATAACAGCTGGCTGTTGTTCGTGCCTCACACATTTTAGCCAGCTATTATTTGCCGCTTAACGTGGTGTTATACCGCAAATCAAATCAGCATCGGATTAAGTTGCATTTTAAAGGTTAGGTAGATTGAAACAATCAATAGTACACATTGCCATAGTTGTAAAAGATTATGATGAGGCAATTGATTTTTATGTAAACAAGCTCAAATTTGAACTTGTCGAAGATACTTATCAACCAGAACAAGATAAACGTTGGGTAGTGGTTTCACCGCCTGGTTCTAATGGCGTTACATTATTGTTAGCTCGTGCATCTAAGCCAGAGCAATTTGATTTTGTAGGAAATCAAACGGGTGGTCGAGTTTTCCTTTTTTTAAATACAGATGACTTTTGGCGTGATTATAATCGAATGATATCTGAAGGCATAAAATTCATCAGAGAACCACAAGAACAAGACTACGGGATGGTTGCTGTATTTGAAGATCTTTACGGAAACTTATGGGATTTACTCCAATTAAATCCAAATCATCCTATGGCATCGAGAGCGGTATAACAAGCTGTTAAATAAGGACAAAATACAGTTGGCTTTTGCTCCTTCGTCGCTTATTCTAGCCAACTATATTTTGCCCATTAACAGGGCGTTATGAGTATTCAATTATGAAGCTGGTATATTCCAACGAAAATCTTTTTCTTGTGAACAATGCAAAAAACCTCATTGATGCACAAGAAATAAGTACATTTATCAAAAATGAATTTGCCCAAGGGGCTGTAGGCGAAATATCTGCTTTTGATGCTTGGCCAGAAGTTTGGGTTACTAATGACGAAGACTTTGAACAAGCTATAGAAATACTAAAATCATCACAAAGCAGTGATAAAGGTGAAGATTGGATTTGTCAAAGTTGTTCAGAGGAAAATGCCCCTTCTTTTGAAGTATGTTGGAATTGTCAGAGAGGAAACACATAACAAGAAAATCAACAAGGACATGTAACAGTTGGCTACGTTTCATTTCGCTACACAATTTTAGCCAACCATTACTTAGCCTGTTATTTGGGCGTTATGTGTTTAGGATCTGCATGTCGCACTCGTGTCGTGTCTTTGTCGTGGTGATTTATTAGCTTTTGGTTATTATTTTCGATGAATTAAATAGCTCGCATAGAGGAAGCAAATGCTCGTTAGAAAGTTAAGATTGCAAAGAGGATGGTCTCAAGAACATTTAGCCGAATTAACAGGGCTCAATGCTCGCACAATTCAGCGTGTAGAAAGAGGTAATCTACCTAGCTTAGAAACATTAAATTCCTTAGCGTCTGTTTTTGAAATTGAACTTAACCAATTACAAGAAGGGATTACTATGAACACTGAATTAAAATTAGATTTAACAGAACAAAAGGTCATTGAGCACGTACAAGATATAAAAGGTTTCTACACTCATTTAGCTATTTACGTTGGTGTTTTATTTATCTTTCTTATGATTAATTTTATAGACTCTCCAGATGAATTCTGGGTGCATTTGCCTGCAATGGGTTGGGGTATTGGTATTCTTATTCACGGCTTGGGTGTATTTGAAGTATTTAATCTTTTTGGTCCTGATTGGGAAAAAAAGCAAATTGAAAAGCGGTTAGGCAGAAAGTTATAAACACATAACAAGTGCTTAAAACGGAAAAAATGGTGTTGGCTGTTTTCACTCCGTTCAACATTTTAGCCAACACAATATTTCCGCTTAAGCGGGCGTTAGGTGACCTCACAGTCCTTGGAGTTAATATATGAATGATGAAAATAAAATCACCAACGGTGGATGCCTATGTGGTGCAGTTCGATATGAAGTAAAAGGTCCACTCAGAGATATAGTGAATTGCCATTGTAGTATGTGCCAGAAATTACATGGAAATTTCGGACCCCATACAAAAGCAAGAAAGGTAAATATCAAAATCACTAATAACGATGGTTTGGCTTGGTACAAGACATCCGAAGTAGCCCAAAGAGGTTTCTGTCGAAAGTGTGGTTCAAGTTTATTTTGGGAACCATTTAATTTGGACGCAACTGGAATTATCGCGGGCTCGCTAGATGACAGTACTGGATTAAAAACAATGGGTCATATATTTGTAGGTGAAAAGCCTGATTTTTACGAAATCACTGACAATAATCCGCAATTTATCCGCTCATCGGATGGTCAGTTGGTAAATGATTATAAATAGTGAGCATATTAATCACCTAACAAGCTGTTTAACAACGACAAAATACAGTTGGTTTTTGCTCCTTCGTCGCTTATCCTAGCTCTAGAGGTATTGGAGTTATGATGTCAGGTATACCATGTATAGTTTTGATATTGGGTGGAATTATAGGTGCTTCAATTAGCTACTTTAATTAACGCTAAAATTCAACATAACAAGTTGTTTAATAGGACAGAAATCAGTTGACTGTTTTCGTTCCTCAACATTTTAGCCAACTAATTTATTGCCTGTTAACAGGGCGTTATAGGTAATCGGCAGAGTCAGTATCTAGGATATGATTATATGAAATGTTTAATTTTAATATTACTATCAATGTTGGTTTATGGTTGTTCGACTATTCCAACACAAAGCCCATCTCATTTAATAGGGTATAAAGAATCGGGTAAAGCATCATTTTATGCGATGAAATATCAGTTTCGAAAAACGGCAAGCGGCGATCGATTTAATCAACTAACGGATACAGCAGCTCACAAAACACTTCCTTTTGGTGCAAAAGTCAAAGTAACAAATACCAAAAATGGAAAAAGTGTAATTGTTAAAATTAACGATAGAGGCCCCTTTATAAAAGGTCGTATTATTGATCTTACACGTTCAGCGTTTAGTGAAATAGGTAATTTGGATTCAGGAGTGCTTTCAGTAACAATCGAAGTCGTGAAGTAGGTAAAGTAAATTATCTATAACAAGCCAATTAAGGTGGGACTGCTAACAGTTTGCTCGGTTCCGCTTCGCTTCACATTTTAGCAAACTATTATCAGCCCCTTATTGGGGCGTTATTGGGGCGTTATGTTTTCATTCTTACATGGAGTTGATAAATGAGTAAATTAGTAGAAGTTAGAGAAAAAAACAGTCTGAAACAGGATTTGAAAATTGCATTTGTTATTGTACCTTTGGTAGCAATAGTTGGAGGAATAGGGATCGGGTTGACTATTGCTATCGAAGCAGTAACAAAACCTATGCCTTGGGTACCTGTAATGGCAATAGTCCCTGTATTTTCTTTTGTTTATCTAATGAAGCATTATTTCAAAAAGATAGATTCTGTGTAGTTAAAACATAACAAGCTGTTAAATAAGGACAAAACATAGTTGGCTGTGTTTCGTTCCTCAACCATTTTAGCCAACAATATTTTGCCCATTAACGAGGGCGTTATAAAGCTAGGGAAGGTTTGGTGTATGCGTAAACTATTAATATTGATTTTAGTAGGTTTCACTTTTTTACAATGGTCAAATTTTGCAAATGCTACATCTCTTAATGAAGCATATAAAAATCATCAAAGTAATGTTCAAGTTAAAGGTGCGGGTAAAGTTATTCGTATATTAAACGATGATAATCAAGGTTCACGTCATCAAAAATTCATCCTTAAATTAAGCTCTGGTAACACTATTTTAATCGCACATAATATTGATCTTGCCCCAAGAATCAATTCGATTTCAAAAGGTGATACTGTTCAATTTTATGGTCAATATGAATGGAATAAAAAAGGTGGTGTAGTACATTGGACTCATCAAGATCCAAATAGGCATCATATAAATGGTTGGTTGAAGCATAAAGGTAGTGTGTTCCAATAGCTTTATAACAAGCCATTCAAGCAGGACAAATAACAGTTGGCTATTTGCTCCTTCGTCGCCTATTTTAGCCAACAATTTTTTGCCCATTATTAGGGCGTTATGTGTCTAGGGAGTTTAAGTTGTGATTATCAAATTCAATGTATTTGGCAAACAGATGTCCGTTCTTAAAAAAAATGAAGAGTGGCAACTATTTAATGAATCAGACACAGGTATTCGCACACGAGTCTACGATGTTGTTATCCCATCTGATTTAGAGGCTACTGAACTTGGAACTTACCTCGATGATATATATCATGAATATTCATCTGATAAGCATCCAAATGTTATAGAAATAGGTTAGAGTAGTAGCCACATAACAAGTCATTCAAAAGGACAAATAACAGTTGGCTATTGCTCCTTCGTCGCCTATTTTAGCCAACCATTATTTGCCTCTTAATGAGGCGTTATATTTTTCTCAACTTTAGAGTTCTCAAATGATTTCAAATTTTAAATTAATCTTAACTTTAGCTGTTTTAATGGTTTCAAGTGCTACAGCACAAACCGTTGAAAGAAAAAACTATTACTCTTGGGAAAATGATTATGGCTATTCTCAAGTAGTTAAAGCGGGGGATACAATTTATATATCAGGTATAGCCAGTGATAAACCTACATTTCCTGAGCAAATGAAAGAAATTTATAAGTTTATCAATCAAATATTAGAAGATTATGGTGTTGATAGTGATGCGATTGTAAAACAGGTTATTTATACAACCGATATTGAACAAATGAAAGCGCATACAGAATTGAGAAAAACATTCTTTAACCAAAATAAATATCCTAGCTCAACAATTGTTCAAGTAAGTAGGTTATACGAGAAAGGACATTTTCTCGAAGTTGAAATAGTTGCTGTAATACCAAAAATATAACAAGCTGTTCAAGTGGGACAAATTACAGTTGGCTGGTTCCGCTCCGCTTCACATTTTAGCCAACTACAATTTGGGCCTTAATAGGGCGTTAGCAAGATTAAGTATATTTATGTAATTTTAACTTTAAGGTGAAAAGTAATGATTAAAGTAAGTGTAATGTACCCAAACTCGTCAGATGCGAATTTTGACATTGAATATTATTGCAATACTCATATGCCAATGGTTAAAGACCTACTTGGTGACAGCGTAAAAAGTTGTAATGTTGATTCTGGTTTAGCTGGTGGGGCTCCTGGCGAAATGGCTCCTTTTATAGCAATAGGGCATTTGATATTTGATTCAATGGAAAGTTTTCAGAATTCATTTGCTCCTCATGCAGAAAAAATAATGGCAGATATTCCCAATTACACAAATACACAGCCTCAAATTCAAATTAGTGACATTAAGGTTTAGTAGTTCGTCTTGCTAACAAGGCGTTTAAGAACGGACAAATAACAGCTGGCTGTTGTTCGTGCCTCACACATTTTAGCCAGCTATTTTTTTGCCGCTTAACGTGGCGTTAGTGTGTTTACTTAGGCAGGAGTCATGAACAAAGTATTTTTATTCATCGTTAGTTTGTTCTTTTTATTTATGATAAGTGATTTTTTTACAACACACAGTAGCGAACCTGTAGCTTCTTTTGTAAATGAAACCGTTTCTGACTTAAGTAAGGATGTACCACACGTTGAACATCAACAAGAGAAAATTGATGATTTAAACAATGAGCTAATTCCTGAGAATCAAGTTGTTGACGCTGAAGAATTACTATCAACGGCAATAATTATCAGAAAATGTCGAGGAATTCCAAGAACTGATGACGCCTTGAGTGATTGGTTAAATGCTGCTTATGAAAAAGATGAAACTGATTCCAGAATTGATAGTGTTTTATCTAGGTTTGAACAATGTAAACTTGTGTCAGCTAAAGCGGATTATATTTCTAAATTCATAATTGCAGCTGAAATGGGTTTGGGTGAAGCTGGGCCTGCACTTTGGCATATTACTGAAACAAATTATATGCAACAAATGGGATTCAGTAATTTAGATAGAAATGAATATATTAAGAAAAAGAATGATTTCATAAATTTAAAGTACCGATTAGTGGAAAAATTGGCCGTTTCAGGAGATGAGAGATCTATTCGAATATTAGCAGACGCATATAAGCGTTACGATCCAGATACAGGTGGACAAAATTACTCCAAAGCGTTGGCTTTTACAGACTTATTCTTAGCGATAACTTTGAATAACGAAAGTTATCAAAACGTTGATTGGGTTAAGCAACGGCTTATAAATAAAATGACGCAAAAAGAGATAGATGAGGCTTCAATACAGTCAATCTCGTTAATTGAGTCATTAATAGGTGCAAATATTTCCACACACTAACAAGGGTTTTCAAGTCGGACAAATTACAGTTGGCTTTTTGTTCGTGCCTCACTTATTTTAGTCAACTACAATTTACCGCTTAAAACGGCGTTAGGTTTTCATCCAATTTAGGCATATATTAAATTTTTATTTTTTGTAATAAAAACCATTTGTCAGAGACTATGAGTTTAATTGTTATTAAATTTAGGGAGAATTAAAAATGAAAAAAATCTTTCGTTTCATATTATTGTTATTAGTGGCTTTTGCAATTTATGCTGGATTAGTTTCTCAAGAATGGTCTTATCCGATAGGGATTATAGCGTTTAGCTTTTTATGCTTTCTTGGCACTTTAAATAGAAAGCGTACGGCAAAGTTATCAAAGGCAAGTAATTCTTCCTCTGCTGTACTCGGTGCTAGTATAACCAATAGCTTTTCTGCCGGTTCAGATTGTGGTGGATCTGACGGTGGTTGCTAAAATCTAACAAGCCATTCAAGCAGGACAAATAACAGTTGGCTATTTGCTCCTTCGTCGCTTATTTTAGCCAACTATCATTTGCCTCTTAATGGGGCGTTAGGGAGCAGAGATAGTCTCTGCACATTATCAAGGAGTTGAGAAATGATTAAGTTTTTATTTTTGTGTTTATGCATAATACCAAATATTGTATTGGCCTCTAGTAGTGAAGTGTATGATACCAATACAATTCAAGAAGTAAAATCCATCTATTGGTTAAATCAGAAGCAAGATAGTGCAATTATTTATGCTACGTGGGAAAATTTTAATTCAATAAAGAGTTTTATCAATACAGCAGCATTAACGGGTACAACTACCAAAAATCCAGTCAATCTGGAAAGTGCTGACATATTATTGTTAACATCTCCAAATCAGAATAAACTGTTTAAAGTGTACTTTACTGATGACTTCATCACTATAAATGGACAATCTTATTCTGCAGACTCAGCAATAATAGCTAAGTTTAGAGAAATAAATAAGAGTAGGATTGCTAAAGGGGATTCAATATCTCCCAAGGTATTAAGACGTGCACTTAAATCAAATAGTTAGCGGCGGTTGGTATTAACTGCTCCCTAACAAGCGCTTCAAACGGAAAAAATACAGCTTTTTTCCGCTTAAGCGGGCGTTATATGTTTAATTCGTTTACCTGCCTTTCAACTATACTTCTATCGGAATCAAAAACTGAAAGGAATATATAATGACCGAAAAATCACTTTATGAGCGTCTTGGTGGTTACGATGGAATCACAGGTTTTGCTAATGATTTATTACGCAGATTACAAAACGACAGCCAACTGGGTAGGTTCTGGAAAAATAGGGGGGATGATGGTATTGAGAGAGAAAAACAACTCTTGATAGACTATTTATGCTCAAACTCAGGTGGACCAGTCTATTACACCGGTAGGAAAATGAAGCTGGTTCACGAAGGAATGAAAATTAATGAAAGTGACTGGGGAATATTCTTTGAACACGCTGGTGCAACCATGATTGCTTTGGGAATTCCATCGCAAGAGTGCGATGATATAGTTTCGTTTGTTTCAAGCTTAAAAAACGATATCGTCGAGCTGTAAACGTATAACAAGTCATTTAAAAGAACAAAAAACAGTTGGTTTTTGCTCCTTCGTCGCTTATTTTAACCAACTATTTTATTGCCTGTTAACAAGGCGTTATAAGTAATCTCAAAGTCAGAGTTTAAATCAACTATGAAATGTTCCGTATATATTGCAACAAGTGCAGATGGTTATATTGCAACACCGGAAGGTAATGTTGATTGGTTGCATGGAGCAGGCAATCAAGATGCAGATATGAGTAACAATCCTGATATGGGTTTTAATAGCTTTATCGCATCAGTTGATTGTATGGTTATGGGGCGAAAATGCATGGAAGTTATTTCCAGCTTTAATTTAACTCCTGAGCAATGGCCATACGGCGATACTAAGATCTATGTGTTAAGTAATTCAACAAAAGAGCCGCCTGAAAATTTACGTGGCAAAGTTGAAATGTATTCAGGTGATATTACAAAGCTAATAAGCCAACTTGACGATAACGGTTTTAAGCATGCGTATATTGATGGCGGTGCAACCATTACATCTTTTATCAATCTTCAACTTATAAACGAAATGATAATCACCAAAGCTCCTGTTATTTTAGGTAAAGGAATTCCACTTTTTGGTGAAATCAATAATAGCATTAAGCTCATAAATTCAGAGGCTATTGCGTTTCCTAATGATTTTATTCAAGTTAAGTATGGTGTAAATTACTTATAACAAGGGTTTTCAAGTCGGACAAATTACAGTTGGCTTTTTGTTCGTACCTCACTTATTTTAGCCAACTACAATTTGCCGCTTAAAACGGCGTTAGCATACTTTGTCTAGGACTGTGCTTATCTATATGGAACATTTAAATGAAATTGATATGTAAAACTATTCTTTTAGGACTCTTTCTTGTTGGGGTGTCGTCTTGCTCTGATAGCGATCAACAACCTGACTTTGATTTTATTCCCAAAAATACTAAAAGTAGCTTTTCGGAATTAAATAGCCCAGTAGTGTTTATTGATGAAGCACATAATAATTTACATTCAGCAAAAGGTAGATTCAAGCCATTTGTTCAAGTTCTGACGAGCGATGGTTATAGAGTTGAACCTAGCAAAAAAAAGTTTACTTTAGAATATTTGAAACAAGCTGACATCTTAGTGATTGTAAATGCGCTTGACACAAGTAGACGGGATTATAACCCACCATACGGTGATGCATTTGAGGCCGAAGAAGTTGAAGCGGTTAAACAATGGGTATCCCAAGGTGGTTCACTTTTTTTAGTTGCAGATCACACTCCTTTTCCAAAGGTCATTGAGAAGTTATCAGCAGCTTTTGGTTTTGAGTTTAGTAATGGTCATGTCGGTAACGCGATATTTCGCTTGGATAATAAAGCCCTTATGGATCATCCAATAACGAAAAAAATCTCTCATTCAGAACGTATCGTTCAAGTTAAAACATTTGGTGGTTCAGCTTTTCAAATACCAGAGGGTGCAAAACCCCTTTTAACTCTGGGTAAAGGTGCAATCTCTCTCGTACCTGATTTACCTTTTCAAGTAAATGAGCAAACACCTAGGGTATCGATGGATGGCTGGAGTCAAGGTGCTGTTTTGGAAGTTGGAGAGGGACGAGTAGCGGTATTTGCTGAAGCTATGATGTTCACGTCACAGCTTATTGTTTCAACAGGTGAAAAGCGCGGCTTATTATCCGTTGGCGCTGAACAAAATGAACAGTTTCTACTCAATGTAATGCATTGGCTGTCAAAAATAATTTAAGCTATGGTTGTGTCCAGTATGCTAATAAGAATTTAAAGAAGGACAAAATAAAGTTGGCTGTTTTGTTCACTCCGTTCACCTATTTTAGCCAACTCTATTTTGCCCCTAAAATGGGGGTTATGTGCCCAAACTTATGTGCTTCACCAAGGTTCTTGTATGAATTCAAAAAACGCCGAAAGCCCAAAGTCTTTTAATAAAGACGTTGCATCATCTTATGATAAGCAATTTTCCAAGTTAGCTCCGATGAAAGATGCACTGCATTTATGTATGCAAATTGTTCTTTCAGATCTCCCTTCTGAAGCTAATGTTTTATGTGTGGGTGTAGGAACTGGTGCAGAATTAATAGCACTCGCGAAAGCTTTTCCTAAATGGAAGTTTACTGCTGTAGAGCCAGCGGCATCAATGTTAAATGTTTTTCGTCAGAAAGCCGATGAGTTGGGGATATCTGAACGTTGTACTTTTCATGAGGGGTATCTTGATTCTTTACCAGAGCCAGAGTTATTTGATGCGGCAACATCGATTTTAGTTTCTCAGTTTATTATTCAACCTGAAAAAAGATCAGAATTTTTTCGAGAAATTGGTAAACGCCTAAACCCTAATGGATATATTATTAATGCAGACTTAGCCGGAGATATGGCTGAATCTAATACCATCGATTTTTTTGATGTTTGGTTAAGAATGTTGGCATACTCTGGCAAGACAGAAGAACAAGTTGAACAATATAGATCATCGTTTGGAAAAAATGTAGCGGTTCTTCCAAGACCTCACATAGAGGATATTATAGTCACAGGTGGATTTACTGCCCCTATATTGTTCTGTCAGACTCTTTTTATTCATGCTTGGTATTCGAGGTTGAACTCGGAACGGTAGTTACAAAGGCACATACCAAGAACTTCAAACGGAAAAATACAGTTGGCTGTTTTTACTCTGATCTTGTACCACTTTGGTGGACAGTTATCAGCCCCTTAAATGGGCGTTAGCAGTCTTTATCTTTAGTGGTAAAAGCAGGGATTATTTTTTAACAAATAGCAGGGAAGTATCATCATATTATCTTGCCTTTAAATCCTATTTTTACTTTCATCGAAAGTAGCTCTTTTCTTAGCGTTACTTTTTGAGTAAGGTAAAGTCATTAAATTAATCAGTAGTTTATTAATATCTAAAGTGGCAAGCCGCTCAGGTTAAGTTGTAAACTGTTATTTTCCTCTTAGCAAAGCGTTATGTGTAAATTATGATGCAGATTATTGCGCTACTATATGCGTGTAAAAATGGAATTGAAGGATTAAGGGCGTTTGAATCTAAAGCTATCCCAATCTTGCGTGAACATGGGGGAATACTGATTAGTGCATCATTTAACGATAATAAATCAGAAAATGAACCTGATGAAATTCATGTTATCCAATTTCCCAGTGTTGAAAGTTTTGAAGCTTACAAAAATGATCCCAGAGTTATCAATTTGGCATCATTAAAAGCGAAAATGATTCGAAAAATGGATGTTTATATTACAAATAGCTTTCATCAGTATTCGTAGCCGTTTAGACATAACAAGCGTTTTAACAGGACAAATAACAGTTGGTTTTACTCCTGCGTCGCTATTTTAACCAACTATTGTTTGCCCATTAAACGGGCGTTATGTGCTAGTTCATGCTGGAGTGTTTGTTGATACATTTTAAGGAAATATCCGCAGATTTAATTCCACTAAGTTTATTACTAATTGCAGATCCGTCTGAAATTAAAATTAGTGAATATTTAGAAGGTTCTATTTGCTTTGGGGCTTATGTTCATAATGAACTTGCGACTGTTTGTGTAACCAACTCAAATGGTGATGGTGAAACCGAAATATTCAATATCGCTTCATTACCAAATATGCAGCAAAATGGCACTGGTTCAAAGCTACTTGAGTTTGTCATTAATGAGTTTGCAAAACGGAAAGTTAAAAAGTTGGTTTTAGGTACAGGAGCTTTTGGTTATCAATTAACATTCTATCAACGTTTAGGCTTTAGAGTTGATAGTGTTGTAAAAGACTTTTTTACTGAAAACTATGACGAGCCAATTTATGAAAATGGTATCCAGCATCACGATATGTTGAGACTGGTTATTAACTTGTAAAAGCACATAACAAGCGCATTAAGAACGGACACATAACAGCTTGCTGTGTTTCGCTTCGCTCAACTATTTTAGCAAGCTATTACTTAGCCGCTTATGCGGGCGTTATGTACTTCAAGAGGACTGGTGTTTTATGATTCGTGTTGCTGAACAATCAGATTACACAGATATGGATTCTGTTTTTAGAGCTTCCGCAGAAGCTCTATGCGTAAGAGACTATGATCGTAAGACTGTTTTGGATTGGGTAGGAGAAGCTCGACCTGAACGGTTTGTACACAGCGCTAATGATGGCTGTACACAGTATGTTAAAGTGTTGAAAGATAAAATAGCGTGTTTTGGTGAGCTAAATATAGAAAAACAGCTTTTACTTTCGTTGTTTGTCTCACCTGAATACGCTGGACAGGGAATTGGCAAGGAAATGATTGAATTTCTATTTACAAAAGCCAGTGACGCTGGCATTAAAGTGCTTAAATTAGATTCATCACTTAATGCAGCTAATTTTTATTTGCGAAATGGATTCGTGGAACAAAGTAAAAGTGATTTCACTACTCAGAATGGTGTGGTACTAAAATCAATTAAAATGGAGTGTATTCTAAGTACATAACAAGCGCATTAAGAAGGGACTGCTAACAGTTTGCTCGGTTCCGCTTCGCTCCACATTTTAGCAAACAATTATCAGCCCCTTATGCGGGCGTTATGTATTTAGGAGAGTTCAGGCGTGGGACAGCAATATACGGAAATATCAGAAAGAAACATTCAATTCATTAATGAGCAAAAAATATATTTTGTTGGCACCGCTACAGAAGACAGCCGTGTAAATATCTCTCCTAAAGGTATGGATTCGTTTAAAGTTTTAAATTCAAATCGAGTTATATGGTTAAATGTCACAGGCAGTGGAAATGAAACGTCTGCGCATATACAAAAGAATGATCGTATGACTATCATGTTTTTAGCTTTCGATGGAAGTCCTAATATATTGCGACTATACGGTAAGGCTAAAGTCATACATAAAAACGATTCTGAATGGGAAAAGCTATCAACTCACTTTGAATTACTCCCAGGTGCTAGACAGATTTTTGATTTATCCGTAGATCTAGTTCAAAACTCTTGTGGTCAGTCAGTCCCTTTTTATAGCTATAACGAAGATAGAGAACAACTTAAAGATTGGGCGGTAAAACAAGGTCAAGATGGTATCGAAAAGTTTTGGGAAAAGAAAAACCAAAAGAGTCTTGATGGGTTGGTAACTAACATTGTTGAAAAAAACACCTAACAAGCTGTTTAAAAGGACATAAATCAGTTGGCTGTTTTCGTTCCTCAACATTTTAGCCAACTAAATTTTGCCTCTTAACAGGGCGTTATACGTTTCAGGAGTTCAGTGTTGGCTAAAGTTATATTACAAGGATTTATAGTCGTACCAGATTCAGATCTTGAGGTTGTTAAAAACGAGTTGGTTACCCATAAAAATCTTACTTTAAAAGAGGCGGGCTGTTTAACTTTTACCGTGACACCAGATGAAGTAAATCCTCATAAGTTTAGTGTTTACGAAGAGTTCGTAAACCAAGCTGCCTTTGATAATCACCAAGCAAGAGTTAAGTCATCTAAATGGGGTGAAGTAACTAATAACGTTGAAAGACATTATCAAATAAGCAGTGGTGAATAAACGTATAACAAGTCATCAAAGCAGGACAAAAAACAGTTGGTTTTTGCTCCTGAATCGCTTATTTTAACCAACTATTTTTTGCCTCTTAATGAGGCGTTATGTGCTTCAGTCGCAGAGGTTACATCAATAATTTTTGATGAAGCTGATATTTGAGATTAATTGTATGAAAAACTTATTACCTTTGGACGTAGATAAAAAATTAACTGTAATATATCGAGTTGAAGCCGGCTGCTTAGGACCTGACGGACTAAATTATATATCTGGTTTTTGCAAGTTTGCTCAATCAGAACTTCAAACATTAGATTCAGGTTATATAGTTTGGAATATTACACACCGAGCCGATAAAACGTTACCTGAAATACAATACGGCTTGGTTGGTAAAACTATTGATTCACGTAAAGTTGAAAAGTATTTATCCGCATTTGGAAATACGATTGATGACTTTGAAGGTCAATTAAGTGAGCATTTAGCTACTTTAATTAGCCAATTTATGAGTACCTATGAAGGTTCAGGGCATTAAAAGTCAGCACATACAAGTCACTTAAAAGGACAAGTAACAGTTGGTTTTTACTCCTTTGTTACTTATTTTAACCAACTATTTTTTGCCTCTGAATGAGGCGTTATGTATACAAGGATAACTCGGTGCAAAAATTTATAATCGGTTTACTTATAATATTTTCAATGGCTTCTCATGCTAAAGATACTTTTACTTCATCTGAATTAGAAACGTTGTCTCATAATTTTGTTAAAGCAATAGAAGCTAGACAGCAGCCAGATACTAAAATTGAAGATATTGATCATTACATTTCTTTATTGGCTGATAATTTCACTGATGAACACATCAAATATAAATTTACATACACAGACAAAGCTAAATTAAAAGAAGATATGATTGCCAAAATGAACGGTAAAATTATTTTCTTTTCAATCAATATTGATGAAATGCTAATAGGTAGTAATGCTACTTTTATAGAAATGACAGAAACCATCAAAGGCAAACCTAGCCACCTCAATAAAATAATTGAATACACCAAAACTAATATTGTTTCATTAGAGTTTAATGATAAAGGCTTAATAACTCATATTCGCCGACACCATGGTTAAATGTATATATAACAATCTGTTTAATAGGACAAAAATCAGTTGGCTGTTTTCGTTCCTCAACATTTAAGCCAACTATATTTTTCCGCTTAAGTAGGCGTTATGTGTTTAAAAGGAGTTAGGCGTGATTTCACAGATACTATTCATAATCGGTGCTTCAATCTTCGGTTTACTTGGTTTTGTGCATCTAATTTATACATTCTTTACTGATAAGTTTAATCCGTATAATTCTGATGTAACTGTAGCAATGAAAAGCACGTCTCCTGTCCTTACTAAAGAAACAACTATTTGGCGTGCTTGGGTAGGTTTCAATGCTAGTCATAGTCTAGGTGCAATACTTTTTGCAGCTGTTTACATTCCTTTAGCTTTATCACACATTCAATTTATTGCTAATAATAGTTGGTTTTCAGTATTACCTTCTATTGTTGGTATTTCATATTTACTTTTAGCAAAAAATTACTGGTTTAAAATTCCGTTTTTTGGCATTCTAATCTCAACAATATGTTTTGTAGGTGCTTTTGTGCTAATCAACACATAACATGAACTTCAAACGAAAAAAATACAGTTGGCTGTTTTCACTCCATTCTACATTTTAGCCAACTATATTTTTCCGCTTAAGTAGGTGTTATGTTTCTGGAGAATCATGAGTAATCATCACGTTATTATTTTTGATGGAGTTTGTAATTTTTGTAACAGCTCAATCAATTTTATTATAAAGCGTGACCACTCAAATAAATTTGTTTTTGCACCAATGCAAAGTCCAGCAGCTCAAAAATTAATTACGGATTACAATGTCGAAAACGTTGGGTTTGATACATTTCTTCTAATTAAAAACGGTAAATGCTTCTACCGTACAAATGCCGCAATTGAAATCGCTAAAGATTTAGGTGGTGTTTGGCCTTTATTTAAAGTGTTCAAAATACTACCTAGACCTATTCGTGATTATTTCTATCGTTTGTTTGCTAGAAATAGGTATAGTATTTTTGGTAAGACAGAAACTTGTATGGTTCCAATTAAAGAGTTAAAAAACAAGTTCTTGTAGTAACGAAAAACAACAAGAATTTCAAGTGGGACTGCTAACAGTTTGCTCGGTTTCGCTTCGCTACACAATTTTAGCAAACTATTATCAGCCCCTTAAATGGGCGTTATATTCCACGGAGGATTCGATGAATAGTATTAATAAGTTTGGTAAAATTATTTCTGAAGATCTAAGGGATAGTGCTCTTAATCGTTATCTTGATATTGAATCAGGATTTATAGGTTCAAAAAAATGTAAGTTGTTATCAGTTCAATTAGATGGATTTTCAGGAGATCAAAAAAGAGTCATAAGATCTATATTAACTAATTGTATTGATACTGGCATTCATGACTTCTTGTCTGCAATTGAAGAAGAACGCGATAATATTTCTATTCACGTTGATGGTAATAATATATCTAAAGAATCAGATGGCTTAAACGGTGAGATTTTTACCGAAAATGGTTGGTTTGAAGAGTTTAGCCAACATAAAGAAGGTGGAATATAACAAGCAAATCAACAGGACTAAAAAGTGCGGGCTGTTTTCGTTCCTCAACATTTAAGCCAACTAATTTTTGCCCATTAACAGGGCGTTATATGCAAAAGGATTCTGTACATGAATATTACATTTATTGGTGAACTAGTTTTATATTCTATGTTCATTGTTGGTGCCATAAGTTATTACTTAGGTAAACGAAAAACTACAGCACCTATAGTAGCGACATTAATAGGGATTGGATTATGTATTGTGCCTCCACTTAATATCGTTTATCTAATTGTATTAATGTTAAAAAATGACGTTTCCTCCCATTCGGATATTGAAACTTCAGCGTAAATTGCATATAACAAGCAATTCAAACGGACAAATAACAGTTGGCTGTCGTTCGTTCTTCTCTATTTTAGCCAACTATTATTTGCCCATTAACGAGGGCGTTATATGCAAAGGATGTTATGCAGTCAATCAAATACCTAATCCCAGTCCTAGTAACTTTATCTTTTAGCTGTTTTGCACAAGATACCCATTGTGAAATATCAGGAACTTGGAAACATGCAGATAAAAATGCGTGGCTTGAAGTTGATTTATCTACTAAAACGGTTAACGTTAAATCTCATTTGGATAATCCGCAAGCTAACGGGCTTACTGTAATCAAAAACTTAAAACCAAAGTGGTCAGGTGAAATGTATAATGCAAGCACTGGTGGTTATGTTTCTGTTAGGCTAGCTTTTAATGGTTGTGAGCAGCTAAATGTAACTGATAATGGTGTAAATATTCTTACGTTAAACCGTGAGTAATTGCATATAATAAGCTAATTAATAGGACGTTATGTTTTAAGGAAATCCTGTGGAAGTATCACTTCGTAACGTAACAAAAGAAAACTATGAGGATGTTTGTGAACTTGATGTCACCAAAGAGCAACAAGATTATGTTGCTTGTAATATGTGGTCATTGGTTGAGTCGCAGTACAACGAGGGATATGAAACAAGAGCTATTTATGTACAAGATGAACCTGTTGGCTTTTTTATGTGGGTACAAGAATCTACAAGTAAAATTTCCATTTGGCGGTTTATGGTCGATAAAAAACATCAACAAAAATCCATAGGTCGTATTGCACTTAACTTAGCTTTGGTTGAAATAAAAAAAGTGTCTGACTTAAAAGAAGTCGAAATCTGTTATAACCCTGAGAATCCTGTAGCTA
>JABSOX010000077.1 GCA_013215655.1 Colwellia sp.
TTAAGTCATTTATTTTTTCAAATTGCTCAATGGCTAATTTCAGCTTCTGAGCACTTAAATCATACAATTTCTTTTTTGTTAATATTTTGCTCTGATAAAGCAGTGCTCTGCCCATATGTTGTGTGTTGTTTTGAGATTGAGCGAGGTTGATTAATTTGTCGGCCATCACCATGGCTTTTTCGAGTTCGTCGGTTTTATAATAGAAAATGCTCAATTTTCGTAGGATGATAAGGTCGTTAGGCGAGACTTGATGGGCAATTGATAATCTAGCCTGTTTAAGGTCAAGTGGCTGAGGTTTACTTATGAAGTCATAAATTATCTGCTGCTTTAAATGCCGCTGCATTTGTTCGAAAACATCTTGCTTTGATGAGCCAGATAGTTGACCTGGCCAATCTGAAAAAGGGCCTGTCACCATAAAATCTAAATAGGTTTGTTGCTTATAGGTACGAATTTTACCGGTTAATATAAAGCGGTGAGTCTTCGACAATTTGGGGTATTCAGTCTCTATTGCATCTTCGAATAGCTCAGTATCAAGGTGAGATAACACGGTAAAATCAAAGTCACTATTATCTTCAAATATTGCATCTTCAAGAATGATGTCTTCATGTTTAGCTCTGGTTTTATGATCAAGGTTAGTCATGGGGATATAGGCTAATTTAATCACTGAGTGTGACTTTTCTAGCACCAACTTGTTTGGTGAGTAAATAACCACGAAGGTGATGAAAATTATGCAGGTTAAGCCAACAAGTTGCCAAAAACCTCGCTTTTTAGCTAGCCTTAAGTGAGGCGATTGTTGTGATGAGTCGAAGACATTTTGTGAATGCAGATTGTCTGGTATGAACTGAGTTTCAGGCGTAACAACTTCAGTGTTTAGTTGCCATTGGTAACCACGTTTTGGAAAGGTCTTAATGGCGTCGATACCAAACAGATTTCTTAAGTGACTAATGTTTTGAAAAACAACTTGTTCAGATACTATTTTGTTTTGCCAAACAAGAGATAGAATATCTTCTTTATTTAAAACAGTATCAACTTGTTCAAGCAATACCGCTAATACTTTGGCTTCAGTATGACGAATGGCCAGTGCCTCGTCATTTTTAGTTAGTAGTAAACTTTCACTGTCAAATTCGAACTCATTAAATCTATAACGCATTGTTTTATTGTGTAACTTACATATCTTATTGTTTTGCCACTATCTTAACTTATTGGCATTAAAAGAGTATTACTATTCAAGTTAAATGTTTTTTAAGGTTTAATACTTGAAATTCTCCAAATCAGCCACTATAACTGGCCTTTTATGTCGATTATTTCGTTTTGATTTTGGTCGTTTGGGTACTGATTTCTGACTTGAACAGCTGTATGCACAACTAAAAATTTATATTCAAAATGTCAGAGCAAGATGAGTTACTGAACTTTAGCAGAGCATTAAATAGATTATCGAGCTACTAATACATTGTTTTCATTTTATCTATACCGTGTTGTAGTGTCTTTTGCCAAGTCAGCTCTATCGATGAGTCGAATTGTTGATCAAATTCACGGGCAGTATCAATTAAACAATTTAGCGACTAGTTTATTACTAGCAATAAAACGTTGATAAAATGAATAAATTTTGATGTAGCTAAACATCAGTTTCACTGAGTTAATAAATGTTGGGAATTAGCGTTTGTCGATCACACGTTTAGCTTTACCTTCAGAGCGAGGCAAACTTCCTATTGCTTCTACAACAACAGACGATGATATACCAATCATAGTTTTAACTTTATGCTGAAGTTCTTTAATCACAAACTCATGTTCGTTGTCAGAGAGTTTTTTATTGGCTTCAACCTTTATCGTCACTTTATCTAAATTACCTTCTTTGCATACTTCAATTAAGTAGTGAGGAGCCAGTTGTTCAATGGATAGAATTTGTTCCTCAATTTGTGTTGGAAATACATTTACACCGCGAATAATGAGCATATCATCACTACGACCCGTTATTTTATCCATGCGCCGCATGACACAACTTGTGCCTACTAAAAGACGTGTTAGGTCACGTGTTCTGTAGCGAATAATTGGTAGGGCTTCTTTGGTCAAACTGGTAAACACCAGCTCACCTTCCTCACCATCTGGTAATACTTCACCTGTTTCAGGATCAATAATTTCAGGGTAAAAGTGGTCTTCCCAAATTGTAGGGCCATCTTTAGTTTGAATATTTTCCATGGCAACGCCGGGGCCGATGACTTCAGATAAACCATAAATATCAACAGCCTGAATATCGAGTCTTTTTTCTATTTCATCGCGCATGGCATTAGTCCATGGTTCGGCGCCAAAAATGCCGACTCTAAGTTTTAATGTTTTTGGATCTATTCCTTGCCTATCCAATTCATCAGCAAGGTTTAACGCATAAGAGGGTGTCACCATGATCACATCGGGATTAAAGTCTTTAATTAACTGTACCTGTTTTTCTGTTTGTCCACCTGACATCGGAATAACAGTACAACCTAACTTCTCTGCACCGTAATGAGCGCCTAAACCGCCAGTGAATAAACCATAGCCATAAGCAACATGAACAATATCCTTTTTGGTGACACCTGCGGCTTTGAGAGAGCGAGCAACAACATCTGCCCACATATTAATATCATTTTGTGTATAACCTACAACGGTTGGTTTACCGGTAGTGCCACTAGAAGCATGGATCCTAACGATATCTTCCATCGGCACGGCAAATAAATTGAAAGGATAATTGTCACGTAGGTCTGCTTTTACCGTAAAGGGAAATTTCGCTAAATCAGATAGACTTTTTAGATCATCAGGATGTACTCCAGCATTGTCAAATTGTGATTTATAGAAGGGCGAGTTTTGATAAGCGTGTAGTAAAGTGTCCTTCATACGTTGCAATTGCAAAGCTTGTAGTTCATCTATACTTATATTTTCTAAGTCTTTTTCATTTTGACCGTGCTGAGTTGTTGTCATGGTCTATCCTTTGAATCAAATTGTCATTGTTCGTGGCGGTATTCTTTTCGTTAATAAAACACAAAAAAACGTTAAGTGTTACTTAAATTTTGTTTTTTGTTAAAATATGTATCGTATATATTGCTTAGTACTTTAGGAAACTGGTAAAGTACTAAAATAGTCACAAAACAAAATACTATGATTAGCTAATATTTAAGTTAGTTATTACATAGGATGCAAGGAATAATCAAGATAATGAAAATTCAAAGTTATGTTAATGGTCAATGGTGCTCTGGAGACGGTAGAACTCAGCAATTATTTAATGCGGTTAACGATACGCTTGTTGGCGAAGTATCCTCTTTAACAACAGGTTTCGATGCTTTACTTGATTATGGTCGCACTAAAGCCGGTCCTGCATTACGTAAATTAACTATTCATCAGCGTGCAGAAATGATCAAAGCACTTGCTAAATATCTACTGGATCGTAAAGAAGACTTCTATCGTATTTCTTATTTAACGGGCGCGACTAAAGGTGATTCTTGGGTTGATATCGAAGGCGGTATTGGCACTATGTTTAGTTACTCTGGAATTGCGCGTCGTGAATTAAATAATGATACCTTTATTGTTGAAGGGCCAGTAGAGCCGTTATCTAAAAATGGCACTTTTGTTGGTCGTCATATTTTAACCTCTAAAGAAGGGGTTTCTGTTCATATTAACGCTTTCAATTTTCCAATTTGGGGCATGTTAGAAAAAATCACCCCTAGCTTAATTGCTGGTGTTCCTGTGGTTGTTAAACCGGGCAGTGTTACTTGTTACCTTACCGAAGCTGTGGTTAAAGCTATGGTTGAGTCGAAAATTTTTCCAGAAGGTTCTATCCAATTAATTTGTGGTAGTGTTGGTGATTTGTTTGATCATTTAACTGAGCAAGATGTCGTAACATTTACAGGCTCGGCGTCAACGGGGCAAATGTTAAAAGCGCATAAAAATATCATTGCTAAGTCTATCCCTTTTACGATGGAAGCTGATTCTCTTAACTGTTGTATTTTAGCACCTGACGTTAACGTTGAAGATCCAGAATTTGATTTATACATCAAAGAAATTGTTCGTGAAATGACCACTAAAGCAGGACAGAAATGTACTGCTATTCGTCGTATATTTGCCCCGGAGAATATGACCGAAGCGGTTGGCGAAGCATTAAAAGCTCGTTTGCTTAAAACGACTATTGGTGACCCAACACAAGAAGGTGTGCGTATGGGCGCGTTAGTAGGTAAATCACAACGTGATGATGTTGTATCAGTAATTGAACAACTTAGCCAAGGTAATGAGGTGCTTCTTTCTGGCATGGAAAACTTCAAAACTATTGGTATTAACAGTGATAAAGGCTCATTTTTAGCACCAACGTTATTACAATGTTTTGATCCGTTAACCAATACTAATGTGCATGACATTGAAGCGTTTGGTCCGGTCAGTACCTTAATGCCATACACGGATATTGAACAAGCACTGGTATTAGCTAAATTAGGTAAAGGTAGTTTGGCCGGTTCGGTATTTACTTATAATAAAGACCATGCTCGTGATTTAATTTTAGGTGCAGCATCCCATCACGGTCGTATGTTAGTTATCGATAGAGATTGTGCTCGTGAATCTACCGGTCATGGTTCGCCTTTGGCTAACTTAGTTCATGGTGGTCCGGGTCGCGCTGGCGGTGGTGAAGAACTAGGTGGTGTTCGAGCAATTAAACATTATATGCAACGAACGGCGATTCAAGGTTCTCCGTCTTCATTAATGGCAATTACCAATGAATATGTTAAAGGTGCAACAACTACCGAAGACAGAATTCACCCGTTTAAAAAATATTTTGAAGAATTACAAATTGGTGAATCATTAACAACACATCGTCGTACGGTTACTGAAGCGGATATTGTTAATTTTGGTTGTTTGTCAGGAGACCATTTTTATGCACACTTTGATGAAATAGCCGCTAAAGATTCATTTTTTGGACAACGTGTTGCGCACGGTTATTTTGTTATCGCAGCGGCTGCTGGTTTATTTGTCGATCCGGGGCAAGGGCCGGTAATTGCTAACTACGGCATAGATAATTTACGTTTTGTTGAGCCTGTATTAATTGGCGATACTATCCAAGTGAAGTTAACAGCTAAGCGTAAAATTAAAAAATCAAAACGTCCTGATGATAAATATCATACGGGTATTGTTGTTTGGGATATTGAAGTGACTAATCAACATGGTGAAGCAGTGGCTATTTATGACATTTTGACCTTAGTAGAGCGCCAAGAACAAGATTAATCTTTTTGTAGGTCGATGGTTGCCTACATGGATGTAGGTACTTAGGTTATATCGGGAATTAATAACCTGTATCTCGACAAGTGTTTTGATTAAATGAGTGATACCCATTTTTACAAAGTGGTCAGAACAATTATTTATGCAAATAATTGTTCTTCGTTTTATTCGTATTGACCTACATTAAAAACTAACTTTTAGTTTGATGGCTTGATTGCTCAAAACGTGGGCGGTTCTCTTGCATTGTTTTTAGTGGCTCAATTTCGCGTAAGCTATCTTTACAACGTTTAGCTAAATTTATGTATTCTTGAGTACCTGCTTTTTTCCAGTTAACTTCTTGCTCACTTAAATTACGTAAGATTTTAGCTGGGGTACCAACCACCATTGAGCGTGGCTGACAAGTAAATTGTGCTTTAACAAAAGCTGAGGCGGCAACAATAGATTCAGCGCCTATTTTTGCATCGTCCATAACAACTGCGTTCATGCCGATCAGGGTATTTTCGCCAATTAAGCAACCATGTAAAATTGCGCCATGGCCAATGTGGCTGTATGGTTCAAGATAACAATCCTTATTTGGAAAACTGTGTAATACACAGGAATCTTGAACATTAGAATTGGCACAAACATGTATACGGCCAAAATCGCCGCGTAATACGGCATTAGGACCAATGTAACAATGAGCTTCGATAATAACGTCGCCAATTATTTCTGCACTTGGGTGAATAAAGCTGCTTGGGTCGATGACGGGAATAAAATCATCAATAGCGTAAATTGGCATATAGCTTACTCCTAAGTTTTAAGTTTGGGGTAGATAACAAATAGAGTAGAGATCATAAACAATGTTTGAAACGATACAAGTAGAAAATAATAATGGTGTTGCACTTATCACATTAAATCGTCCTGATAAGTTAAACAGTTTTAATACCCAAATGCACATCGAAATGCAGCAAGCATTAGATAATGCGGTAGCTGATGAAGCCGTTAAAAGTATTTTAATCACCGGCGCAGGACGAGGTTTTTGTGCAGGGCAAGATTTAAGTGACCGTGCCGTTTCAGCCGGCTCTGAAAATGAATCAGAAACTGAGACAACAGCAGCAGCACCCGATTTAAGCAGCTCAATTGAAAAATATTATAATCCACTTATTCGTAGAATAACCAACAGCCCTAAACCGGTTGTTTGTGCGGTAAACGGTGTTGCCGCTGGTGCTGGGGCAAGTATTGCTATTGCATGTGATGTAGTAATTGCTGCGCGTAGTGCTTCATTTGTATTAGCTTTTGCCAACATAGGTTTAGTACCTGATTCAGGTTGTACTTGGAATTTAACCCATGCTATCGGTTTAGCTAGAGCAAAAGCTTTTGCGATGTTAGGTGAACGAGTTAAAGCCAAGCAAGCGCTTGAATGGGGCATGATCTGGCAAGTTGCTGATAATGAAAACCTGATGAGTGAGGCGATGGTACTAGCAGAAAGACTAGCGGCACAGCCACCATTAGCGATGCAACATACCAAAAAGTTGATGAACACTGCCTTTGAACATAGTTTAGACTCACAAGTTGAACGTGAGCGTTTAGCCATGCAATATCTAGGAAAAACAGAAGATTATAAAGAAGGTGTAGCTGCTTTTATGGAAAAACGTAAACCTACATATGTAGGTAAATAGCCCAAAGTAAAAAGTTTAAGTTAAGTCTTATGCAAGAGGAGGGGAGTTAATGACTAGTAAAACGTTAGATAGTAAAACAACTGAAAATGTCCATGATTTATTAGCGCAAGACCCCGCTTCGCGTTTACTTGGTATCTCAATCACAAAGTTAGCGCTTGGTGAATGTCAGTTAAGCATGACGGTAACGGATACCATGACCAATGGTTATGGTTTGTGTCACGGTGGTTTTATTTTTACCTTAGCCGATACAGCACTTGCATTTAGTTGTGCAACTTATGGACATGCAACCGTTACTGCAAATGCACAAATTGAATTTATTAATCCTGCCAAACTTAATGATCAATTAATGGCAAGGGCAAGTATCACGTTGCAAAAAGGTCGTCACATTTATTGTGATATAAAAATTGTTAATCAAGAAAATACAGCCATTGCTCTTTGTCGAGGGCATCAGGTAAGTATCAAATAAAAAACTCAGTGGAGATGAAATGAAACCAGTATATATTTGTGACGCTGTGCGTACACCGATAGGTCGATATGGCGGTTCATTATCAACGGTTAGAGCCGATGATTTAGGCGCAATACCAATGAAAGCGTTAATGGAGCGTAACCCACAAGTAGATTGGGCGTCGGTTGACGAAGTATATTATGGCTGTGCTAACCAAGCAGGCGAAGATAATCGTAATGTTGCCCGTATGAGTTCTTTATTAGCAGGTATACCAATCACTGTACCAGGTGTTACTTTAAACCGTTTATGTGGTTCAGGTATGGATGCCATAGGTACGGCTGCGCGAGCAATAGCTTGTGGTGAACAATCACTCGCTATTGCTGGTGGTGTTGAAGCAATGACACGTGCGCCTATGGTGATGGGTAAAGCAGAAAGTGCTTTTTCTCGCCAAGCACAAATGTATGATACAACCATGGGCTGGCGTTTTGTTAATAAACAAATGAAAGCTGAATATGGTGTAGATAGCATGCCCGAAACGGCTGAAAATGTTGCCGAGCAATTTAATATTAGCCGTGAAGACCAAGACCTATTTGCTTATCGTTCACAGCAAAAATTGGCAAGCGCACAACAAAACGGAACTTTTGAGCAGGAAATAGTGCCCGTAACCGTTAAAGTTAGCCGTAAAGAAACTAAAGTTTTTTCCCAAGATGAACACGGTCGAGCAAGTACTACCCTAGAAGGTTTAGCCGCTTTAAGAACTCCTTTTCGCGAAGGTGGTTCAATTACCGCAGGTAATGCTTCGGGCATAAATGATGGTGCTTGTGCACTGTTAATTGCTTCTCAAGAAGCCATTGATACCAATGGTTTAACGCCAATTTCACGTATTGTTGGCATGGCGACTGCGGGTTTAGAGCCTCGTATCATGGGCGTCGGTCCGATTAACGCGACTAAAAAAGTACTTAAACAAACGGGACTAACGTTAGAGCAAATGGATGTTATTGAGCTTAATGAAGCTTTTGCTGCACAAGGTTTAGCAGTATTACGTGAATTAGGTTTGGATGATGACGATGCACGAGTTAACCCTAACGGCGGCGCTATTGCTATGGGTCATCCATTAGGTATGAGTGGTGCCCGTTTGGTGACTGCGGCAAGTTATCAATTACAACGTACTGGTGGTAAATATGCCTTATGTACTATGTGTATTGGTGTTGGCCAAGGTATAGCATTAATTATTGAGCGTGTTGAAAAATAAGTCATATCATATTGTTCAAATTTAAAAACCAGCAACTTTGCTGGTTTTTTCGTTTAGGATATATTTGTTTTCGTAGGTCGTGGTTCACCTCGACAAGGAATTCATATTCATACCTATTGTTGAGCCTCGCTATGCTCGCATCGACTTACACCTGCATCAGGCATTTATTTATCCATACAATTTTTAATTATTTCTCTATTAAATATTGTTACTATTTAAAAACTAATGAATATCACTATTATCATAGCGGCACATATATGACCGATAAAATTGCAGCACTTGTTGAAGAAACTAAAAGCAAAGAAGTGAAATCCGCAGGAAAAGTAAAGTTTTCCATGGATTTACAGACCTTTCTGCCTTATAGAATGTATCGTCTCGCGGCACAAATGGCACAATCGGGTAATAAGTTATCTGAACTATTATTGAAGACTGAAGTGCCTATTGGTGAAAGAGAGTGGCATGTTATCTCTGTTTTAGGAGCTTATGGTGGCCTAACTAATGGTCATGTCGCAGAAGCGCTAAGAACGGATGCAGCAACCGTAACAAGAGCTGTTAAGGTTCTGAAAAAACTGAACTTTGTTGATACAAAAAGCTCAAAACGAGATCGCCGTAAAGTATTAATTCATTTAACTCAAGCGGGTGCCGACTTTCATGACATTATTACCCCACAACGTATAGAAACGGGCGAAATGATTGATGCTTGTTTTACTCATGAAGAACATTCCCAACTACATCACTTATTGAATAAACTTGATCGTCATTTGCAGCATCTAGAAAATGAATTTGAAGATGAGTGGGAGTGAGCACAAATTTTTATTTTTAGAAAGGTGAAGTGGTTCTTTTAAAATTCTTTAGATATTAGTTTCTTGTTCTGATTATATTGTCAGTGTAACGCCCCTTGGCTGCTGTCGAGCACCCTCGAAAATCTTAGTAAGATAACAACTCGCTAACGATAAGAACCACCACATAACAGACTAAATATATTAACCAAAATCACTCTTAATCATGTCCTCTATTGAGACGAAACCAGGCATAAATATTTGGAAGCTTAAGCTAATTTACTTCGCTTTGTTGACACTAAAGAGCAAGGTCCGTTCTTAGTTATAAAACCGAAGTTACGGGAGCTTTATTATAAATATGAGTTCAAATAAAGCGAATTTTTTTACTTAACCACCACACAATACGGCAAAGGCTTCACATCAATCGCCTTGCGTTTTTCAAAGCAATCAAACTGTTCTTTATAGTGATTTTTATTACTATTTAGTGCGTCACTTATCGCCTGTGCCTGAATAGGCTTAGAAAAATAATAGCCTTGTATATTATCAACTTGATTTTTCTCCAAAAAAATCAATTGCTCTACGGTTTCTACTCCTTCGGCTATGACTTGGATAGACATGGTTTTTGAAATTGCTAAAATAGTACGAATGATCTCCTCATCTTGCTCATCCTTACCTATGTCTTTGATAAAGCTACTGTCAATTTTGATGATATCTACCGGCATTTTTCTTAGGTAATCAAGAGATGAGTGGCCGGTACCAAAATCATCAATGGAAATCTTCACCCCTAGCGCATGAATTTTCTCTAGCTCAGATATGAATACATTCTGGTCATCAAATGTTGCGGTTTCAGTCACTTCTATTTCTACATATTCGGGCTTTATACCATAGGTATTGATCGCTTTAACGAGCTTTACTCTAAATTCACTTGTCCCTAATTGGCGGACAGATACATTCAGGGCTGTCACCATACCTTTAAAATAAGGCAATGTTTGCCAGTATGAAATTTGCTGACAAACTTTGTTTAAAACCCAATCGCCAAGTTCGATGATTTGCCCATTCTGTTCGGCAATCGGTATAAATACATCAGGAGATATCTGGTTTCCCTCTTCAGGAAACCAGCGTATTAACGCTTCACAACCGACCATCTTTTCCTGTGATAATGAGATTTTAGGTTGATAAAGTACTGTTAACTCATTATTTAATATAGCTTTGGAAAGCAGCATTTGAACGCGTTGGATTTTCTCTGCTTTATCTTGCATTTGTTTGGCAAAAAATTGAAAATTATTACGTCCTTCCGACTTTGCCTCATACAAGGCAGTATCAGCCGCCTTTAAAAGATCATGCATATTCATCGAATCAGGGTAATAAAAGGCAATACCAATGCTGGTACTGACCTCTATTTTTATACTATTAAGTTCGAGTGGTTCGGATACGGAATTTAGAATTTTTTGTGCAACTTTTGCAACGTTAATTTTTGTTGGTATATCTTGCAGAATAATGGCAAATTCATCGCCGCCCATACGTGAGATGAGATCATTTTCTCTTAAAATACCGGTCAATTTCTGACTGATATTTTGAAGTAGTAGATCACCAATATCGTGTCCGTATTGGTCATTAATAAATTTAAAATGATCAATGTCTAGACACATCACCGCGAGTGTCGTATTGGATCGTTTTACGCGTATGATTGATTTTTTTAAAGTGTCATAAAAATAAGCGCGGTTTGAAATATTCGTTAAATAATCAAAGTTGGCTAAGTGTAATAACTTAGCTTCAGTTTCTTTTTCTTGCGTGGTGTCTTTAAATGTTAATACCGCACCATCAATTTCTCCATTGAGCTGCCTAGTGGCGTCAAAAGAGTAATCTGCATGAAATGTATTGCCAGTCATTGATTGCCAGTTACCACTTCCTTTTAAGCTTGTTTTTCCTATACGAGTTGCGTTATAAAAATTTGAAGACAGTAAGTCAATCAGCTCACGATTATAATCTCTGTAGTCTAGAGAGCCTGTAGGATTTTGGTTATGCAACTCTAAGAAGTCTTGAATTTTGTTAGAGAAATTTTCAGAATCGATACCGAGTAATTCTAAAGCCTTTGGGTTGGCAAAGGTAATTTTTCCATCCAAATCAATCCCTAAAATCCCTTCACTCACGGTATTAAGTAATATGTTTAATCGTGCAGTAGAGTCCTCAGCAATCCGGCGGTGCTCCTCCATAGCAATAAACTGCGCAACCTTATTGGTGAGTATAGTTTTGTTAACTGGCTTTGTCACAAAATCAACAGCGCCTGCCTCATAAGATTTATTCAGGGCCTCACTGTTATTATGATTGCTCGTGACCATTATAATAGGAATATGTTTAAAACGTTGATTGCTGTGAATAAGGTTAACGACTTCATAGCCTTTCATGCCCGGCATTTCGATATCCATTAAAATGACGGCGAATTCATGATTAAGAACTTTATCGAGGGCGTTTTTGCCTGAAAATGCTTGGATGATAGTGATATCTAAAGGAGAGAGAATGTGTTGAAGAATATTACGTTGGCTTGCAACGTCGTCTACAATCAGAACATTGCTTTTTCTTAGATTCTCCATTCTATCTAAAATCCATTTTTACTCGTTAGTAATGGTTAAGTGTAGTAGAAATTAAAAGATCGGGATTGCAGAGTGTAAAATGACACGTATTTATCGAAAAATGACATAAATTTGAACATTCAAGTTCCGTTACCTAAAAATTCTCTCGATCGTATGTAATAAATGACTATCTTCTTACTCGTATATAGAACATGTAGCCTTGGTATTTATTTGTTAAAATCGACCCCGTACTCCATATTTATCAATATTAGTTGGCCACTACATGCATCTATAACTTTGCTTAAAAAAAGGATCCTAAAATAAAAAGTAATCTGAATATCTGTAACAGTTGTCAGGTCTATTTCTACTTTGTAGTAAAAATAAACTTTAGAAATGCAACCTGCAATGACTGCTATCAAGCTAACTGCGGAATTAAAAACTAATTGCTACTCACTTCTGCAATGCGCACCAAGAAGTCCCTTCTAAAACGACAAACTGATTTACTCCTCACATTAACTTAAGTTCTATCATTCATAACCAACACCTTTTATGTGATACATTTATTGAAACTATTCGTAACTAGATGTATCATTACTTTATTAGTAGTTAATGTAGATGATTAGCATGGACACAAAAACAATAGATGAAGCGGTAGAATTGGCAAAATTTGAACAAAAAATTGCCAATGAAGAAAAAATAGAACCCAGTGATTGGATGCCAGAAGCTTATCGTAAAAATGTGATCAGACAAATGTCTCAACATGCACACTCAGAAATTATTGGTATGCAGCCTGAAGGTAACTGGATCACACGTGCACCAACGCTGCGCCGTAAAGCAGTATTGTTATCTAAGGTGCAAGATGAAGGTGGTCACGGTTTATACCTTTATAGTGCCACGGAAACTTTAGGGATTACTCGCTCTGAAATGATCGAAGCGTTGCAATCACGTAAAGCAAAATATGCCTCTATTTTTAATTACCCAACACTGACATGGGCTGATATTGGCGCTATTGGTTGGTTAGTTGATGGTGCAGCAATAGTGAATCAAATCTCACTACAACGTACCTCATATGGTCCTTATGCACGGGCAATGGTACGTATTTGTAAAGAAGAGAGTTTTCATCAGCGCCAAGGCTATGAAATTATGTATGAATTGGCTCATGGCACGCCAGTACAAAAACAAATGGCACAAGATGCAATGAACCGCTTTTGGTGGCCGTCGTTAATGATGTTTGGTCCTCATGATGCTGACTCTGCGCATTCTGGACAATCAATATTATGGAAAGTAAAACGTGAATCTAATGATTTTTTACGTCAAAAGTTTATTGATCAATCCGTTGTACAAATTGAAGTATTAGGATTAGAGCTACCTGATCCAGAAATTGTCTGGAATGAAGAACGGGGTCATTATGATTCAGGACCTATTGATTGGGATGAATTTAAACGTGTTATTAATGGTGGCGGCCCATGTAATTATCAACGCATAAAACATCATAAAAAAGCACATCAAGAAGGTGAATGGGTTCGTGAAGCCGTAAGAGCATATCGTTTAAAACAACAAACAAAAAATGTTGCCTAACCTAACTTCTGGTTCCAAGTGACTAGATAGAAACGAAAAGATAAAGAGAATTTAAAATGAATCAAGAACATTTAGCCGTATATGAAGTGTTTGTTCGCTCTAACCGTGGTTTAGACCATAAACATGTTGGTAGTTTACATGCTGAAAGTCCTGAACATGCGTTGATGTATGCTCGTGATTGTTATATTCGCCGCTCTGAAGGCGTCAGTATTTGGGTAGTTGAATCGTCAAATATCACCGCTTCTACCGAGAGTGATGTTGAAAACTTTGTTGAGCCGATGGACGATAAACCTTATCGCCATGCGACACATTATGTTTTACCTGAAAAAGTGAAAAACATGTAATGGGAGCTGATGTGAATAGCATACAAACTAATGAAGAAAACAAAACATCTCTTTTTCGCTTTGTTGTGGCATTAGCTGACGACTCGGTGATTTTAAGTCATCGCTTATCTGAGTGGTGTAGCAATGGTCCTTATTTAGAAGAAGACATTGCCCTTGCCAATATCGCTTTAGATTATATTGGTCGTGCCCGCATGTTTTATCAATATGCAGCGGAAGTAGAAGGTGAAAATCGTAGCGAAGATGATCTAGCTTATTTACGTACCGAGCGTGAATTTACTAACTTAATTATTCATGAATTACCGATTGGTGATTTCGCTTTTACTATGGTCCGTCAGTTTTTTCTCGATGTGTTCTATCATTTATATCTGCAAGAATTGGTTAAATCAAAAGATCAAACCGTTGCTGCTATTGCGCAAAAAGCGATAAAAGAAACACGTTATCATTTAAAGCGTAGTGAACCATGGATACGTCAATTAGCCGAAGGTACAACGGAAAGCCGTGATCGTATTTTATTAGCCATTGATGAGTTAAAAGAAGTGGTTGGTGAGTTATTTGATATGCCTAGCTGGGAAATTGAGCTTGTTGAGGCGGGGATTGCCGTTGATCGTCAAAGCTTAAAACCTGCTTGGGATAAACATGTGCAAGCATTTTTATCGGCATCCGATATTGATTTTGAAGATACTCGATTACAAATAACAGGTGGTAGAGAGGGCATTCATTCAGAACATCTCGGTCATCTGTTAAGTGATATGCAGTATTTACAAAAAACATATCCGGGCATGAAGTGGTAAGCAAAATGGTGAGCGAAATGATAAATACTGAACTTGTTATTCCAACACTTAATCCTATTTTTGCGCAGCGCAATAGCTTTCGAGCAATGTCTGATTACCCAGAATTATGGGAACTTTTAGATAGTGTTTACGACCCTGAACTGCCGGGTTTAACACTTTGGGATTTAGGTGTTTTACAAGATATACAAGTTGATGAACAACAGGTTTTGGTGATTATTACCCCAACTTACAGTGGTTGTCCTGCCGTAGATATGATGTCGCAAGACGTTATTACAGCACTTAATGCCGCTAATTATGATGATGTTCGGGTAAAAGTGACCTTAGCGCCAGCATGGTGTACCGATATGATTTCGCCAGCGGGCAAACAACAACTTGCTAATTTACACATTGCCCCACCAAACAAAGACGATGATCCTGATTGCCCGGTATGTCATAGCAAAAATACGCAATTACTCAGTCAATTTGGTTCAACGGCGTGTAAAGCGTTATATACCTGTCAGGATTGTTTAGAAACCTTTGATTATTTCAAAACCCTTTAACTTAGACATCAAACCAAGCTTTAGGCAATTGAGTAAAAGACTTTATAAGAGAAATTTATGAGCACAGAATTTTATCCATTAACTATTTCCAATGTTGAGCAACTGACTAAAGATTCTGTTGCGGTCAGTTTCGATGTTCCTGATGAATTAGCTGAGCAGTTTACTTATATTCAAGGGCAGCATTTAACTCTAAAAGCCGATATAAAAGGTGAAGATGTTCGTCGTTCATATTCGATATGTCGAAGTGTGCAAGAGCAAAGATTGCAAGTCGGTATTAAGCGCATTGATGGTGGTTTATTTTCTACTTTTGCTAATGAAGAATTAAAAGCGGGCATGACCTTAGAAGTAATGGCGCCACAAGGACACTTTTATACTGAGCTCTCATCATCACATGAAAAACACTATTTATTTATTGCCGTTGGTAGTGGTATTACACCTGTATTAGCACATATAGAGTCTATTTTAGCAGCTGAACCAAAGTCAAAAACAACGCTTGTTTATGGTAATAAAGCTACCGCATTTATGATGTTTAGAGAACGTATCTCTTTTATTAAAAATGAAAATATTGAACGTTTTGAATGTGTTAATTTATTTACCCGTGAAGAAAACGAAGCTGAGTTATTTAACGGTCGACTCAGTGCAGCTAAATTAGTGGCGTTACATGAAGCTAAGGTAATTGAGTTAAATACCGTCAGTGATGTTTTTATTTGTGGCCCAGAAGAAATGATCAACGATGTGGTTGATGCCTTTAAATTTTGGAAGTTTAGTGATGAGCAAATTCACTATGAACTATTTTTCTCTGGCTCTGCTGAAAAAGAAATGGCTGCAAAACAAGCGCTACGTTCAGAGCAATATGGTGAAAAAATTAGTAATGTTTCGGTAAAAGTTGCCGGCAGAAAGATCTTCATGGACTTAGCCATGGGTGGTGACAATATCCTTGATGCGGCTATGGAAGCCGGTGCTGACTTGCCTTATTCCTGTAAGGGTGGTGTATGTGCTACCTGTAAAGCAAAAGTTGTTAGTGGCAAAGTTGAAATGGATCTTAACCATGCATTAACAGAGAAAGAAGTTGCCGACGGCATGATACTTACCTGTCAGGCTCATCCCATAACAGAGCGTGTTGAAATAGATTTTGATGTTTAAGTGAACATAAGATTAGCTTTAATTAAGCCTGTTTTATTGTTCTCAATAAGCAGGCTTAATTTTTTGTGAAATTAAATTATAACTAAAATTAATAGAAAAAGTGGGAAACCAACCATGATCAGAATGAGTGTAATTTATTCACATCAAGAAGACGGACAATTTGATTTCGATTATTATTTAACTAAACATATGCCTTTGGTTGAAAGTTTATATAGTGAATTGGGTATGCAAAGCTGGCAGGTTGACCGTGGTGCTAGCTTGTCATCAAAAACACCAAGTAACATAGTTGCTTGTGCTTATTTGTTTTTTGACAGCATTGATGCGCTAAAATTAGCGTTAAAATCAAAAGGTGGTGATGTGATGAAAGATGTTCAAAACTTTACTAATATTGAGCCAAATGTTTATTTCAGTGAAGTAATAGCCAGCTAACTTTTAATTAATTTTAGCTGGTTTTTAAATAATTATTAATTGCTCAGAGCAGTGAGTAAAGAGTATAAAGAGAATAAAATGACTACAGAAAATCAAGCCGTTGTAACCACTAAACTAGCCACCAAATTATCTAAGCAAGTTGGCATTATCTCCATCGACTATGCGCCAGTAAATGCTTTGTCTCAAGCTGTTCGTGCAGGTTTGGTTAATGCACTTGATGCACTTGAAAATAATGATGACGTTAAAGTGATTATCATTTGTTGTGAAGGGCGTACTTTCATTGCCGGTGCTGATATTAAAGAGTTTGGTAAACCGCCGACGACACCTTTTTTACCTGACGTAGTTAATCGTATTGAAGC
Source organism: Colwellia sp. (assembly GCA_013215655.1). Classification (GTDB taxonomy): domain Bacteria; phylum Pseudomonadota; class Gammaproteobacteria; order Enterobacterales; family Alteromonadaceae; genus Colwellia_A. Next base: position 17,114 of record JABSOX010000077.1, read on the forward strand.
TTGTACAAAACCCGTAATTGCTTCGATGTTTGGTACCTCGTTAGGTGGTGGTTTTGAAGTTGCATTAGCTTGTCATTACCGTGTATCACTAAACCAAGCCAAGGTAGGTTTACCAGAAGTTAATTTAGGTCTTATTCCGGGGGCTGGTGGAACACAAAGATTAATGCGTATTGTTGGTCCTGGACAAGCACTTGATATGATTACTTCTGGTAAACATGTAATAGCAAGTAAATTTGTTGATACTGGGCTTTTTGATTTACTGGTAGATAGTGAGCTAGAAAAAAATACTTTAACGTTTGCTGAAAGTTTAATAACGAATGAAAAGCTAACTCCTATCCGTGTTGGTGAGAGAGAAGTTGATTCAACAGGTTTTGATTGGGCACAAGCTAAAGTATCCGTTGCTAAAAAGGCACGGGGTAAACAAGCACCACTCGTTGCTTTTGATGTCTTAGAAAAAACGCAAAAACTGTCGATTAAAGACGGTATGGCATATGAAAGAGAACAATTTTTAATTTTACGTGACTCAGAGCAATCAGCAGCCTTACGCCATGCTTTTTCTGCTGAAAAACAGGCAGCCAAATTATCTATTGATGCACAACCAGCAAAGGTTGAGTTTGTTGGCATTATAGGTGGCGGCAATATGGGCTCTGGTATCGCAACAGCTTTTTTATCTTCTGGCTTTAAAGTGCAACTAATTGAACAAACAAGTGATGCTTTAGCCGCAGGGCTTGAACGTATTCAAAATAACTTTATTGGTAATGTAAAACGTGGCCGCATGAGTCAACAACAAGTTGATGGTTACTTAGCTAATTTAATCGGTGATGTTGATTATCAAACTTTAGCTGAATGTGACTTAATACTTGAAGCGGTCTTTGAAGATATAGAGGTTAAAAAAGAGCTTTTTAATAAGGTTGAACAGGTTTGTAAAGCTAATGCTGTACTAGCAACCAATACCTCTTATTTAGATATTAACGATATTGCCAATACCATGAAAAGACCTGAGCAATTAGTGGGATTACATTTTTTTAGTCCGGCTAACATTATGAAGTTACTGGAAGTAGTACAAGCGGATAAAACTAGTGATGCGGTTATTGCTACGGCAATGAGTATTGGTAAAAAATTAAGAAAAACATCTGTCTTAGTGGGCGTTTGTTTTGGCTTTGCGGGTAATCGTATGTATACCCGTTATGGTCGAGAAGTACAACAAATGCTACTTGAAGGTGCAAGTGTAGAACAAATCGATACAGCATTAACTGGCTGGGGTATGGCGATGGGGCCGTTGGCAGTGCAGGATTTATCAGGTATCGATATTGGCCATAATGCTCGGTCTGCACAACCTTTTCCTAAACATGATAAGGGCTACTTTAGAGCCGCAGCGACTATGGTCTCAGCAGGGCGCTTGGGAAGAAAAACCAGTGCGGGCTTTTACCAATATAATGAGGGTAAAAAGAAATCTGCGCCTGAAGTTGAAACCCTACTTAGGGAGAAAGCCAGCGAACTCAGTATTGAACAACGTGAATTTAGTGCCGAAGAAATTGTACATCGTGCTTTATTTGCCTTGATTGCTGAAGGTTTGGCGTTATTAAAAGCGGGCATTGTACAGCGCGTTTCTGATATTGATGTGATCTGGTTACATGGCTATGGCTTTCCTCGTTATAAAGGCGGACCAATGTTTCAAGCAAAACAGATGGGAGAGCAAGTGGTTGCAGAAAAACTGGGTGAGTTAAGGGCTGAGTTTGGTGAAGAACTTTGGCCAGAATATATAGCAGGGTCGCTATAACTAATTCATTATTAGTGGTGGTAGAAAAACTTTTCTACCACCACTTTAAACTCGCGCGGTAACGCCTTAGGTAGTGTTACTATTTATTTAGTTGTGTAAAACGGTTAAATGCAATACCCATTCCAGTACCAACGGCTATACCAACTCCAACACTGCCAAAGACAAATTCACCAAAAATAATACCAATTCCAGCTCCCAACGCTATTGCTAAACCCATGTTACTAGTCTTAGGGAGATTCTTATTTTCTTCGTTCATATCTAACTCCTTATTATGTATTAGCTTCTTTATAAACTTCAAAATCTATTTCTTCTAAATTCATCGCTTGTAACGTTGAACCTAAACCAAAAAAGGCAATCACTTGGAAGTAGAGACTATTAAAAATGACTTCAAAGTGCTCTAAATTAAATACTTCTACAGCAGCTGTTATCATAAAAAACAGGCTAGCAATGATACTTATTTTAGCCATCGAACGAGTAGCAAAACCAATTTGTCGTAACCTATCTTTATTGGCCTGAAAAGGGTCAAGTTTCTTCCCATATAAGTTTCTTAAAGTTAGGCCCACAAATAATAAATTACACAGCGTTATAGCAATGAATCTCGGGATCATTTCCATATTAAAAGCAAAGTCATGAATATAGAGGTCAAATAGAAAATAGGCTATGCACAGCGCTACTGCACAAAATAACAATAACGGGGAGATGAAATCGAATAAGCGCCGGGGCTGTAAATCTGCAATGCGACTTGTTCGTTGGTCACTTTTTTTCATCAATTTGAATTGTTTAAAACCTGAGATTTCCATCAACATATAAGGGAAAAACTGCAACATGCCATAGAAGATAGGTAGACCTTCTGCATGTTTTTGATTGTCATCATAATCTGCTGACATTAAACCGTAAGCGAAAAGTAATACTAAACCTACCACTAAAATAATTTGATTCAATAATTTAAAAGTAATTTGTCCCTTGACTACTTTTTCCACGGACTGCGGATATAGTTTCGGATATTCACTTGCAGGAAATTTTTCTAAAAGATCATTAACTCGTAGTGTGATTTTTTTAGGGAAGTAGTAGGATATTAAAAATATTTGTCCTAAAAATATGATATAAAATAGTATATTAACTGACATGTGATTTCCTTAAATACTTTTATTGTTCATTACATTACTAAATGCAATTCTGATTTCAGAATCCGTGACCCCTGACTTTCTAAAAGCTGTGATCGTTTCATCTAGTTTTGAAGTAACCCATTCATTTAAATCAACCACACAATTTTTTTTTGCATCTGGATGTATAAATGTACCGCGATAACCTTTCGCTTGAATGACGGCATCACGCTCTAATAATTTGTAAGCTTTTGCAACAGTTTTACTATTCAACTCAAGATCATTTGCTAGCTGCCTTATTGAAGGTAGCGGGTCTCCCGGGTGAATTTTTTCATTTTGTACAGCCTGCTTAATTTGCCCAATCAATTGTGTAAACAACGGAATGGGATCGTCGATATCTATGATAATTTCCATTAAATTTAGATGTTCCACATGTACCCTGTGATGTAATGGTACAACTAACCATAAATGAATTGCAACAAATAAAGTAAAATAAGCAATAATAGAGGACATGATTGATTTTAATCTCGCCGGGACAGAGAATATTATTGGTATTCGCATATAAGGCTAAATTTTCATTTATAAAAAATAATTGGAATGACTTCTGGTGCACATTAGAGACATTAGTAGAAGTATTTTGCCCTCTAAATGGGCGTTGATTGTTCAGTCATGTAGACAGCATATTTGTTGAAATTACTATTTAACCTCAAGTCGGGATAATGAGTACTTGATATCTAAATAAAATCAATAAGTTGACTGTAAATTCATTATTGGTAGGTTAATTAAAGGTAATAACAACTCAATCAATGTTTCAATTTATTCGATTATCAAGGCAAAACGTTTATGAATAGCGAGCTATTTATCGACGTTTTAACGCAGAGGATCGGATAAAGGGGAATATTGAGCAAGTGCTGCTTATCCCGAGTTGAGGTTATTTACCTGATCTTGATCACATAGAGAAAAAATGAAATTTAATAGAACTAAAATTGCAGAATTTCAACACCAAGCTTGTGAGCTTACTCTAAGAGAGGCTTTAACTGAATTTTATTCGGTGAATTCTCATCTTTTCTCTGCTCCTAAACCTGATACCGAATGGACGGAATTATTAGTCCATCACGATGTCGGACATGTTTTTTTTGGAGTAAATACCAGCATTTTAGATGAGGCAGCTGGCGATTATTGGACATTATTTGGAACAGATTTAAGTTTTACTGATTACCTGGCATATGCAAAGTCACCAGAAGGGAAAAAACTAATCAAGGAGATTGGTTTTATTAACATCGTTAAGAGTTTATTTCTTGGTATACCTCTTTTGTATAAAGTTTATTTACGTACTAGAAAAATGACTCGTAAATGGGAAACTAGAGGCTACCATCAATATATGGATACTCCGCTAGTAAAAATACGAAAAGAGTTTAATTTGAATATTTTGAAATATTAATCTTAATTGAATACATTCAATTAAATGGCTTGGAATTTATAACCCGCAATATAACAAACTAATTAATAAGGATAAAAAGCAGTTTTCTGTTTTTATCCTTCAATATTTTAGCCAATATATTTTTGCTCATTATTAGGGGCGTTGGTATTTAAACATCATGGATAGGTGATAAATAAATGGATTTACTTTTAATATTGGGTTTGCCCGTTACCATCATTATCGGACTCCTTCGACTGTTTAAGATTACATGGCCAATAGCGTTATTAATTATTTTTTTGTTTTCGGCATTTTTTACTTTTATCGTGGACTTCACTTACTGTGAGATACTAAAAATAAAATGTGAACCAGATGCTTTAAACGCTGTAGGTCTTTTCTTTCATTGGTTAATAGTATCTATTATTTCATCAGTTTTAGATTTTACCCTTTATAAGTTACTCGTTAAGAAAGTCGAATCACCTGTCAACTAACATGTTGTTTAACAACTAAAAAACAGTGAGCTATTCGCTCCGCTCAAGTTTAGCCCACAATTTTCAGATACCTTCTATAGTTAATTTGTACCAATTAATTTAGGAGAATATGCAATGAAATTAGCAAATATAGTGCAACGTGGTTGGGAAGCTGTTGGCGCAGGAGAGTTTGATACCTTAGTTAAAGATTACGTGGAAGGGATGACATTCATAATGCCCGGGCAAGTCGACATTTTGGAAGGGCGACAGGAGTTTCGTTCTGCGTTAGATGGGCTGGGAACAATCCTTCCTCCAGGTTTCGAAATCACGGAGCTTAGGCAAATTGAAGGGGAAAGTGAAGTTGTCTCAATAGTTGAATGGAAATCCAATAAGATTATTGCTTCTCAGTTGTCAGTTTTGTTCAAGTTTAAGGGTGAAAAAATCTATGAGGAACGATGGTTTAT
>JABSOX010000078.1 GCA_013215655.1 Colwellia sp.
CCGGTTTCAGCAGCTAAAAAAATCAAAGTAAATTTTCCCTTAGGTACATCAATTCTTTTAGTTTCGACTAATCCTAATTTATTGATATAGAAATCTAATGATTTATCTAGGTCAAATACACGTACCATAGTATGTAAAAATTTCATTAATTACTCTTCACTCTTTTCTGTAAAGTCGTAATATAAAGGGCCTTATAACTAGCAGCAAGTTATATTTATTCTTATGAGCAAAGACTTACATTAGGATTACGTGGTCGTATACTTTTGTTGACCAACTTTGGATATCATGCTCCACAGTAAAACAAAGGATAGGCCTGCTAATACACTTTTGATATCTGCGTAGTGATAATAAATCCAGGTCCAATTAGTAAATTTATCCGCTATTTCGGGACTAAAACCGAGCTCGTCTAAATGACGGATAAAATTCTCTAGCAACGCCGCAAGGTCAACTAACATAAGGACAATAAACAGGCTCATAAAAGCAAATTCTGACTGATACATATGAATATTATCGATGGGTTTATTTTTTGCTAACAATATCTTTCGTGATAATGGCGCTCTAAATAATACAAAAATATATAAAAACAGGTCGGTAATAAAATGTATTGAAAATGTGATCGCATTAATCCACATCGAGCTGATAGTCTCGCTGCTATATAACATAGGAATGATAAAAAATTCAAAAAGGATCACTTCAACTATTTTCACTGCCATAAAACAAAAGCACAAATGAAAAACATTGGTATTAGCTCTATGGATGATTATGATAAATAGTAATGAACCAATAATGAGAGTGCTTATCAATAATTGATTATTACTTACTACTGCAATCAGCACACCTAAAATGATTAATATTAATTTAAACATTAGACTGGCTTAGGTCCAGTATGGCCGCCAGCACCGGTATATGAAACTGTGGGTGTATTTCCTGCATCATTTGTATAACTTCCACTGCCTGTATATGCTGCTGGATTGGGTGGAGTATCACCGCTAGCGCCGGTATAAGATGTATTAGCTTGTCTGCTCATTGTTTTAACATCATAAGTTAAAGCATTACTTGCTTTGTTATTACCAATATTAACAACATCTGGCTGTAAAGTGCCTGAAGCTTTAGCTACTTCAGTATTTACTTTTACACTTGCTTGAGTACTTGCTGGGGTAATAACTGACTCATTTATTGATGTACTATTGATCTTTGCTTTGCTCGTTTGATTTGGTTGACTTGTTTCGAGTTGCACGTTTTGAGATGGTATTATTTTCATCATTCATCCTTATATTCTTAAGTTGCTTTTTTAAAAGATTAAATTGATTTAAAAGTGGTTTTAAATTGATTGAACAATATGAACCTATGATTAAAAATTGGTTGATTTTTGGTTGCCCAATATCTTTTTCCCAATTTTCGTAGGTTATTCGTGAAACGCCAATGACTTTGGCTATATCCACCGTCGTTTTATTAGCCGCTAACCGCATTCTTTTTAAATCATCTCCTCTAATGATATTCACAATCCCTTTATTTCCTTTAACTCTCGTCTTTTATCCATTCAAGTTGTCATTAACAAATTTAAAATTTTGTTAATGCAAAGATTTTTTATCATTACTTAATATATATTTTAACATGTGTTACATATTATTAACATAATGTTGACGAATTGTGTAGAGAAGACGCTTAAAATTAACATGTTTAGCTAGTAAATATACTTTTAAGTTAATAAAAGCCAGTAAATGTTAAGGGAAAGTGAATAAATTAACAAAATTTTGGTATTGGTTACATAAAAGGAATTAAAATGGAGTATATATTAGCCATTTCAGGCTTAAGTATTATTGTTGTTATTTATTGGATCATCACTTTTTTCTTTGGTAAAGACAATAACATTGACTCTGACTATTTAAATGGGATCGAGCTGGTTTTAAGTAGTGAAAGCAATAGCAAAATAAATAGGAAAAAAAAAGACTAAATCAGCTAGCAACAGAAGCATTAATTATAGAAGCGGCTAAGTTGCAAAGAGAAAGAGAAGAACTTAATAAGTTACTTTTAAATAAAGAAAGTGATTACCAAGAAGCGCAGAAAAATCTCAATACCAACATAAAAGAATTTTGTATTAGGGTGAAAGCGGTAAAAACAATTGAAAATAAGATTAAAAGATAACATGGTAATTTATTTAATTGTTCATTATCTCAATCTTAAAACTAATCCAACAAAAAAAATCAGTAACAAATTAATTTATTCATCGCTAGTTTTTTCTTTAAAGTCACATAAATCTTCAATAATACATGAACCACATCTTGGTTTTCGAGCCACACAGGTATATCGGCCATGAAGGATAAACCAATGATGTAAATTGAACATAAACTCAGTTTTTCTTGGGGTATTTTTAATTATGCTTTGTTCAGTTGCTTCTACTGTTTTACCTTTGGCATACCCCGTGCGGTTTGCTAAGCGCTGGATATGAGTATCCACAGCTAAAAAGTATTTACCTTCATTATCTTTTAACCAGCCAAAAGCGGTATTTAAAACTACATTGGCGGTTTTTCTACCAACACCGGGCAGGGCTTCAAGTGCAGCTCTATTTTCTGGTACTTCGCTGCCATGCAAATCAACTAGCATTTGACAGGTTTTGATGGTGTTTGCCGCTTTGGTATTAAAAAGGCCAATGGTTTTTATATAAGATTTTAAACCATCTAAACCTAAATCTAATATGGCTTGTGGGGTATTGGCTACCGGATAAAGCTTTGCTGTGGCTTTGTTTACGCCAACATCGGTTGCTTGTGCAGATAATAATACCGCAATGAGTAGCTCAAATGGGCTGTTAAAGTTGAGTTCGGTGGTGGGATGAGGATTATCATCACGCAACCGAGTTAGCATCTCTAAACGTTTTTCTTTATTCATAATTTTCTAATATGTGTTTTTTAGTTTTTTTTATTATATTTTCTATGGAGCATCAAAGTTTACACGCACACGCTCAATGGTTTTTTCTTGTTTTTTAGGTATTGCTTGTGCAATTTTATCATCAATAACATTTTTTAAGGCAATGAAAAATCCCATCGCTATAAATGCGCCCGGAGGCAATATGGCTAATAAAAACTGGGTATCTAGTTGATAAACTTCGATACGTAATATACTCGCCCAGTCACCTAATAATAAGTTAGCACCATCAAAAAGTGTACCTTGGCCTAATACTTCACGGACAGCACCTAAAACAAATAATACCGCTAAAAATCCCAAGCCCATCATCAAACCATCAAAGCTTGCTTGCTTTACTGGATTTCTTGAAGCGTAGGCTTCAGCACGACCAATTATGGCGCAGTTGGTGACAATTAAAGGTAAAAATATGCCCAAATTTTGATACAAGCTAAAAGTATAAGCATTCATCAGCAATTGTACGCAGGTGACAAAAGAGGCAATGATCAAGACAAAAATAGGGATCCTAACTTCTTTGGGTACCCATTGGCGAACAAGAGACACGGTAGCATTTGAACAAATCAAAACAAAGAGTGTCGCGATGCCTAGTCCTAACGCATTAGTTACTGTGGATGTGACTGCTAATAATGGGCAAAGACCTAATAGTTGTACTAAACCCGGATTGTTTTTCCACAAGCCTTGCCAAGCAAGTTCTTTGTATTCTTCATTTAATTTCATTGTTCGCCTCGACATGTACTCGTTTTAGCAAATAGTGCTTGTTGATTTTTATTAAAGTAAATAACGGTTTCTTTTACTGCTTTTACTATTGCTCTTGGTGTTATGGTTGCGCCGGTGAATTGATCAAACATGCCACCATCTTTAACCACATGCCAGCGGTTGTCGTTATCACTGGTCATTATTTTTTTCGTGAAGCTATTGATCCAATTACTTTTTCGTAACTCGATTTTATCTCCTAATCCCGGTGTTTCTTTATGCTTAAGTACACGCACACCGCTAACACTGCCGTCAACATTAATAGCGACTAATAAATCAATATTGCCGTTGTAGCCGTCTGGTGCTGTGGTGGTAATTGCCATAGCAATAGGAGTATCGTCCCACTTTGCTAGATAAGCGATTTGCTCTTCATTATTGGCTAATTCAGGAGATTGCAGCCGTATGCAGTCAAGGTAAATATTATTGTTATGGCGTGATGGTTCAATAATACTACTTAGTGTGGTGAGCAGTTGTTGCTGTTGCTGTAATTCAATACGATCTTTTGTTAAAACATTAACTAAACCAACAACCAAGGTACAAGCTACTGCAAATAGAGCGAGTATTTTTGCGTTACTTTCAATTGCTTTACGCATTATCTTTCACTCCCTTGATGACCATAGGTACGAGGACGGGTATATTGATCAATTAAGGGGGCAGCCATATTACATAACAAAACGGAGAAGGCGACAGCATCAGGATACCCGCCTTCTTTTCTAATAATAAAGACTAAAAAACCTGCCAATATGCCATATACAACTCTGCCTTTAGTACTGGTCGCCCCTGTTACTGGGTCGGTTAATATGAAGAAAGCCCCTAACATACAAGCGCCATTAAACCAATGAAACATAGTTGAAGCATTGCTATCTGGGCTGATAATAAAGGCAATAAGTGAACAGATAAATAAGCTTAATAAGAAGCTTGCTGGAGTTGTCCAGTCGATAGCTTTTTTATAAATTAAAAATATACCTCCAACAAGGAATGCTGCATTAATCCACTCCCAACCTAGACCAAAATGTTCGCCGATAACAGGAGCGTTCATGCTTTCAGTAATCGTTAAGCCTATGGTTAAATTAGTTTTTACGGTATCAAGTGGTGTCGCCATGGTAAAACCGTCGATATGACTTCTGAGCTGTTCTACTGAGTATCCATCACTGGTAAAGTCAGTAAAAATCACAAAAAGTGTATTGACCCCATCTAAGCCAATCGACATCAACTCTAACGGTGGCTGCCATGAAGTCATTTGTACAGGAAATGATATCAGTAACATTACATATGCAGCCATTGCCGGATTAAACGGGTTATGGCCTAAGCCGCCATAGAGCTGCTTAACAACTACAATAGCAAATACAGCGCCAATAACGGATATCCACCATGGCGCTAGTGCGGGCAAGCTTATCCCAATAAGTACCGCGGTTAAAACCGCACTGCCATCAAAAAGCTGTTGGGTGATCTTTTTCTCACGCAAAGATAAGACGATAAATTCTGCAACTAAAGCTGTTATAACTGCTAGTGAGATATGAATTAAATTACCCCAACCAAAAAAGTACCATTGGGCAAATATCCCCGGAATGGTTGCATAAATAACTAAACGCATTAACGCTGAGGTTTTCTGTTGTATGTGACTATGTGGTGAGCTTGCTATCCAAAAGGCCATAATATTATGTCGACTCTGATTTTTCTTGTTGTGCGGTTAGTTTTTTAGCTTTAGCTTTTGCTTTGGCTACCGCCGCAGCAACTCTACTTTTTTTATCATCAGCTGATTTTGTACTCTCAACTTTTTTTATTGATGTATTCGTTTGTCTAACTGATGGTTCAATTGACGACTCATCAGACGACTCATCAGACGACTCATCAGACGATTTAACTGGCGGTCCTACAACTTTATTGGCCAATTTTCTCGCTTTTGCTTTTGCCACGGCAGCCGCTATTTTCACTTTTTTCTCATCATCTTTTGATAATGGCTGCTGATCTTTACTGGTTGGTATTGCTATCGATTCGTTGTTAACCATACTTTTTTCTTGGTTGGCGAGTCTTTTAGTTTTTGCCTTAGCCTTTGCTTTAGCAATGGCCGCAGCAACTTTAGATTTTTTATCGTCTGCAGGTGTTGTCATTGGTTTTGTTGGGCTTATAGGTGTAGCGGACATTTCTTGGCTAGCATTTTTCCTATCTATATCAGAATTATCAACGCCAGCATTATCAAAATCAGCACCAGCATTAGCATTAGCTTCAAGAGTGACATTCTCTTGTTCATTTTTATTTGACGTTGATCTCAATTTTTTAGCCTTTGCTTTAGCTACAGCGGCTGCCACTTTTGATTTTTTTTCATCTTTTTCTGATTGTCCATCAGTAGATACTTTTGTTACTTGATTACTTTCTTGTTGTGCAAGTTTTTTTGCTTTTGCTCTGGCAATCGCTGCAGCGACCTGACTTTTCTTATCTAATTTATCGATAGTGATATGATCAGCATCAACGTTATCATTCACAACTGCTGATCCAGCATTCACCTGTGCTTTTTTAGCTTTTACACGAGCAAGTGCTGCTGCCACTGCTGATTTTTCACCATTGCCTGCTGAACTACCAGAATTCATTCGTGCTTTACGTGCTGCAGCGGCTTTTTTATGTTTTTCTTCTCGTGCAACTTTTTCTTTTTCTAAGCGGGTTTTTCGGGCTTCAAAACGAAGTTTCGCTTTTTCAGCGATAATATCAAGCTGATGTTGTTGGCGTATTTCAGCTTTGGCAATACGGTAATAATGCACAAGTGGTATTTGACTTGGACATACATAAGCACAAGCGCCACATTCGATACAATCAAATAAATTAAGTTTAGTTAACTGTGGTTGGTCTTTTGCTTTAGCGCTCCATTGTAATTCTTGGGGCAATAGCTGTGCAGGGCATACATCGGCACATTGTCCGCAGCGAATACACTCAACTTCTTTTGTTTTACTTGATATTTCTTGTTCACTTGGCGCTAAAATACAATTACTGGTTTTAACTATGGGCACTTGATCGCTAGGTAAGGCAAAGCCCATCATCGGGCCACCCATAATGATTTGCTTGTATTGATTATTTTGGTAATCACACTGTGATAATAAATAACCTACAGGTGTACCTAACAACGCCCAAACATTTTGAGGTTTATTTAGCCCTTGACCACTGACGGTAACAACACGTTTTATCAATGGTATATCGTTAATCACTGCATCGGCAATTGCATAACAAGTCGCGACGTTTTGCATGACTATGCCTTGGCTACTGGGCAGCGTCCCAGAGGGAATTTCTTTACCTGTTAATATTTGTATTAATTGTTTTTCACCGCCACTAGGGTATTTAGTTGGCAAAATACAAACTTTGATATTACTAATATTTTTACTTGCTTGTTGTAAGGTCTTAATTGCTTCGGGTTTGTTATCTTCAATACCAATTAGAATATGCGTAGGGCTTAATAAATAATTTAATATTTTTATGCCATCAATAATGCTGGCACAATGTTCCCTGATCAAAAGGTCATCTGCGGTGATATAAGGTTCACATTCAGCGGCATTGATAATTAAATAGTTAATTTTGCTTGGACTATTCACTTTCACATGGGTAGGAAAGCCAGCGCCGCCCATGCCGGCAATTCCTGCATCGGCAATTTTTGCGACGATGTCATGATGAGATAATTGCGTGAAGTCAGAACATATATGGCGTTGCTGCCATTGGTCGTTATTATCTGGTTCAAGAAATAAACACATTTCACTTAAACCTGATGGATGAGCGATCACCGCATCTTTAATCTCGATGATCTTACCGCTGGTTGGTGCATGTATTGGCACTGCCATAATATGGCTACTTTGTGTCAGTGCTTGACCCTTTAATACCTTATCACCCACAGCAACTAGTAACTTTCCTGCTTGGCCAATATGTTGCTGTAAAGGTAAAACTAATTGCTTTGGCAAAGGCAAATTACGAATGGGTTTATCAGAGGTTAGAAACTTTTGTTCAGGCGGGTGAATGCCGCCATGAAACTTCCAAAAGTGTCCTTTTTCTATGCGTTCAATCACTGATCTCACCAAAAACTCCTAATCAAGTTGTACAACAGGTATGTTATTAAGATCCCATTGCCAATTTTGTTTGGTTAGCTCAATAGGTTTCATGATAATGCAATCAACGGGGCAAGGCGCAACACATAAGTCACAACCCGTACACTCATCAATGATAATGGTATGCATTTGTTTGGTAGTGCCGATAATGGCATCTACTGGACAGGCTTGGATGCATTTAGTACAACCTATGCAATCTTCTTCAATGATAAAAGCAATTTTTGGGGTATTATCAGCGGCATGATTTTCATCTAAAGGCAGAACTTCTACGCCCATAAGTTCGGCTATTTTTTTGATGGTATCTTCACCGCCTGGCGCACATTTATTAATGGCTTCGCCATTAGCTACAGCTTCGGCGTAAGGTTTACAGCCGGGGTAGCCACATTGACCACACTGTGTTTGTGGTAACAATGCATCTAATTGCTCTGCAAGTGGATCACCTACAACTTTAAAGCGCACAGAGGCATAACCTAATAAAGCGCCAAAAGCGAGCGACATTAGCCCCAATACAAGAATGGCAATTAGAGTGGTTATAAGAGTTTCTATCAAAATTTCACCAAGCCGGTAAATCCTGCATTAGAGAGGGCTAGCGGCATGATTTTAATGATTAAAATAGTAGTATTATCAATTAACATTAAAATTTCACCAAACCGGTAAATCCCATGAAGGCCAAGGACATTAATCCTGCGGTGATCATCGCAATAGCTGAACCTTTAAATGGGCTTGGAACATCGGCATTGGCAAGCTTTTCACGCATCGCCGCAAACATAATAAGTACCAAAGAAAAACCAACTGCAGCGCCAAAACCATAAACTACTGATTCAAAAAAGTTATGTTGTTCCTTAATATTAAGCAGTGCAACACCCAGTACTGCGCAGTTTGTGGTTATTAGTGGTAGGAATATGCCTAGTAATCGATACAAATTAGCACTGGTTTTATGAACTACCATTTCAGTAAATTGCACCACAACAGCAATGACTAATATAAATGCCATTGTTTCTAGATACTCTAAGTCTAAAGGCACCAGTAAATAAGTACTCACTAAATAGCTGAGTAATGATGCTAAGGTCATTACAAATGTTGTTGCATAGGCCATACCTAACGCTGTTTCGGTACGAGAAGATACCCCCATAAAAGGGCAAAGACCTAAAAAATTAACCAGTACAAAGTTATTTACTAGTACTGTGCCAACAAGTAGCAATAAGTAGTCAGTCATTTAATTTTAAAATTAGTGTGATAATTCACGCTATTATCCGTCTTTATGTGTAAAGAAACAACCGATCATCGAGAGAAATGTTGTTGCATATGCAATAAAAATGGTTTTTACATTGTTATAACATACTTAAAGCATTAATCGAGGTTGTTTTGGTAGATTTCTGGTTGCCAAATTTCCATAAAATATTCAGGATTGTGTAGCTGCGTAAAATTAAACTGTTGGTACAAAGGGTGAGCATCAGCGGTAGCAAGTACAACTCTTCTTAACCTTTGTAATTCGTCATGTTCTTTAATGAATTTGAGCAGTTTTTTGCTTAAACCTTGACCGCGATGTTCAGGTAAAATAAAGACATCAGCTAGATAAGCAAACGTTGCTTTATCAGTGATCATTCTCGCAAAACCCACTTGTTGATGAGCTGATGTATATACACCAAAACACATAGAGTTTTCAATGGCTTTTTTAATGGTTGTTAAAGGAACACCTTTTGACCAGTAGCAATTAGTTAGAAAGTTAAAGACAACATCGATGTTGAGCAAGGCATTATCATCACTCAGGTAATAATTATTATTCATAGGTGGGTATAGTTCTTAAATATATTGTTATTTTATAGGTCAGGATATCGTTTATAAAGGCTCGGGTTTACCAATATAATATCCTTGGCAACCATCGATAAAGAGTTTATCTAAAGCAAACTTCTCTTCTTGGCTTTCAACACTTTCAGCCAACACAGTTATACTTAATCTATGGGCTAAATCAACCATTAAACGTAAAAAATATTGATTGTTTTTATCTTCATCAATATCTCGGGTATAGGTGCTGTCCATTTTGATAAAGTCAGGCTTTAGATCTCTAAAGAACTTAAATGAAGTTAAGCCAACACCAAACCTTTCAACGGTGATCCGCGAGCCAACGCGATGGATCATATCGATAAAACGTCTACTTGTTTTAATATTTTGTTGTAAGCCATATTCTGTTATTTCAAAAATTAATCGTGACGCTGCGCTACTGTCGCGTAATAAACGTCGTTCAAGCCAAATTAGAAATTGCTCATCGTGAATACTGCGGGTGCTTATATTGATGCCAAAAGAGTATTCAATAATATTTTTCTCTTTAATTTCAGTTATCGCTTTTTCAACAATTAAACGGTCAATGGCGACAATTTTATCAAGCTTTTCTGCCATTGCGATAAATGAAGCTGTGGGCAACATGTCATCATTTGAATTAACAAAACGAGCAAGAATTTCACCGTACATCTTAGAGTTTTTATTAGAGGGTTTAATCGTTTGTACTAGCAGTTTGATACGTTGATTTTCGATAACACTATCAATTTCTTGTCGCCAGTTTTGATTACCATAACTAGCACTTTCACTATTTAAAATACTTCTATCAGTTTGCGCATACCAAGAGTTTTTATGCTGCGTTTGAGCAATACTAATACCAGTATCTGCTAATGCAAGTAATTCACCAAGAGGTTTATCTTGTTCAAAATAAACAATGCCGGTATAAGCGACGGAATCAAGATCTGAGACATGTTGATATTCGTTAAATTTTGAGGTGAGGTCTTTAGCAAAAACTTCCGCCTCTTTAATCGTAGTATTGGGTAATATTGTCGCGAAATCAGAACTATTAAGCTTAAATAGTTGTGCACCTTTATAACTCGTTATTGCCGAGGTCATCATTTTAGCGACTTTACAAACATATTTGTCACCTTCGTTATAGCCATGTATTTGGTTAATGGTTTGTAATTCAGAGCAACGAGTAATGGTTAATACACCAAACTTAACGGCACTTTTACCATGATTATTAATTTCATTTTCAAAGTATTGAACAAAGCGACTACGATTATTAAGTTTGGTTAAAGAGTCTATATAAGCCTCTATTTCCAATAAAGAGGAATTGGCTGTTTGCGATTCAATAAATGCTTTTATATCCGCTATGCTTTCGGTCAATTCAGGAATGTCTATAGGCTTAGGTATGTCGATAAGTTCAGTTGGCGCAGAAGCATTTTTGTTTGTTGTGAGGCTGTGGCTAATTTTTTCTTTTATTTGACTACCAATTGTAGTGATCAGTTTTTTATTGGCATTAGCAATAGTTGAGGCTGTCATGATGATGATGAGCAGTGTTAATGTGTACATAACAATCAATACAATCACTAACAGAGTTATTTCTTCACTAAAATCTAATTGATAGTTCACTGTTAACTTTTTATCTCGCAAAGTGTAGCTTAGTGTTTTTTGATTAATCAATGGTAATAAAAATGATGAAGGTTTAGTTGTGACACTATCAGTGGTTAAATTATATAAAACATCATGAACGTCATTATTTATGGTTAAAGATGAATAGTTATGGTTTTTTTGTAGAGTATCGATAAAACCTTGAATGTCATTACTTGTACTTGAAATAGTACTTGTTGCAATAGTTACTTGTGCTATTGAATTTATTGCTTGTTGGTGAGCACCTTGTTTGTCAGCAACAAAAGTTGAAATAAGTACAAAAGACAATACTGTTATTGTTAGGCAAAAAAACATCCCGGCAAGGAAATTTCGTAACAGTAATTGAGAAAAGGTAGACATATAACTTTATTTGCTCCAAGAACATTGCACATTGAATAGTTTCCGCTTACTTAAAGTTATAGCATGATTGTCTTGATATTACTAAATACATGTAAACTAGACATATATAGGTATTGTTGAACAGTAGTGATACCGTTAAGTACTATTTTGCAGTATTGATCAAATAAAATCATAGTGTTTAACTTCTTAGGCTGTATAAGTGGTGAAGGTATAGATAAATGCCTTGCGATTCGCTAGTAGTGGATATATAATCCGCGCAGCTTGAATATAACAATAGTCACTGAATAAATATTACTCAGGGATTTCAGTAAGAAATCATAGAATAATATTTACTTATTGTTATATCTAGTTAACGTTTTTATCAAATAATTCGTTAACTAATACAGAGGGTTCAGTGAATAAAGCCCCTCGTGTTGGGGTTTTTTTGTATCTGTTATTTAAGGATTAGATAGCAGAATAATATTTATGTAGGGCTTAAGCCCTTTTTTTATTTCTGTATTTTTTCTAATTGGAGAATGTGATTGGCTAAGTTTGAGCAAAAATTAACTGAAATGTTAAGACCTGCTGTTGAAGAAACGGGTAAAAAATTACTAGGTATTGAGTTTTTGAGTGCTGGTAATCACTCTGTTTTACGTTTATTTATTGAACATGAAAATGGTATCAATGTTGATGATTGTGCCGAAGTTAGCCGTCAAGTTAGCGCCATATTGGATGTCGAAGATCCTATCAGTACAGAATTTAATTTAGAAGTTTCATCACCAGGTCTTGATCGACCTTTGTTTGAATTATCGCACTTTCAAGCGGTAGTTGGCGAAACAATCAATGTGAAATTATCGATGCCATTAAATGGTCGTCGCAAGTTTAAGGGTAAACTTGAAACAATTGAAAACGACGTACTTATCGTAACGGTTGATGGTGAAGACTATGAGTTGGTGATGAGTAATGTTGATAAGGCAAACCTTGTCGCGAAATTTTAAGAATCATTTTTTTGAATATCTGTTTTAAATAATTAAGGCTATGAAGCATGAGTAAAGAAATATTACTAGTTGTAGATGCCGTTTCTAACGAAAAGGCACTGCCTCGTGAAAGTATTTTTGAAGCGATGGAAACCGCTTTAGAAACAGCCACAAAGAAGAAATATGAAGGCGATATTATCGTTAGAGTTGCTATTGACCGTACTACGGGAGAATTTGAAACATTCCGTCGTTGGTTAATTGTTGATGATAATGGTGAACCATTGGAAAACCCATATGGTGAGATCACCTTAGCTGCAGCTCAATATGATGAACCAGAATTAAATGCTGGGGATTATGTTGAAGACCAAATTGAGTCAGTAACATTCGACCGAGTAACTACGCAAACGGCTAAACAAGTTATCGTACAAAAAATTCGTGAAGCAGAACGTGCGTTAGTTGTTGATGCTTATCAAGATCAAATCGGTGAAATTATTACCGGTGTGGTGAAAAAATCGAGCCGTGATAGCGTTATTTTAGATTTAGGTAATAATGCCGAAGCTATTGTTTATCGTGATGACATGTTGCCAAGAGAAACTTTCCGTCCAGGCGATCGTATCCGTGGTTTATTATATGAAATAAAACCTGAAGCACGTGGCGCGCAATTATTTGTCAGTCGTACTAAACCTGATATGTTAATTGAATTGTTCCGCGTTGAAGTACCTGAAATCGGTGAAGAAATGCTGGAAATTAAAGGTGCTGCTCGCGATCCGGGTTCACGTGCTAAAATTTCAGTTAAAAGTAATGACAAACGTATCGACCCTGTTGGCGCTTGTGTTGGTATGCGTGGCTCACGTGTACAAGCCGTTTCAAGTGAATTGGGTGGTGAACGTGTAGATATCGTTTTATATGATGATAATCCTGCACAATACGTTATCAATGCGATGGCACCAGCTGAAGTCGCTTCGATCATTGTTGATGAAGATAAAAATACCATGGACATCGCGGTTGAAGAAAGCAACTTAGCAATGGCTATTGGCCGTAGTGGTCAGAACATTCGTTTAGCTAGCCAGTTAACTGGTTGGGAATTAAACGTGATGACTGTTGCTGATATGAACGAGAAACATCAAGCAGAAAACGATAAAGTTTTAGCGCTTTTCACTGAGAAATTAGATCTTGATGAAGACTTTGCGATGATGTTATGTGAAGAAGGTTTTACTTCTTTAGAAGAAATTGCTTACGTTCCTGTTGCTGAAATGCTTGATATTGATGGCATGAACGAAGAAATTGTTGAAGAGTTACGAGAACGAGCTAAAGAAGCTATTACAACACAAGCATTAGCAAGTGAAGAAACTCTTGAAGGTGCTGAGCCTGCACAAGACCTACTTGACCTTGACGGTTTAGAACGTCATTTAGCGTTTGTTTTGGCTAGTCGTGGTGTTATTACATTAGAAGATCTTGCTGAGCAAGGTGTTGATGAAATAGCTGATATTGAAGAATTAGATGAAACCAAAGCGGGTGAGCTGATTATGGCTGCTCGTAATATTTGTTGGTTTAACGAAGAATAATCCCCGGAGAATATAATAGATGGCAGATATAACAGTAACAGAACTTGCCAAAGAAATCGGTACACCGGTGGAGCGTCTAGTAAGCCAATTGGCTGACTCAGGCGTTAAAAAATCGGCAACTGACTCTGTTTCGCAAGAAGAAAAAGAAACCTTATTAGGGTATTTGAAAAAGCAGCATGGTGATAATTCAGCTGCCAAACCAAGTAAAATGACGCTTAACCGTAAAACGAAGTCAACGTTGACTATGGGGCACGGTAGCAAAGCTAAATCGGTTAATGTTGAAGTACGTAAAAAACGTACTTATGTTAAACGTAGTGAATTAGAAGAGCAGCAAGCAGCAGAAGACGCGGCAAAAGTAGAAGCTGATGCACAAGCTAAGGCACAAGCAGATGCTGAAGCAAAAGCAATTGCCGATGCTAAAGAAGCTGAGAATGCTAAGGCGGCTAATGCTGCTAAAGCTGAAGTTGAAGCTGAGCGTAAAGCAAAAGTTAAAGTAGAGGCCGAAGCGAAAGCTAAACAAGCCGCTGCAGCTAGAGCAAAAAATGGTGAAGATTCAACGGCTAAAGCTCCTGTGAAAGCAGAAGAAAGTGAAGAAGCGAAAAAACTTCGTTTAGCACAAGAAAAAGAAGCGGCTGCAAAAATTGAAGCTGAAGCTAAAGAAGCTGCAGAAGCTGCACGTTTACTTGCTGAAGAAAACGAAGGGCGTTGGAAAAAGCAGGAAGAAGAGCGTAAAGCAAAAGAAAAAGAAATCGTTCATGTAACCTCTTCTAAATACGCACAAGAAGCCGAAGATAAAAAAGACTCTGCCGATGAAGGTCAACGTCGTCGTCGTAAGAAAAAAGGTCCACAAGATAGAAATGCTCGTGGCGGTAAAGGTAAGGGTAGAAGTCGTCAAACTCTTTCTGCACCTCAAAGCTTAAAACATGGCTTTACTAAGCCTGTTGAAACTAAGTTACAAGATATTCGCATTGGTGAAACTATTTCAGTTGCTGAACTTGCTAACAAAATGTCGAAAAAAGGTGCTGAAGTTGTTAAAGCCATGTTTAAAATGGGCGCAATGGCAACTATCAACCAAGTAATTGACCAAGAAACAGCTGCATTAGTTGCTGAAGAAATGGGCTTTGAAGTTGTCTTAGTGAAAGAAAATGCGCTTGAAGAAGCGGTATTGGCGGATCGTGATGGCAATGGTGACGCGGTGACCCGTGCACCAGTTGTGACTATCATGGGCCATGTTGACCACGGTAAAACATCATTACTTGATTATATTCGTGAAGCCAAAGTTGCTGACGGCGAAGCAGGTGGTATTACCCAACATATTGGAGCTTATCATGTAGAAACAGGTCATGGCATGATCACTTTCTTAGATACTCCAGGTCACGCGGCGTTTACTGCTATGCGTTCTCGTGGTGCAAAATCTACAGATATCGTGATCATTGTAGTTGCGGCTGATGATGGTGTAATGCCACAAACAATTGAAGCTATTCAGCATGCTAAAGCCTCTGATGCGCCAATTATTATTGCCGTTAACAAAATGGATAAAGAAACTGCTGATCCAGATCGTGTTAAAAGTGAGTTATCACAACATGACGTGCTTTCAGAAGAGTGGGGCGGAGAAGTACAATTTGTTCATGTATCTGCTAAAACGGGTTTAGGTATTGATGAACTTTTAGATGCAATATTATTACAATCTGAAGTCTTAGAGCTTACTGCGGTTGTTGATACCATGGCAAATGGTGTAGTTATTGAGTCTAAACTTGATAAAGGTCGTGGCCCAGTAGCAACGGTTCTAATTCAAGAAGGTACTATAAAACAAGGTGATATCGTACTTTGTGGTTTAGAATACGGCCGTGTTCGTGCGATGCGCGATGAAAATGGTAAGACTATTCAATCTGCAGGCCCATCAATTCCAGTTGAAATTATTGGTCTTAGTGGTGTACCTATTTCAGGTGATGAAGCAACCGTAGTTAAAGATGAGAAGAAAGCACGTGAAGTTGCTTTATTCCGTCAAGGTAAATTCCGTGATATTAAGCTTGCTCGTCAGCAAAAAGCTAAGCTTGAAAATATGTTTGCTAGCATGGCTCAAGGTGATATTTCTGAAGTTAATGTGGTACTTAAATCGGATGTTCAAGGCTCACTTGAAGCTATCACTGATTCACTATTAAAACTTTCAACCGATGAAGTTAAAGTTAAAATTATTGGCTCAGGTGTTGGTGGTATTACTGAAACGGACGCGACGTTAGCAGCAGCATCAAATGCAATCGTGGTTGGCTTTAACGTTCGTGCCGATGCTTCGGCGCGTAAAGTGATTGAATCAGAAAACATTGATTTACGTTACTACAGCGTAATCTATGCATTGATTGATGAAGTTAAACAAGCGATGAGTGGCATGTTAGCACCAGAATTTAAGCAAGTAATTCTTGGTCTTGCACAAGTTCGTGATGTCTTTAAATCTCCTAAAATCGGCGCAATTGCTGGTTGTATGGTTACTGAAGGACTCATTAAACGTAGCGCTCCAATTCGCGTATTACGTGAAAATATCGTCATTTATGAAGGTGAACTTGAGTCGTTACGTCGTTTTAAAGACGATGTACAAGAAGTTCGCAACGGTATTGAGTGTGGTATCGGTGTTAAGAACTATAATGATGTACGAGTAGGCGATCAAATCGAAGTATTTGAGACTGTTGAAGTAGAACGTACTCTGTAATTATATTATTGCTAATTTCACCGATAGCTGCATCGGAAGTACTCATTGACTAGCGTCAACACCGTGCTTCCTCTTTGCTCTCGATGTAATTAGCTTCAATCTAAAGTACAGATAGTAAAACAAAAATATAAATGGAGGCTATGCCTCCGTTTTTGTTAAAAATCATATGAAGTTGTAAAGTAATTATCCCTTTGCAGTTTTATTAGGAGAATTTCCTATGGCTAGAGAATATGCCCGTACCGACCGTGTCGGACAAGAAATACAAAAAGAAATCGCGACGATATTAATGCGTGAAATTAAAGACCCACGTTTAAGTATGACGACCGTTTCAGCGGTAGAGATTACCCGTGACTTAGCGTACGCAAAAATATTTGTCACCTTCTTTACTAACGAACAGTCAGAAATTGATAGCTCAATAGCCGTTTTAAATGACGCTGCTGGTTTTATTCGTTCATTATTGGCGAAAACATTAAGAGCGCGTATTATGCCGAATTTACGTTTTATCTATGACAGCTCAATGGCTGAAGGGGTTCGTATGAGCTCATTGGTTGATAAAGCAGTCGCTAGTGATAAACATTTAGATGATGGAACTGAGTCAGATACATTAGATGCTAGTAATAAAGAAAATTCATAAGGTATAAGATGGCTAAACGTAGAAAAGGTCGCCCAGTTAATGGCGTGATATTGCTTGATAAACCTTATGAAATGTCATCAAACAGCGCATTACAAAAAGTTAAACGTATTTTCTTCGCTCAAAAAGCAGGGCATACCGGCGCATTGGACCCATTAGCTACGGGTATGTTGCCTATATGTTTAGGGGAAGGAACTAAATTTTCTCAGTTTTTACTCGATACCGATAAAACCTATCAAGTTACTGCAAAACTAGGCATTCGTACCACTACCAGTGATGCTGATGGTGAAGTTGTTTCAGAAAGACCCGTTGATGTTTCTGATCAACAACTGGCTATTGCACTAGAATCATTCAGAGGTACGACTCAACAAATACCCTCGATGTATTCGGCATTAAAATATCAAGGGCAGCCTTTATATAAATATGCACGTGAAGGTATCGAAGTGCCTCGTGAATCTCGTGACATTACCGTATTTCGTTTAGACTTATTACGTTTTGAAGGCGATGAAGTTGATCTAGATATTCATGTTTCGAAAGGGACTTATATTCGCACTATTGTTGATGATTTAGGGGAGTTGCTTGGTTGTGGTGCCCATGTTGCTAATTTACGCCGTAGCGCGGTAGGAAATTACCCTACCGATAAAATGGTGACCATGGAACAACTTGAAACTTTACTTGAACAAGCAAACGAACAAGAAATATCACCATCTGAATTACTTGACCCATTATTATTACCGATGACAACAGCATGTGATGGTATTCCAGCTGTTTTTGTTGATGATATGTCAGCAAGTTTTTTACGCCATGGTAATCCTGTGCAAGCAGTGAATGCTCCTAGCGACGGTTTGGTACAAGTTTTTCTTGGTGATGATGTTGACTCTGGTGAGTTCATTGGTGTTGGTCATATCGATGACGATGGCCTAGTTGCACCAAAACGAATTGTTGTTTTAGACGAGGTCTTATCTAAGTTATAAAATTGTGCCGTGAGAGTAAATTCATCTTGCAATTTTAAACCGTGCTGATAGAATACGCGCTCTTTTGTCACCCTCGCTGAATTAGTGTTTGGCAGGGTGAGAATTTTAAACTACCTCCGGGTATCCACACTAAGGATTTATTATGTCTTTAAATGCTACAGAAAAAGCTGCTATTGTTGCAGAATATGCTCAAAAAGAAGGTGATACAGGTTCACCAGAAGTACAAGTTGCTTTGTTAACAACTCAAATCAACCATCTTCAAGGTCACTTTAAAGAGCACATCCATGATCATCATTCACGTCGTGGTTTATTACGTATGGTTAGTCAACGTCGTAAATTACTTGATTACTTAAAAGGTAAAAACGTTGAACGTTATACTACTGTAATCGGTAAATTAGGTTTACGTCGTTAAGATGTAACTTATCTGTTGTCTTTAGAAATAAAGATAATATCGAAAAAAGGAGCTTTTTAGCTCCTTTTTTGATCCTTTCCCTCAATAATTAAGTTATTTAAACTTATAAAAGTATTCTTTTTACATTTCCCACAACATTTCCTTCTTTGTCGCTAGTAAAACCACTGTTTGCGGGTATAATATGCGGGCAAATTTAGAATCGATCTAATTTTGTAAAACTAATCAATCCAAACTGTATAATTTTTTGTTCAACTTGAAGCGTCAATTAGCTTGTTTTAAGTGGATAAATAATTGTACAGATTGGTTAATATTTTTTAAAAGTAATCATTTAACTAAAAGGAACATTTATGTTCAATACTGTTACAAAAACATTTGAGTTCGGTCAACATACCGTAACGTTAGAAACGGGCGCAATCGCTCGTCAAGCAACTTGTGCTGTTATGGCTAGCATGGACGATACATGTGTATTAGTGTCTGTTGTTGGTAAAAAAGAAGCAAAACCTGGACAAGACTTTTTCCCATTAACGGTTAACTACCAAGAGCGTACATACGCAGCGGGTAAAATCCCAGGTGGTTTCTTCAAACGTGAAGGTCGTCCTTCTGAAGAAGAAACATTAATTTGTCGTTTGATTGACCGTCCAATTCGTCCATTATTCCCTGAAGGGTTTACAAACGAAGTTCAAATAGTTATCACTGTTGTTTCTGCTAACCCAGAAATCTGTCCAGATATTATTGCTTTATTAGGTACTTCTGCAGCATTAGCTATTTCAGGTATGCCTTTTAGTGGTCCTGTTGGCGCTGCACGTGTTGGTTACACTGACGGAAAATATATCCTTAACCCATTACAATCTGAATTAGAAACGTCTCAGTTAAACTTAGTTGTTTCTGGTACTGATTCAGCAGTATTAATGGTTGAGTCTGAAGCAGATATTTTATCTGAAGAAGTTATGCTTGGCGCTGTAATGTACGGTCATGAGCAAATGCAAACCGCTATCACAGCAATTAAAGAAATGGCTGCTGAAGTTAACAATCCTAAATGGGATTGGGTTGCTCCGGTTAAAAATGCAGATCTTATCGCTAAGATTGCAGAACTTTCTGAAGCACAAGTAGATGAAGCTTATCAAATTACTGAGAAAGCTGTACGTTACGAGAAAATTAAAGAAATTCGTGATGGTGTTGTTGCGCAGTTGCTTGAAGCTGATGCAGACTTAGATGTTGGCGAAGCAAAAGATTTATTCCACGACTTAGAGAAAACTGTTGTTCGTGGCCGTATTACTAATGGCAAGCCTCGTATCGATGGGCGTTCACCTGAAATGATCCGCGCATTAGACGTAATGACTGGCGTATTGCCACGTACTCACGGCTCAGCTGTATTTACTCGTGGTGAAACTCAAGCATTAGTTGTTGCTACCTTAGGCACACAACGTGATGCACAACGTCTTGATACTATTATGGGTGAGAAAACTGATGCATTTATGCTTCATTACAACTTCCCTCCATACTGTGTTGGCGAAACGGGTTTTGTTGGTTCACCAAAACGTCGTGAAATTGGCCATGGCCGTTTAGCGAAACGCGGTATGTTAGCTGTTATGCCTTCTGCTGAAGAATTCCCATATGCTATACGTGTTGTTTCTGAAATTACAGAATCAAATGGTTCTTCTTCTATGGCTTCTGTTTGTGGTACTTCACTTGCACTTATGGATGCTGGTGTACCAATTAAAGCTTCTGTTGCTGGTATTGCAATGGGCCTAGTTAAAGAAGGCGACGACTTTGTTGTTCTTTCTGACATTTTAGGTGATGAAGATCACTTAGGCGACATGGACTTTAAAGTTGCGGGTACTACTGGTGGTATTACTGCACTTCAAATGGACATTAAAATTGAAGGTATCACCCAAGAAATCATGCAACTTGCTTTAAACCAAGCAAAAGCAGCACGTACTCACATTTTATCTGTGATGGATGACGCAATTTCTGGTCACCGTGATGATATTTCACAATTTGCACCACGTATTCATACCATTAAAGTTGCTCAAGATAAAATCCGTGACATTATCGGTAAAGGTGGTGCAACAATTCGCATGCTTACTGAAGAAACGGGTACAACTATCGAAATTGATGACGATGGTACGGTTAAAATTGCAGCAACAAATAACGACCAAGCACAAGATGCAATTAACCGCATTAAAGCATTAACCGCTGAAATTGAAGTCGGTACAATTTACCAAGGTAAAGTTGTACGTATCGTAGATTTTGGTGCATTTGTAAACGTACTTCCAGGTAAAGATGGTTTGGTTCACATTTCTCAAATCTCTGAAGAACGTGTTAATGCGGTAAGTGACGTATTAACCGAAGGTCAAGAAGTTACTGTTAAAGTACTTGAAGTTGACCGTCAAGGCCGTGTTCGTTTAAGTATTAAAGAAGCAGCTGAGAAAAAAGAAGCGCCAGCAGCTGAAACTGATACTGCAGAGTAAATTTTACTAATATAATACTTTAATGAATTCTTGAAGTATTTATTAATGAAATTAGAGGGAGCTTAACGGCTCCCTTTTTTATATACTTAATTTACTGTTTAAATAAGTAAGTATTTTTTTGTGTCTTTGAAAATGAATTCAATTCTTCCTTCTGTTACTTTATTTGCTGTTATTTTGTTAGTGCAAGGTTGCGCATCATCAATAAATGGAACAAACCGCAGTGCTATTGGACAACTTGTTATCGCAGAGCCTATTGCGGTAAGTTACAAAAGTGAAATCGCTTTAGCACGATTGACTGAAGTGATTCAGCGTGCGGAAATTACTGATGTGCAAAGAGCGCAATTATATTATGACCGAGGTGTTATTTATGACAGTGTCGGCTTACCCTCATTATCTCGCCTCG
>JABSOX010000079.1 GCA_013215655.1 Colwellia sp.
AGCCAGTACAAAACAGTATTAGTTGGTCAAGCTAAAACATTATCCGTAAAATCAAAAAGTCTGATTGGTTTTGAATTGGCATTAAACTCCGATGATAAATGCTGTTACTTAAGAATGACGGGGAACTCTAATGGCGGTTTATTCTCAAAAGAATGGGTTAGCCTTGATGCGGTATTTACGTTACTAGAGCAACAAAATCAAGATAAACCGTTTAAGTCTTCGATATTTAAAGCAGTAATTAAAGGTGGTTCCGCAAATAACGTCAGCTTCTTATCAGCCGTACTTCGATGTGATGAAATGAGCTTAATATTGAAATCAGAAAAGAGCCAGTTCTTACACTTGGTTAACCCGTTACTAATCAACCAACGTGATCGGCTGGCTAAGTTAAAACCGCTTCCCACATCCACTCTAAAATAACCGTTCATACGTTTACTACTTGCAGTAATACTTCCAACAACCTAACTAAGGGTTTTCATTATGAAACTGACTTTTAACAAGAGCCAGTGCTTTACTGTGCATGAAAAGCTTTACCAACTGTTAAACGATGAACTGACCAACGTTTCACTGCCTGAGGTGATCACCTCAGGCATAATTTTAAGTTTTCGTGACCCTAATTATTCGATTACTACAGGTGGATTTCATCACGTAGAAATACGTCTAATTAAGAACGTGGCTGATAGTGACGTAAAGTACCAATTTGTCTACCTGACAGATTTTAGCTTTCAAGGTTTACCTTACCCTGAGCTAGCCGTTGATATAGATGTTTGCTTTATTTCCGAGCAGGTTTATACCGTCGTTGGCGGTTGGTTGGATAAAACGAGTGGTGAAGAGTTGAAAGAATTATTTTTAACCAATTTCATTTCTTATGTCGAGATGAAGGTCTTTGAAGTAGAAGTAACTTTCTACTAACCCTTTTATGGACAGGAAATATTTGAGTTCAATTTTAATCACAACAATAGGAGACATTGCACCAAGTAATTGACGGTGTAGTGACTTACTTACCTTTCAATAACCTAACTGTCAGCCGAATTAAATATACGGCTGTCGGTATGAACTACAAAAAACTAAGGAAAAAATAAATAAATGAATAATAATATTTCAAACGATGATTTCATATCTAAAGGCGCAATTAAGGGAGCAACTACTGGCGCTTTTATCGGTGCTAGATTTGGTCCACAAGGCATAGTAATTGGTGCAGTCGTTGGCGGTATTGTCGGTTTTATCTTTGATGAAGATTAATTTTCTATATAAATGTAGTTAGCTTAACGGTTAACTGCATTTGAATATAAAATATGAAGCTTTATTTTTTTATCTAGGTACTTTAATTTTTATCATTATTTTAGTTTTTAATAGTGATACCTTAATCCTCTGTAACCCAGTAAAAACAAGGACAAAATAAAAAGTAGGATTTACTCGTAGGGGATAGTAGTAGTTAACCGCTCATTTATTTATTATTATTATTCAACTCGTTCATCTAGGTTGATTGTTAAATCATCAGAAAAATAGGTACCTTTATCTTTGTAGAATATTTTATCTGATTTACTGTATTCAGCATTGTGGTTAAGGTGTATCACCCATTCTGATAATGATGATGTCCAAATATCAGATTTATTTATTGAGCTAATACTTAATAATGAACTATCAATTGTTTTATCAATAATTTCAAAACCATCTAAGCCCTCTCCAAAATTTATAGTATTCGTAGGTGTGAATGAATAAACGCCTTTTTCTGGAGGCTTATTATCAGCTACTTCGGGGGGGACTTTCGCATCATAAGGAATAATTTGACACCAATCATCACCGTCGACAGTTAATTCAATTTTTATATAATGGGAGCCTTTTGATACTTTGATTGAGTGTTCTATCTCATTTAATTCATTAATATCAAACATATCCAACGGTAGGAATCTAACAAAGTTTTGACCGCTATGGCCGCAATTTATCCATAATATTAGAGATAATCGATGTTCTATGCGTTGGGATGGTTGAATGGTATGAATTATTTCAAATGGGATTAATTGAACATGGAGTGGCACCTTTTTAGGCGTTACCGATGCTAACTTCGAACCAATTGTATCTTTTATTATTTTTTGCTGCTTGCTAAATGTTATTGATTTAGCTCCTTTTATCCTCTTAAATAGCGGTGATAACAGATCGAAATAATGAGAATAATTTTCAGGATTAAGTAATAAATAGAATGCTTGGACAAACTGTTTATTTTCTTTGAACCACTTGGTTATTAGACATTTTGTAGTATTTATAATCGGTTTGGTAGTTAGTGTTCCTTTCTTTTTATTAGCCTTTATTTGTCTTTCTTTTTTTATTAAAAAACCTTTATCTATACTCTCAAAGCTGATTCTTCTCTCTTTAAACTTCCCACTAAAATTGATGGCTTGGCTCGCCGAGCCATCAATTTTACCTTTATACCTTTTTGATACCGCTTTATTGGATGTGATCACAAAATATTTATCGACTTCGTCAGTATCAACTAGTGCGAGCTCTTCTATACGCTTGTGGACAGTTGAATGACTTGGCAGCTTTATAGGAAAACTAAATTTACTATTCAGCAAAGTCATAGCATTTCGATGAGAAATATAAAATCGCTTCATTAAATAACGGATTGCATAGAACAGGCAATCATCGTGATATGAGTTATTCGCTTTCCAATTATTTAATACATCATTGTGAATAATGATATGGCCATCACGATTTGAACGCATATATGTTATCGAATTGATTGACTGTAGATGTATTAGTGTAACTCACATTGTCGGACAAAAAAAATACCTGCCAAGTTGTCAAATCTGCTTGTTAGTAAGGGATTGCGGCGGATACATTTACAAAATAAAATTACCTTCGATTTTTTCAGTAAGTAAACGCCTTAGCTATATCCCTTGCCTACTTCCGAACTTCTTTAATATTCCTGTCCAGAAAAGCAATGAAACATAAGGTAATAAAGAAATGAAGAAACGAAGTATAGGTAAATTAACCCAGAGAAATATTAATGAGCTTGGGTTAAGAAAAACAGGTCAAGCGGAAGTTGGTTATTACGGTGAAGATAAGCGAATTCTTGCAGTGCCTACACAAACAGGAATTTCAATTGTTGTGCAGCTTAATTGCAACAACAAGCGATATTCTTTCAAAGTTGGTGACATACGTGATCATAAATTAGCAGTGTTATTAAAACGAGCACATGATTATATTGCTGATATTGTTAATACCCGATATCACATTCACTCAAAGAAAACGGTAAGAGATAGTTATGACGAAATCGTTTTACCTTATTCACTAGCAAACCATAAAGACAGTCTAGGTTTTCAGCAACGTCTTGCTACTCTTATCGCAGAGTTTGGGCATATGCCTGTTTGTGATATCACTAAATCTGATATTCAAAGATTGCTGAATTATTTGGCTAAAGGTCGACAGTCACCCACCGTTGCACGGTATTACGCAGCATATTCTAAGTTTTTTTCGTTAATTGTCGAACAGGAGATAATTGATAAAAATCCTTGCTCAACGATAAAAAAGCCTAAAGAAAATCCTAGCCGTGACCGCGTACTGTCTGACGAAGAAGCTATTGCCTTTGTTGATGCTGCAATCAACGACTTAAACCCTATTCATGGTTTAAGTTTGGCACTAAGTGCTACAACAGGCCTTCGTCAGGGCAATATACGTTCAATTCAATTATGTTGGCTTAATCATGACGTAACAGTACTAAATATACCTGATTCTAAATCGGGTAAGCCTATTCGACATTATCTAAGTCCTATATCAGCAGACATTATTCAACTGGCTGTTGCTACAAGCTGTTCTAAGTATTTATTTCCTAGCCGTGTTCCCAGAAAATATATGAGTAAACCGAGCAAATGTATTGCTCGCATTCGCCGCAAAGTCCAAAAAGTAACAGGTATTACCGAACATTTCTATGCCCATGATTGTCGTCGCACCTATGCATCCACACAGTTACGCATTACAGGTGACATCAATATTGTGCGTGAAAGTATGTCGCATGCAGACGTTAAAACAACATTAATTTACGCCCACAACCATCAACAAAAGTTACTTGAAGCCAACACTAAAACAAGTGAAGCATTACTTGGTGGCCGAAAAGTAGCTTCATTCATCAAACATATAGAGGAGTAAATACATGGGGAAAAGGGCTTATAACATTGCTGATTTTTCAGCAATGTACAGTTTAAACGAACAAACGGTACGTGTGAATGTGTCGCGCAGGCCAGAACTTGTACCAAAACCATTTCGCGTTGGTAGGTCTGTATTTTTTACTGTTGAAGCGATCAAAGCTTGGGAGGTAAAAATGCAACGAAGCTAACTTAGAAAGACAACGTAGAGCACTAATTTTTTATATAAAACATAGAGGAATTTAAAATGAGAAAACAAGCAACTTTTGACATCGATTCACTAAATAAAGCAGTAAACCTTGCACGATTATCTGGTATTAATCATATTGACCGAGCAGGAATCGAAGAAAGTGAAAAAGCACCTGCTGGTGATTGGGTTGTAGGCTTTGGTTTAACGGGTTACAAGGAATATTTTCTCGATGGTAAGGTTACTCCTAAAAAGAAAGAAGATATTGTTAAAATGGTTTCTGAGGTTATGGGTGTCAAGCGATGTCTACCTTTGCCTTATGGGGGAAAGGTCAGTGTTGATATTATAGGTGAGATATTTATAAGTACTAAAACAGATCATTTGATTATTGCTTCGATTGCACCTAAAACAGCAATATTTATTGCAGAAAAGGGCAAATTTAAAGATTTAGATTTATTACTTAGTGATCTTTCAAAAGCGCTTGTCGATGTATCAACAGGTAAGAAATCGGATTTTAATTGGGAAAGTTATGCTATTTAATCTTGCGATAAATAGTATACACATCTAATCAATTAAAAATTGCCCAGCTTAGCTCTGGGCATTTTCATAACTAGTATTTATTTATTCTTTCATCAGACGTCTTAATTCATCGAGAGCTTCCTTGTTAAACAAAGGTTCATAATCAAGGGTTGGGAAGCGATTAACTAAGTGTTTTAGTAAGTTGGCTATGCCCTTTGTGATAGGAAACTTACCATAAAATATTTTTTCCTTTTTAGCTGCGCTGACAGCTGCAGCGTTAACAGGGTAGATACCACCATCAAGACTACTTATCCATTTAGCTAGCGCATTTTGTTTCATATTCCCTTTTGCTACACCGCATTGCTCTTGCATCCAAATGCGAAGAAAAAATCGCTTAAATATATTGGCGCTATCTTCACCCTTTTTAATATTCATATGGTTACCTTTGCCCTCACGCTTCAAATTGGTTGATAGTTTGAAATATTCATCCCAGTTATCCCAATCTTCAAGTGTTTTAAGACAGTTATTTTCTCGCCATGTATCAAAGCAAGCACGTTTACGTTTCATCTTTTCAACATTACGATGAGGTTTGCTAATACACTGAATATGAAATTTATCACCAACAGCAACAAGGCCGTTAGGTATGAGATCTCTTTTGTAATCTGGCTCCCAGTTAAGTAATTGTTTCTTGGTAATGGAAAGCATGTCGCGATCAAACAAAAACATCATTTGTGAGGGAGTTAAACTTTTATTGGTATAGGTGGTACCCGGTTTGCGAGTTAAATACTTATTGAGAACCCATACTTCGGGTTTATCTTCATCAACATCTTCATCATCCGGTAACTGAACACCTGCGCGAGCATTAATATACCTTGTGTTCCATTCAGGATCATCATCACGAACTGACGTTGTATAGCCCCTTGTTTTCATCAGGATAACTTGCTTCATGCGGTGTTTTTCTTCTAATATTTCGCCACCTTTAGGATCAATCATATGAAAAAGCTCTCGAAAACGATTACAAACAGGACTCTTTTTATTAATCTCATCTAATGTTGCATTAGTAGTGAAGCCATCGGTGGTTAAAGCCAGAACTTTTTTATCGCTAGGAACACCAATCAAAAGAGATGAAAGCAACGCTCTTGCTGTGCCAGATACGTAAGCTGCAAAGTAGGCATTAGTCAATTCACCTTGCTCAAGATATTTCATATTGCCTGATTGAATATCAAAAACTCGCTTAGGTTGAAGCGCGAGCGCAAGCCGACCATAGCAGGAATTTCCTTTTTCCTTCCAAAATTTCTCAAGAAAATCATTAGTATATTCTTTAGTTTTATAGTGCTGCCTCTTAGACCTAACCAACTTCATAAAAGGCGTAAAAATACGGTCATCATCAATCCATGGGATATAAAGACCTTGCAGAATGTCTAGTTCAGCATTCTGTTCATGTGCAACTTCCAACTCGGCTGCAGTACAAAAGCAAATACCTTCTAATGGATAAAGTAATCCATAGGGATCTGCTCTAACAGGAAGTGAAGGATAAAGAGTGTCATCAGGAAACTTAAATTTAACTCTAAGCAAACCATATACATCACCTAAAAAATTACTAATTTTGTTTGAAAATTTTAGGTTGTCGAAATCAAGTCTTCTCAGTCCATTTAAGATCACGGTATAGCAGCTAGGGGCATCAAAGTCGTACCACGTATCAATTTCAGTTGGTCCAGTGATATAACACTCGTTACGACCACCGTGATAGCATTCAATAGCCAGTTGCTGAAAAATATGAGGGACAGTTTTGAACATATAACTGGTTTTTGTTATTGGTATCGACTCTGTTGTTCCTGTTTTCGTTAACCATTTCTCTGTTACAACTTTTTCTTTACCAAAGGCTATATTTTGGTATTCAATATAACCTTCATCTTTAGTCGTTATATCATCAGAAATGTTAAAATTTTTCTTATACTGTTCAAGTAACGTTTCTTTAAATGCTTTGACAGCTAAACTACCAATAGTGTGTGATAAGTATTTATTGCCATTATCAATACACTCATATTGAATGACTTTTTCTAAATGTAAGCAGGCGATCTCAGCATCGTTAATGGCATACTTAATAAATCCTTCTCTATCATTTTCTAAATACTCTGCCATTCGTGAAATGTCATATGGCGTAGGAATTACTTCTTTAGGTAACCCAACAAGTTCACCAATTTTTTTCAATGATTGAAAACCTGCTGGTGCAAATAACATCGAGTCATAAAAAGTAATTAATATAGAGTAGGTATTGTTACTGCCATCATTGAGTTTGTATGGGGTATCATCAATGCGCTTTCTGAATTCTTTTCCCAAATCTACACCGTAGCCGTCACGCAAGCTAGCCACCGTTTTACGTACGGAGCTAACCAGCGTTTTAATATCTTTAAATGCGTTGCTGAATGTGAACAAATCCGCTTTCAAATAGTGTGCTACTAATATGATGTGCTCTGGCCATTTAGTAAGGACTTTCTTTTGTAGTGCATCTTTGATGACATTAGCTAAGAACTCTTCAAACGATAATCTATGCTTTTTGTGACCAGAATCAGTAAAGAATATACCTTTGCATTTTTTACCCTCGAAGCTCACCACATACTGGTAAGATAATACGTTAATCTGGTTTTTGTCATCATCTTGCTCGTACTCAGTATCAATTGAGATAATAGGTTTTAATGCCGTAGGGATTCGCTTTACTTGGAGCTGCTTTTTAATCGCGACTTGTCTCTCTTTTAGTATCTCCTTTTTCGACTTACCTTCACGTGTTCCTGCCTGCTCAAAACCATCACGGTTAGTTTTAGAGTTAGTACCGTCATATTCACCATAGCTGGTTTCGAGATCATCAAGGTCAACAGAAGAACCCTTTTCGCTTACTTCCTCAACCTCTTTTGATTCAGGTGCATTTAAATAGTCGTCTTCCCAATCATCTTGCATTAATTATCTCCCGTACTGCCAATGCATTGATAATAACTGATAAGGAAAATGTCGAAAGATATTTCGATGATGATTGAGTGAAAATTAATAAAAAAAAGCATTAGTGAGATAAACAAGGTGTAAAATTAGCTTAATCTATTGATTTTCAAGATAATTTGTAAAAAGTAGGATTTACTCGTAGGGGTATAGGTAATAGTTTATGTCTTTGATAACAAATTTTGTGACTAACGTTAACAAAGCCAGTTAAATTACAGTTTTAGGGGAGAAGGCACTTTTCAGATGCAGAAATTTATAGCATCTATGGTCGTATATACAGTATGATCAATGTGTTCTTTAAAATTATAACTACATTAAATTTGGCTACTTAATTTCATGACTAAACCTGTTCTCTTTTCGTTTTTCTCTGGCTCTGGCTTTCTTGATCTTGGCTTTGAAAAATCAGGCTTTGATGTTGCATTTGTAAATGAGTTTCACACTCCCTTTCTTGATGCCTATAAATATACTCGCGCAAGTATGAAGCATGACGAACCGATGTGTGGTCATAGCTCTAGCAGTATTGAAGAATTCTTAACGGGTAATGAGGGTAAATTATTCAGCTCTCTTGTTGCCGATGTTAAATCAAGCGGTCGTTTAGTTGGTTTTATAGGTGGTCCGCCATGCCCTGATTTTTCAGTTGGTGGTAAAAATAAAGGTAGTGAAGGTGAAAACGGTAAGCTTACTCGTACTTATGTTGAGCTAATAGTTAAAGATAATCCTGATTACTTCATTTTTGAAAATGTGAAAGGTTTGTGGAGAACCAAGCGTCACCGCGAATTTTACGAAAGCATGAAGGTAGTACTACAAGAAGCTGGCTATGAGCTAACTGATAGGCTAACTAACAGCCTTGAATTTGGTGTACCTCAAGACCGTGACAGAATATTTTTATTTGGTATTAAACGAGAGTATGTAACCAACCAACTAAATGGCAATGACCTTAACTCGATTTTTAATTGGGATAAATACCTTACTGTTGATTTAAAATCTGTACTAAATAAAAGTCGGTGGCCGGGTATGAATCAGTTTGTTGAAAATGAGGAAACTGATTATAAAAAATTTATTGATGCTGAACTCAAACCATTAACTATTCAACATTGGTTTGATAAAAATGATGTATTAAATCACCCTAATACTAAACATCACTTCCAGCCAAAATCTGATAAGTTTAAATATATTCAAGAAGGTGATGATTCTAAAAAATCATTTAAGCGTTTACACAGATGGCGTTACTCCCCTACTGCCGCTTATGGAAATAATGAGGTACATCTTCACCCGTATAAAGCTAGGCGAATTAGTGCGGCTGAGGCTCTAGCCATTCAATCATTACCACCAGAATTTCACTTTCCGGTTGGCATGACATTAAGCAATATGTTTAAAACCATAGGCAACGGTGTTCCTTTTGTGGCAGCTAAAGGTTTAGCTAATACAATTGAATCATTTTTAACTGAATACTGTTGATAACGTAGACAAATTTCACTAGACAACAAGATAAACTAGCAGCATACTCCTGAATAGTCTTAGTAGTGCATGCCGACTTTACGGTGCTCAACCATTACTAAGCTTTTCAATCTATGATGGAGTAAAGCTTGATACCACGATTAGTGAAGCAAGACCGCAATGGAAAGCCGGTTGTAGATACCAAGGCTGCTTTTATTGCAGCAATTGATGGAAAAATCCCTACTGGTGAATGGGACTATGATACCCACCTTAATTATATTCAAAAGTTAGTTCAAACCGAAGATCCTAGAGTTACAGCTGGTGCCATTTCAAATTGCCGTGGTGCGTGGTTTGAATGGATGGTTGCTATTGATATCTACAATCATTGGTGTACCGAAAAACATCATTTACTAATGCTCCCCTTGCCTAATATCATGCGCTTTGATTGTGCTACGCTGTACCAAGATAATGTTAGTAAATACATATTTGACTTGAGAAAAAAACTAAAAGCGTCACTTGATATTGAACTAATAACTTCAAACCCAGATTTTGTTATTTTTGACACAAACTTTTTGAATGAGCAAGTTGAACGTAAGCCTATTACAAATGTTGATGAAGATGTTATCGAATTTATTGATAACCTATTTAGACGTTTTGTTGGTATTTGTAGCTTTACCGATATTATTGGTTATATGGCAACTAAAACCTCACTACGACCCGATCGTCGATTGCAGATTGTTCATGAAGGTAGTTTGACCAAAGCAATGTATGTTCATCTTCAGACGCGCTTATGGATAGACAAGCCTCGCACTATTAAATATTTTGGCGCTTCATTAAAGTTAAATGACAAAGACCGTAGAGCATTAAAAACAGTTGCTACACATTCAATTACAACCGTATTGTCAGAGCCAGAGCGTGCCGTAGATGAATGCTTTGAACTTTCATCTAGATGTGAATTGATTAAAGCTATCGGTGTAATGAAAGGTTTGCTATTTCAGTAAATTCAATTAAATAATTTTAATAGGTAATACAAAATGAGTTCTTATACAAAAGAAGAGTTAGCGACTTATGAGAATGAAGATTCTGTCGAATTCCCCCCGTCCGACATTGTTGCATTTAATGAATTAAGGTCATGCTCTGATTTATTGAGAATGTATAAAAAGAAAAAATTAAATATTCAACCCATATTTCAGCGTGAAAAAGTTTGGAAACCAAAAGAATATACTCGATTTATCGACTCTTTGATGAAGCAATTACCCATACCTAGTTTATGCTTTAGCCATGATTATAAAACTCAAAAATGGGAGGTCATTGATGGGTTACAGCGTATTTCTTCGATCATTCAATTTTTAGATGAAAAAGAGTGGCGTTTCTCCAAGTTAGATGATGTCGATCCAAGAATATCAGGTCAGAAAGCGGAAGTTTTTCAAGATGAAGAGTCAGAGCTTTATGAGCTTTATGAGCGTGTAGAAAACCTAACTTTACCCATTACAGTTGTTAGGTGTGATTTAAGCAAAGAAAGTCATAGAAGTTATTTGTTTACTATTTTTCATAGATTGAATACTGGTGGTACAAAATTAAATAATCAAGAGATTAGAAATTGCATATTTAGTGGTGCATATAACACTTTAATCAAAGACTTAAATGAAGATGAAAAATGGGTGCAAATTAATAATATTACAGAAAATAAAGTGTATCGTTTTGCTACTGTTGAATTAATTTTAAGGTTTTTCGCTTTTCATGATTGTTTATCTGAATATAAGGGATCTTTATCAAAATTTTTAAATAAATACCTTGGTAATAATATAAATCCGGATGATGTATTTATTACTAGCAAAGCCCTGTTGTTCGAACGGGTTACAAAGCTTGTAATTGATAGCATTCCAGAAGCAACTCTTATTAGCTTAAGCTTAACTGTTATGGAAGCATTAATGCATGGTGTAGCTGTCAACATTGATACCTTGGAAAACAAGACTGCTGAAGAAGTTTTTGTGGCTTATAATAACCTACGAGCTCAAGCTGAGTTATCCCCTGAAAGTTTGAGTGAAGGCTTGGCTTCTAAAGATAAAGTTATTGGCCGATTAACTAAATCTGCAGATATTTTTAGTATTTAATCATGATTAAAAAAGGTCTAATAAAAAAATCACTAACTGAAATTGATATACTTTATAGAAGAGATGTAACTGGTGCTCATGCTACACATTATGCCAAATTGGCTCACCTAGAGCTATGTGGCTGGATAGAGCAAGCACAAGATAAAATTGTTGAAACCTCATCTAGTCGATTTATAAATGATACTGACCACAAAAGAGACATAAAAAATATAATTAAGAAAAATTCAAATATGGATTATTCAAATAACTTCAAAAAAATGTTAATTGAGGTGATTGGACGATGTGGAGTTGAAAAGCTGGAAAAAAAGGTATCGACTTTAAATAAAGATATATTAGAAAGCGAACTACTTACATTAAAAAACACTAGGAATGCTCATGCCCATACCCATACCAAAGAATGTACAATGACATTAGATTCTCCTGGCACTAACATAGTAAGATTTGAAAGAATATTTACAGCATTAAAGGATTATGAACGCACGATAAAGGTTATGAGAATGTAATTTAGATTGTTGCCATTTTTCTGTATTATTTGATTGATTGCAGATTAGTTGCACAAATACTGTAAAACAGAATCAACAGCGTATAAATACAATCAAAAGCGAAGATTTTTCTTGTCAAATGTCGCATAAATGCAATATACTCCACGCGCCTTACCACTAGGCGCTTTAAGTAAACTCAGTGGTGGCTATAGCTCAGTTGGTAGAGCCCCGGATTGTGATTCCGGTTGTCGAGGGTTCAAGTCCCTTTAGCCACCCCATTCTTCCACTTTAAATTCAAAGCCTCTGGGCAATCGTTCACTATAATCAGAACTTTCTGATAACCGCTCCTGTGCATATTCTGTGAGTACATGAAGAAAAATGACTGCCATTTATGATGTCTATGTCCAAATCAATGTCTATATTGTCACCATTGGCTGGACAGTATTTATTTTGAATAAGGTCAAAATTTACTGTTTGATCCCGCTACCTTTACTAAAAAGAAACAACATTGTCATAGATACTCTCTGACAATGTTAAATTATATCTGTTATGCCGCTTCGGCGATAATAACAGCGGCCTTTGGCTTAGTGTCAAAGATAGCTAACGATAACAACGCAGACATAAAGCTCAAACTAAATAATGCGCTAAAGGTCATACCACCAATAATAACAGCGGCTAAGCCCCGATATATCTCTGCTCCTTCCCCTGGACTCAACATCAAAGGTAACATGCCAAAAATAGTTGTCCCTGTACTCATGTAGATAGGACGTTTTCGCAGTTTTACCGCTTGCACTATGGCTTGTTGCTGATTCATGCCATTTTTTATCGCATTATCATATTGGCTAGCCAGTAAAATGGCATTATTTATCACTAAGCCCATCAGAATAATAAACCCTATCATGGTAATAACATCTAAGTTTTGCATACTGACTAAATTGAGTAGTTGTAAGTTAAACATTCCCCCGGCAATAGCTAGAGGCATACTTAGAATAACCGCGAAGGCTAATGACCAAGATTTCAGTGTTAACCACATAAGTAATACCAATATGATTAGTGAGATTGCGAACATCAGCCCAAATTCTTGTAAAAAGGCGTTAAGACTGTCGGCACTACCGCGGTAATTAACAAATAACTGCTTATTTTCATGTGTCGATAAAAAGTCACTAACTTGTTGTTGTATTTGCTTAACAAATGGACCCACTGGCATGTTTTCTGGTGGAGTTAAGTTAATGGAAACACTCGATTCTCTATC
The DNA here is from genome assembly GCA_013215655.1 of Colwellia sp. Classification (GTDB taxonomy): domain Bacteria; phylum Pseudomonadota; class Gammaproteobacteria; order Enterobacterales; family Alteromonadaceae; genus Colwellia_A. The sequence goes on from JABSOX010000079.1 coordinate 13,122, forward strand.
TATTCTTAATAAAGACTGTGGTGCTAAAGTAAATTTTGCTGCCACTAACTGGTGTAACGGTTGAAAACCATGTTCAGGAATAACAAGTTCGGTATCGAGTAACTCTTCCAACTGGTTTGTTTCTTTCGCTTTAAAATAGAAAGGAATGGTATCACCGTCAGCATAGAAGCGGCCTAGATATAAACCATCGGTAAGCGCAACTAAGTGCTTATTCAACTGTGCTTGGGAGGTATCGAAATAAGCAAGATTATCGTATTTAGGGGTAAACTCAATACGTACTGCTTGGTTGTTTAATGGTGACGCTTCAGTAATGTTGGCGTCAGGAAACTTATCCTTTAGGTGAGCTAACAGTTCACGCCCCGAAGATTGTAAGCTATCTAAGTTATCTCCCTTTAGATCTAATTGAGTATTACGACTATTTGGCATCACAAACCTCAACAAGGTGCCTTGTTGGGTGAATATTTCTGTACCAGGAAAATCATTAACTATTTTAGTTTCAATCCACTGTTTAAAATTTTCATAATGCCAATTTTCTGAAGGGTAAAAATAGAGCAAACAGCCTGACTCGCCACAAAACATACCTGAAGTGTCATACGACTGACCAAGACCCGCCTTTTTTTGTTGCTCAAGTCGAGAGAAAATAGGTTGAGCAATTCGTTTAGCTACCGCTTCCGTATTCATTGGCTCGCTGAAGCTAATAAATGTTCTCAGGGATTTTTGTTTCGGATTAGGTAAAACATCAAAGCTGGGCATAGCTAGGTAACTATATAAGAGCGCTAATGGAATACCGATAAACATCGTTAAGCTGGCAAGTGGTTTATTCCTTGCGGTAAAAGTTAACTTGGCAATTAAGCGACTGTCATCCTTTTGTTGAATAGCTTTTCCGCCGACTAAGTTGTCATCTTTTACGCTCTCACCTTTTAGAAAGGTACGTGCGAGAGTTGGGATTAAAATTAAGGCAACCACGACCGAAGCAATAAGCGCACTTGAAATAGTAAAGGCGAGATCTTCAAATAACTGACTCTCACGAGTTTGCATTAACAATATAGGTAAAAATATGATGATACTCGACAAAGTAGACGAAATTATTGCTCCTTTGACTTCTGCCGTTCCTTCAGTAATAGCTTTATTAAGACTGGCACCGGCGTGCTTTATTCGTAAGATATTTTCAACAACAACAATGGCAGCATCCAATAACAGGCCAACCGATAAAGCCATACCTGCAAGAGAAATAACATTTAAGCTATAACCTCCTAATCCCATGGCCAGCATAACAATGGATAAACATACCGGTATGCTGACAAAAATCAGTGAGACGACTCGCCAATTTTTTAAGAAATAAAACAGTACTACTGCTGCTAAAACTATGCCTATGAATATGCTGCCGTAAACCAGTACCAAAGCGCGTTTTATATCTTTAGAATCATCTCTACTTAATGTAACTTTCATACCTAAATCGAGTAAAGCATCTTGATTTAAGCGCTGAAATACTTGCTTAACATCGTCGATAGCAGAAAGTGCATTAACATTCACCGCTGGCTGTAAAATCATGTACATTGCTCTATGACCATGAATAGAGGCGTAGTTCCATTGCGTCGCTAAACGCGTGTGTATTTCTGCCACGTCACTTAAACGTATGATATGTTTACCACGTGAATAAATTGGAAGATTACCTAGCTCGTCAATTGGTACGTTACCTTTAAATAATAAGCCGTAATCTTTAGCCCCTAAGGTCAAGGTATCACCTGAGCGGTCAATCATATCTTGTAAGACACGGGTTACTTGATCAATAGTTAACGAATTTTTTGCTAGCTGTGCAGGATCAAACTCAATGTCTACCCGTTTATCTGCTGGATTGTTGCTTATATTTACCCCAGCCACACCAGCAATTTTTGCTAAAGCGGGTTCAAGGTGCATTTTATAAGCATTGATAAACTGCGCTTCAGTTTTTGGCGTAGTTGAATACATCATGGCAGTCGCTAACGTTGCACCAGCTCCCGATGAATTATTTTGAATAAAGGGCTTTTCGACTTGTGCCGGCCAGCCAGGCACCTGATTAATTCTTGATAATACTTCGATATACATCTGCTGCATATCAGCATCGGCATGAAAAGTAAGTAAGGTGCTGGCAAAGCCATCTGAAATATTACTTTCGGTAGAAATGAGGTTATTCAAACCATACATTTGCCGCTCTAATGGCGCGATTAATGTTTGCTCTATCTCCTGTGAACCTTTACCATCCCAGCCAGTGAACAATACTATTTCCGGACGGTCAATTCTTGGTAATAGAGCATTGGGTAAGCCTAATGCAACTATCAGTCCTAGTAAAGTTAGTACTAAAGCTAAACTAATGATTAATGGTGAATGGCGTTTATTAATCATAATGAAGCGTCCTTGATGTTATTAAGGTTAAACTTAACTTGTTGTTTTTCGGCTAAGCCTTGCTTACCAAAAGTAACCACCTGATCACCTCCCTGCAAAGGAGATTTCACTAAGAAATAATCATTTTGTGTTGAAACAATATCAACCGCTAAACGATTGACTCTCTGAGTATCATTAAGCTTCCAAACATAATAGCCATCATCGGCCAATTCTAAAGCATCGTGCGGAACCCGAGAAATATCTTGAGTCAGATAACTAACCACAACTTGTAAGCGTTCACCTAATAACAATGTTTGCTTCATACTTTTATCAGCACGTAAATAGAGCGCCAGCGTTTGACTGTCTTCTTTTAGGGAAATAGCGCTTCTATCAAGTGTCAGATCATTATTACCATTAAGGGTAAATTTTGCTGTGTTTAGTTGGTTATGTTGACGATATTTTTTTAAAGGTAGTTCACAAATTAACTCTTTATTTTTTATTGGTTGTAGTTTTAGTATCGTTTGACCGTCAGAAAGATATTCCCCTGGTTGTGACTTCAACTTCAGTATCTGACCATTAACAGGAGCAAAATGCTGTAAGTTCTTTTTTCGGTATTGCAACTCTTCTAATTGCTGTACTAGTTTTTTCTTCGATAAGTCCGCTTGTATTGAAAGGCGGTACATATCATTTAGACGTGATGTCGAAACTAAGCTCTCTTCATTTAACAACTGTATACGCTGGTATTCAGCAGCGGTGTAACCCTGTTGTACGCTTGCACTTTCAATATCAATTTTTAATCGCTCAATATTTTGTGTTATGTAATAACCGTCTTGTTCCGCAATAAGTTGGCCATGAGTTACTTGAGAGCCTTCCGGTAATGCCCATGTAAGTCTTGCTGAGTTATGACTAGATAATAGATAAATATTAGGAGTATCTACTTCACAATAAATAGTATGAGCAGCACCTTGACTCCAAGGTTCTACTTTAGCCACTTCAACTAGCTTAATTGTTTCTGCCGCCGCAACCGCAGGAAATAACATGACAAAAAGGCTTATATATTTGTACTTCCTAGCGATTAACGTTAAGGGAATCTGTAGACTATTACGTTTCATAAATTATTATTCTTTGGCTGAAATTAAACAATAGCGCTAGTAGATGCTCTTTATCCATGACCAGCAAAGGAAACATGATGACCTTATGTTACTATGACATGGTCACAAATAGTCATGCCGACTAAGCTATTGAAATAATAGTAAAACAATACTAGAAATTAGTTTTATGCATAATCAAACAGGTGAAGTAAAAATAGGTGAATTTATTCTTAATAGAACAAGTTCGACCCTTAAACGTGCTAAAAAGTCCGTAAAGTTAGAGCCTTTGCCATTAGCTTTTTTATGTTTTTTACTAGAAAAAAAAGGCGAAATTGTTAGCCGTGAATCATTATTAAGTTCGGTGTGGGGAAACCGAATAGTTTCTGATGACGCTATTCGGAAAGTGGTTAAAAACCTCAGAGAAGCACTGACTGACAATGCTAAGTCACCTCAATATATTAAAACCGTACCGATGAAAGGTTATTGTTTGATAGCAGAAGTTATGGAGCTTGAACAAGAAAAATCGACCGTTGTTAAACACCTTCCGATGAAAGGAGTTGCAGCCGCCTTTATTTTACTTATCATTATATTGATCACCTTATATTCAAATTATTTTACTTTAAAACCGATACCATCATCGACTGAAGAAGCGCCAACCATTGAACGATTAACTAATCTATCAGGCTCAGAGCTCAGTGCTGATTACAGTGAAAGTAACAAGACCTTAGTTTTTCTTCATCGAGTAAACAATACCGATCCCTGGCAGTTATTTAGTAAAAACTTGATGTCAGGACTAGTGCATCGATTAACTTGGGATAAAGGCAATTATTACAAAGCATTATTTTCCCCTAATGGTGAAACCATCGTTTATTGGCGTGTTGATGAAGTAAGTAATAATATTTATTTGAGTCATTTTAATGCAGACAGCGGATTATCAAAAACCACCCAGCTAAATAAGGACAACATCTCCTATGCGCCATTGTCATGGTCTGTTGATGGTAAAGTAATTTATGTCACTAATTATGTGATGGACTCTAAGATACAAGCGTTATTTAAGCTCGATATAAAAAGTAAAAAAACACAACAACTCACTTTTCCAAATACCGAAGGTTATGGGGACTATTTAGCGCAAGAGTCACCAGACGGTAGATATTTAGCGGTATTGAGAAATGTTTCAGATCGAAAATATTTGCTACTTATCATTGAGCTGGCCAGCAAAAAAATAATCGTTAAAAAATCACTTTCATTTTATGCTAATGCTCTGGTTTGGAACGCAACGGGCGATAGCTTTGCCATGTCGAGTTTTAAAGGCGATTTTTACAGCTATTCTTTACCTGATGAGCAATTGATTGAACAAAGAGGCAGTACCCCTGGGTTAAATGACGCGTTTTATCGCTGTGGTGAACAGTGTTTTTATATGCGCCAACATGATATGAATTACACCGATATCAAAGAAATCCCCAATCCGTTTATTGAGACAAATCAGTTATCAACTGTGCATATTGAGTCGAACAGTGCTGAATTTCATCCTTTTTATAATACTGATGGCAGCACTTTATATTACACAGCGAAAAATACGAAAAAGGCCAATGTTATACGACACGTTTTAGGTAACGCCCCCGAAGTAATGTACAGTTTTAACCCTAGGTATATTGTTACCGATTTAAGTATTAATCGGCAGGAAACATTACTGTTAGGAAAAGTTGAAGAACGTATTTTTATATTAGATTTGACCACCAAAGAACTCACTTATATTACCAGTGCTTTAGAAATTGTTAGCAATCCTACTTGGAGTGTTCGTGGTAGTAGTATTTATTTTGCCAGAGTTGAACAGCATAAAAAAATGATGCTGCAATATGACCTTGCTACTGACCAACTGACTCGTTTATCTGCTGGGATAATTCACCGAAAAGAATTGCTCGACGGTCGTGTTTTTGTGGTTAATGACAACAATGAATTGTATCAATTGAGTTCGGATAATAACCTGAATTTTATTATCGAATTGCCTATAGTAAACAGTAACCACTGGCATATACAGGGTGATTACCTCTACTTTAGTCAAAATGGTCAACTTGATTTTTATCTAACCAGGTTAAATATGAAAACTAACCTTCAAGAACGACGTTTGATGGCAAAAAACTCGTGGGAGAAAGGGTTTTATTTACATCCTGACGGGCAACGTTTGTTAATTACCCAGTCGTTACTGGCAAATAGTAATATAGTTAAAGTTACTTGGCATTGAAATAACTGTGAGTATTATTTGAGTTAGCAAAGCGAATAAGTTACGCCTAAATCCAAGTTATGATAATACTTGCACCCTCAATATCTAGCTCGATACATGTGAATCCAAGTCAATCCTATACCGACAACGTGATTGTGATTCTGCTATTGCAAGTTAGGCGAGAGTTCAAGCCCCGTTAGCCACCCCCTTTTTTTAAACTGAACACCTGTTATTAAAAATACGACAGTAATCACAGATGATTCCGCTATTTCAAGTTAAACGTGGGTTCAAGTCCCTTTAGCTATCCCATTTTTCTCTCTTTTATTTTTATATTTTGCAAGCCATGTCAACCTAATGATATTCAGTCCGTTGTAGTTAACTATGCGATGAATATTTTCTTATCATTTTTATAGGACGTTATTACGAACCTAACTAAGAATGTTTAATTTAAGGGTGTTTTATGTTTCCACAGTTGTTAATCCGTTATTATCAATTTTGTAGTAAAGTAATTGGCGCTCTTATGTGCTCTATGGCGTTAATTGCTTGTGGAGGATCTTCTGAAGAATCTAGTAACATAGCTATCATTGACCCCCTTGTTACACCCAGTTCAGGTCCATCTTCAGACCCAGCGTCCGATCCAAATCAAGCTGCAATTGAATATGTAGAAAACCCCGATGTAAATGAAACGCTCAATGGCATGCTTGATGCTGTTTTAACCAATCGAAATCCAGATTGCCGCTCTTATGTCACGGATGCTAATAATGGCGATTATGGTTCAACAGGCATGAATGACAGATCCAATTTCGCAGTTGATGCGCCGTATTTTCCTGGCACAGATAAAAAGAGTATTGTTGAAATTGATTTAGTTATCGTTAGTGGTGATTACATTCAAAGCCCAAGTAAGCCTAATATTGTCGGCGGCTGGAATTATGCATCTGTGGTTGAAACTATTGATCAGGAACTAGCAACACATTGCAGGATGCGGCATAACATGATCCCTAATCATGATTTGGGTAGGGATGTTGGTCGTCCCGGTGATGATGATATTTGGGTGACTGAAATAGATCATGACGATATGCAGTTAACTTATTTGCCGATCCACCCTAAATTATCAAACCCATTAGTTGCTGATGATACCGACCGTAATCCCACTAATTTTATGGACTATGATGGGATTTTATTAAATGGTGTCGGTATCGCAATGGATTCAGGTTTTTGCTATAACCCGGAACATGCACGGGTTAATTCTGCAGGGAATGCTACTGGCTGTGGCGATGGTTCTGTTTGGTTTGAAATCCCTGCTTATACTTTGCAAGAGCCATCAGCGGAAAAAATGGCAGCAGTTTTTGATGAATATTTTGGCCACGGTTTTGAAGGCACTTATCATTATCACGCGATGACTCACCCTCTTCAAACAAACGATGAAGCAACAATAGCACCTGCGTCCAATGGCTCTCCGTTAATTGGATTCGCAAAAGACGGCTTTCCTATTTTTGGTCAGTGGTTTGTGAATAAAGCCGGGGAGTTAGTCAAAGCCAAATCAGGCTATGCTTTAAGAAACTGGGGAGTAAATCCCGACGAAAACGGTTTTGGTCAATCACGACAACCTTATACCAATACCCCGGCCTTTAAAGAGCATGGTACCCCACCAACCCCTTGGGATGTATTGTACCGTTCTGAAGATTTTGATTTTAGTTTTACGAATGACCCTTTTGGCGTGCCACTTGGCAGATACATTGATGATTGGGTATACGATAATGGTCATACTGGAAATTTAGATGAGTGTAATGGTGCCACAGACATAAATGGTGTGTATGGTTATTATATTACCAATGAATATCCTTATGGCCCGATATGTACCTTTGGTATTCATGAGCCATCGTTCGGTAAAGTTCCTCCTATACGCTGGGATGACGAACTTGCAGACCATTCAGCAATCATAGATGAGCATGGAGATAAAATTAATGGTCATTAAAATGGTGTTCATCAATGTTCACTTTTTCTTATAATCACCAAATCATTGATTAAATACGCATTTAAACTTGGTATTATTGAGCAATATAATTGTTGACCAATGAAGTTGTTTTGCTTAAACAATGCTAGAACATGCTTCGTTAAATTATTAGCATTTAACGAAGCGAAAGGTTGATGCACTTGCTTTAATTTCCTGGCACTATTCTGTGAATTTTCAAAGGCAATAAATTATGTTTACTTCCAAGTAACTACATAGACAACACTCGAAATATCTGGCTTGTTATACGCGAATATAAGTTAACCCTATACCGACAACCTGATTGTGATTCCGTTATTTCAAGTTAAGCGCGGGTTAAAGTCTCATTGTCAAACCATTATCCCCTTTAAAATTAACATCTACAGACAACTTAATAATATAACTACAGTCTTCTAATGATCGCCGCTGTGTATATTCTGAGAATATAAGAAGAAAATTAAATCTAGTTTGATATGTATAGATTAATAGAGACTATTTAAGCTGTAACGCAATAATATTACCGTTTAGTTTTTTGTCTGTATCGACAATTAAAAAAGTAGCCATTATCGCTTGTATTAGAATGCTTGTTGTCACACTAAATTCAATAGTTATAGACGGTGTCTATTGGAATCCTAAAATGAGTCGATAATTAAGAATTGACACCATAGTCACTTGTTAGTTTTTCATTACACCGATACGTTTTTTAGCATAAAGGCCTGCTAACGCACAAATAATTATAAAAACACCATACACACTAAGTTTATTCAGT
>JABSOX010000080.1 GCA_013215655.1 Colwellia sp.
TTCTTTATCCTACTCTTACAACACCAGATCAAGCGTATCCCTCAATGATGGCAATGTTGCCTGTTGGCATTAAAGGTTTAGTCTTTGCTGCTTTGGTTGCCGCCATTGTTTCTTCACTGGCTTCAATGACCAATAGTATTTCGACTATCTTTACCATGGATATTTATACTCGTTTTAAGCCGAACGAGAGCCAACGTCATTATGTGCATATCGGCCGTATCGCTGCGTTAGTTTCATTGTGCATCGCGTTAATTGTCGCCCAGCCATTATTGGGTAAATTTGATCAAGCGTTCCAATATATCCAGGAATTTACCGGATTCTTTACCCCTGGCATTGTGGTGATATTTGTTATGGGCATGTTCTGGAAACGGGCAACATCAATGGGCGCTTTATCGGCAGCATTGGGGTCAGCGGTATTTTCGTTAGTGCTTAAGTTTGCTTGGCCTGAATTGCCGTTTATGGATCGCGTTGGTTTAGTATTCTTGCTTTGTTTAGGTCTTTGTTATGTGGTTTCAATGTTAGGTAAACCTAATACTACCGATAGCAGTGTTAGTTTAGAGCAAGTGAGCTTTGAAACAACGAAGTCATTTAATGTTGCAGCAGTTGGTGTAGTACTGATCCTTATCGCTTTATACGCCATTTGGTGGTAAACGAAGGCATATCGATACTGTAATCAAAAAAGGTCAACATGTTATTTGTTGACCTTTTAATTTTTTAAGGACAAATCATGCAAATATTAGTCACTGGTGGTGCTGGATATATTGGCTCACATACCGTTTTATCGTTATTAGAAAATAATTATGACGTTATCGTTTATGATAATTTAGTTAACTCAAGCATTGAGTCTCTTGTCCGAGTTGAAAAGCTAGCAGGAAAGTCTATTGAGTTTATTGAAGGTGACATTTGCGATAAAGGTAAATTAAGCGGTGTATTCAAACAATTTAAAATTAATGCGGTTATCCACTTCGCGGCACTTAAAGCTGTTGGTGAGTCAGTAAAAATACCGTTAAGTTATTATCAAAATAATGTCCATGGCTCAGTTTGCTTACTCGAAGTTATGCAAGAGCATAAAGTACATAATTTTATATTTAGTTCGTCGGCCACTGTCTATGGTGAAGAAAATGACGTGCCTTATGTTGAAACGATGAAATTTGGTACGCCTTCTAGTCCTTATGGTGCTAGCAAAGTTATGGTTGAACGCGTGATGTCTGACTTTGCCTTTTCGAATGAGGATTTCAGAGGCGTAACATTACGCTACTTTAATCCCATTGGTGCTCACGAGAGCGGAACAATAGGGGAAGATCCAAAAGGCATTCCTAATAACCTTTTACCCTACGTGGCACAAGTCGCTGTTGGGAAACGTCATGAACTCAGTATCTTTGGCGATGATTATCCTACCGTTGATGGAAGCTGCGAACGTGATTATTTACACGTGATGGATTTAGCCCAAGGCCATGTCGCAGCGTTGAACTGGTTGAATTGCCATAGTAAATTTAGCGGTGTTGAAGCCTTTAATTTAGGAACGGGTAATGGGATTTCAGTCTTTGCTATTGTCAAAGCGTTCGAGCAAGCCTCTAATAAAATAATCCCATTTGAAGTATCTCCAAGAAGAGTAGGTGATCTGCCTGCATTCTGGGCTAACACAAGCAAGGCTAATGATGAGCTTAACTGGCAAGCGAATAGAAGTTTAGATCAAATGATGGTTGATACTTGGCGCTGGCAATTAAACAACCCTAATGGATATCAATCTTAATGGTAGGTGAAACAAACACAATGGAAACCATATTGCTCTCTAATGATAATAATATGTCTGTTGAAATTATTAACTTTGGCGCACGCATTAAGTCGATTAAGTTTCCATTAAATAGTGAGCCCACTGAAATGATCTTGGGCTATTCATCAGCATATGAGTATTTAACGGATGAATTTTATTTAGGGGCAACTTGCGGACGGGTGTGTAATCGCATTGCTGGTGGTAAATTTGAGATTGATGGCCGTGAGTATAAATTATCAAAAAATGATGGTGAAAATAGTTTACACGGTGGGGCTCATAATTTTTCATCACGATATTGGCAAGTAGAAAGCCAATATCGGACTTGTTCAAAGGTTACTTTATCGCTTATTTCCCAAGATGGTGACCAAGGATATCCAGGGACTGTTGAAGTATCGGTTACCTATCAATTAAGTGCAGATAATAAGTTGAGTATAACGTACATGGCCAATACTGATTTGGCGACACCAATTAATTTAACCAACCATGCCTACTTTCATTTAGGCGAGAATAGCTGTGAGGCTTTGCATTTACAAATGCGCTCGGCAGCATATCTAGAAAGTGACAGTGCAAATATTCCAACGGGCAATATAATTCCGGTATACAACACTGATTTTAATTTTAGGGAGTCTGCAGGAGTTGGTGAACGGCAAAGTGACAGCAAAGATCATTCACTGCGAGAAAAGCATGGGTTTGATCATTGTTTTATTTTGGATGATACGCTTCAAGACCAGCCTAAAGCAGTATTAACATCATTAAAAAATGGAGTCCGTTTACTTGTCTATACTGACCAGCCAGCGATGCAGCTTTATACTGGTTTTTATTTGGAAGGAAGATTTAAACCACATCAGGGCTTATGTTTAGAAGCTCAAAATTACCCTAATGCAATCAATATTAAACATTTTCCTAATAGTGCTTTAAGACCCCGAGAGCAATATCTGCGTGAAATTATTTTTGCATTTGAATCAATAGATTAAAATTGAGAGGATAGTCCTATAAAGCTCTCTTGGAGATTGAAATTGACCCGATGAGAAGATATTGAACTATATTATTCTGCAGCTTGTTTAATACCCGTGTTTGGAAGTAGCACGGGTATATACCAATCATATTAAGTTTATTACCCCATTTTTTGGAGGTATCTGTAAAAAGATTCCATTCTTAGCACTCAAAAAGAATATTTAATAGGTAAGCGTTTACTAGTTGTTTGTAATATGAACAGATAATCGCTACTTTTTAAACTCTAAAATCTTAGTTAAATATGAATGCCCATCATTTTATTAGATTGAATTTTCAGTGCGAAAGAAGCTAAAGTTAATATTATCCTCAGTAATTATAAATAGCTTATACTTTAATGTTTATTTTATATTTAATCTTTTTAAATCCGTATGTTAAGTTGTTTTTGCACGTTATATATACGAATAGTAATTCGAGCTTATTTATTAAAAAAGTAAATTTTAACTCCACATAAACAAAAAACAGGTTGCATAATGTCAATTTTTTGTTTATCTTTTACTCAACAAGGGAAAACGTTTACCCTCAAGGGCAAGCTAAAATAATAAATCATATGAAATTTGGGGAGATTAAAATGATAAAAAAATCTAAAATTGCTACAGCTATATTAACCGCTCTGGCGTCAGCAACGATTTTTACTACAAATGTATCAGCAGAAGAAAACAGTACTGCTGATATTGAGGTTGTTCAAGTTACCGGAGTTCGTAGCGCAATAACTAAAGCAATGTCATTAAAACAAAATGCTAGTGGTATTCAAGATAGTATTGTTGCAGAAGATATTGGTAAATTTCCAGATCAAAATGCTGCAGAATCACTTCAACGTATCACAGGTGTCACAATATCACGCCATAATGGTGAAGGCTCAAAGGTAACCGTACGTGGCTTTGGCCCAAAATTTAATGTGATAAAAATCAATGACCGTACTTTAGCGACAACTGATGGTGGACGAGATTTTGACTTTCAAGTTTTAGCCTCTGAATTGATTTCTGGTATTGATGTAAAGAAAACACCAACGGCTGATTTAACTGCAGGGAGTATTGGTGCATATGTCAATATTAATACAGCGAAACCATTTGACAGCCCTGGTTTTCATGCACTTGCTTCAGCTAAAGCGAACTATAACGATTTATCTGAAGAATCTAACCCTGAATTTTCAGGTGTTATTAGTAATACATTTGCTGATGATAACTTTGGTGTTTTATTCGGGTTCTCGACAAAAGAAACGAATAGTCGTATTGATAAATATCGTACTAACCGTTGGCATGAGTTATATAGTCTTCCTGAAGGGTTAAATGATGATGTTAAAGATTTAGACGGCAATGTTCTTCCTAACGCAGATGGTTTTAGACGCCCAGGTCGAGCTGCATTTGAAAGTCATGATGAAAACCGTAAAAGAACGGGTGCTAATTTAGTTTTACAATGGGCACCAACAAATGAGATTGTTTCTACATTTGATGTTTTATATACTGATTTAGAACGTAGAGCGACAAGTCTTGGTATTCAAATTCCGACTCAAGCAACACAATATAATAGTGCTGTTATTAATGAAAATGATACGTTAATTCGAGCGAATATTACCGATAATAATATTGATAGTTTAAACCGTGTATTAGGAGGAGACTCTACTTCCTTAGCTTATGGCTTTAATACCCTTTATAACAAAGATAATTTAACTGTTGAGTTTGACGCATCATATTCAACGGCAGAGTCTACTCAAATAGCTAGACAATATATTCCTCACTTTACTTTACCTGACAATCCAGAAAATCGCGAAATTTCAATAGATTATGGTGCAGGAGATGTATTAAATGCTACTTCAACTATTGATGTTACAGATATTGACAGTATGCGCGGTCATTGGAATGGTGCCAGCACTCATGAAATTGAAGATGAAGTGACAGAATTAAAGCTGGATACTACTTATGAATTTGATGGCGATTTAGTTGAATCTGTACAATTTGGTGCAGCTTATTTAGACCGTACCACTATTAATGATGCATACAGCCTAAATAATAATGGAGGCTACTGTACCCCATGTGGTGGAGCGCCAAATGTTACTTTTAATAATCAAGACCAAATATTTGGTCAAAGTAATAATTCTGGTTATTTAAGTGGAGAATCAGGTAACTTCCCTCGTGGTTGGGCAGTGATCAAAGATATTAATGCCTATATTGATGAAGTTCAAAGAATAGGTGAACAAAATTGGTATAACAATCCTGATACTGGCTGGGAAGTAAATGATACTTTAGGCTCTCCATTCTTGGCGGCAGGTGAGAAGTGGAATCAAGAATCATTTGATGCTGCTCCTTCATATGAAAATGAAGAAACAACGTTTTCTGTTTATGGACGTGTAAACCTTATTGGTGAAGTGGGTGATTATGCTTGGTCAGGTAATATAGGCTTACGTTATATTGATATTGAAAATACAGCCAAAGGATTTAGTCAACAGCTGACAACGATAAAAATCAATCCATCATCAAATGACTCAGAGTTACGTTTAGATACCACATTTACAGATGCTCTTCCTGTTAGTGTAAATACAGACAATCAATACTTCTTACCTAGTCTCAATTTAAACTTAGACTTAAATGATGGATTATTTTTACGTACCGCTGTAGCACAAACAATTTCTCGTCCTGCAATAAGTGATACTGGTGTTAATCAAAGTATTGTCGTTGATAATACAGGACAGATTACTACTCGTTCAGGAAATCCCTTATTAGAACCATATAAAGTTAATCAATTTGATTTGTCGCTTGAATATTATCAAGAAAATGGTAATTCTTATTCAATTGCTTATTTTTATAAAGATATCACTGACTTTATTTCAACGCAAAGTAACCAAGCACCTTACAGTGGCGACGCGGTTATTGATCAAAACGTGTTAGACCGTGTTTCTGGAGGCGTGTTACCAGAAACCACCACGAATAAACAAAATCGTAACGGCGGTACTGTAAATGGTATTGAGTTAAGTGTATTGCATTATTTTGATTATCTACCTGGCTTTTTAAGTGGCTTTGGTGTGCAAGCAAATTATACCTATGCAGATAGTGAAGATGATGGTGCTGAACCATTTAACCAGCCGGGTATTACTGATCCGGGTAATGCGTTAGAAGGTTTCGCTAAAAACTCTTATAACTTGATTGCTTTTTATGACAAAGACGGTTTACAAGCACGAGTAGCTTATAATTGGCGTAATAACTTCTTACACGCTAGAGATGGTGCTGCTGAGAGTATTGCTGCCGCTTTACCTGTGCATACTGATGCTTATGGCCAGTTGGATGCGAGTATGTCATATGACATTGACGATAGGTATACTCTTTCAGTAGAAGCAATTAACTTAACTGATGAAGGGCGAGTTGAATATGTTGATATTCGTGAACGTGTTTCTCGAGTTGAATATGCTGGTGTTCGTTATCAGGTTGGCTTAAGAGTTAAGTTTTAATTAAAACTTAGACTATTAAACAGAGGCTTATATAGCCTCTGTTTTTATAGAAATAATTTTTTGATAATAATCTTATAGAGAATAGTATGTCTATAAAGCATCGGCCGTTAAAATCTTATGTCATTGTTGGCGGTGGTACAGCAGGTTGGGTTTCCGCAGCGGTATTGAGCCATGTATTACAAAATACAGGTGTTTCAATTACTTTAGTCGAGTCTCCTGATGTCCCAACGGTAGGGGTAGGTGAAGCTACTATCCCTTCATTTATTGATTTATTATCATTTTTGAATATTTCTCAGAAAGACTTTATTGCTAAAACGAATGCAACTTTTAAATTAGCTATTAAATTTGTTGACTGGTTTCAACAAGGTCAACATTACTGGCATCCTTTCGGTAAAATAGGCAGTAAAGTTGATGGTAAAGAATTTTATCAACATTGGTTAAAAAATCATATTCATGGTGGTAAATTTGAATATACGGATTTTTCCCCGGCTGTTGCAATGGCAAAAGAAAACCGATTCTTTATTCCTGATCCCAAAAAACCTAGTAACTTGTCAAACTCTGCTCACGCCTTACATTTTGATGCAGGCTTAGCAGCGAAATTTTTAGCTGAATATGCACAGGCTAAAGGTGTAAAATGCATTAAAGCCCATGTTGAACGTGTTGAACAACATGAAAATGGCAACATAAAAACTTTACACTTCAAAGATGGTCAAGAGGTTAGTGGTGACTTTTTTATTGATTGCAGTGGTCAACGTAGTTTATTGCTTAAAAAATCATTAAGAGTCGGTTTTGTTGATTGGCAACATTACTTGCCCGTAAATAGTGCTGTAGTGATGCAAACTGAAAAAATGTCAATACTTGCTCCTTATACTGAATCGACGGCACATGATAATGGTTGGCGATGGCGTATACCTCTACAAAATCGTACCGGTAATGGTTTTGTCTTTAGCCAAGATTTTTGTAGTGATCAGCAAGCCATAGACTTGTTAAGCAGTCAAGTCACTGAAAAAGCCATTAATGAGCCAAGAATCATACGGTTTACTACAGGTAAAATGAAAAAATTTTGGCATAAAAACTGTTTAGCCGTTGGATTATCTTCAGGTTTTTTAGAGCCATTAGAGTCAACTGGCATTCATCTCATTATGAAAGGTATCTTAAATTTCGTTCAAATGTTGCCAGATGAAAATTTAGCGGACGTTACACAAAACGAATACAACCGTTTGATGGATGCAGAGTACGACAGCATTCGAGATTTCATTGTTTTACATTACTGTACAAGTAAACGTGATGATTCTCCTTTTTGGAAAATGTGGCAACATATCGCTATTCCAGAATCACTTCAGAATAAACTCGCATTATTTAAAAGTCAGGGACGATTAATGAAAAATGATTTAGATCTATTTGCTTCTGATAGCTGGTATGCCGTACTAGAAGGAATGGGAGTTAAACCTAATAGTTACGACCCTACCGTGGATGCTTCAAACTTTGAGTTAATACAAAATATATTGAAAGAAAGTGAAGTAGCATTAAAACGTAATGTTCAACAATTGATGAGCCACGAAGATTATATAACTAGAATATTAGCATCTACCTGATTTAATTGTTCAGGCCAGCATTAAGGATAATACAGAAAATATAGCGGATAAAACAATCGTTTTCATAGCATCAGATATTAAATAATTCACCATCATTATCAGTCGGTTTTTGGAAGAACGAGGGAGTGTCTGTGAGCTTTTCTACTCGCTAAAATTTACCCACTATTGTCGCTAAGCTGTCGCCAGTGAATATTTGAGTAATGAGTTTGAAGTATCAGCCAGAGTACAAAGCCTATCAGCAGATTTACAGAGGATAAGGTTTGGCATGGACACTTTTTTTAGTTAATAGGTATATGTGCAGACTAAGGTTTATCGTTAAATCTTATTTTTAAATTATGATAGGAGTATTAAAGGTGAGAAAAACCAAATTATATTTGTCGGGAATATGTTTTTCATTATTCGGGCTATTGGCTTGTAGCGAACAAGTAACAACGGAGGCTGCTAAAGAAGTAGCAACAAACAGTCAAAAGCCGAATGTTGTCATTTTTTATGTTGATGATCTAGGCTATGGCGATTTATCAAGTTACGGAGCTACTAGTGTTTCTACTCCAAATATCGATGCCTTAGCACAAGATGGTATTCGCTTTACCGATGCACATAGTTCTGCTTCAACATGTACGCCTTCACGATTTTCTTTGTTAACAGGAAAATATGCTTTTCGTAATAAGGCCGCTATTTTACCTGGTGATGCACCATTAATTATTGATCATACAAAACCGACTTTACCTAAAGTCTTTAAAAAGGCGGGCTATAAAACAGCGGTTGTTGGTAAGTGGCATTTAGGGCTAGGTGATGGTTTTGTTGATTGGAATAAAGCAGTTAAACCAGGTCCTATCGAGCTAGGCTTTGACTATAGTTTTTTATTACCGGCCACGGGTGATCGTGTGCCCACTGTTTATTTAGAAAACCACCATGTTGTGGGATTAGATCCTAACGACCCAATTAAAGTAAGTTATGCCGAAAACATTAGTGATCGTCCATTAGGCACTGAAGCACCAGAACTATTGAAAATGGGTGCTGACTTACAACATAGCGCTACTATCATTAATGGAATTAGTCGAATAGGTTGGATGTCAGGTGGTAAATCTGCTGAATGGATTGATGAAGACTTTCCGTTTGTTTTTACCGATAAAGCTAAAGCCTTCATACAAGAAAGCAAAGATGAACCCTTTATGCTTTTCTTTCCCTTTTCAGATATACATGTTCCTAGAGCACCGAATAAAATGTTTGTTGGTAAAACGAGCATGGGTCGCCGTGGTGATGCCATTGTACAAATGGATTGGATGACAGGACAGATTGTTGATGAATTAAAAAAGCTTGGTTTATATGAAAACACGTTAATTATTTTTTCAAGTGATAATGGCCCTGTACTCGATGACGGCTATGACGATGACGCTGTAGAAAAGCTAGGGTCACATGATCCTTCAGGTCCATTTAGAGGCGGTAAATATAGTGCTTATGAAGCGGGTACTCGTGTACCGTTAATTGTTACTTATCCTAATAGAATAAAAGTTAAAGGGGTTAGTGATGCGTTAGTGAGTCAAATTGATTTTTATCGCTCATTAGCCTCATTGGTTGGTGTCGACGTTCCTTCAACGGAAGCTATTGATAGCCAAAATATTTTACCTGCACTTTTAGACATTAACGGTGTTGGTCGAAAGATGATGCTTGAAGAGTCATTTACTTTGTCATTGCGTGAAAATAACTGGAAATATATCGCACCTTTTTCTGGCGTAACACCCGGCTGGTTGGCGAATAAGACGGTTGAAAATGGTTTATCTACCGAAGCACAATTATTTGACTTATCGACAGATCTGCAAGAGAAAAATAATATTATCTCACAGCATCCTGATATAGCAGCACGACTAGCAGCCTCGCTTACTGATATTATTAATAAAGAATAAGACTATAACTGCGACTTCAAAATAGGGTCAATCAATAGAGAATTATGGGAGTGTATATGAACGAGCGTAAATTTTTTGCAATGAAATTAACCACTTTTCATTTTCTATTGTTGAGCTTGTTTATTTTTTGTCATCAAGCGAAAGCAAACGTCAGTATTCATAGTGAAGAGTATGGTGTGCTGAGCAATGGCGATAAAGTCAATTTGTACACATTGAAGGCCGGTAATATCACCGTTAAAGTGATTAACTTTGGTGGAATCATTACTGAAATTTTGGTTCCAGATAAACAAGGTAAGCTTGGTGATGTTGTTTTAGGTTTTGATAATTTAGCCGATTATGAAACTAAAAATCGTTATTTTGGTGCTATTGTCGGGCGCTTTGCTAATCGTATACGCCACGGGAATATCAGTATTTCTGGTGAAAAATATCAACTCTCACTTAATCGACCTCCCCATCAAATACATGGTGGACACAAAGGGTTTGATAAAGTGTTGTGGAATGCACAAATTAAAAAAAACGATGACAGTGCTAGCTTAACGTTAAGTTATTTAAGCGCTGATGGTGAAGAAGGCTATCCAGGGAACTTACTCGTCAATGTTCGTTATACCGTAAACCAACAGAATGAATTAGTTATCGATTATAAAGCCAATACTGATAAAGAAACGGTGGTTAATTTAACACAACATAGCTATTTTAATTTAGCAGCCAGAAGAAATACGAATGTGTTGCAACATGATTTAGCAATTTACGCTGATTCAATTCTCCCCCTTGCTAAAGATAAATTTCCTACAGGGGCTGTTATGCCTGTTACCCATACCCCATTCGACTTTAGAAAAGCCAAAAGTATAGGGAAAGATATTAAAAGTGAGCATGAGCAATTGAAAATTGCAAACGGATATGATCATTATTGGTTAACAGGAAATCCCTTTGATAAAAAAATTAGCAGTGATCATAAATCAGAAAATGCGGAGCTTAATTTAGTGGCTATGTTATCTGAGCCTAACTCTGGCCGAATGATGCAAGTGTGGTCGTCAGAAGACGGTTTACAGGTTTACAGCGCTAATTATTTGAATAAAAGCATTATTGGAAAATATCAGCAAGCCTATTCACCACAATATGGTATTTGCTTAGAAACTGGACAATTACCCAATTCACCAGCTGATAATAAATTTCCCACCTACGTGTTAACACCTGGAAGTACATATACTTCTAAAACCGTTTATAAATTTTTAAATTAACATGCCTATGTAGATAACTCAGGATTGAATTTCACTTTTTTGATTTAAATAACAATAAGAAATTTATAATGAAAAATAAAGTACAGACACGGGTAGCTGCTTTACTATGCCTGTCTTTTATCACTGTCAGTAATGCCGATAGTAAAGTAGTTTATATAGAAAAAAAGTTGATAAGCCCAATGTGGTATTTATTCTAGTCGATGACTTAGGTTACTCAGATGTCGGTGCCTACAACGAAAATACTTTCTACGATACCCCTAATATTGATGCCCTTGCAGCACAAGGTACGCAATTTACCAATGGGTATGCAGCTAACCCTGTTTGTAGTCCGTAACCCTTGTAATAGTGATAACTATATTCTCGGTACAGATGTATCTGGTTTAGCCTGATTTATCGACAATGGTGATGTTTTTATCGAAACGGATGGCAATGAAAATCCTCTTTTAGTGTTATTAAAAAATCATGGTTTTAATTATATTCGCTTATGCACCTTTGTTGAACCTAGTGCAGATTATAGTTATGCATCAGTTATTGGTACGTGATTTACTGCAAAAAAAACAGCATTAGCTGGATAGCTAATATGCTTATCCAGCAATGGGGCTTTCACAACAAAATTAATGCAGGTTTTTCCTCATGTGAAACCGTATAATCAAATATTATTACGAAGTTAATCATTAGTTTAGTTTTTTAAGGTAAGTATAGATTTTGAAGTTTTTCTATTTATGTAGTATCGCTTTTAGTTGTTTTCTAGCTGCTTTATCTGTGCAAGCAGTTGAAATAGCAGAACATGAGTTCCAAAAGGCTAAACCGATAAGCAATCAGCAGTGTATTTATTGTCATCAGCAGTCACAACATGAATGGCAGCAGTCTGATCATGCCAAAGCGATGGCCATTGCTGATAAAAACTCAGTATTAGCTGATTTTTATAATAAACAGGTTGAGCATTACGGTCAAAAAGCCTTTTTTTTTATTAAAGATAACCGTTATCAAGTCACTATTTCTTATGAGGATAAAACCGATACTTACCCAATAAAATATACCTTTGGCCATTTTCCGCTACAACAATATTTAGTTGAAACTGAACTAGGAAAATTACAGGTATTACCCTTTGCTTGGGATAGCCGTAACAAAGCAGAAGGCGGCCAGCGTTGGTATCATAACTATAGTCATGAAGAAATTCGTCCTGAAGATAGATTACATTGGCGTCAGCCCTTGCAAAACTGGAACGGCATGTGTGCAGACTGTCATTCTGATGGGTTAGTTCGAGACTATAATCCTAAGAAAAACAGTTTCACTAGTCAATTTGATAATATCAATGTTGGCTGTTTATCTTGTCATGGTGATATGTCAGAACATACTCAGAAGTTGACAATACGAAATGTCGGAGTTGATGTTACGTCTGCGAAGCATCCCACAGGTCTTTGGTTACGCAGTCTTGGCGAGAAAACAGCGCACTGGCAAGGTGAACCACGTGACAATGCTTTTATGGATGGGTGTTTTGCTTGTCATTCATTACGTGCGCCTTTAACTGACGGTATTACTCCAGGAAAACCCTTTTTAGATCATTTTACTCCTCTGTTACCTGCTGCCCCTAATTCTCATGCGGATCGACAAATTACTTAAGAAGTTTATGTTTATGGCTCTTTTTTACAAAGCAAAATGTTTGCAGCCGGTGTTAACTGCCTTGATTGCCATAATAAACACACCATGAAGTTAAAAATAGAAGGCAACGGTTTATGTTTGCAGTGTCATGGCGCTGACGTATACGAGGTTAAAACGCATCATCAACACCAAGAAAACAGTACGGGTGCTCAATGTGCTAACTGCCATATGCCGACCAATCGCTACATGGGAGTTGATGATAGACGAGACCATAGTTTTAAAATTCCAAGACCAGAGTTATCAAGTGAGTTTAATACACCGAACGCTTGCAATAGCTGCCACAATGATAAAAGTAATCAATGGGCAATTGATAATTTACAAAAATGGCATGGTAAGCCAAAAGCCTTATCAAGCAGTAAAAAATTTTTAATGGCACTAAATAGTGGGCAAGCAATTAACCTTGAAGATCACCTTAGTCTTATAGCGGATGAAAAACTTGATATTATTAGTCGAGCATCGGCAATACAGCAGCTCGCTTACACCACACAGACCATTACGAGCGAGATATTAACGCCTTATTTAACCGATAAAGAAGATCTTATTCGATTAAGCGCTGCCAGTGCGGCTACACTATTGCCGCAAGATGATAAAATCGCATTGTTAGTACCTTTATTAACCGATAAATATAAAGCCATTCGGGTAGCGGCAGCTCTCAGCTTAATCGATAGTAAGGTTTCTACTGCTGACCAAACTGTGTTTGTTAGCGCTTTTAACGAATTAAAACAAAGTAATGAACTGACTAGTTGGCGTGGTGAAGGGCGGATGAATCATGGCATCAATGCATTGCAAAGTGGTGATATAAAAGAGGCTGAAAAATCTTTTAAAGCGGCTATTGTAATTGAACCTTATTTTGATAGCGGTTATATCAACTTAGCGGATTTGTATCGCTCATTACAAAACCCGGCCCAAGTGAACTCAGTGCTTGTTAAGGGAATGAAAAACTTACCTAAATCAGGGGCGATAAAATATTCTTATGGGTTACATCTGGTCCGGCAAAAAGCAATTGATAAGGCAGTCACTTTTTTCGAGAAAGCCATGTCGTTATCACCCACGAATTCTCAATATGCCTATACCTATGTTTTAGCAATGGATGGAGCAGAGAAGAGCACACAAGCATTAAATAAACTTAAATCGCTAATAATGAATTATCCAGATAAAGCGCAATTACGCGAACTTGGTTTGTATTTATCGCAGAAGCTAAATAGCAAAGCGGACTATGATTGGTTTATCACTTTATAATTGTTTGCTAAGGCGCTCAGGGGGCGTTAGCGCCTTAGAATTAATACTCTAAATTTATTTAAAACTTAAATCATTCCAATGTCCGCTTTGGGGATTTGAGATCTAACGCCAAATAAAAATTTTAGGCATATTTTCCGTTATGAATAGATGTAAATTTTTAAGTGAAAAAGGAAGCTTTAGGATCTCTGAACTGCCGTTTTTAACTCAAAAGCTAACTTCCGCTTATGGCTAGAAGCTGAAGTCTTGATACTGCCATCTTTAGCTATAATGCGCACAAAGTGACCTTAATTTAGTAGTGGTAAACCTAATGTTATTCAGTGGTCGCAGTAAATGTTATTAGGTTGCAGTGTTAGATGGTAATGACTGGCAGTTTGATGCAATTAGGTGGCATAACTGATGTAATTGTCCAATGACACAGGTTAATTTAGTTTTTATATTGAAGACCATCTAGCTGTCGAAATATAAATAAGTAATGTACAATTTAGGCGACAACTGCCTTTAAAAATGCCGTAACTTGAACCGATGACATATTCAAAAACAAAACCAAATCAACTGAAGTATTTATCTTCATATCCACTAGAAGTACAAAATAAAATTAGAACCATGGTTGAGCAGGATACATTAGAAAGTTTTCTTCTTAAAAAGCACCCTAAAACTCACGATATTAATAATGATAAAATGCTTCGTGAATATGTTATGAATTTAAAAAATACACATTTACGAAAGTCTTCTCCGTTGAGTAAAATTATTTATGACAAAAAAATTCATGTTGTAAACAATGCTTTAGGGCTACATACTTTTGTATCGAGAGTTCAAGGGAATAAATTAAAAAGTAAAAATGAAATACGGATTAGTGAGATATTTAAAACTGCTCCCGAAGCATTTCTAGAGATGATAGTCGTTCATGAATTAGCCCACATCCGTATAAAACCCCACGATAAGGCATTTTATCAATTGTGCCAATATATGTTACCTGACTACCATCAACTAGAATTTGAGATGCGTGTATATCTAACTCAACTAGAACTAAAAGGTGATATATACTAACCAAAACTCCATGTTGGGTATTTAGCCCAGTCAATTAATATTCTTAATTAATTCAAAATTTTGGACATTCCAAAATTGTTTGTTTTTATTTTTTAATAGATAGATAATCACCTCAACTCACTCAGCCCAAGCGCTATGGCTTCTTGCTTAAACTGCCCGAATATATTGACTACTTTGTCATAAGAAGTAGTCAAATAATGTTCATCTGGTACCTTACTTACCTCCTCAAACACATCAGAGGTAACGTTATCTTCAAAGTCACCAAGTTCAATACCAATCTTAGGGTCAAATTTTCTTGTTTTATCGAAGGTAATATTACTTTTGTCACCTTTAATCGAATCCTCGTCAACCTCAGCTTTCATCTTTTCAAACTTAACCACGTCAGCTTCAAACGGAACATCTTGTTTAACTCGATAAGCGTACTCCAACAGCTTAGGTTCAGCGGGCATATACATAACAGCCTCTTGATTTTTTGAGCCTGTCATCCTAAGTATGCGGCCTAGAATCTGACGAAAATGCATTTCTGTTTTGATATTGGTCAGGTGGCAACAAACCTGCAATCGAGGGATATTAGTTCCCTCACTTATCATCCCCACGGAAATAATCCATTTAGTTTGTGCATGTCTAAACTGTTGAATAATACTGGTTGGCTCATTTTCTCTGTAAGTAACAACAACGGCATCTTCGTTAAAGCAGGCCTTCACTAACGTTGAAATTTGTTTTGCATGCTCTACAGATGACGCAACAATTAATCCGGCAGCGTCAGCGTTTTTAGTTCTAATTGAGGTTAATGTTTTCTGTGCAGACGAAATTACGTATTTAATTACCTTCTCATTTTCAATAATCTCCTGATACGGAATGATTGATTGCGATAACAAACACTTAAAGCTAGTAAACGTTTTAGTCTCATCGTCATCAACAACTGAAATTTTATTGTTATCTATAGCAATTATCTGCGGTACACGGCAAACATCATCGCGAATGGCCTCAGAAAGCCCATAAACGTAATCACAAGATATTTTGTTGCTCGGGTACATATAGTTAGAAAGGACGATAGGAGCAGCATCGGAACGCCAAGGTGTTCCTGTTAGCGCCAATGTATATTTAGCTTTATCTTGAATGTTTAATATTATTTGTTCACCCCATGCATTCGCATTATCAATAGTAGAACCAGCACAATGGTGGATCTCATCAAAGATCACGAATACTCGATACCTATGAAATAGCTGCCAAAAATCTTCATCCAGATACTGTAAACTTTGGTAGGTAAGAGAATGTCCTTTAGCTCCCAGTAAACCATCGAATCGTTCATTAATTCTCAACTGCAAACTCTCACTAAAGTCTTGAGAAACAATGGAAGAAGGTGAAAAACAAATAATTAAATCAATCAGGTTGCTCTTTAATAACTGATAGGCTAATTCAGATGCCATCAAAGTTTTACCAGCTCCAGGTGTTGCTAAGGTTAAAAAGTGGCTATTGCCATTCAAATATTGTTTTAAAGCTTTATTTATACAGTTAACTTGCCATTGTCTTAGTTTCATATTTTCTCTAATGGACTACCTTGCTTAAGTAATCCTTCAATGGCTCTTATTTTCCCTAGTATTCTCGTGTTGTTATCCCTAGCTTTATTGTATTGCGGCTGTAAATCATCGACTAACTCAGGGAACTCTGAATAGAGTTCTTTGTAAGCTTCAGATTCCCCTAAATTTAAAAGTAGCTCGGTTTTATAATGGTTTAATTTATCAGTTAAGGGCTTTTTTTTATCAATTAATGTTTTAATTGAGACCGCTGAACCGCATTTTTTTCTTATTTCATCTTCATCAAAATTCTTTGTTTTATTAAAACGAATAAAACCTTTATTAGTTGGTTTTAACTTTGTTAACCATCCTTTTTTAACTAACTTTAAAAGCTCAGCATAAATCTTTCGTCTAACATCTGCAGGTTTCAATGATGGTTCGTTTTTTAACACTAAATAAGCCGATCTGACATCACTCGTTGTGAAGTGATCAAAAGTTTTCGCGACAATAATTTGAGCAACAAAAGGGTCTAACTTCAAAGTAAATCCAGATCAATTTAAAATAATAATGGGTATTATAGGGCGTGGTGCTATAGCGCTCAACATGAAAATCTAATCATTTTGCCTGAAGGAAAAACAAGGTGAGTGATTTAGTTAAAGAATTTGGTGAAATGCTGCGCGAAAAACGTAAGGCTGCTGGCTACTCTCAAGAAAGTTTTGCCGCCTATGTAGGTATAGAAAGAGGTAATTACGGCAAGATGGAACGAGGCTTAGTGAATATAAAAATAGAAACGTTGTACAAATTAACGAACGCGTTAAATTGTGAGTTTGAAGAGATAATGCCTTCAAGATTAAAGCATAAAACTAATCTAGATTAATTTTTTGGTATATTTTAGTCCATATGTTTAAGAAGTATGAATCAGCATTAAGCATACATATTTAGTTTTTATGCCGCGCTTAAGGGTACATATGCTATAAAAATCATGATCACTTTATGCCTTGACTGACTTTAGAGACAAGTTTTTTTCGATATATTTTCTAATGTATTATTTATACAATTTTACAAAAATATTTCAGTAAAACATACCTTTAAAATGATTACACTTTATGTGTATTTAGTATTTAATTTTAAGTTACTATGAGGCAATAATAAAATTCACATGGATAGGATTGCCCAATATGCATTTATCACGACTAGAAGTAAAAAATTTCAGACAATTTGAAGACTTTTCTATTGGCTTTAATAAAGGTTTAAATTTACTTGTCGGTGAAAATAATGCCGGTAAAAGCTCTGTAATTGATGCTATAAGGATAGCCCTTGATACTAACTCTGCTGAATGGGTCTCAATTACTGACACTGACTTTTTAAGTGGTAAAAGTGAACTACAAATAAATTTACAATTTGTTAGTTTATCAGTACGTGAGTCTGGAATTTTTCTCGAACATTTAACAACAGAAAAAAACTCAGAGCAAATTGATGAATCTCGACTCTATATAACACTTACAGCAAGACTAACTAGAAACTTTTCAAAGAAAACTCAATATATTAAAACTGAAATTCATTCAGGAAAAAATGGTGATGGGCCAATAATTGAACGAGACATTCGTGACTACCTAGCCACTACATACTTAAAACCACTTCGTGATGCAGAAGCTGAATTGAAAGCAGGAAGATCATCGAGGTTGTCACAAATATTAGGAAGTAACAGCAGTATTGCGGGTGATAACGCTGCCACTCAACGTATTATCGAATTACTTACAACTGCAAGTGATCAAATTCAAGCGGATCTATCAATTCAAACTGCACAAAGTAGTATTGCTGATCTACTAAACTCCTTAACATTTAAATCAAACGTATTTTCCCCAGTATTAAGTTTACTGGGTAGTAAAACTTATACAGATATGAATGAAGCTGAAAAAACATTTGCTTTGAAGTCTATTCTAGAGAAGCTTACTCTTGAACTTGATGGAACAGGTATTAAGCATGGTCTAGGTTATAGTAGTTTATTATTTATGGCGACTGAGTTAATGCTGATTAAGCAAGAAGAAGATCAATATCCTCTTTTATTAGTCGAAGAACCAGAAGCACATCTTCACCCTCAACTACAGTTAAAGTTCATTAAATACCTACGTGAAGAGAATAGTGACCTGCAATGCATATTATCTACTCATAGCACAGTTCTAGCGTCAAAAGCACCACTTCAAAGTTTGATTTTAATGCAGGACGGTAAAGCTTTCCCACTTGGAGAAAACCATACAGCGTTAGCACCTGATGATTATGTGTTTTTGGAAAAATTTTTGGATTCCACAAAAGCTAATATGTTCTTTGCAAAAGGTGTACTTCTCGTCGAAGGGGTTGCTGAAGTTGTTTTGTTACCCCAAATTGCCGAACTACTCGACAGACCATTGGAAGACTACGGCGTATCACTAGTAAGTGTTAATGGATTATCAAGAAAGAGATACGCTAAAATTTATCGCTCTAACTCTAGCTTAGCAACCCCAAGTCCCTTACCTATAAAAGTTGCCTGTGTTACAGATCTAGACTTATGGCCAGATGAGGCTGAGGAAGTAGCCGCTAACCCTCATGGTTTTAAAATAAAAAAACAACCAAATGCTACGACAGGCAGAGGTGGCAACCTTCGTTACTGGCTTAATGAACTTGATCAAGCTGGTATAGCTGCACAGAAAGCAACGAAAAAAGAACATGATGGCGAGTTAGTTAAAACATTTATATCCAATGATTGGACATTTGAATTTTGTCTAGCTAAATATGGATTAGCCGAGGAGGTTTATCTTGCTGTAAATGGAGACAACGAAGGGTTTGATAGTTTAAGTACCGACAACCAAACTAGGTCTGTTCAATTATATGGAATGATTGAAAGTAAAGGGAACGCTAAAAGTGAAGTCAGCTACTTACTTGCGAATATTCTGTCTAAGTACAAAGACCAACCAGAAATATTACGGAGAAAACTACCTAGTTATATCATTGATGCCATTGAATATGTAACTGAACCGTTTCCTGTACTCCAAACAGTAGTAAATCCGGATACTAGTCAAGATGATTAATCTTAATGATGGTGACATCTATGAAGTTGAACAAAAGTTAGGGTTTACTTTTGATGAGACGAGAAAGAATATAATAAAGACATTTGACGACGTACAAGCTTGCCCTGGTAGTGGTAAAACGACAATGGTAGCCGCAAAATTGCTAATTATAGCTAAAAAATGGCAAAGCAAACACCAAGGTGTCTGTGTTCTGACACACACAAATGTTGCTAAACAAGAAATTATAGATCGTCTTAACCAAGATTCAGATGGTGTTAAATTGTTATCTTACCCACACTTCATAGGCACTATTCAGGAGTTTATAAACAAGTACATTGCCATACCAGCGCTCCGATCAAATGAGCTTTGTGTTAATCATATAGATGACGAAATGTGTAACACTAAAGCTTGGTACCTTCTTAGCCATAGTACAAGGGCATATCTTGAAAGAAACCGAATAACATCGTTACAAGATTTGCAATATAAATTTAATGCAGGGGAGCTAGAGTTATCAGTGCCGGGCTTTGATTCTGCATCGCCATCACGTAGCTATAGAGAATTATTAGAGGCTAAAGATATACTCATAAAGGATGGATATTACTATTACCATGAAATGTATGCATTCGCGAATAAGTCCATTCATGACACCCCAGAATTACTAGACTCTATTCGTCATCGATTTCCTTTCGCATTTATTGATGAAATGCAAGATACACAAAAATTTCAAGACGAATTATTGAATAAAATTTTCCTGCACGAGAATGTGAAGTTTCAGAGGTTTGGTGACCCTGATCAAGCGATATATAGTGGTAATGGAGAAGAAAACCAAACTTATAATACAGCTGTATTAGATACAGTTGAAAACAGTCATCGATTTGACAACTCAATTGCCCTGTTAGCAAAAAATTTAAGCTATAACCGTATAAATCTCACTTCGAATAAAACTGTTCCTGTGATTTCTCAACATACCATCTTTTTAGTTGATGAAAATTCTAGGTATAACGTTTTCAATGCATTTGCTAGGTTGTGTGAACAAGCTATTCCTATTGACTGCGTTAACCCCATAAAAACTGTTGGTGCTGTAGGGAAAAGAAAAGAAGAGAGCTTAACAATTTGCCACTATCTTGACTCCTTTGATAAAGATAATAATATCAATAAATTTAAACCAAAAAAACTCATTCATTATTTCTATGAAGCAAAACGACTAATAGGCGGCCATGAAGCATACCATATGGTTTTAAGTGGTATTGCAAGATGTGGGCGTATGGCTGACTGTGAATTAACTTTTTCAGATAACTCCAAATCTTTTTACTCCACAACAAGTATCCGTAAATACTTAAAAGATTCAAATAATTTTATTGACTTCAATATGTTAGTTAAAGGGCTTATTGATAGTTCAATGGATGTAACTCGATGGAATGACACTATTGCAAGGTTATTGGTATTAACAGGTATGCAAAC
Source organism: Colwellia sp. (assembly GCA_013215655.1). GTDB lineage: Bacteria > Pseudomonadota > Gammaproteobacteria > Enterobacterales > Alteromonadaceae > Colwellia_A. The sequence continues at coordinate 20,935 of JABSOX010000080.1, forward strand.
ATCGACAGTTAAAAGGGACTTTATTCTCTTTGAAAGTTCTATTGAAGCAGGTGCTCCCCAAAATGAAACTTACTCTAATAGAGTCATAGTAAATATTAACGGAAAAATAGTAGAAAATGAATTATCTACTATTCATTCTGTCAAAGGCGAAACGCATGCTGCAACACTTGTACTAGAAACAAAAAATTATAATTTTGATATAGGTACTTTAATTGATTACATTCTCAATGAAAATACAGTAAAACCAACAGCTGTAAGAAAAAAAGGATTTATGAAAATGCTTTATGTTGCGTTTTCAAGACCAGAGCACTTACTTTGTATAGCAATGGATAAATCACGGTTTCCGCCGGAACACATAAGCAAATCTAATTATGCAGGATGGAATATTTGTGACCTTACAACTTAACTGCAGCTTAGCGTTATGGATACAAAACCTAATCCGAACTAGCCACCCAGCCATTTTCTCTAACGCCTATAATGTGGTAGAAGTGTGCTTTAGCGGTTTGTAATATAGTCCAACGAAGGACGGCATTAATTACACA
>JABSOX010000081.1 GCA_013215655.1 Colwellia sp.
TACGAATGACAACTTGCAGCAAAAACAAAACGAAATAAAAGTAGTTAATGACGAAATAATGCTGGCTCACGATGAATTGAAACAACAGACAATAGAATTACAGCAAAGTAACAATGCTAAATCAGATTTTCTGGCGACAATGAGTCATGAAATAAGGACACCAATCAATGGTGTTGTTGGTATGTTGACTCTGTTAAAGCAAACCGATTTAGACCGAGAACAACAACAAAAGGTGAAGCTTGCCCATTTTAGTGCCGATTCATTATTATCGATAATTAATGACATACTAGATTTTTCTAAAATTGACGCAAACAAGCTTGAAGTTGAAGCTATTGATTATGATTTGTGTGAACTTCTCGGAAATTTTACTCACGCTACTGCTCATAAAACGCAAGAAAAAAACATTGAATTAAACCTCGACTTAACACAAATAGAGACCAGCTATGTAAAAGGAGACCCAGGTAGGTTAACGCAAATATTAACTAATTTAGTGGGTAATGCGATTAAGTTTACTGAGCAAGGGGAAATAAAAATTCAAGCCAATCTTGGTAGGATTGATGAGCAGTACCTGCAATTATCTTGCTCTATTTCCGATACTGGCATTGGCGTTCCCAAAGATAGAATAGCAACAATGTTTGATCGTTTTATCCAAGTTGATGCTTCTACAACACGAAAATTTGGCGGAACCGGTCTCGGCTTAGCAATCGTTAAAAAGTTATGCCAGCTCATGGGCGGTGATATTAGTGTCACCAGTGAACTGGATAAGGGTAGCACTTTTAACTTTGATATTAGATTACAGCATAGTGATCAGCAAGAAAAATCGGCACCTGCTGCCAACCTCAGTAACCTTAATTTGTTGGTAGTTGATGATAATAAGACTAATCTTACCGTATTGTCTGAGCAACTAGTACGATGGGGTGCAAAAGTCTTGCAAACAACTGACAGCCAGTCGACTCTCAACTTGATGCTGCAACAATTTGATGAAAACGAGAGAAAGCATTTCGATATGGTCTTAATTGATGCGGAGGTTCCAGCAATAGATGGCATAGAACTGGGGCAGAAGATCCGAAGTCTTCAGCAGTTTTCAGCGACAAAATTAATATTAATGAAACCTTTAAATTCCAGCAATGACGAAAAGTATTACGACGATTTAGGTTTTGATTGTTGTTTAACCAAGCCGATCACTAAATCAGATTTAGCTGATGTGCTTAATGCCGTTATTAGCAATGATGCAGTATCAAAATTAATGCCATCAGCAAACCAAAAACCTAGCGCCCAACAATTAAAACAACAAACTTTGGTTGATGGCATGAGAGTTTTATTAGTTGATGACAATGCAATCAATCAAGCGGTTGCTAGTTGTCAGTTACGAAACTTAGGTGCAGCAGTAATCATAGCTAAAAATGGTTTGGAAGCACTACAATGCCTGCAAGAACAAGAATTTGACGTGGTGCTAATGGATTGCCAAATGCCGGTTATGGATGGCTATACGGCAACACAGAAAATAAGAGAATTAAGCGAAGATTATCGCGATATTTATATCATTGCTATGACAGCAAATGCAATGAAAGGAGACAGGGAAAAATGCTTAAACGCGGGCATGAACGATTACTTAACTAAACCGATAGATTTTACGTTAATGGAAACTAAGCTCATAACAGCGTCTAATAGGTTATTGAATGCAGATATAATCTCAACAGGTTCAATATAAAAATGTGTAAGTAGTCTATGAATTTTTATATTGAGTTAATCTGTATTTGCTTGAACGTTCTAAGCAATAACTGTTTTGAAAAATAACATTATTGCGGATGTTGTTAAATAGTCGATTATTGCTCAGAGCCCTTTAGTGTAAAAGCGAGACGCTGATTTTAGCTGGATATCACGTGGGCGATGACTGCTTATTTGTAATCATGTCATTTTCATCTAGAAGTTCTTGATTGAGCCAGTCAACTGCTTGTTGCCAACCCAGCTCAAGACCTGAGAAATTTTTTAAATTCAAGTTATCGGTAATGCGTGTTTTGATAATCTTTTGAGTCGATTGTTCACCTTGAGCGCTATAATTTACAATCGCAATAGCTTTCATTAGGGCCATCGAACCCATGCTCAATGTTGCTTCAAAGGAATATGAATAGGTATTGATTTTATTCACTAATACGCCAAAACGACCGTTGAATATAGAACATAATAATTGGTCATGCTCTTCAACCATTTCCAAACTTACTTCAACATCATTATCTATTATCAATTCGGCAATATTATGCGAGAGTATATTCACCGTAGCAAAGCTCAGTCGATGTTTATCCATGTTTTTACCTTTGATGATTAACTTTATTACGGTAAGCGCTTTCAGTTGGATGTCTAGTATATAGCATTTTAATCTAATATATAATAGTTTGTCTTTATTTGTATTGTATTGATTTTATTGTAAAAGAGGGTGAGTTAAACGTTTGGTATTGACCTTGGGAAACTCCAATTGGGTAAACACCAATTTATCTTCTTGCTCAATGAAAGTCATAGAGGAGTTTCGTTGCAATGTACCTTTAGGCAGTTTTACGACAGGCTTTACCTTTTGAGTATTAAATTCAAAGTAATTTATTTGATGATGTTTGGCATAATCATGTTGAAAATAAACGCCCTGATTAGTTAATTCCCAATTATGGCCAACTCTAAATAAATCACTGCTCAATATCTCAATAGGTGAAGGGCTGTGTTGTGTTGGTGAAAACCGCCAAAGTCCTTGATTTCGTCCGGGAGTATACCAAATGTTGCCAGCTTCATCTTGTTCTGCAAAAGTAACGGCTTGATTTAGCAAGATATAGGATTGTTGATGATTAATTGGAAATGCATGTAATGTTACTTGGTTGCTATTTTTAGTTGCGGCAATTAAGCCACTGTCATCTTGTAACCATGAAGGACGAAAATGCTGTTCAAAATCACTATTCAGCTTTTTCACTAAGTTTGATTTTACATTTAGTATATAAAGAGCGTTGCCTTTTTCCTGTTTTTTTGGTCCTAAAAATGCGATGTATTCCCCGTTGTGAGACCATCGAGGGAAAGTTAAGTACCTTTCTAAAGAGGTTAATTTTTGTCGATCGGTGCCATCTATATTTGAAGTCCATATTTCTTCATAACCTGACTCATTGGAGATAAAGACCATTTTGTTGGCTACTTCCGAAAAGTGAGGACTACGATAAGAGTATTCCGAGCGAATAAATGGAAAAGGTGCAGTCGCTATAGTATCGGATAAGGACAGCGTTGATAAATGAGATAAAACCTGCCAATGATGAAAGATCACGTCATTACTATTAGGGATAGCATTTGGATAGCTAAATCCTGGAATGTTTAATTTGCTGGTCTTATTATCATCTAAGGAAAATACATAACCATCTCTACGGCCCGATGCTTCCGTACTAAAAATAATCCGGCCGCTACTTTGATGCCAAGTTAATCCTTTGATGTCTCCGTCGACGTCTGTCAGTTGTTGTAATTCTTTGCTGTTCACATCAAATAAAAATATCTCTTCACGAATTTCTTCATCTAAGGAACGAGAAATTACCAGATACTTGCCATCAGGAGAAAAGGCCGCATCAAGATCTTTATATTGGCACTTATTCTTACATTGATAAGGTATTGCGGTACTAATGCCTCTAGCAATATCTAAAAACTGGATAGTTTGGATTGAGCTTTTCCCATCAACGTATACATAAGCAAGTGTATCGCCATCAGGTGAAATGGTTAAAGCAAAATCGACTTCACCCGTACAGGGAGTAATTACTTTTTGTTCTGTGGTAATAATATTCAACTGGATAATTTCACATTGGGAGTAGTCCCAATGTTTACGCTGAAAATAAATATTTTCTCCATCAGGGTGCCACACGGCTCGCCCTTCATAGTCTTCACTAAACGTTAATTGTTTGGCTGGAGCAGATAGTTCAGAAAAATTTTTTAAATATAAGTTAGGTTGTTTACCGATACGACGCCATGAATAGATTAAATATTGGTTATTGGGAGATACCACCGGATATACTTCTCGGCCAGGATCAGTGGTTATACTAGTAATAGTTCCTTGTAGTGGAACGACACTATGATTTGATAGTGCCCAAATACTAGTCAATATTATCAGGCCTACTATGACTAGATAAGAAATTGTTCGAGGTGTTGTCAACTTCGAGGTTTGTGAAGGGGGCACTATATGTTGCTGTGCAGTTTCGTCACTTAAATAAAGAGGTTTAATTAATAGTCGATAACCTTTTTTACGTACTGTTTCAATATATTCGTTATCGGTATCCATTTGTTTAAATTCGTTGCGTAAATTCCAAATAGCATTGGTTAATGACTTTTCGCCAACATAGTGATTTCCTGCCCAGACATTATCAATGAGCTCTTGACGGTCAACTAAACGTGGGAATTGACTGGCAAGGTACGCTAATACCTCAATAAATTTTGGTTGTAATACTTTATTATTATCCGATGAAAATTCGATTGAATATTCCCGAGGCTTAATGGTGCATTGTCCAAGTTTAAAGGGCGTATCAGCTTTCATAATCAGTGACCGAATCCAGCGAATTCTTTATCGTTGCTTAACATAATTAGCTTTATTATCTAATTCTTTATAGCAAATAAATATAACGCACTCATCAATAAAAAAATAGCAAATAATCCTTATATCTTATAAATAAATAACATAGGAGTTGTGGAAGTACGCTTCTATAACATACTGTTTTTTAAGTAATAGATGTATAAAAGATATACAAAGGAGTTAGAAATGACTCTGCTTGGTTGAGCCCTCGCTGATGTTTTGCGAATACTAGGTTCCGAGCTGACTTTTCATTCAATTTGAAATTGGCTTGGACATTATAAAAAAAAACAAGTTATTAATCATTAGGGGAAAAATCATGATGTCATTTAAACACAATAAACGACTTAAGTTAAAACCTACGTTAGTTTCCATTGCTCTGTTAACGGCAATGGGGTCTGTATCGGCAGCGCAAGAAACTACTGATTTAGAAGATATAATTGAACGTATTCAAGTTACCGGCTCAAGTATTAAGCGTACTGATATGGAAGGCGCATTGCCAATAACAACCATTTCATCAGAAGACATTGCTAAAACTGGGGTCACCAATGTTTCAGATTTGATACAGGCGATTCCTGCGATGCAAGGTTTTACTGTGCCAGCACAATCAGTAGGTAGTGGTAATGGTTCACAAACTGCGTCATTAAGAGACTTAGGTAGTTCTTATACACTAGTGTTACTCAATGGCCGTCGCATGGCTGCACGTGATAGCGGTGGTAGTGTTGATATTAGTGCCATTCCTTTGGCGGCAATCAAACGTGTTGAAATACTGATGGACGGTGCATCAGCATTATATGGCTCTGATGCTATCGCTGGTGTGGTTAACTTTATCATGAAAGATGATTTTCAAGGGATCACTATTAGTGCTCGTTTAGATAAACCGCAAGAAGATGGCGGAGAAAGTAATAGTTTTGATATTACTGCGGGTTACGGCGATTTAAGTATTGATGGGTTCAATGTGATGTTAACTTATAGTCATGGTTCTCAGGAACAATTAAAATCAACGCAGCGCGATTTTTCTAAAACAGGTATTGTACCTTTTACTCACAACGGTACCGATCTTTTTGTACAGCGTGCCTCTTCAAATGCTATTCCTGCAAATTTATATTTAAGGTTTGACGAGCTATCGAGTCAGTCATTTAACCCATATCGTGAAGCAAATGGTGCCTGTGCTGAAAACAATGCGCCAACAGGTAATACTTGTTTATATGATTTTACCGAAACTGTGGAAATTTATCCGGAAAGTAGCAGTGATAACTTTTTATTAAACGGAGTTGTCGCAATCAACGATGACAGTGAGTTTTATGGCAATGCGATGTATTCTAGATATAAATTGACTTCTCGTATTGCGCCAAAAACGGTGAGTAATTATCAGTTTGATCTAGACTCGCCGTTTGTACAAAATGTGATTCAACCGATGTTAACGGCAGATGAATTTAGTGATTTAAATCGTGTTAGAGTTAAATGGCGTACCCGTCCAGCCGGAAATCGTACCAATGAATACGATACTGAAACTCTCAACTTTACTGCGGGTATTCGTGGTGAAATTGGAGATATCTCTTATGATGTTGCGTTAACTCAATCAGAGAGTACCCGTGAACAAAGTCGTACCGCAGGTTATATGCTAGATAAAGAATTCGGAGAGTTAATGGACTCAGGCACCATTAATATATTTACCACTCCGGATCAACTATCAACGGCAGAAGAAGACGCAGTGAAAGCGGCTGCCTATAACGGCGCTTGGGATAGTACTAAAACCACCGCTAACTCTATAGAAGGTACCTTATCAGCGCCAGTTTATGAATTACCCGCCGGTGATATTTATCTTGGTGGTGGTTTTGATTATCGTGAAGTCACTTATGCAAATAATATCAGTGCTGCCAATGAACAAGAATTACTATATAGCTATAGTAAAGATGAAGAGTTTGACTTATCTCGTGAAACATACGGTATATTTTTAGAAACGATTATTCCAATTACTGATCAACTGGAAGTCACTGCAGCAGTACGTTATGACAATATCGGTGGTATAACTGATAAAAAACGTGCTAGTGGCGAACAAGGTGTTAATGATGATGTCAGCGATACTACTTACAAATTAAGTGCTGCATGGCGACCAACAGATGACTTATTAATACGTGCTTCTATGGGAACTGGTTTTAAATCAGCAACCATGATCCAAATTGCAGGGCCCAAGGAAGATGCTGGCTTTACATCCGGAAGTTATGTTTGTCCATTAACAGGCAGTCATCCTTTGGCGCAATACTGTGAAGGCGAACCGACGCAGTATCGAATGGCAAGGGAAGGTTATGACCAACTTAAACCTGAAACGTCAGAACAGCGCTCACTTGGTTTTGTTTATTCTCCGAGCAATGATTTTAGCGTTAGCATTGATTGGTGGCAAATTAACTTAGAAGAACAAGTACGTAGAGTCACTGAACAACAAATCATGGCTGACCCGGCACTTTATAATGACTTATTTGGGACGCGACCTAATTCACAAAGTGGTGAACTGGAATTACAAATTACGCGTTCCCCTGTCAATATTGGTAAAGCAAACAACCAAGGTATTGATTGGGTTGTTTCTTTAGGGCATGAGTTTGCCATAGGGACAGTGACGTCAACTTTACGCGGCGCTTATATGCTTGAAAGTGAGTCACTACGTGTTGGTACTGTCGGTATTTACGATACCAGTTTAGGGAAGTTTGGTAGCAATAATGCTGTCACCTTTCCGCATATTATTAAATGGACAACAAGCTTAACTCATGACGATTTTACCCATTCTGTTAATATGAATTATCGTAGTGGTTATGAAGACCAAGCATATACGGCTGAACATACTAAAATTCGTTTACAATCGGATTTAAATCAACGATATGACCAAGCTGTAGAGCGTACGGTAGCTAGCTATATTACTGTTAATTATTTAAGTAAATGGAATGTATCTGCTAGTTTAACGGCGAGTATTGGTGTTAAAAACCTTCTTGATAAAGCTCCGCCATTTTCATTAAGAACAGCGGGTGGTGGTCATCAAGTTGGTTATGATCCTCGTTATAGTGATGAGCTAGGCAGAACGTATTATATGAAAGCGAGTTATACTTTCTAAGGCAGATGATATTTTGTTTTATTAAGTTAAATGAGGCACCTGTTGGTGCCTTATTTATTGTTATTCGTCTATTTTAAGTGAGGGTAAAATTTCAGCCATACTCATTGAAAAAATGGTTCTCTATCTAGTATGTTTGGGGGAGAATTTAAAAGGATCGTCAATAAAGCCAAATTTATCTTTTAAATGTTGAATGTATTCCTGATTATTATCTAAAAACACATTAAATTTTTTCAGTAAAGCTTTGTGTTTAATGGTTGAGAGGTGAAACTTTGTTTCGCGATGAGGTAAAGATTCCACCATAATTAATTGTTTCTCGTTTTGCATCTCATTTAGATGAAAATTGACAACAGAATAATCGAGGTTTATCGCATCAACCATACCGCGAGTGACTAACTTTATAACAGATATAACATTATTATCTTCAATCAATTGTACTTTATTACTTTTTATTTTTTTAATCCATAGTGTTGGATAAAAGCCGTTAATGGTACCGAGTCGTTGAATATTATCAGCATCATATTTGGCATTATCATTTAGTACGATAGAGCCACCGACACTAGAAATCACAGTTTCGCTATAATAAATATCGAGTTGGCTACTTTCACCCGCCCGCCAATCTTTATTGTCAGGGTATTTAAAATCAATTTTGTCTTTGATATACCATTGATTGAAGCGCCTTAGCGGCAACGGGACAAATTTTATTTCGATACTCTCTTGACTGAAAAAGGATTCGAGTAGTTCTTTGGTAAAACTATTTTCTCTATGGCCAAAAGCATAATGAGGATAGTAGTCAATATTCTCGACACCAATCGTATAGATTTTTTGCTCATTTGCTCGAGCAATGAAGCTTGCTAAAAGTAATATAACTATAATATTGAGCTTAAGCACTATTAATTAGCCGTAAATAAGGAAGGTCTTGATTAATCTTAGCAGTTAATGAGTAAGTTACTATCAGCGTAAGCTGCTATTCGCGTAATGATCTAACTCTGCCGAGATCAATTTGCATCATGGCACTATTTTTCGTTTATATCGTTAAAGACATTGCTAATTTGGCTGGGTCATTTTATCAGGCTGCAAAATATCACTGAGTTGTTCGGCTGTTAATAACCGTTGTTGTTTTACTAAGTCAATGACTGATGTTCCAGAAGCTAGTGCTTCTTTGGCCAAATTACTCGATAGCTCATAGCCAAGATATGGATTTAATGCCGTGACCAGCCCTAAACTGTTGTCGAGTAAATCTTTGCAACGCTTTTCATTGGCGGTAATACCTGTAATACATAAGTTTGTAAACATGGTGATGGCATTGGTGAGTAAATTCATTGAGCTCAATAGGTTATAAGTAATTAATGGTTCCATGGCATTAAGTTGTAATTGTCCCGCTTCAGCAGCCATAGAAATGGCAACATCATTACCCACTACTTGGTAGGCACATTGACTGACCGCTTCTGGAATTACAGGATTGACCTTACCTGGCATTATTGAACTACCGGGTTGGCGAGCCGGTAGATTTATTTCACTTAATCCGGCTCTTGGTCCCATACTCAATAAGCGCAGATCATTAGCTATTTTTGAAAGTTTTAATGCTAAACGTTTTAGACTTGCAGAATAAATCACAAATGCACCCATATCTGAACTAGCTTCAATAAGGTTTTCTGCTAAAGAAAATTCAATACCGGTGAGTTTATTTAATTCATCAACCGCTAATCGACCATAACCTATTTGAGTATTAATTCCGGTACCAACAGCAGTACCACCAAGATTAATTTCGGTGAGTAACTTCCCCATTGAAGTTATGAGCTTGTGATCTTCTATTAGTGTTGCAGCAAAACCGCTGAATTCTTGGCCTAGTGTCATGGGCACAGCATCTTGTAGCTGGGTACGTGCTAGCTTGATGATATTTTTAAATTCATCAGCTTTTTGCGTAAATGTATGGGTTAAGTTTTTGAGATTACTCAGTAACAATGGCTGTTTTAACAAGATAGCCAGTCTAACGGCGGTAGGGTAAACATCGTTTGTTGACTGTGACATATTCACATGTGAATTAGGATGTATAAATTGATATTGTCCTTTTTGATAGCCCAAGCCTTGTAATGCAATATTGGCAATGACTTCATTGATATTCATATTACTTGATGTTCCCGCACCTCCTTGAATCATATCGATGGGAAAACTGCTATTGAATTGATTGTTAATTATTTTCTGGCATGCATTAACGATTACGTTGGTTTTTGTATCATCTAATTTATGTTGTTGATTATTCGCTTGTGCACAAGCTGACTTTACATAAGCTAAAGCATGAATGAGTTCAGGAAAGTCATTAAGTGTTTGGCTAGAAAGTTGAAAGTTATTGATGGCTCTTTGGGTTTGAATGCCAAAATAATTAGCTTGGTCGATTTGCATCTCACCCAGTAAGTCGGTTTCACTTCGAAATTGTTTAGATGTCATTGCCGTCATTAATTTAGTCGCTTGTTGTAAAATAATTGTTTAATTATTTTATGATTTATAGCCTTATATAATCAATGTCAAAGGCGGTTTAATGAAAGAATAGAGATATAAATGAGATAGAATTGTTCGATAAAAGAGCCTGTTGATCTTGTCGCTGATTTACGTCTGTAATAAATTTAAGGTAAGAAATTTACCAGTTAAATTGTGCAAAAGAGAATTTTATGGTTTTCAAATCATCATCATTGTTAAACAGTTTTCCAAAAGATTTTTGGATTGCTAATAGTGTCGAATTATTAGAACGAGCTGCCTATTATGGTGTCTTTGTCGTGATCACTTTATATTTATCACGTATTTTGGGATTCGACGATATTCAAGCGGCGATGATTGCCGGCGGATTTTCAGCAGGCTTATATTTTTTGCCTACTTTTACTGGCGCACTTGCCGATAAAATGGGCTACAAAGGCGCATTACTTTTAGCATTTGCCCTGTTAACTATAGGTTATGCTTCGCTGGCGTTATTCCCGGCGTTATTAGAAAAACAAGGTTTGGTTGAGTACGGACGTACGGTAGTTTTTACCGGTTTATTACAAGAGGATATTCGTTGGGCAATTGTACCTATCATGATTGTGATCATGGTGGGTGGTTCATTTATTAAAGCGGTTATTACCGGCACGGTTGCCAGAACCACCAGTGCTGCGAACAGAGCCAGAGGTTTTTCCATTTTTTATATGATGGTTAACATTGGTTCATTTTCCGGTAAAACTATCGTTAAACCCTTACGTGAATCGATGGGTGATTTAGGGCTGATAAATCTAAATTATTTTGCTGCCGCTATGACCCTAATCGCTTTTTTTAGTATTTTGTTTTTCTTCAAAAATACCGAACATAATAGCGATAGTAAATCCATGGCTGAAGTTTGGTCAGCATTGCTTAAAGTATTAAGCAATGGTCGTTTACTTGCCCTAATCTTGATTATTACCGGATTTTGGATGGTACAACATCAACTTTATGCCACTATGCCAAAGTATGTATTGCGAATGGCAGGAGAGGGCGCTTCACCCTCTTGGTACGCTAATGTAAACCCCTTGGTGGTGGTATTAACTGTCGCTTATGTAACTGCAAAAATGAAATCACGTAGTGCGCTTTTTTCGATGACTATCGGTATGTTTATTATGCCTATAGCGGCAATTGCGATGGCGATGGGTAATATACTTGAGAGCAATATTGACCTTGGTTTTATGCAAGTTCATCCCATTGCTTTTATGATGATCGTCGGCATTGTCTTTATGGGTTTAGCTGAGTCTTTTATTTCACCACGTTTTTTAGAGTATTTTTCATTACAGGCACCTAAAGGAGAGGAAGGACTTTATTTAGGTTTTTCACATTTACATTCGTTTATTAGCTCTATTCTAGGGTTTGGATTATCAGGGTATTTACTTGATGCCTATTGTCCCGATCCACGAAAATTCGAATCTCACCAAGACTGGCAACTTGCGGCAGCTAACGCACATTACATTTGGTACATCTTTGCGGTGATTGCTATTGTTTCTGCGGTATCTTTGATTATTTATGGCAAGGTTATTAAGTCACTTGATGAAAAGAAGTTGTTAACTCAACCTGCGAACTTGCTTGAATCAACAGAGTAAGACTATTTTAAGTAGAACATAAAAAATGCGTATGTTAATACGCATTTTTTATTGGTTTACCAAAGGATAAATGAGTAATTTATCTATAACGATTTTGCAAATAATCAAACACCGCTCTAATACCAAAGGCTTCACCACCAAGTGGTCGGCCCGGTAAATGGCGCACGTTAAAGGCCATTACGTCAAAATGTACCCAATCGGTGTTATCACTAATAAACTCTTGTAAATATAAAGCAGCGGTAATCGCGCCGCCAAAAGGAGTGGTTGAACAGTTGGTCATATCTGCGATTTGGCTTTTAAGCATATCTTTATAAGCACCATGTAAAGGCATACGCCATACAGGATCGCTAATTGTGCTACCAGCTGTTGTAATTCCTGCTGCGACCTCGTCGCTAGTTGAGAAAATACCAGGCAATTCGGTACCTAAAGCAACGCGCATTGCACCAGTTAAGGTTGCAAAGTCGATTAATAATTCAGGTTGGTCATTTTCGGCTTCAGCTAAGGCGTCACATAAGACTAATCGACCTTCTGCATCGGTATTATCAATTTCAACGGTAATGCCTTTACGTGTGGTGATCACATCTCCCGGTCGGAATGCATTGTTTGATACTGCATTTTCAACCGCAGGAATTAATACCCGTAAATTAATGGGTAAGTTATGTGCCATGATTAATTGCGCTAACCCTAAAACATGAGCAGACCCACCCATATCTTTTTTCATGTTACGCATACCTGCAGCAGGTTTTAAATCTAAACCGCCACTATCAAAACAAACACCTTTGCCAACAAGTGTTACATTAGGATGATTTTTATCTCCCCAAGTTAAATCGATTAAACGTGGTGCATGCACGCTGGCGCGGCCAACAGCATGAATGGTTGGATAATTTTGAGTTAATAATTCATCGCCAATGATTTGTGTCACTTTAGCGTTAAAACGTTCAGCCAATGCAACGGCTGTTTCTCCTAGATGTTCTGGCATCATATCGGCAGCAGGGGTATTAATTAAATCGCGGGTCAACGCCGTTGCCTCAGCATATTTTATTGCCTTAGCGACAGTATCTTGATTGGTTACAGATAATGTTGGCAGTTTAGACTCATTTTTTTTGTAACGGTCAAATTGGTAACTGCCAACTAACCATGAGAAACAAATAGCATCTTGATATTGCTGTTCAGTTTTTAGTAAATATTGCCCTTCGGGGAGTTGTTTAATTAAATCACCACAGGAGAAATAGTGTTCTGGCTGCGCTACAACAAAAAGCACTTGTTCAAGCTCTCCTTGGCTATTAGGAACGAGTGATAAACCTTCACCTTTATAGCTCGTTTGCTTTAACCAATTTTGTACTTGGTTATTTTGTTGATTTAACCAAGCTTGATATGCAGTTTTATCAATGATGAAAAGCGGGATGCCTAGGTTGTTGGCGTTAAGTAATTGTTTCATTTTATGCCTTTGTTATTTTATTTACTGCAACTATTCATTCAATTGCTTTTATTGATTGTAATTGATCAAGTACAGAGGTAAACCTCTATAAGATCATTTATTCTCTATTTTGGCTCTATTATTACTTTGCTTATCACATCCATGATTTTCCGCTGGACTCAATATGATATAAACAACTATTAACCAGTTCTTTGCCTTGTATTTCGGTGATAAATGGTATGTCCATAGTGCCAGAGGCTAATACCAATTTAACGCTACATAAGCCGCGGCGTTTCATAAATATACTTTGTTTAAAGCTTGTTTGTTGTACCTTGTAATTGGGAAAACAATAGGTGTCGATACCAAAGATACCTTTACGTACATAGATAAAGTTTTTATCTGTGGCATATCCCCAACGAAGCCAGCGCATATAGGTAAGCAGGCAGAGAAACAAAAATACGCCAGTAAAAATAAGCGTTAATTGGATCTTGAGATTATATAGCGCTAGTGCTGATACAATTGAAAATAGTGGTAACAGCATAAGAGCAATAATGCGAATTAGGTATCGTTTACTGATGGCTTGAAATGGTAGTTTAGCTAATTGATTTTCAGGGTAAACTTCATTAATAAGGGCGTCTGCCTGAGCAGGTTTAATTGAGGGCACCATAATTTTATTTGTTAATGCAGCACCTTGCATGTTTTGGGTGCCAGCATTGCTCTGATCAAAACTTAGGTTGATACGTTTTAACAACATGTCTAGCCAATCACGTTTGTGGGCGATCATTTGTAATCTTGATAGGCGCATAGTCACTTCATGTTTAGTAAACAGCCCACTGCGGCGAATATAGCGATCACCTTTTTTGGTTAAGCTATAGCCGTAAAATGTCATGATCGAGCCAAATACAGAAAATAAAGTGAGCAATAACATGATAAACATCGTCATTGATAACGCATACAAACTCACTTGCCACCAAGAATGGCTGACTAGACTAAATGAATCCCCCAAATCGATACCAATGGATAATAAAAACTCTCCGACATAGCTGGCGATTTCATCATACAAAGGAGCTAATACACCAAGGAAAATCCAAATACGATTGCTGGTGATACCATGAATAACTAGATCTCTAACTGAGCGTGTATTTAGTAAGGTTTCATCTGGTGGTATCTCAATATCTGTTGTTGATTCTAAGTGCTCAGCTTCAATATTTGCGCTCACTTGATGTTGTGCCAGTATTTCTTGTTTTAGTTTTTCGGCAAAGTCGAGTTTTAACGCAACCACCTTAGCTTCTTGTTTGACTGATCCTGCAGTATCAAGCGCCAGACAAGCAAAACCTGCATAACGATAGTAAAGTGGTTGTTCAATTTTTACGTTTTGAATACGAGAAAATGGCAGGTTTACGTGTTTTTTATTCAATACTCCAGAACGAATTTCGATGCTACCTTTGGACAAGCGATATTGAAAAAAATAAAAGCTCAGCACAGTAGTGGTGACCAGCAAGGCAATGATAATGATAACAATAGGTAAGGCAATAAAGGGGTAGTCTTTAATACTGTTATAACCAATTAATAGCCCCGGTGCGATATAAATAAACGAGCCCATCAGGCCACGGATAAAGGCAATTCCAAAATACAGTATGGCTATGGGGTGTAATCGTTGCCAAGTATTTGTTGCTGCATCGTCTACTATATCATTATTAACAATGTTCTCTTCGAGTTCAGTCTCGTTATCCATGCTGCACGGAGTCCTTGTGCTGTAAAATATATTGGCGAATATGTTGTGCTGTTGTTAGAGCTAAACCTGGGATTTCAAAGGTATGCATAGCACCGCCGGCACTAAAGACCTGCAAGGTTGCTAATCCTATACGGCGTTCAATGGGACCCCGTTTTAATTCGATATGCTGAATTCGAGTGATCGGCTGTGTCACCATGTTTTTAAAAATTAAACCACTAAAATAGCTTAAGTCGTGCTCTCTAAGTGCATAGGATTTTATTGGATCAGCAAACCAATGATAAATAGTTAAGAACAATAATATTGTGGTAATAATTCCGCCAGCAATGGGTACAATTAATGCAAATCCAGTAGGTAATTCAATGAATGTTTGCAAGTGAATGGCGAGGAATATCAAAGCACTTGCTAAGGTAGCAATACTCAATATTATTCTATTGGTTTTTGGATATTTTTCATCGAGTAAAAGCATGTCGATGTCATGAATATCTGGCATCTGTTTATCTGTAACTTGCTCATTGGTAAATGCAGCAGAAGTCATATTTCAATTCCTTTTTATTATTCTATTTTTATTCGCCAGGCGATAGTAAAAGCACTATATCAGACAATTTTTGTTTGTTTTTGTCTATTGATCGTTATTTTAGTCATAGAATTTCTGAGTAAATATACTTACATCAATAACATTGAATCGTAACTGTATTGGGAATATTTACACAATTGTACTAAGTTAATAATTGGGAAGAGTTTAGTTATTATCACATAGGGAATATTCCGTGACTCAAAGCAGTACTTCTACCATTTTACTCGTCGATGATAATCCCAAAAATTTAGATATCTTAAAGTGTTACCTACAACCTCAAAACTATAATGTTTGCGCCGTTACTTGTGGCGAAAAAGCGCTAAAAGTTCTTGAAAAGGTCAATGTGGATCTTATTCTATTAGATATCATTATGCCGGGAATTGACGGTTATCAAATTTGTAAAATATTAAAAAGCACACCTCGATATGCTCACATTCCCATTATATTTGTTACTGCAAAGGTTGAGCCTGAAGATCTCCGTAAAGGACTATCTCTCGGAGCCATTGATTACATTACTAAACCTGTAAATGAAGATGTTGTTATTGCGCGTGTAAAATGTCAGTTAGCTCAAGCTCAACAACTAAAATTAGAGCGTGACTTGATGAAAAAAGAGCACAAGATGGCAGAATTAGGAAAATTAGTTGCAGATATCACCCATGAAGTAGCATCACCTCTTGGTATTATGATGTTGTCTATTGATCATATCCAAGAGCAAACTTTAACCATTCGGAAAGCTTTTGAGCAAAGGTGTTTAGATAAAAATGCATTTGCTGATTATATGGAAAAATTAACAAAATCGCTTAACCTTTGTAAGACAAACTCCGTACGTGCGTCTGAAATAATGCTTAGTTTCAAAGAGGTTGCGATCGATCAATGTAGCCAGCGTTTAATTGAATTTGATTTACTGAACTATGTTGAAAACATTTTGGCAACTTTAAAACCTAAGCTTAGGTATTCTGGGCATGAGGTATCGCTCGATATAGAAAAAGATTTAATTATAAAAACTTACCCTGGTGCTTTATCGCAAGTCATCACTAATTTAATCAATAATTCATTAATGCATGCTTTTAAAGAAAATCAAGTTGGTGAGATCAGCATAATTGCCAGTGTTGCCAATAATCAAGTCTTTCTACGTTACAGCGATAATGGTATTGGTATGACTGAAACTCAGCAACAACAAGCATTTAATAAGTTTTATACAACAAAGGCAGGAGAAGGAGGTTCAGGTTTAGGTTTAGCCATATGTAAAGAATTAATTGAAGATACGCTTGAGGGGACTATCAGTATTGAAAGCGAAGTAGGTTCAGGTACCGTTTTTATAATCACCTTTAAAAAGGATAATGAGCTAGACTAACTATTAGAGATTTAATCTTTAGCATGGTATCAAATGCTGTATTTAATTGACTTGTAGAGTAAATAATTCAGAATTTAACTATATAATCACTCCTCCCTTTTCTCCTTATGTCATACTTTTAATTCGGTCATTGTTTTAATAAGGCCGCATCTATTAAAAGAGCAATTCATAGCTTATTTCCCTATTGTTATTAAACAATTTCAATTGCATGCCGATAAACTTATATAAGGAAAACTATAACCATTTCAATTGCAAAGCAGGATGCATCATGCACGTCGAATTCAAAAAAAGCGCCGGAATACAATCACTCTTAAATCAAAATACTTTGGCTAACGGCGTTGTTGCACAGCGAAGTAAAACACAAAGTGTTATTAAAGTTATCGACCCCTTGGCTGCCGCACAAGAGCGTTTAATTAAAAAGCTCAATGATTTCCCAAATGATCGTGTTGCACAAGAAGCGTTACGAGAGCGTCTTGGTACATTGAGCATTAATGATGCTTTTGCCGCTGCCCGTGATAAAAATGAAGATGGGTCAACTTGGGTTAATTTAGAAAGCTCAAAAACCATGAATGGTAAAACGGTTACCACCAAAGAACCACATCGTGTTTATGTTGATAACCTTACTCGTCGTATCAATGAAGGTTTGGCTAAAGGTGAGTCGATTGAAGATTTAAGTAAATTACTTGATGAAGCTAGTCAAGGCTCACTTGCTGCCCACAGCGAAGTACGAAATATTTTAACCAGTTTAGGCAAGCTTGATAAAAACTCGCGTGAATATATTAATACCAGTGAAAGTTATGTTCGTTTTGGTCTTGATAAAGAAAGTGCCAAAATTCATGGTGAAGAAGATCTTGATAACGTTTTTAAGAACGCTGCAGGATGGAGTACTTACGAACAAGACAAATCGTTGTTTTTTACGGTAACAACCAATGAAGGCGATGAAATAAAAATCAGTTTAAGTTTTAACAGTAATAAAAATGCAGATGAGCTCACTTACGGGAAATCAGTTTCCTTAAATTATAGTATTAGTGGTGATATTAATGCTAAGGAGCAGCAGGCTTTTGATGAGCTATTAGCTGCTGTTGCTGAGGCTAGTGATGCATTATTAAATGGCGCTGAATATAAAGAACTGATTGGCATGGAAGTCTTTGATGGCTCACAGTTAGAAGGTTTTCGTTTAGATTTAGGTGGTGCAGAAGTAGCCTCAGGAGAAGCCCGAAATCGATATCGTTTTGAATATCACCACGATGATAAAAAGCAGCACCTTTATTTTGATCATTCTTTGACTACAGGTTACAACATTGGTCTGAGGCCTATAATAGCAAATTCTGTTGCTACAATGTCACTCAGCTCTAATATTGGTGGTAGCTATGATCAAGGAGCGGTACAAACCATGTTGGATGTTCTTGCTCAGGGAAGTTCAGTTGCACATAAAAATGATACGGCTCAAGAAAAACAACCAGAAAACAATTATGCGAGTACCACGTTATTTAGTAATGCGGTGCAAACGCTTTTCAAAACGGCAGAACGCTTAGGTAAAGCTATTGATCACGCTAATAAACATTTAGACAATAGTGTGGCGCTTGCTAATGAGATGTTTAAGCAGATAAGTGCAACCGATCCTCGTTATCAGGGCATTGATGCCCAAGAAAAAGATCGAATTCAATCAGGTTTTTCAACCTTAGCCGACCATCAACTGAGCTTTGAACAACAAAATGGCGTATTTAGTAAGCTTGCTCAAGGCTACGATGTCGTAAAAAAGATGTCATTTGAAGAACTATATGCTGATCGTAATCACTATTCCGCTAATTTTAATCAACAAACGACCAATAGAGAAATAACAGATAGTAGTAATAAATCAGGCTATAACGTCAAACAAACAAGAAACTACGAAGCTGACGCTGAGAAAAAATACGATCAACAACAAACAGGGTTTATTGCTCGTAACCATACTGTGAAAGATAAGTGGCAAGCCAGTGAAAATTACAGTGTTAATTTGGCGGCGATTGAAGGCAGTATTGTTGGTTTAGACCAAAACCGTAAACGCGCTGAATCTCGCGACAGTTTTACTTATCTTGGCTCAGGTCAGTATATGCGTAAAGAGAGTGCAGAACTTTCTGAAGCGCAGAGTAAAATTCGAATATTAGACGGCTTTTGGGTGGAAAAAAATAGCTATGAAAATAAGGGATTTCGACAATTTAGTCTTTATAACGGTCGCCGAGAAGAAGATTTGGATAAAAGCAGTATTGTTTATGTTCCCCATAATATTAAACAAAAAACATTGTCCATGATTGGCGACTTAAAAAAAGGTGCTGAATATTACCAGTCGTATCATGTCAATACCGGCTCAAAAACCGATAAAAACTTGACCATGATTGATGAGCTAAAAAAATTACGTGAAAATAGCGACTCTCGCCACCAGAAAATCAAAGATGTTATCAAGGGCATTAATGAAATCGATAAACTAATGAGTGGTGATACTAATAAGTTAGACTTTAAAATTTAACATTAATTGGATTAGTCAGAATTTAATGATACAAATTTAAAGACAGAATTTAACAAAAACTGGCAATTTTGTGCGCACTGATCTTACTCCAGAATAATGACCGTTAAGATTTATTTACCGTCTATTTTCTAATGCATCATTTCGCTATATTACTGAGATGTCTCAATAACACGCTTTAAAACCTCTAATACATGTATATTTGATATATTACTAGGGTCTGTTGACCTTTCGAGTTCAAATTTTGTTCAACTAAGCGTCTTCTGATCGCGGCGCTTGTTATTATTCTTAGTCATTCTAAGTAAATTACGAGCACAGCTTCTGCATCCTGCTCACGCTAAGTACCTACATCCATGTAGGCAACAAAGAGCAGGAGTCGCTTAGTTGAACCCGAAGGGCAGCGTTTTCTTTGGCATTTCTACCGCGTTGTCACCTATTTAAGTAGAATAACTACATCACACATGCTCCGCCTTGTATAAATGCCAAATAAATCGCTGCAAAAATGAACTCCAAAGTTCAACAGACCCTAATGTTTTTTGGAAGATTGTTGATGCACCTCAGTTCACATCCTAATTAATGTTGATATTCAGGCACCTTTTCCTTACATATTTAGTGTTTAACAAAGTTTAGGAAGTCTAAGGCTATTTACTCGCTTTTATTCCCTGTACAATGATGTTCTAACCTGATGGTTAATACTGATTTGCTTCGACTGTTAAGTGGGTGTGTTTTGGCATTGTCAGATAACCCTATAAGAGCTAAATTACTTAATGAAACCATATGCAAATATTGCCGAATTAGTTGAAACGTTAGAATCTGAAATAAAATCAATTACCGAACAAGTTACTATTTTGAAAAAAGAGCCTCAGAGCTTGAATGAACAAATTATTTTAAAATATATTGATACTTGTAGTACGGGTAAAACGAAGGACTTTGTTAGATCGTTAGGCGTAAAATCCGAACGAGGTTCATTTTTCTCTTCGGGTGATGTGAGCAAGTTAATAAAAGATGGAGCTGAGGATATTTCACCTGATTTACTTGCTATAGCGCGAAAGGTGGCTAGTATGAAAAATAAAAACGGTAAACGTCGTTAATCAGCAATAAAACTTGTTGCTTAAGTTGGCTCAATTAAATTCAAAATCTGATTTGTAATGGTGATAGCAAATCAGAATTATATTATTCACCAAAAATAAAGAGAATGTTATGAGTAAAGGTATAGTTAAGTGGTTTAATGCAGATAAAGGTTTCGGATTTAT
>JABSOX010000082.1 GCA_013215655.1 Colwellia sp.
GCGCTGAACGAGCGGCGAATAAAGATGGTTCTATTCCTCAGTGGAAAGGTGGAATAACTTCTGCTCCTGCCGGTTATAAGGTTGGTGATCATCATCAAGACCCTTTTGCTGGAGATAAAACCCTATTTACAATAACAGCGCAGAATCTTGAACAATATAAAAATGTATTGACACCAGGGCAAGTTAAGTTATTTGAAACTTACCCTGATACTTATAAAATGAACGTATATCAAACGAGGCGTTCAGCGTCTTATCCACAGCATGTTTATCAGGCAAGCATTGATAACGCAACACGCTCTGAATTGGTTGAAAATGGTAATGGTATTACTCAAGCCGCGGTAGGTATTCCATTTCCTGTTCCTGCGAATGGTTTAGAGGCTATTTGGAATCATATTTTACGTTATCGTGGTGAAGCACTAACTCGTGAAGGTGGGCAAGCAGCCCCAACGGCATCAGGTGATTATACTTATTTAGGTTTTGATGATCAGCTAATGTTGCCTTACGGCATGAAAGGCGCGTCACCAGATGATTTACAAGCAACAAACATTCTCTTTAAATTTAAACAGAAAGTTACTGAACCTGCTCGTTTAGCGGGAACTGCATTATTAGTCCATGAAACGATGGATCAAATAAAAACACCTCGCCAAGCGTGGACATATAATACTGGTCAACGTCGTGTTCGACGCGCTCCTAATGTTGCTTACGATACGCCGGGTACCGCTTCAGATGGCTTACGTACCACTGATGATTTTGATATGTTTAATGGTGCGCCTAATCGTTATAATTGGACCCTAAAAGGCAAACAAGAGTTATTAATACCTTATAATGACTATCGTCTGCATAGTGACCAATTAACCTACGATCAAATTCTTCAACCCGGGCATATTAATCCTGAGCATGTTCGCTATGAAAAACACCGTGTTTGGGTTGTTGAAGCAAGCTTAAAAGGTGATACACGTCATATCTATAAAAAACGTGTTTTCTTTATTGATGAAGATAGCTGGCAAGTAGCGATAACAGATATATATGACAATCGTGATGAATTATATCGTGTTGGTGTTGCTCATGGTATTAATTACTATGAAGTCCCAACTCAATGGTCTACGCTTGAAGTATTCCATGACTTGCAATCACGTCGATATATCGCGATGGGATTAGATAATGAAGCGAATATGTATGATTTTTCAGCAACACTAAAAGATTCATCATTTACGCCTTCAGCATTAAGACGAGAAGGTCGCCGTTAAATAAGCAAAAAGAGCCTACTTGGTAGGTGTTAAACGGCTGACAATAGT
The DNA here is from genome assembly GCA_013215655.1 of Colwellia sp. Classification (GTDB taxonomy): domain Bacteria; phylum Pseudomonadota; class Gammaproteobacteria; order Enterobacterales; family Alteromonadaceae; genus Colwellia_A. The sequence continues at coordinate 1,296 of JABSOX010000082.1, forward strand.
CAGCCGTTTTTGTTTCGACTGATTTTTGATTCGAGAGAATATAGAATTATAATAATTATAAAATACTAGGAGTTTAATCACTTTGATGAAACGCTCTATCGCTTTTGTTTTACTTTACCTTACTAATCAGTGTGTTATGGCCATTAACACACCGTTACCTTCTGTGATTGCTCCTTTAGCAAGTAAATCGTTATTACTTGACATAGTTAATATTGAACAACAAAAATTAGTTGCAGTGGGTGAAAGAGGGCATATTCTGCTTTCTTTAGACGCAGTAAATTGGCAACAAATGCAAGTACCCGTGCAGGCAACATTAACAGGTGTTTACTTTGTAGATACCATGAAAGGGTGGGCTGTTGGTCATGACGCTACCATTATTAATACCCTTGATGGTGGTAAAACGTGGCATATTCAGCAGTTTAAACCTGAATTAGAAAAACCTTTATTAGATGTTGTTTTCAAAAATGATATGGAAGGCCTCGCTGTAGGCGCATATGGTCAGTTTTTCAGAACAGAAGACGGAGGGAATACATGGCATAGTGAATTTCACCACGAGTTTTTACTTCCTGAAGACGTCGAGTATTTAGAAGAACTTAAAAATGAAGATGAAGAGGCATACCTTGATGAACAGTCGAGTATTCTTCCGCATTTCAATCGTATTGTCCTTGATGGACGTACTTTATATCTTGTTGGTGAGATTGGCTTAATTGCTAAAAGTAATGATTTTGGTAAACATTGGCAAAAACTTGCAGAAATATACCAAGGATCATTTTTTGACTTAATACGTACTCAAAAGGGAAATTTAATTGTTGTTGGTTTACGAGGTAATGCTTTTCGCAGTTTAAAAAATGGCACTCCTTGGCAGCGTAGTGCAACAAATACCACCGCATTACTTAATTCGTTAGTATTATCCGATGATGATCGTATTTTTATTCTAGGAAATAACGGAGTTGTGCTTGAGAGCACTGATGATGGTCTAACATATAATCAACATATCCAAGAGGATGGAAAACCTTTAGTTGCTGGCGTTTGGTTTGATAACAAAATTATAGCGGTTTCAGATGTTGGAATAAAAGCCATAACACTAACTCTGCCAGGGCATAATTAAAAATGACTATTAATTCTATAACTAACCGTCTTGAAGTTGGCTTATTTAGACAACGATTTTTAGTACTTTTATTGTTTGTTGCTACCAGTGTTTTTCTATTTTTTCAAGCAACACAAATCAAACTTGATGCATCATTTACCAAAAACATACCACTAAATCATTCTTATATGAAAACCTATTTGAAACATAGGGAAAACTTTGGTGGTGCAAACAATATTCTTATTTCTGTGTGTAATGAAGGTGGTGATATTTTTAATGCAAAATTCTTTGAGGCATTAAAAGGTGTACATGATAAATTATTCTTTATTCCCGGTGTTAATCGAATTCAAGTTAAATCACTATTTTCACCGAGTACCCGTTTTGTTGAAATCGTTGAAGATGGATTTGCGGGTGGTCCCGTTATTCCTGCTAACTTTAGATCAGATGCGCAAGGGCTTGCTATTGTAAAGTCTAATATTGAAAAGTCAGGCATTGTTGGCAGTATTGTTTCAGATGATTATACCTGTGCCATGGTTAAAGCTTCTTTGATGGAAACGGATCCAAGTACAGGAGAAAAACTCAATACCATATTGTTTTCAGAACAACTTGAAAAAGAAGTGCGTAATGAGTTTGAAAAAAATGGTATTACTGTTCATATTATTGGTTTTGCCAAAATGGTTGGTGATGTTGCCAATGGTGCAAAAGGGGTTGTAACCTTCTTTGGTGTGGCAATAGCGATAACCGCAGTAATGGTTTTTTTCTTCTGTCATTCCATTCGGTTAACGATATTACCAATAGCTTGTTCACTTGTAGCGGTTATTTGGCAAATGGGCTTGTTATCAACATTGGGTTTTGGTCTAGATCCCATGTCTATCCTCATTCCTTTTCTGGTCTTTGCCATTGGTGTAAGTCATGGTGTACAAATGATCAACTCGGTTGGCAAACTTGTTGTCAGTGGAAAAACTAGCTTACAAGCGGCACAGTTAAGCTTTAGAGCTTTATTAATACCCGGCGGTATTGCTTTGTTGTCTGATACCGTAGGTTTTTTAACGTTGTTATCTATAGATATTGGGATAATTAAAGAACTGGCAATAACAGCATCTTTAGGTGTGGCAATGATTATTCTCACTAATCTGATTTTATTGCCTTTACTTGTTTCTTATATGCATATATCAAAGAGTTTTGGTCAAAAAAGAGTGGAAAATGATTCGCCTAAACAAAAAGATAGCAGCATTTGGCATGTTATGGCTACATTTGCTCATAAAGGGCCTGCTTCTATTATTTTAGGCCTAACGTTAATCTTGTTTTTAATGGGCTTGTATCACTCTCAAGATTTGAAAATTGGTGAGTTACATGCAGGAGCTCCAGCATTGCATGAATCATCAAGATATAATCAAGATACATTTTTAATTACTGATAAATACGCTATCAGTGTTGATTATATGTCGGTAATTATAGAAACGATCCCGGATGCATGTACACATCATCATATAATGGATGCTATAGATAATTTTCAATGGCGAATGGAAAATGTTGAAGGGGTGCAATCGGCAATTAGTTTAGCATCAGTATCTAAGATTGTTAATGCTGGGTATAACGAAGGTAACCCGAAGTGGCGGGCTTTATCCCGTAACCAACAAACCTTGGTGCAATCTATTGCTCGAATTCCTTCAACTAGTGGGTTACTGAATAATGACTGTAGTGTTATGCCGGTTATTTTGTTTCTAGCTGATCACAAAGCTGAGACTATTGACGCTGTGATTAAAGAAATAAAATTAGCGTCAGAGGATTTACAGCTTGATAATATTGAATTTAAGTTAGCTTCTGGTCCTGTTGGAGTCATGGCGGCAACCAATGAAGCGGTCGCTGAAGCGCAGTTACCAATGATGCTTTATGTCTATGGAGCAGTCATTTTATTATGCTTAATTAGTTTTAGAAGTGTACGCGCAACTATTTCAGTGGTTGTACCTTTATTTGTTGTATCAACACTTGCACAGTGGTTAATGACAGTACTTGATATTGGTTTAACAGTATCAACGTTACCTGTTATCGCATTAGGTGTTGGTATTGGTGTTGATTATGGTATATATATATTATCTACGATGAGTGAAAAACTCAGAAATGGTGACACTGTAGGTGAAGCTTATTTAAAAGCATTACAAGAGCGAGGAAGTGCAGTACTCATTACCGGTGTTACACTTGCTATTGGTGTTTCAACGTGGTTTTTCTCTGATTTAAAGTTTCAAGTAGATATGGGCATACTGTTGACCTTTATGTTTTTGGTTAATATGTTAGCGGCGGTAATTGTATTACCGGCACTTGCTGCGTTTTTATGGCCAAATAAAGGTGAAACAATAAAATAAGTCATCTTTTTTAATAGCTAATTATTTGCATAAATAAACAAGAAAATGGCCGAAAGGTCATTTTCTATTTATAGCAAGTGAATAAACAACTACAAATTTCGTAGGTTTGTTGAAATTCTCACCTCTTATCAGTAAAAAACACTCGCAATAGCCTAAAATTACTAATAAAATCCCTCAGGCAGTCTATGATAATAGACAAAGATAATAAATTTGTGATTGACCTTTGGTCAAATCGTGAATGTTAATGTAAAAGTTAACCAAGAAGATTACGAATAAAACTAAAAATCACATACAATATTTTTCAAGCGTTTTATCCAAAAGGAAAAAGGCATGGCGTTAGTAGACGGTTTACCTTCAGTTATACTGAATAACGTAGCACAATTAATACAACAAAAAGTACCTAAAAAAACAGCTCATCTTGTCGAACAATTCTCTGAATTGCTTTATGGTAATATTTCAACGCTTGATTTAGCGCAGCGAAATGACAGCGATATGTATGGTGCAACATTAAGTTTGTGGAATTCTCTTAATGACCATCAAGATAATACTCCCGTAATCAAAGTTTTTAATCCGCAAGTTTCTAAACATGGTTGGAAATCTAGCCATACTATTATTGAAGTTATTATTAGTGACATGCCATTTTTGGTTGATTCTTTAAGAATAGCCTTGAGCCGAATGTCACTCTCGCCACACTTGATGCTTAATTGTCCTATAAAAATTATCCGCGATAAAAAAAATCAAATTAGTCAATTATCAACAGCGTCTGACAATACGATTAAATCGACCTCGGTTGAAACGGTATTTTTTATCGAAATAGATCGCCAAACAGAACAAAAAGTACTGGATGATATTACGGTAGAGTTGCGCTCTGTGCTCAGTGATATTTCTTTAACGGTAACTGATTGGCAGCCGATGAAGAAAAAGCTAAACGAAGTGATTGCGGTTGTAAAAAAAGAAAACAATCCTTGTTCAAAAGAAGAACAGTCAGAATCATTAGATTTTTTACAATGGTTATTAGACGATAACTTTACCTTAATGGGATATCGCTCTTACGATGTTAAAACGTTGGAAGGCGACACCGCTTTAGCAGCCAATGTCGATTCTAGCCTCGGCCTGATGAAACAATCAACAGGTACCAAACAAAGATTAATTTCAAAATTAAGTGAATCAGCTCGTGAACTTGCTTTAGGTAAAAACTTGTTGATATTAACTAAAACCAATTCAAAATCTCGGGTTCATCGTCCCGCTCATCTCGATTATATTGGTATCAAACGTTTTGATGCTAAAGGTAATGTTATAGGTGAAGAACGTTTTGTTGGTTTGTTTGGTTCAGCTTATTATACAAATAGTGCCTTAGATTTACCATTAATTCGCTCAAAAGTTATCTCAGTATGTGAACAGTCGGGCTTTGCTCGCGGTACACATGCTTATAAAACCTTGATTAATATTTTAGAAACATATCCTCGTGATGAAATATTACAAACTAATACTACGGATTTGCTGAAAAATGTATTGGGTGTTTTTCAAATGCAGGAACGTGATTATAGCGGGTTGTTTGTACGCAGAGATGCATTTGATCGTTTTTATTCTTGTATGGTTTATGTACCTCGTGAACGCTACAACACAAAACTGCGTGTTCAAACACAATTATTACTTAAAGAAGCTTTTGGTAGTGATCAGAATGTCGAATTTACTACTTACTTTTCGGAATCAGCACAAGCACGTACGCACTATATTGTCCGTGTAAACTCAACTAAAGCAGACATTAACGTGAAAGAAATAGAAAAAAATCTAAATGAAGCCGCATGTAGTTGGGACGACAAATTAGCTAAAGCGTTAAATTCTCATAAAGGTGAGGCCGTGGGTAAAGCGTTAAGTCGCAAATATGTTAATTTCCCACAAGCATATAAAGATGAGGTATTACCTGGCTCAGCGATTGTTGATATTGAAAAGTTTGAAAAATTAACCGCTGATAATCATTTAGAGATGTTGTTCTATCAACCTCAAGAAGAATCTGCAAATAGTCGTTTAGTTAAACTTAAATTATTTCACTCAGGCGAACTTTTACATCTATCCGATGTTTTACCTATGCTGGAAAACTTTGGTTTACGTGTTATTGGCGAAAGTCCATATGCAGTAAAAGCTGATAATGGTGAAACATATTGGATCCTAGATTTTTCAATGTTGTTAACGGGTAAGGGTAAGTTCAATTTAGAAATTGTACAAAGCTTATTCCAAGATGCTTTCGCTCGAGTTTGGGCGGGTGATTTGGAAGATGATGGTTTTAACCGTTTAATATTAGGCGCTGAACTTGGCGGCCGCGAAGTTTCTATTTTAAGAGCATTTGCCAAATATGAACGTCAAATTGGTGGTACTTTCAGTCAAAGCTATATCGAAGATACTTTTGCGCGTTACCCTAATATTGCTGAATTGTTGATCAAATACTTTATTCTGCGCTTTGATCCAAATAACAAAGCGTCAGCTAAAACAATGACAAAAATAACGGATGATATTGAAAGTTCGCTAGATAATGTTGCTAACTTGGATGATGACCGTATTATTCGCCGTTTTGTTGAGATGATCGCGGCGACTATTCGTACCAATTATTTTCAACCTCATCCTGAAACAGGAGAAAAATCGTATATTTCGTTTAAGATTTTACCTGAGCAAATAAGTGATGTGCCATTACCGTTACCTAAATTTGAAATTTTTGTATATTCTCCACAGCTTGAAGGAGTGCATTTACGTGGCGGTAAAGTGGCTCGTGGTGGTTTACGTTGGTCTGACCGTCGTGAAGATTTCCGCACCGAAGTGCTTGGTTTAGTGAAAGCACAACAAGTTAAGAATACCGTGATTGTACCTGTTGGTGCAAAAGGCGGCTTTGTTTGTAAACAGCTTCCAGCCGGTGGCTCGCGTCAAGAAATATTTGAAGCCGGTAAAGAATGTTACCGCACCTTTATTAGAGGTTTATTAGATATCACTGACAACATTATTGATGGTGAAATAGTACCGCCACTTAATGTTGTTCGTTTAGATGAAGATGACCCGTATTTAGTTGTTGCGGCAGATAAAGGAACGGCAACATTCTCAGATATCGCCAATGGAATTTCAGACGATTATAACTTTTGGATGGGTGATGCATTCGCCTCTGGTGGTAGTGTTGGTTACGACCACAAAGCGATGGGTATTACTGCAAAAGGTGCATGGGAGTCAGTAAAACGTCATTTCCGTGAAATGGATATTGATTGTCAATCAACTGATTTTACCTGTATCGCTATTGGTGATATGGCGGGTGACGTATTTGGCAATGGCATGTTGTTATCAAAACATATACGTTTACAAGCTGCGTTTAACCACATGCATATTTTTATCGACCCAACGCCTGATGCAAAAAGCTCTTACAAAGAACGTGAGCGTTTATTTAATATGCCTGGTTGTACATGGGAGGATTACAATAAGAAATTAATTTCTGAAGGTGGTGCTATTTTTAGTCGTCATGTTAAATCGATTAAGTTAACCCCACAAATTAAGAAAATGTTGGGCACACAAAAACAAAGCATGTCGCCACTAGATTTAATGCAAGCCATCCTTAAAATGCCTGTCGATTTGTTATGGAATGGCGGTATTGGTACTTATGTTAAGGGCTCTAAAGAGTCACACCTTGAAGTAGGCGATAGAGCAAACGATGCACTCCGTATTAACGGTGAAGAGCTTAAAGCTAAAGTTGTCGGTGAAGGTGGTAACTTAGGTTTAACACAATTAGGTCGTATTGAATTTGCAGCTTGTGGTGGTCGTATAAATACCGATGCGGTGGATAATGCCGGTGGTGTTGATTGTTCTGATAATGAAGTAAATATCAAAATATTACTTAATGGTTTAGTACAAAATGGCGACTTGACGGTAAAACAAAGAAACAAATTGTTATACGATATGACCGATGATGTGGGTAATATTGTTATTGAAGATTGTTATCGTCAAACCCACTCACTGTCTATTACCGCCATGCGTGGTGTTAACCAGTTAAAAGAGCAAGTGCGTTTTATTCATGAACTTGAACGTACGGGTAAACTTGATAGAGCATTAGAATTTATTCCTAATGATGATGAAATATCTGAACGTTTAGCAAAAGGCAAAGGGTTAACTCGACCTGAGCTTTCAGTATTACTTGCCTATAGTAAAATGGTCTTAAAAGAAGACTTGGTTTGTGCTGGAATTACTGATAATCCTTATCATAATCGTTTGTTATTTGGTGCTTTTCCTCCTAAATTACAGGAAAGTTATAAAGAGCAAATGCAAGAGCATCCTCTACGTGCTGAAATTATTGCTACTAAACTTGCCAATAATATTGGTAATGATATGGGCTTTAATTTTGTTAACCGTATGTATGAAGAAACAGGAGCAACGGTTGCTGAAATTGCTAACTGTTATGTAATGGCAAGTGAAGTCTTTGAATTGTCTGATATTTGGAAAGATATTACTTTGTTAGATAATAAAATATCTACATCGATTCAAACCGAAATGTTATTTCAAATGCGCCGCACCGTAAGACGAGCGACACGTTGGTTTTTACGTCATCGTAATAAGTCTTTAGATATTGCACAAACGATTGAGTTTTATCGTCCAGCGTTCAATAAGCTTGCTAAAGATTTAGACAAACTTCTTGTTAAAGATGAAGTCGCACAGTTAAAACGTGTAGAAGGTGATTTAGTTAGAACGGGTGTACCAAAGAATATAGCGATGCGTATTTCTCAATTGAGTTCATTGTTTCCTGTTATGGATATTGCTGATATCTCAGCAGCGGATGGACGCTCTATTGAAGTGGTTGCTGGTTTGTACTTTAAATTGGGTGTACGTTTAGACTTACATTGGTTCTTAGATCAAATAACCGGACAACCGGTATCAAATCATTGGCAAGCACTAGCCCGAGCATCATTTAGAGAAGAGTTAGACTGGCAACAACGTTCATTAACTCAAGTGGTTTTACGATGTAATTGTGAGACCCAAAAAGCTGATATTGAAACGATGCTAAATACGTGGCTTGAAACCAACGAGCAGCCACTTGGGCGTTGGTACCATATTTTAGCTGACTTTAGAATTGGTCAAACACACGAATTTGCTAAATTCTCAGTCGCATTACGTGAACTAATGTTATTAAGCTTAAATTGTGATCCTACAAAGTAATTTAGTATTTGAACAGTCTTTAATGAGACGGCATTAACTGATAAAATCCCTGCCATTAGGCGGGGATTTTATATTTTAGATGCGCAATAACTTTAATTACGTTGATGTTATACCATTTTCATTAAATTTGTTCCCACTCAGAGCTTGTCAGCGGTTTGAGAATAAATAGAGTTTTTGTGTATATAGTTATTCTATATTAAAGAAATTCTGTGCGGTTATCGAATCGCTGACAAACTCCCGAAGGGCGAGTTTAAAAGGCTTATAGCCTGCGTAATTGATTTTGACAAGGGAACAACCATTCTCTGTAATCAATGCCTTGCCTCTAAGCCTTTAAAATCTCGCTGAATAGGAAGAAACTTAATGGAATTGGTATTATGGTTTAAATAACACCTAAGTACTCCTTAATCACTCCATAATTACCCGAGCACAAATTACTTAAGAGGCATTATGTTCTATTCTGCAATTCGTAACGTTTTATTTAAGATAGACCCTGAAACTATTCATGAACTTACCATCAAAGGTTTTAAAGCAACAGGTGCAACACCATTAAATCTGTTCTATAAACAAAACATTCAAAATAAGCCTGTTGATGTGATGGGCATTACTTTTCCTAATCCTGTAGGTTTGGCTGCAGGGTTAGATAAAAATGGGGAATGTATTGACGCTTTTGCCGCTATGGGTTTTGGCTTTGTTGAAGTAGGTACCGTAACTCCTCGTCCACAACCGGGTAATGAAAAGCCGAGAATTTTTAGATTGCCAGAAGCTAATGCCATTATCAATCGTATGGGCTTTAACAATAAGGGTGTTGATTTTTTAGTTGATCAAGTACGCAAAGCTAAATTTAGCGGTGTACTAGGTATAAATATCGGTAAAAATAAAGATACACCTGAAGATAAAGCGAAAGATGATTATATCCATTGCATGCGTAAGGTTTATAATTTTGCTACTTATATCACCATTAATATTTCATCTCCTAATACTCCCGGTTTACGCTCATTACAATATGGCGACGCGTTAAATGAACTGCTGTCAGCGTTGAAAGCAGAACAAAAATTATTAACTGCACAATATGGGAAATATATTCCTATCGCGGTGAAGATAGCACCTGATTTAACCGCGCCAGAAGTAGAGTCAATTGCCGAATGTTTAATTAACAATGAAATAGATGGTGTTATTGCTACTAATACGACTTTATCTCGAGAAGGTGTTGAAAACTTAGAACATGGTGGAGAACAGGGCGGCTTAAGTGGCGCACCTGTAAAAGATAAAAGTACGCAAGTGATCAAGCTGCTAGCAAAAGCTCTTGATAATAAATTGCCTATTATTGGTGTTGGTGGTATCGCGAGTGGCAGTGACGCACAAGAAAAGATCGCTGCGGGGGCAAAATTAGTACAAGTTTATACCGGCTTCATTTATAAGGGACCAAGCTTAGTAAAGGATATTGTTAACGCTTTATAGGTGTCTTGTATTGAGTGATGAAGTGTATGTTGTTTGTATCAACATACACTTCATCATAAAGCATATATAAATAATTATAAAACAAGTGATTAACTTTCATACTCTATCGGGTCAACAATACCATTCTCAGTAAAGGCTTCTAAGCGCTCTTGGCAAGCACCACATTTTCCACAAGCCTTTTCACGGCCATTGTAACAAGTCCACGTATCACTATAATCTAAGTTCATATTAATACCGTCTGTCAAAATATCTGTTTTACTGACATTTAGATAGGGGCTAAATATCTCGACAGGCTCATAATTGGCAATTTGACAGACATCATTCATTTTCATGACAAACTCAGGACGACAATCTGGATAGATTGCATGATCACCTGCATGGGCGCCGTAGTAAACTTGTTCAGCTTTCACTGAAACTGCGTAGCCAACAGCAAGAGATAATAAAATCATATTACGATTAGGTACAATCGTTGATTTCATACTTTCTGCTTCATAATGTCCTTCGGGAATATCAATGTCATCAGTTAAAGATGAACCGGTAAGTAATTGGTTAATTGCCGATATATCGATAACTTTATGATGAACATTTAATTTATTACAAATACGACTTGCACACTCAAGCTCTTTGACATGGCGTTGTCCATAATCAAACGATAGGGCATAAACTTTTTTACCATCTTTTAGTGCTCGGTTTAGTACGGTAAATGAGTCCATACCGCCTGAATAAATAACAACAACTTTGTTGGTCATTTGTAATGTCTCTTCATGTATAATAGTTAACGCGCGCATTTTACTTGAAAAAACCGATAGGCAATAGATCAAAATTGAAAACAACTCACTATAAAATTAATGAATTATTTGAAACCATTCAAGGTGAAGGCTCATTTACGGGTCAACCTTCTATATTTATTCGTTTACAGGGCTGCCCTGTAGAATGTTCTTGGTGTGATACTAAACATACTTGGCCGATAAATCTTGACGATAAAGTTAGTGCAAATGTGATGTTGGCTGAAGCTGAAGAATCACAAAGCTGGGCTGATATGTCAGTTGACGAAATTATTGTTTTGGTAAAAGTACAAGGCTATCGTGCAAAACATATTGTTATTACCGGTGGTGAACCTTGTATGGTTGATTTAACGCCATTGTGTTTAGCATTTGAAGCGTTAGATTATAGTTGTCAGATTGAAACTTCTGGTACGTTTGAAATTCAAACATCAGAAAAATGTTGGGTAACCGTTTCACCCAAAATTAATATGCGCGGCGGTTTTAAAATCTTACCTTCTGCTATGCAACGCGCCAATGAAATTAAACACCCGATAGCCACAGAACAACATATTGATGAATTAAAAGCATTGCTTAAAGAACATGACATTACACAAACACCTATCTTCTTACAGCCGATTAGCCAAAAAACAAGAGCAACAGAATTAGCTATTGAAACGTGTATAGCCAATAATTGGCGTCTATCGGTACAAGTGCATAAATATTTGGGAATAGAGTAACCTTTAGCTGTTAGCGGGTTGTTAATTAGCTTTATTCATTGGGACTTGAATACTAATTGTTACGCCTTTAGGATTGTGATGATCATTGGCTGTTATTTTTCCTTGATGAAACTCAACAATTAAACGAGCGATATACAAACCTAAACCAAGATGGGGTTGAGACTGCTTATCAGCAGAACGCATCGAAACCATAGAATCAAATAAGCGTTCTTTCATTTGCTCAGGTAATAATGCGCCATTATTGCTAACATGAAGTATTAACTCATGCTGAGTAGCTTCTAAGACAATATTAATATTGTTATCTTCACTAAATTCAACGGCATTAGCGATAACTTTATCTAGTAGCTGAGCAATATGTTCCGGAGAGCCACTAACGGATGAGTTAGCTTCAGGTTCTAGTGTTGTTAGGTTAAAAGTACTCTCAGGATATATCTGTCGATAGCCTTGTACACAACCACTAAGCACTTGATTGAAATTAAAGTCTACTTTTTCAGTACTGTGCAACATTTGTTCAATACGAGTTGCTTCACTCATATTGGTTAAAATAAGATTTAACCGTTGAATGCCGGTTTGCGCTCTTTCAATATAAGGCTCTGCTGCACTGGGGATTTCTTGCATTGAGAGGTTTTCTAATGAGGTTCTAACTACAGCGATTGGTGTGCGTAATTCATGAGATAATCGTGAGGACATATTCTCAAGATAATGATTATATTGACTTAAGCGATTAACGGCGGTTGAAAAGCTACGAGAAAGATCGCCTATTTCATCATTGGTAGTTGAAGGAGTTAACGCGTTATTAATACGGCCATGCTCGTCAATTGATGACTCTGCCTGATTACGCAACAAACGAATACGATTTGAAATTCTGCTGGCAAAAAAGAAAAAGGCGAGGGCGCCTAGTAACATAATAGCGAGTATTGAACTAAAGAGTTTTTCTAAAGCTTGATTACGTACCGTTAATATTCCATTGGTTGTTTCTTCCACAATGACTGCACCATTGACTTTATTTCCGATAAAAATAGGGTAGGCTGCGGATAAAATGACGGCTTTTTGATCGGTTGTTAATCGCCACTGTGATTTTTCTACGCCTTGTAAGGCGCTTTCAATATGCTTTCCGGTCAGTGTTTGCGCATCATAGAGTTGGTCAATAAAGTCACTTTGTGGTTTGTTGAAAATTATATCGTATAGCGGTTGAAGCCAGTTATTAAGGTATGCTAAAACTGCATTATCGTTATTGTGATTTGCTTTGTTTTTTTGCCAAAGGCCGTTGGCTTTATTGATATCACCGGCTTTGGCGAGTACACGGCGATGTTGATCGACTACCCAAATACTCGAATTGGTATAACTCATGCCTTTAACAATGCGTTCAATTTCTGGAGACGGAACCAATATTGTGCCTAACGTCTCGATACTCGTGGGATCTGCACTACCAATAGTACTGTTTATATCACCGAGGTTTTCATCAACATCATTAACCGTAAATGCAATGTTGTCGCTGATTTTTGTTAAGGGGATACGGAATTCTAAATTATAACCTTCAGGGGTTTGTTGCCAATGACCTTGAATGAAACTAACAGGTGCAGGAATATTATTTTCAATTGACGTTATTTTATAAGCGTCTAACCAACCGGAAGTTTTATTACTAAGTAAATAACGATTAAAACTGCCATCAGGTTCAGTAAATGCCAATTCAATATGATCATTATGTCTAATACTGCGTGCATTTTTGTCTCGATAGATAAGTTTATCGTCAACAATACGTAGAAAGAAATATAAAAATTTATCGTATTTCCCCACAGCAGCAGTAAAGTTAAGGGTTAAATTTGCAGCATTTATTTGATTGAAAATTTGGTTGTCAAAACCATAATAATGCGATTTATTGTGATAGTTTGGCCAATCATTTGCTGAGCCATCAAGTTTAATTGCTTGTTTGAGTTGATAGCCATATAAGTCTTTGCCTTTCTCAACACTGGGTAAAAAGCTCGCCTGATTATTAAATAAATTTGCCCGTTCATGTAAAGCCGTAGCTAAAGCGCGGGCAGTACCGATAATCGTTTGTTCTTGACCAAAACGTAAGTACTTCTCCATTTCCCAAACATATTGGTAGCCAAACCATGGAATAGTGAAGAGAAAGCCTGATAGCAGTAATAGTTTACTGCGTAATCCAAATCGTAATCTCATTAAATAAATATCATCATCTTTTAAAGTTTTGCCGCGGGTGTTTCTTGGTTCCAGCGATACCCCATGCCATAGACAGTTTCAATACAATCAAACGATTTATCTATGACCGCAAACTTTTTACGGATACGTTTGATATGTGAAGTAATGGTACTGTCATCAACATAGATATTTGAGTCTTGCATCAATTGTTGACGGTTTTTAACATGTCCAGGATGTTTAGCCAGTGCATAAACCATCCAAAATTCAGTAATAGTTAAATCAACAATATTGCCTTGCCAACTAATTGTCATTCTCTGATTGTCGATGGCAACTGCGCCTAGGGTTAATAAATGCTCTTCTTTAATGGGTTCTTTTAAAGCATCTTGTCGCCTAAATAATGCCGCAATTCGGGCAGTTAAGTGAGGTAAACTGATATCTTTGGTTAAATAATCATCGGCGCCAATACGTAAACCTGAAACTGTATCAACGTCATTATCGCGTGCGGTAAGAAATATAATCGGTAGTGTGGTCGACATCGAACGTAACCATTGACACAAAGTAAAGCCGCCATCGTACTCTTGTTCTAAACCTATATCTAAAATAGCCAGATGAGGTAAACGTATTGAAAAAGCTTTGGTAGCATCTTCTCTATTAGCGTAAGTCTGTACTTGATAACCTTGACGACGTAATACATCGGCATAGTTTTCTCTAATTGCTGCTTCATCTTCAACAATGGCAATGTGTTTTGACATTAATATGATTCATCTATGATTCTAATAATTTGAACTATATCGAAATTCCTTTCTAAAATCGCGCAATTCTTGCAATTGCCATATTGTTGCCACAATTGCTCAGCACTTTGCCTTTATTAGGTCGTTTAAGTGTCCTTTTTTCTTGTTTTAATGAACTCATCAAAACAAACAGGTTTAAATCAAACTTAATTGAAAAGGGTATCAACATGAAAACATTATCTACTGAAACATTATCTACTCAAACATTGTCTATTAAAACAAAGTACTTAAAAAACGCGTCTATGAAGAAATCAGCATTAGCTTGTATTGTTATCAGCTCACTTATCACCACACCTGTTATGGCAAGTGATGACTTTCATTTATCTGTAGAGCAAAAAATACAGAAAAAACAAGCTAATAAAAAAGAAGAGGTCGGCTTTGGCACAGGCGCAATTATAGGAGCTATTATTGCAGGGCCCTTTGGTGCGGTGTTTGCTGGTATAGCAGGTAGCTTAATTGCAAAACATAGCAATGTTATTGATGAACGAGATAATTTAACATCGGCTTTATCGGAGGAAAAAAACGATCATCAATTAGCTTTGCAAAATTATCAAGAAAAACTGCAAAGCGCAGAGCAAGAATATCAAAGTGAATTATTAGCACTACAACAGAGTCATCATAATACTTCTCAATTACAGGCTGAAAATTTATTAATGAGTTTACAGTTCACTACAGGTTCAAGTGAACTTAAACCTCATTATCAAGGACAAATACTAGCTCTAGCGAAAATGTTAGAACAATCTCCTAACTTATCGATAGATCTTTCGGGTTATACCGACTTACAAGGAGACGAAATACTTAATCATAAACTTTCAATCGCACGGGTAAACTCTGTAAAACACGCTTTGATTAACAGAGGCGTGGGAAGTGATCGAATTAAGCTATTTGCTTATGGTGAACAATCACCTGTTGTAGCGAGTAATCAAAAAGAAGCAAGTTTTTATGACCGCCGTGTGGTCATAAAGCTTCGTAGTGAAGAAGGACAAGTTGCTAAAAATTATTAGCCTATATTTGGATAAATACTAAATAGTGAAATAAGGAGGTGGTAATTAGAAGTTAAAAAATAATATTGTTATAAATGTGTTTCATGAAATAAAACCAAGGTGACTCCCATCAGCCTTGGTTTTTATGTTCTGGGTGAGCGGTCATGATTTTTGTTCCCGACAAATCATAAGTACCTGCATCCTTGCACGTCGATGGCAATGAGTGACGATTTAAGGGAAAAGTTTAAGTAAAGCATCTTTAATTGATGGTCTTCCCGCTTCTTCATGACGTACATTAAATGACTGATGATAGATGGTCAGTTCTTTTATGTATCTATTTTGTAATTCAGTTTTAAAATTTTCTACTAAATTACCATTTCCTGCAATGGTTGCACCTGAAAGATAAATATTTGCGTTTAAAACAGCGCCTGTGGGAAAGGCTGTATCTTCCATGCTTTGGTACAGGCTATTATCATTGATAATTGGCGGTTGAGTAAAATTTCCATATGAACCATCGATTGAAATGAAATTTTTAAATAATGGTATTGTCACTTCTCGACTTAAGGCATGGCGGACTAATAATCCACCCCATGAGGCACCTTCAAGTGTTCTATTGTTGGTATCTACTCGATAGGTAGATTCTATCAACGGTAACATTTCTGTTTCGAGAAAATTTAAATAATTATGTGAACCTTCAAGTGCATAATCTATTACTCTTCGTTGATCAGGACCTTGTTCAATGGCGACAAGTATAATTTCTTTATTGCTAGTTTCAATAACATAAGAGAAACGCCAAAACTCCCATTGACCATCAGTCGCATAAAGTATTGGATATGATTTGTTAGACTCATGATAACCAACAGGCAAATAAACACGATAGGGATAAATAATACCGGTAATACTTGATGAAAAAGTTTGTTCATCTTCAACGGTGCCAATAAAATCATGATCCTGAGAGGCAATATTGGCCGATAAGGTAAATTCTCCGCTTATTTCCATTCCTTGTTCGATTGCAGCATTACATGTGCCGGAGCTAGTGTCAGTGAAAACACAGTCTAGACTATATTCTCGTGTTGAATCACTGATAGCGACTGTTATTTTTGCGGTGTCATCATTTAAACGTTCATATAAAAATGTGCCACGGTATTGCCAGTCATTATCTTGTGCTGCTTGTAAATAAACTACATCACCATTACCAAAATAATGCGTTAATGTCTCTTCTATTTGTGGCAAGTCATTTTGAGCACTTGTATCTATTGGATTATTAAGGGTGATTTCAAGGTGAGTATTATTGAGCGTTTGCGGTAATATATTGTTATTAATGGTTGTAGTCGGTGATGGTGTACTATTACTTTCACTACCACCACAGCTTGATAAGAATAAGGCTGTGGTTATTATCAATAAAGCGTTATTTTTCAAAGGTAAAGTCCGTTTTGGTTGTTAATTGATTATACTTCAGTGTCACACACTTATATTATGAAAGCTCTAATAATAGGTTTCACTATTAGCTACAAAACAGTCTATTCAAACTTATCTGAACAGTTTACTCAGTGCACAGGTAAAACAGTTACTCAATAATACGTCGATAAGGCGGCAAAGAATCAAGTAGTTGCTTACCATACCTTTTATTGACTAAACGCCGATCAAGTAAAGTAATGGTACCTTCATCTTTTTCATTACGTAATAATCGTCCTGTAGCTTGTATCAACTTCTTAGAGGTATCGGGCACAGATAAGGTCATAAAAGGATTACCTCCTTTGGCGCTAATATATTCAGCCTGAGCTTCTTCAACGGGGGATGTGGGCACAGAGAAAGGCAGTTTAGTTATGATCAGGTTATTAAGGTAATTACCGGGTAAATCTAGTCCTTCTGAAAAACTTTGTGTACCAAAAATGATACTTTGTTTATCACTATCGCAGCGCTTTTTATGGTTTTCTATGATGTGTTGCCGTGATTGTTCACCTTGGACAAAGATAGAGAGTTTATTTTTATTGCGTAATGCATCGGCGACTTTTTCCATTTGCCAGTAAGATGAAAACAGTACTAAGGTTGAAA
The DNA here is from genome assembly GCA_013215655.1 of Colwellia sp. Taxonomy (GTDB): domain Bacteria; phylum Pseudomonadota; class Gammaproteobacteria; order Enterobacterales; family Alteromonadaceae; genus Colwellia_A. The sequence continues at coordinate 18,875 of JABSOX010000082.1, forward strand.
AGCCTTTATCAATTAAAGCGGGGAGTTTTTCAATTAATTCATCGGTAAATTGTATCGCACTAGGTTCATATTTCATTTTGGGAATGATTAACTGTGCATTGTTCTTATAATCAAAGGGAGAGTTTACTTGCTGATATTGGCTGCCGTCATTGTTTTTTAAACCTGTTTGAAAACGAAAATGATCAAATGAATTAAGCGCCAATATAGTGGCTGAACATAATACAGCGCCGTCACATTTACTCCATAACATATCTTCTAAAGTAAAGCCGACCTCAATAGGTGAAGCCGATAAAACATAATCATTACGTTTACCTACGGATATTTCTATCCATCGTGCCAGTGGTGCGCCTTTATCGCTATCGGTTTTATCGTATAACTTCCATAGAGCCTGTAAGTTTTCTAATCTTTGGATCATAAAGCCCGATTCTGCGAGTAAAGGTTCGGCAAGGTTCATTTGAATATCACCATCCTTAACTGACTCCATTAATAAATTATAAAGTTTGTTAATGTGGGCTAAGCATTTTTTACTGAGCAAGCTTAAATCTTCTGACCATGTTTTTAATGTACTGGGGATAATGCCATTTTCAAAGCGGTAAAGTTTATCTTTAGATTGGCTATCTTGATCTCCTTGAGGGAAGTACAGCGATTTATTATTTTCAAGAAAGGTGAATACTTTTTGCATTTCAACAATCAAATCATGGCAGTCATCACCAAGTTTTAGTGCGGGTGATATCGCCCGTTGTGACTTGATCAGATTAGATAATTTTCCACTGGTGTCTTTTAGTTTGGTTAGCCAATCAATTGCACCCTTTACTGTTATATGGGCGCTAGAGTGGTCACGCGTTACTTTTGGTAGGTGATGAGCTTCGTCAATTATATAAAAAACATCTTCAGGAGCGGGTAATATTTTACCTCCACCGAGCTCTAAATCAGCCAACAGTAGACTATGGTTTATCACCAATACATCGGCCATATCCATAGTTTCTCTGGCTTTATGAAAAGGGCAATGAGTATGTTCAGTAAGATGTTTTAAACAGCTATGTTTATCACATTGAATTTGTTGCCAAAGATAAGAAGGTACCGCATCAGGCCAAGAATCTAAATCACCTTGCCAGTGATTATCTAGCAAGGCTTTATGCATATCATGTAGTAACTTTATCTCATTGGCTTTAGGCTTTTGTGCAAAGGTAAAACCTGCTTGCGGTGAATCATCATTGCTAACCGCAAGTGCTAATTTCTGTCGGCAAACATAACGCTGACGACCTTTAACTAAGGTAAAATTAAAGTCTAAGCCAGAATGCTTTTTTAAAAAGGGTAAGTCTTTGTCAACCAACTGCTCTTGCAAGGCAACGGTTGCAGTAGATATGCAGACTTTCTTGGAACGTGATATCGCTAATGGAATGGCACCTAATGAATAAGCTAAAGATTTACCCGTGCCGGTACCTGCTTCTATAATAATAATCTTTCGGGTTTTGTCGTATTCACCGGCTAATGTTTTAGCTAT
>JABSOX010000083.1 GCA_013215655.1 Colwellia sp.
TGGCCAATCACCACGCCCTAATCGAATAGCAAGATCAATATCAGAATCAACATCTAAATCAACAGCATGATAGGAGGGAGCCAACCGCAAGGAAATATCAGGATGTTTTTGTTCAAACGATGCCAAATTGGGTAAGAACCAATGGTGGGCAAAGCTTGGCAATAAACTAATGGTTAGGGGGGTATTGGTTGAGCGACTCTTTATTTTGGCTGTACCTCTGCGAATAATTGATAACGACTCTTCGGCGATAGCCTGAAATTCTTTGCCTGCTTCACTAAGTTTGAGCATGGGTCCTGCTCTAATAAACAGTTGACAGCCGAGTTGCTGCTCCAAGAGTTTTATTTGCTTACTTACAGCACCTTGGGTGATGTGAATTTCATCTGCTGCTTTGGTGAAATTTTGCAGGCGAGCAGCCGCCTCAAAAATACGTACCGCATTTAAAGCTGGAAGAGATTGTTTCATATTATATTTATTAATCATGAGAATAACTCATGATAACACAGACTATAACTCGTTTTAATATCGAGTTAAGTTGCTTGTATTATTGTTTTTAGGAATGGATAACTTCCATCCTCTCCATAAGTAACTTACAAAAAAGAGATGTACCTGATGAAAACAGTTCTCCTCATAGTTGTCGCGGCCGTTATGGGCTATATTACCACTGAAACAAATGCAAACACTCAAGTTTCCGATCTGAAAAAGCCATCAAAAATAAATTCAATGGTTGAAAGTCCATCCAATAAAAATCTTAATATTGGCGGAGCTGTTAGAGTTAACTATTCCTATAAAGAATACGATGAGCAAAGTAAAGTGACGTTAGGAAGTTTAGATTTCGAATTGTTCCGGCTTAATGTAACCAGTGAAATAGGGCAGTTTAAACTTTTTGCACAATATCGTTGGTATAGTGAATTTTCAGTCCCTGAGTATGCCTATATGTCATTAGATTTAACTGACAACAGCGAATTGCAATTGGGGTTAAATAAAGTACCGTTTGGGGTTTTACCTTATTCATCCTTTGGTTATTGGGAAAGTATTCTGTATCACCTTGGTTTGGAAGACGATAACGATCTTGGCCTGAAATATTCCTATGCTGATCAGCTATGGGAAATAGATTTAGGATTTTACAAAAATGCCGAGTTGAGTAGTGCTAATCATGCGAGATATTCCTTTGATGTTGTCACAGATGCAGAAAAAAATGAATTTAACCATGAGGTAAATCAATTCAACGTAAGGGTACAAAAAAACTTCGGTAGCACTAGCCTGGGCTTATCATTGCAACACGGCGATTTATATAACGAGCAAACTTTAGAGACGGGAGCGCATAGTGCTTATGCGGTGCATCTTACTAGTTCATTCGATAATTGGCACGTTCAAATTGAGCTAGGAAGTTATCAATATAAACCTAAGAATGAGCCAGGACAAGATACCAATAAAGTTCTTGTTGGAGCCTTTGAAAATGCCTTCTATGTAGCTTCAGAAGCCGACTTTTATCTGTTTAATATAGCTAGAGACATTGAAACGTCTTTTGATTTTATAGACAAAATGAGCTGTTACAACAACTTTGGTGTGGTTAAACCTAAACACCGCTCATCAGACGTAGGAAATAAAACGATTCAAAATTTACTTGGTTGTACCCTTAATACTGATGCCATTACCACCTATATTGAGTTGATTTCAGGGGTAAACTCTTCTTTTGTTAATGGACCAGGAGTTGGACTGATTGATGATAAAAGTTGGAGCCATCGAATAAATATTAATGTTGGTTATTATTTCTAGGAAATAGGTATGGTAGGTATTTACAATAGGTTTATAAGTAAGAGAATTAACAAGTGATTATTCAAGACAATACAGATGCACTGAGCAAGGAGATATTAACAGGTGGTTGTTTATGCGGAGCCGTACGCTACCAAGTAACGAATCAGTTTATGCTCTCCATTGACTTAATAAGTCGTTTGTAGAACAGAAGGAGAGAATATAGGGATTAATGTATTCATTTCGTACTATTAAATCCATATCAATTGCATCACAAAGGCTATTAAGTGCACTGTGATTATGGGAGTTAAGTAGTTCCGATAATATCTTATATCCATCCGACATCTCTTGAGAGTCATTTAGATACCTATAATCTGTTGCCCACAAATTATTATGATCAATGATACTCTTCATACCTTCAATTGAAGTGTAATGAAATAATTTTGTTTGACGTGTTTGGCCTGATTTTTTTTAAATTATGTCAGAGACCGCTATGATCCCTTTATTTAATCTATTATTAAATTTATCAATATAATTGATTTTGTTATTTTTCATATACCAATATGAATCCCTTACTAAATTGGAGCATGGTCACGATATATTGAAAGTAAATGTTTAACAACTTACTTTGAGGACAGATGTCGTTATTTACTAAATATCCCTAACGTTTCCAATGTACACAAGAGGAACTTTGACAATCTCAAGTGTTAGTGTGAAAACTGAGGTTAAGGTATTAATAAAGTAAAAACACGCAGTTGAATATAATGGTGGTACTCGAATTAGTTGGTGTTAGATGTTTTTAGTAACGTAGAAGTGATTTATGCATGCAAGAATTAGATATGTACAAGAATTATTATTTCATTCAGTAGCCAGCATCTAACAGCACCCACAACAATACCCAATTATGAGTTATATGTTTTAAGTTTGTAGTTACTTATTTGGGAAGGTATAGAAAGTGGTGGCCCCTCAGTGACTTGAACACTGGACCTACCGATTATGAGTCGCATTTTATATTGTTTTTTGATGAACTTGAGTGAACAAGTGTATATTTTAAAAGTACACTAAAGTGATATAAAACAAGATGTTGATGCTTTGTGTTTGTTTTTTGTTGTTCATTGTAGTTTTTTGTAGCACAATCATCGTGCTACATATTTGCTACAAATACGATTTAAGGACAAAAATGACAAAGCGCCTAAAAATAACGAATTCCAGTATTAAGGCCCTGAACGTGGATGATGGCAGGGTCAATGATACAGAACTTTCAGGCTTTCATGCACGCATTTCTCCTAAGGGTAAAATTACCTATTATTTGTTTTATCGCTATAACGGAAAGCAAGTAAATTACAAGCTAGGGTCTCACCCTGAAATATCACCATCACAAGCTCGAGATCTAGCAAAAGCTAAGTTAGGTGAAGTAGCAAACGGTGTTGATGTTCAAGAAGTAAAAAAAGAAGCTAAACGCCAAACTGAATTAGCTAAACATACCAAACTTGAATCATACCTTGATCAACAATATTTACCTTGGCTTGAAACTCGAAATGCTAAGACTGCTGACCGTATTATCAAAACCATAAAAACGGGATTTCCTGATTATTTAGATAAACAACTTTCTACACTATTGGCATGGGATATTGAAAAATGGCGAAACTTAAAAACAAAATCAGGCATGAGCCCTTCAACCATTAATGGTTATGTGAATACCCTAAAAGGTGCATTAAGTCGTGCGGTTGAATGGAGTATTATTGAGAACCATGATTTGAATAAAGTTAAGTCATTAAAAACAGACAATGTAGTTGTACGTTACCTTTCTAATATTGAAGAAACATCATTGTTTAATACTTTGCGTAGTCGTGATCACAAAGTAAAAACGGAACGTGAAAATGGTAATTTATTTAGACAACAACGTAACTATGCTTTATTGCCAGAACTGAGAAATGCTAACTACTGTGATCACTTAGAACCGTTGATTATTTTAGCGGTAAATACAGGTATGCGAAAAGGTGAAATTCTAGGCTTAGAGTGGGCGCATGTTGATCTTGAAAAAGAGTTCTTAACCGTGATTTCTGGTAATTCAAAATCAGGAAAGGGACGCTATATACCACTAAATAAAGCGGCTAAAGGTGCGTTAGTAAATTGGTTAAACGATACAAATAGCCAAGGGTTTGTATTTAAAGGAGTCGATGAGCAACCAATAAAGGATATTAAAAAAGCATGGGGGAATTTACTTAAAGGTGCTGGGATCTCTGATTTTAGATTCCATGACTTAAGACACCATTTTGCCAGTAAACTAGTTATGGCGGGTGTTGATTTAAACACAGTACGCGAACTAATGGGGCATAGTGATTTAAAAATGACGCTAAGATATGCACACTTAGCGCCAGAACATAAGGCTGCTGCTGTTAATTTAATAGGGTGACGATTAAATTGATTTTGCTTCTAGTTGGAAGAAATTCCATATTTTCCAACTATTAGTTTGTTTGTTAAAAACATAAAGATATGTGGTTTCATTATCTTGAAAAGTTGCACCGCCTTCTCTTCTATATTTCATGGTTATTTTAGCAACAATATAGTTTCCGCTCTTTCCCATGTAGTCAAAATCTGACATCGCAACGTTTATATCAAATTGTTGAAAACTATTTCTTAACATTTGAGTAAATGGCCCATAACCAGGAGAAAGCGAATGTAATGTTGCACCTACAGCTTCCAAATTTTTAGCGTTTAACCCGGAAATATGATCCCTCATAATATTTTTTATTTGTTGTTCGCTTGCATAAGCAAAGTTGTTAACTGCTAGAAGACAAATCAATAGTAGAATTGGTTTATTCATTTCATTTTCCTTTCTCTAAGTTAGTGTTTTTTGTATAAGTAAGTTTTATGTTATTTGTTGGAGAGTAAATTCCTATGCCATATCGATAGTCATTTTTTTGAGCTTCATTTGCAGCGATTTGAAATTTATCAATTGTGAATTGGTATGCTTCACTAGAAAGTATTTTGTCATCGGAATATGCAATCAGTTTTACTGTATATTTGCCAATTTCCAGATCAAAATTTTGATCAAAAAGAGCTTTTGCTTTTTCTACTAAACTAAACGGAGCACTTTTTAATGTTTGAGTGTTTAAGCCCCTTTGCTGCTGATTTAAGTCATCAGCGAATTTGAATTTAAGATCATTGATTTGTAATTCGAGGTCAGGGTTTATTGGTGGATAAAAATATATAATTTTTTTCCATTGTTCATCAGGCTTTATAACAATTCTGGTCAAAGGAGTTAGTATTGCTTGTGGTCCACCTTGAAATTCAGTGATTGTTTCTGCTAAATATTTTTTTTCTATTCCTTGTTCTGATTGAATAATTAATTCAATTTTTGTAATACTAAGATGAGTATTTCCTGTATTTCTAAAGTCGATTAGTAAACCATATGAAATAATACCGAAATAGTTGCTTATCATTGTCCTATTTGAGTAAAGCGTTGATAGTGAATCATTTTTTATCCATTGAGACACAGGAGGAGATAGGGAGAAAAATAAAGCCATCCCTGCAATAAATACACTCCAGAAATTGGAGTTTTTGATAAAGTTTAATTTCACTTTTTACTTCCGTGTATGTGATCTATAAATTTAGTTTAGCCTGTCTTTTGTACACAATTCAATCAATATATGGTTAATATTACGTTTTTCCATCGGGGGGAAGCGTGATTACTACAACTCTAGGTAAGATTGGATGGCAGTTAATTGGTGGTTATTTCATTCTAATCACAATCTATTACCGTATTATTTTAATCCCAGTCAGTCATTCAATTCTCATAAGTAATAAATTCTACCAACCAGTAAACTTAAATAGTGTTGTCACATTCAGGCTACGTTCAGCTTAAAAAGTTTAAATTTCATTGTTTTTCAATAATGTAAATACATGGTAACCGTTAGGTTTTCTCCAGATAATTATATTCGTTCCACTATTGATTATGTGTCTGACTCGAATAAATGTTTGTATCTGATGGTTTAAAAGGAATATAAAATGGGTAATACAGAAATAGTTGCTTGGTGGGGAGCAATATTAGCTAGTTTGGTTTTAGGTTGGGACATTATCAAATGGTTTCAATCAGGCCCAAAGTTGAAGAAGAGAATTTCGCTAAACATTAGGTATGATGATAGTAAGGTAATCAAAAAAGAAAAGCATGAAAATGGAGAATCTGTTTTTTATGAAGAGTATTGTCATATAGAACTAGTAAATGTTGGTACATTACCTACAACTATAATGGGAATAACTGCGAAACATAAGAAACATAAGAAACAAAAGCAAGGTCTTCAGAAAAGCGTTATGCAACAAGTTTTCACTGAACATTTTGGTAAAAAATTCCCCCATGTTATTTCTTCAGGTGAAGTGTGGAGTTGCCGTTTACCAATGAATTTCTACGAAACTCTATTGGATTGTGGTAGACCTGAGATACATGTAAGTGTTTCGCATTTAGATAAGCCTATTGTAATAAGAGCTACAAAAAAAGCTAATAAAGCAATTTCAAAAGCGATTTCTTTTAGCTAAGTTCAATCGATATACTTATTTGATTTAATTATTTACATTACTACGCTGTTCAAGTCCCGCTTTGTGACTTGAATAGAGATGGCCTACCTTAGCTTATAGAATTCAATAGGATTGTAAATTTCGGATAAGCGATATGATTTTGACCCATAACCGTAAATCCCTATCAAAGATAACGTGTTTAACTTATTAGGTTAAAAAACAAGGCTAATAGTTTGGGTGGTATGTTGTAAATTATTATTAAATAGCGATATTAGGTAGCTGAAATATTTCATTCACCCTGCTAAGCTTCGACTCGTTATTTTGCTGCTGTCTTCGAATGTATTATCGAAAGGGAAACTGATGACTATAATTAAAGAGTATTATCGCCTTAGTGAGATTGAGCGTTATTTCGGCATATCTGAGGAGGATGTTACATACCTTGCTGAAAACGATAAGATAAGGCTCTCACTTTTCTGCAATAACGTCACATTCATAACGGGTCAATGGATAGAAAATAAAGATAATAAAACTAAATTTTGTGGCAATAGTGTGGTGAATTATCAAGGTGCTATTGAACTACCTCCTACCGAATACCAAGAATTAAAAAATTCCGATAAATTATCTTCTCTTTATGCCATATTGCAACAAAAAGAGAGAGTTCAGCATGTATCTCAAAAGTATCCGTTTCAAATAAAGACACCAAACTGGTTGATTGAAGAATGGAATCCCCAACAATTAGAACTTACTTCTAAAAACTACATTCTTGCCATGTTTCTACCATATGAGAGAGAAAATATTGAGAAACAGGCCGCTGATTTTTTTGGGGTGTTTATTGGTAATAAAACTGTTGCAGAGATTAAGAAAAGTATGCAACAAAAAGAAATGGTTTTGCGCCATAACGAACATGGATTTCTAGTTGATGACATCCGAATTTTGCATGAAACCGCATTAAAGGCGGTTCAATTCTTAACAGGTAAAGTAAAAGAGCCTGCACACCAAACTACTTCAATGAGTAAGATAAATAATCAATATTCAAAGAAAGAGCGTAATAGCGATTTACATGATTTATTAAAACGGGTCATTATTGAAAAACCAAGTTATTCAGCTAAACAAATTTGGACAGCCATAGAGCTGGACTTTACCATTGATGAAGGTGAACGCGAATTTGACCAATACAATATTCTCAGAGACGTATCTGCTAGCGAATTACTATGGGAAAGTAGATATGGCAATGGCGGAACTTTTAAATTTTCAAGTTTAGGAACAACCGTCAGTAAAATAAGAAAAAAGATAAATACCAACTAAAAATCAACACTAAGATAAATTAGATCAACGCTAAGATAAATCAGCCATTTCAACTCAATAAAGTCCTCCATGAACTTAAACGTACATGGAGGCATATATGCCCACAACACAAAAAAAACGCGCATTATCTGAAATAGAAACAGCCGAATATATTGGTATGAGTCGCTCTTTCTTACGTCAATCACGTATGGAAGGAAATCGAGAAAACCGCACACCAGCACCACCATTTATTAAAATTGGTCGCGCTGTTCGTTATTTAAAAGATGATTTAGATAATTGGTTAAACAGTTTTCATCGGTTAGAGCATTTAGGTCAAGACTCCTGTGGGGTGGAACATGCCTAAATTATCTTATGAGCAAATTCGTTTGCTGACTTGGCTCGCTATAGTTGGAGATACTTTTGCTGTTCGTTTTGTTAAATCAAATAAGCAATTTGACTATATAGGGTTACACCATTATGTAACGGTTGACGGTATTGAATATAAATTTGATATTCGCACACTGAAAAAGCTTATACGGTCTAATTTCATTAAAAGTAAAATTGTTTGGCATTACGGTATTAAATGGAAGTGCTATGAATTTACCGAATCTGGTTATGTCTATTCGTCTTTAATTGCTGCATCAAAAGGTTTTTCATGGTCACATTTAAAGAAAAACTAATTGTAAAAGCGCTCGCTGATAAAGATAAAGTTCTAGCGCCTTACATAGCGAAAGTTGACAAATATGATGCGGAATTTATACGAACTAAGTTATCGCCATTTTCCAATGTGATTAAATCAACCATATTAGAGAATGCCTTTAAACAAGAAAGTAACTTTTATCGCAATCGATATATTTTACGAACATCAACGGAATTGACCGAATTACTACCGAAAAAAATCGCTCATATGTTTTTTGCGCATGACAATGATATTCAGCTTAAAGCGAAAGAGTGTGCTGATTATTGCCGAAGAATACAAATCAATCCTGAGCCAATTCGCTATCGTTTCGCTCTAAATAGCGAAAAAACAGCGAAATTAAACTTATCGATAAAGTCGAGTGATTGCGTTAGTGAAGAATTAACACCGAATGATACCGAAATTGAGCGAAACGTTCCGCTTCAAGGTGTTAATGAGTTGCGGTGTGGCAATAGCGAAATACATAGCGAATTCGGTGTTGATGCTCATCAATTTATATACGACAGATTAAGCGAATTCGCTCATAGTTTCGGTGTAATTCCGCCTAAGCATAGCGGAAAAGGCAAAAAGTTAACGGGGGCAATAAAAAGATTAGTCGATAATCGCTGGTGGCTGCGAAAGTTTCGCAAACTAATCAACCAAGCTAACGAAAAAGCCGCTATAAAATTCAACCTTGTAAACAGTAAAAGACAGATTTACGCCAGTAATATAACGACCAAAAATAGAATAGCTCAACGATTACGTAATGAAGAATTACTCAGTTCGCATTTTATTATCAATGATGCAGGGCAACGCTATTCATTACAGGAAATATCAGACCTTAACGTATCAAACCCAAAAATTCGAAAAGATGAATTAATTTGTCGAGCAAGAGGCTTTGAAAACCTAGCGAAAGATTTGGGTCATGAAGCTTTATTTATTACTATTACCTGTCCGTCAAAATATCATCGAGCATTTGCTAGATCAGGAGCGGAAAACCCGAAATGGCAAGGGCTAATGCCTGATGAAGCAAATACCTATTTAAATAAGCAATGGCAAAAGACTAGAGCTGAATTTAAACGCCAAAACATAGAACCATACGGTTTTAGGGTTGTTGAACCGCAACATGATGGTACACCACATTGGCATATGCTATTTTTTATAGAATCAGATAAACTCAAAACATTACAATCAGTTATTCGACATTATGCATTAGAAGTCGATGGTGACGAAAAAGGTGCAGCTGAAACCGTTGTGACTTCGTAAAAATCACCGATAAAAAAGGCTCTGCTACGGGTTATATACTTAAATATATTGTGAAAAACATTGATGGTGAAGGTTTAGATAAAGACTTGTTTGGTAATGATGCCATTTTAGTAGCACAACGTATTGATGCTTGGGCATCATGCTGGTGTATTCGCCAATTTCAACAAATTGGTGGTGCTAGTGTTTCAATATGGCGCGAATTAAGACGAGTAAAAACAGCTCTATTTGGTAATAGTGACGAAAAAAATAAGAATTCGATAATAGAGCAAGCAAGAAATGCGGCTGATAATAGTGATTGGCAAGCATACACCATAGTTATGGGAGGGATTCACACCAAACAAAAAGACAGACCTATTAAGCTTTATTACGACATTAACGTAAATGAACATACGGGCGAGTGTTTACAAAGCTATTATGATGGTGAATTAATTATGAAAATTAAGGGACTTATTTATGCTGGTAAAATGTTTGTGACTCGATCGTTTACATGGCAAGTTGAAAAGCTTTCGACTAACGTTTGAATCTAGCTGTAAAAATGTGACAAGTTTTTTAATCCACTTAATAATAATAAACGCCTAAACATTGATTTAATTAACGACTGTTTCGAATTTAATATCGATAAGAACTAATATTTATAATTTGAAAATTTTTTGATCCCTTCAATAGCAGATTTATCAATAAAACTTTAACTTTTAATTAACCAATATGATTTGGGTTTATTGTCTTACTTGGAGTTCTGTAAATAACTGTACTAATCATTGATATTGTAAAGACAATAAAGTGCGCAGCATTGAGTAAATAGGTTTCTAGCCTCAAAGTCTGTTTTCTGAAATAGACAGAAAGTGACACTGTAGCTTACTTTTTAGCCCGTTTATTCTTTAGGAACATTGGGCATTGAAATTGGTACAAATACAAGTTTATTAAATGTATGTAATTTGTTAAGCTTCTGAAATTTAATAATTAAAATGTGATGAATAGCGATATTGTTATTTGATAATTTTCTATTTTCTGCTTATTAAATTTTAATTTGGCTCATAAATATTGTCACTTAGGATACACCTAAGTTACTTCAACAAAAAAGGGAATTTAACGTGGTAAGAAAACTTCTTTTATTGGTCTTATTCTGTATTATGGCAAATCCAATTTTCGGGAAAAGTTGGGAACACTTATTCGACCATCCCAAGTATCAAAATGTAAAAATTTCACCTGATGGGAAACACCTTGCAATAGCAATGTTAACTGATGGTAAAAGATCGATGGTCTTTCTAGATAGAGAAAGTATGGCATATGTTGGTGGTTTCAGGTTTCCAGGTAAAAATGAAGTAGGGCAATACTATTGGGCGAATAATGATCGTGTCGTTATCAAGGTAAATCAAAGAGAACCATGGCGGAAAGAGCCTCTTTATTATGGGGAGCTTTATGCCGTAAATGTCAATGGAACTCGAGGAGAGATGATATATGGCTATCGGTCGATTGATAAACGATCGGCTAGTTCGGGCGGCAGTAAATTTAAAAAGAAAAAGCGCATTGAGGGCTGGGCAGATATTATTGATATGCTACCTGAAGATGAAAAGAATATTCTAATTAGCTCTACCCCTTGGGATAGCCAAGGAGACCGACATGCCGCAGTTTACAAGCTTAATATCTATACAGGTAAAATAAATAAAAAGCGTATTATGGGTTCCCCGATTCCCTATGCTGACTTTTTGACTAATAATAAAGGAGAAGTAAAGGCGGTTGTTGGAACAAATAAAAGCAATATAGGAGAAGTGTTTTTACGTAATGGGAATCAGTGGCAACGTGTACCAGCATCGAAGATAGGTAGCGAATTTCGTCCTCTGACAATAAATACTGAAGGTACACACCTTTATGCCTTAGACAACTCTGTTGGCGATTATAGTAGTTTAATTAAACTTAGTTTAAAAGACGGCAGCATTAAGCCTGTTTTTAGCGATGAAAATATTGATATAACAAATGTAGAATACTCCACAGACGGTAATAGTATTTACGCATTACGCCTCGATAATGGCTATCCTGAATACCTGATAATGAACAATGTGCATAAAGAAGCACAAATATTCAAAAGCCTTGTAACTACTTTTCCTAATCAGACAGTCAATATTACCAGTCACAGCGATGACGGCCGTTATTTCATTGTGATGGTGAGATCTGATGTTCAAGCAGGCAAGTTTTACATGTACGATACGATAGATAATCAATTAGTATCATTATTTAGCTATTTTCCTAAAATCCAAGAATCCGACCTAGCTGTAAAGGAACCATTTAGTTTTTCGGCAAGTGATGGCACTTTAATTAGAGGTTACTTCACACATGCTAAATCTAATAAAGGAGACGAAATATCACCGTTAGTCATATTAGTCCATGGAGGGCCGCACTCAAGAGATTATTGGAGTTTTAATTCTGAGGTACAATTCTTAGCATTAAACGGTTATTCAGTGCTTCAAGTAAATTACAGAGGCTCTTCAGGGTATGGGAGCAAATTCGAATCCGCGGGATATTTGAACTGGGGAACTAAAATACAAAAAGACATAAACGAAGCATATCATTGGGCTATTGATTCAGGTAAAGCAGAGGTGGGGAAATCTTGTATTATGGGAGCTAGTTTTGGTGCTTATTCAGCAATTACCAGCATTATTAATTATCCTGATACATACCAATGTGCGGTCGCAAATGCAGGAGTTTATGATCTGGAATTTATGTATGAAAAAGGAGATGTACCTAAGCTAGCATTTGGTGAGAGTTATCTTGAAAAAACCATAGGTAAAGATAAAAAGACATTAAAAACTATGTCTCCGATCTATCATACTGATAAAATTAAAGTTCCAATTTTATTGGCACACGGAGAACAAGATAGAAGAGCTCCGATTGAACATTTTGAGCGTCTAAAATCAGCACTTGATGAATCAAAAAAACGTTACGAATGGTTCACTGTAGCAGATGAAAGTCATGGGTTCTTTGTTCCAGAAAATCAAAAAAAGTATATGAATCATGTTGTCAAATTCTTAGATAGACATTTAATGTAGGCCTTAGTACAAATTATACACTTTGACTGTATGGCTAAATGAACCCTAAACGCATAGCCATCAGTCAAGTTCCATACCAAAATATTTTAGTTCTATGTTTATCTCCATGCCGAATACCTCATTCATACTCGCCAATAATTCGAGATATTGAAGAGTGATGTCGTTCAAACAATCTAGTGGTATGATATTTGTTAAGGGCTGCTTGGTGCGCTAAGTGGAAGTCTCAGAGTCGCCGTAGCCAAGGTCTGCTTCAAGCTACAAAGCCGACGTTTGACTCAACTCACTTCTGGATATGTATGAGCCAAATCAGACTTAGCAAAGGTTAGACGCGTTCTATTTTCTTACTTCCAGTTACTTCAATTAATTGCAAATATATTCTCTATTACTCGCACTGAGTGTTAAACGATGTGAACAGGCTTGTTGCAGGTTTTGTTTTGCGGAAGAAGAATCAGGAAATGATGTGCTAATTAACGAGAATAGCTTGAGTGAATTCTCACCTAGTCCTGACCAGAGCACTTGATACGCGAGTGCAGATAAGCTCGCTTCACTGAATAGCCACGACTCTTTATTGACCAGAATATTGTTCAGTGTCTCGTCAAATAAGCCTGTCACAATACCATTAATTAATGCGAGTGATACATCGTTCGAACGATTGGGCGCTTCTTGATCATACAGTATTGCTGCAATATCCATGGTCATCTGTTGTTTTACAAAGTAACTCATGCTCACATTGCTCAGAATGATAATGCTGTGTTTATCGTCGACAAATCGTGTCATAAAGGTGCTAAACCCGTCAAATTGACCGTCATACATGTGGACATTGACGTTTTGCTCTTTACCAATAGCTACATTGCCCACGCGCCAACTGTATGCATTTTCCGGATCAAAGAGTCGTTGTTTGTTATTTTTATTAACCAATTTATTGCCATATAAAGCTAAATCAAACTGGTAAAGATCGTGAATATTACTATAGATAGCTGCTCCTGCACCAAACAAGTCCATGTTCTTAGCTACCTGCTCGCGATAACCACCATCTTTCCGCCATTGGTAGCCTTTGACGATTCCTGAATCTAAACCAACACCGGTAGCCACCCCAGACCTACGCATACTTAAAGGTGAAAGAATATGGTTATCTAGATTGGTTGAAAATGACTGTGCTGTTACTTTCTCAACAATTTGGCCTAGTAAAAAGTAAGCGGGATTGGAATAGAGATAGTCCTTACCGGGAGCCGAACTTATCGGTAATTTGGAAATCACGGTGATAAAGTCTAGATCGGATGTTGCCTGATGAAACTCAGGTTCAAACCAACCATCGATCCCAAAGTGATTGGGAATACCAGAGGTATGGCTCAATAAATGATGTAGGGTAATTTTTTGCTTAAGGGGGCCCGTAAACTGCGGAAAGTAATTGGCTAAAGAATCATCTAAACTCAACTTTCCTTGCTGTTCCAGCATAAGAATCAGTGTCGCTGTCAAAGGTTTGCTAAGAGACGCAAGTAGAAAGGAATGTTCTGTGTTAGTCGTTTGGTTCTTTTCACGGTCTGAAAACCCATAGGCACGTTCAAAAACTATATTCTGGGATTTAGACACCAATATAGTACCTTCAAAGGCATGATTAGACACGTAAGACTCGACGACTTGCTCAATAGCTTTTTTTGATTTTTCATCGTGTTTTGTATTAGAGAGAGATTCGTTTTGTGAAGATGTACAGGATGCCAAGAGCAAACTCGTTGCCATTATCCATAGTTGTTTGGTAAAAATTGTCATAGATTTCCTTCAAGGCTCCGTGGGAGGGGCAATATGATAGTTCAAATATTAAAGGCATTACATTAAGCCGGCCGATTATACTAACTAATACGAATAATAAGTGCTATTACTAATACTTGGAGATTAAAAGCTGCTCAGGACCACTAACTATTCCCTCCAAATATCGAACCTGATTATCAGCAGCTCTTGTTTTGGTATGTTTTCAGATTTTTAATCTTCCTATTCTTTTGGCATAAAAGCCTCGTCAAATATTTCTGCGTAAGTAATCTTCAATGTCAAATCAAATCGATATTTGGATTCAGATTTCATACACCCAATTTAAATTCTTTTGTTACTGAATTAGCATACAAGAAATCAATGGGCACTTTTGAGCACAAAGCGGTGGTTAGCAAGATATCCTGAGATGATCACTTTGTGCGCACAGCGGAAGTTAATCAATTATTAGATTCACTTCCGCAGTTGACTCAACAGCGGTCATTACCATTGAATTATTGAGATTAACATATTGTAATTTTAATGTTATTTTGTGTTTTATTCGTATTTTGCAATAAAGGCAAAGATAAGCTTAAGGTATTATATTGGGATAAATGTGGTTTCTGCCTAGGAATGTAAAACTGGACTAGGCGTATTTTAACGGACGTTTAAAATATAAATCACACATATTCTGGAAGTAACTGAGATATACGATTACGCCCCGAGTTTTTACTTGTATACAGGGCGCTGTCAGCTCGTTCAAGTACAGACTCCCAGCTATTATCATGCTCACCTGATATAGAGATGCCAACACTAATGGTTATACTAATTTCTTTGTCATCAATGACTAAGGAGAGGACTTCGAGTTCTTCTCTAATTCTTTCAGCAATTTGATTAATCGTTTTAATATCGGTATTTGATACACAAATTACAAATTCTTCTCCGCCCATTCGAAAACGGTCATCGACATTTCGTGTATGGCTGGACGCTAAATCACAGACATGTTTTATAGCGAGGTCGCCCACACTATGACCGTATTTATCATTAATCTTTTTGAAATGATCTATATCAAAGTAGACAAATCCAAATACACTCTTTTCCTGTTTGCAACTGTCAAATTTCATACTAACAAGTTTGTCAAAGTCATTACGATTAAGCCACCCTGTAAGTTTGTCTATCCTTAGCGCTTTACGTAGCTCCATTTCTTTAATCCAGTTCACAATTAACACAAATGAAATGGTGATCATAAACAAGAATATCATCAAAAAGAGCGTGCCTAACGTCTGCATTATTTGATTACCCTGCATAGGAAATTGGGCAGGGTCGACAAATATTAAAATCCCCCGAAAGGATATCTCAAATATGTAAAAGCTAAGGGCGAACATTAACGGCAAATAAGAGTAACTAGTTGATGAATTTCTATTACGCCACAGATAAAGTAAACTGATAATATTTAATACAACATTCATTGGAAACAACAATAACATCCGATTTTCGATCGATTGTTGTATTAAGGGAAACTGGTGAAGTATCACAACTATCAATGCCGCCCAGCCTATTAATCTACGAATATTTCTATTCTTTGTAAGACGAACAACACCAGTAAAAATGGCTACATGGCCTGCCATATAACAAGTGTTAGCCAGAGTTCCGATAATGAAAAAGGGAATTGAATAATCTTCACCAAAAGCTCTTAAAATATTAGATAATAAAAAACATCCACCTGAAATTGTCCAATCTACTAAATATTTTTCAGTGCGATTCGTTAAGTACAGACCATAAGTTGTAACCATTAAGAAGAAACTGATTAAGATAGTACACACAATTAGAGTAAAGTTATCCATGTAACGAAAAGTCCTTTTATAAGTTTTGAAGAATCTACTTAATACGATGAGAATGGGGGTTGAAATAAAGACCTTTCGTGTTTAAAAAACTAGAAATGATGGCTCATGCTCAATTGGTTTATGTGTTGGTATCACAACTTATCAACCAGAAAAGATAACGCTTTCATTATGCATCTGACAAGTAGCAAGTGCAACTGCTAGTTAATCAATTAAAAGTATTCATTGATAATTAAATGCTATGGTCCGGTTTGCTTTTGCCGTTTCTACAAAGTGGTAAAGTACTGCGCTTGCATTCACTCCATTTACCTTAATACGGGGGTATAGGAGCTATAAGTATGGTTCTAAGCTAATGTTCAAAGTTGTACGCAGAACTTGCCCCAAACTAAGGTGCGCACGTCGTGCGTCGTTTGCTGCTCCTTGTTAAATGGCGTTTATTTCAAAGCCTGGATTTCAATTATCCCCCTTTCACCCGTTAAAGGAGTCTCAAGTATCTTAGCCCATTTATTCACGATCTTGGCAAAAGTTCCATCCTTTTTTAAACCTTCAAATTCTACTCGCCAACGGCGAACTATCGGTAGTTGGGTGTCTTTTGATATGACTATATAAGAATGAATTTTCTCGAGGGTATAGACGATTCGGAAATCCCTTGATTTATAGCCGATTTTTGTCGCTACGATTGGGATTTCAACATCTGCTGTTGCGACTAAATCAACTCGCCCGTTCATCAGCATGATGAAACCTTGTTGAAGTGTATTTAACAAGTAAACTTCCACCCCATTTTCTAATAGTAATTTTGCCCTAGCATCACCACGAACTACTCCAACCATCATAGCTTTACTAACATCTTCGAGACGATTAATTTCAATGTTGGAACCTCTCTTGGAAATCAGAACCCAGCGCTTCTCGATTACAGGACCAATCCAATGAAATAAAGTTTCTCGTGCTTCTGTTCGAGCAGCGGTAAACAGAACCACATTAGGCTCCCTTAAGCAGATTTGGTAAGCTCTTACCCAAGGATATAACTTGATGGGCGTTTTTGATTCTGTTCGTTTGAGTATTTCTTTCACAATATCCGTAACTATTCCGGTCACTTCTTGGTTTTCCAGAAAGCTCATTGGAGGCTCTTCTGCTGTTACAATTTTTAATTGTTCCGACTGACTCTGTACTTGAAATGGGAAAACTAAAAGAAGCATAACCCATAAGAGTTTGAAAATACTCCAAGTTATTTGATTTGTTCTCATTGGAACTTCCAGTCATCAATCACAGTATTTGAATAGCTTGTCTTTTGTATTCTGTACTATTCAGTTAACTTAGCGATATTGAAGTAGCTTAATTAAATTGGCACCAGTTTAGAGGCGTCGAAGTCATTTCAATAAACTGACTCGCATAATTCAAGCAATATATATACATTATAGTGCACTATTAATTATTATACTCAACTCAACATTTACCAATATTTCAGCTCTACTAAACCAATATAAAATCGTTTTTTCCAAAAAATGTATACAGTTTATCAAATATTAATGTCTGCTTATGTTTCGATAACGCACCTAATTCCGAGCAACTCCAGCTAAAATATTTAGTCCGTTTTGTGGTGATTGGCGACATTTTATCAATATTGCTTGCCAGTGTAAGCCAATCATCACTTAGCTCTAAAAGTATCATTTGAAATTTAATTATTACTTGGCACAACACAATTGATATTATTAAATTTATAGCTACATATTTGCTACAAAATAAAACAGTAAGAGTTGCAAGTTAGTGGTTAATTACGCTGAAAGCGTTGAAGAAAGTGGTGGCCCCTCAGTGACTTGAACACTGGACCTACCGATTATGAGTCGGGCGCTCTAACCAACTGAGCTAAGGGGCCAAATTTGTACTATTTTCTACCTTGCCATAAAAAGTATTTAGGTCAACACCTCAACAAAGCGGGGGCAGTATAAGCATTTTTTATTTTGTTGTCACCACTATAATCTTAAAAACTTGAAAAATAGTACTGTTAGCTTATTTCTTAGACAAAAACGGGAAAGTTAGTACTTTCCCTTTTTATATTGCTTTATTTTAGAACAAGCAAGAAGCGTTATTATGAATGCTTTGTTAGCTGCTTTGTTTTGGCGTATTTTTGTAAAAAGCCAAAGAATAGAAAAGCTAATAAGTAAAAGTTCATGCTACCGCCACTACTGCCGCCACCGCCACTATTTTGCACTGGCGGAGGTGTTACTGGGGCAACAACGGTTATTGTGATCGATTTTTCTGCATTGGCTGCTCTAAAATCTGTGGCGGTAAATTCAAAGGTTAATTCACCAGCTGTTGCTGGCGCAACAAAGTTAGCTATTAATGTAGTTTCATTGCTCAGGTTAATGCTATCACCCGCTGTTTGTTGCCAAACATAGGTCATCGCGTCATTTTCGGAGTCTGCAGCTTCGGCAATTAAGCTAACTGTTTGGCTGGTATTTACTTGAAAGTTTTCATCAAGGGTGATTGTTGGCGCATTGTTTTTATCATCATCCGCAATGGTTATGGTTACATTGCTGTATGCACCCAATCGACTTTCATTAAGGCTTGATAATACTAATGAAAAAGTTTCGTCTTGTTCTTCTAAATCATCATTAATGAGTATTATTGTAATTTGTTTAGTGGCATTTTCTCCATCTTGCCAGGTAATAACGCCACTATTTTCTTCAAAATCGCTACCTAGTTCAGCTTCATTAGAAACCAATTGATAACTATACGAAATTTCACCAAGCGTACTGCCAATACGATTAACATCAATTACCAGAGGCTGTTGGTTTTCAGCAATAACCATATTTTCAGCGACAAATGAACCTGCGCCATTATCTACAACGCCAGAAATTTTTACAGTGACATAACTGTCTTTCGCCAGTGTAGCGCCATTGGTTGGGTTGTAAATGCGGATGAAAAATGACTCTGGTAATTCTTTGCCGGTTAAATCGCTGGCGATATCAATATTGAGCACTTTGTCGTTATTATCGTTTGCAGCCCAAGTTAACGTACCATCATCAATTACAAAATCTTCACCTCGTTTGGCGCTGCCAGCAATAACTTGATAAGAAACGGTTGTTGAGGTTGAGTTAGTTTCGGCATTTAATCTTTGTACTGCTAAATTGAGCATCACGCCTTGTTCACTTTCGATGATATTACTAGCAAAGCCAATTTCGCCATTTACTGACGATTTTGTATTGTCTTTTAATACATAAAGCCCACCGTTGATGTCACTGATTAGAATATTACCTGAGGGTAAAAAGGGGTAAACACCCCATGCGCCATTA
>JABSOX010000084.1 GCA_013215655.1 Colwellia sp.
GTGCTGCGTTGCTCACATGGATGTGAGTACTTAGGTTTTGTCTGGAACTAAAAACCTGTGCTTTCAATCCTAATAGCGAGCTATTACTCAATCAAGTGCCTTGCTCTTGCTAATTGTTTATGCGCAATCATTGATAACCTATTTAGACGAAATGGTATAACGCTAAAGCAAAAGATAGGTACATAGAATATATGATATTTTACGCAAACAAAGCATCATGAAGTTTTTCAACAACCTTATTAGCATCTTCTTCAGGTACTAAAAAGCATAAGTTATGAGAGCTAGCGCCATGACAAATCATCCGCACATTAAATTCACTGACTTTTTCAAATATATTACTACTCACTCCTTGCGTCGCGTGTATTTGATTACCGATCACAGCAACTAATGATAAACCATGTTCAACACTCACTTCACATAATTGTTCAAGCTCTTCAACAACAGCTTGAGTAATTAATGCTTGTGTTGAACCTACAGGATTATCGAAAGTTAAAGCAACACTGATTTCACTAGTGGTGATAAGATCAACACTTAGGTCATGTTTTGCCAGTACAGTAAAAACTTTCGCTAAAAAACCACTCGCATGTAACATCGCGGGACTTTTAACAGTCACTAATGTTTGTTCTCGGCGTAACGAAATTGAGCGATAAGTAGGGCTAGTTTCAACATTTTTTTGAATACGTGTTCCTCCTTTTTCAGGCTCCTTACTACTACCAACAAATACCGGGATATTTTGTCGCATTGCAGGTATAAGCGTTGCAGGATGTAGTATTTTTGCGCCAAACGTTGCCATTTCAGCCGCTTCACCAAAACTTATTTCTTTGATAGCACGAGCTTGATCGGTAATACGAGGGTCTGTGGTAAAAATACCGACAACATCTGTCCATATAGAAAGGTTTTTTGCATCTAGTGCTTCAGCTAATAGTGCAGCGCTATAGTCTGAACCACCTCGGCCTAAGGTTGTTGTATATTCATGCTCGTCTTGTCCTATAAAGCCTTGCGTAACAATAATTTGGCCTTCAAGTTTAGGTTGTAGAAACGCTTGAGCATTACTTTTTAATTGTTCAATATCAACCACCGCTTTACCATACAAACTATTGGTTTTCATTACCTGCCTAACATCAAAATATTCACCATTAAGGCCAACAGATTTTAATACTTGCGCAAATAGTCGAGAACTCATTTGTTCACCAAAGGAAAGTATTGAATCAGCAATGCGTGTACTATGATTTAACGATTGTGCACTGGCATAAGCCGTTAATTCTTCTAATAAAAGTCCAATATCATCAATTAAATTTTGTTCATTATCTAAATGCTTAGTAATGTTTAATTGAATGTCTTTAATATTGGCGATAATTGTTAACTGCTCTTGTGCTGGAACATTTTTCTGACTCAAACGAACGAGGTGGTTTGTTACACCGGCACTGGCAGAAACAACCACTAAACGATTAGATGTGTCTGATTTAATAATGTTTGCGCAACGTAACATCGCTTGATAATTAGCTACGCTGGTGCCGCCAAACTTAGCAACAGTTAAATTTATTGACATATTAGCTCCCTATTAGAAATATTAGAGCGTAAAACGACTGAAGATAAACTGATTTTAAACATGATAAGTTCTCCCTAACAAGCTATTTCATAGCTAATAAATGACTAATAAAATGACTTATTATAAAACAAGGAAGAGCGTGACTGAGTGGTATAGTGGATGGTATGACCTAAACTAAACTTTTCAGCCAGAAGCCCTCCACCATTATTTATTCAATTAGTTGATGTCTAACATTGACGATTCAACATTGAATAAAGGTGACAATCCTAAGGATTCAACCTTAGTGACCGAATATAAACACGCCACACATATTTTATATTCTCGGCGAAAGTCCCCCTCAATAATAGTCAAAGGAATGTGGTTCCTCGTATTATTTACCTAGCTTTCGCACCTCTTCTGGTGTCAACATTAGTCATATGTAATTATTCAAACTTAAATTCACAAATAAATTGAGTAATTATTCTAATGTTAACGGAGCTATTAAAACGTATTTAAATTAAAAATGCAATAGACATTTAGATGTCTAACTAATTTATTTAACAACATTGAACTAATGTTATTTATCTCATCTGTAAATGACTGATATAATGCATAAAACAATTTAAAAATAAGTATAATGGATCTTTTTCTTTTAAAAAAAATAATTAGCACATCAATAATGCCCCTAAGTATCATTACTATATTGCTATTTTTAGCGTTGCTTTTCGCTAAAAAGAAACCTGGCCTTAGTTTCAAGTACCTTCTCGCTGGATTTTCTTTATTACTGCTTAGTACTATGCCTCCGGTGGCTGATTATCTTATGCAACCAATAGAAGACAACTATCCAGCGTTCACTAAGCAAAATAAGCCTGTAGATTATATTGTTATTTTAGGGTGTGGCCATACCTCTGACAAACGACTCCCTGCACTTTCACAATTAAAGATATGTTCATTACAACGTTTAGTTGAAGCCTTTCGAATTTATCAGCTACACCCTGAAGCGCAAATGATTACCTCAGGACATGCATTTGGTGATGTGATGTCAAACGCACAAAAAGTTAAACAAGCTGCAGTATCTCTTGGTATACCTGCGACAAAAATACTCGTTGAAAATTTCCCTAAAGACACTGAGGAGGAAGCAGAACTTATTGCCTCTAGAGTGAAAGGCTCTACAGTGGTCTTGATCACTAACGCTAATCATATGCCTCGCTCAATGAAATATTTTGAGGAACAAGGTGTAAATCCTATTGCTGCACCAGCGGGTTATTGGGTTAAAAATAACGGTTCGACCAACGATTGGCGTTATTACATTCCAAATGCTAGTAAATTAAAACAAACAACGACTGTTTGGTATGAAACCTTAGGTAGAGTTGTACAATGGCTTAAAGGCCTGAATAACTGATTATTACTTATCAAGTAAAAATTGTGATTAAACAGGATTATCTATATCAACAAATGTTGCGTTAATACCCATTGTTTGATTTATATATTCAGCTAAAGCTTTGACACCATAACGCTCAGTAGCATGGTGTCCCGCTGCAAAAAAGTGAATATCCATCTCTTTAGCCACATGGGTTGTTTGCTCAGAAACTTCTCCCGAAATAAAAGCATCAATACCCTGCTCTGCCGCTAACTCAATATAATTTTGACCGCCACCAGTGCACCAAGCAATAGTTTTAATCTCTTTATTAGACGGTGCTGCAATATGTAAACATTCGCGATTAAGTTGTTGATTGATGACTGCAGATAATTGCTCAGCAGTTTTAGCTTTTGAAAACTCTCCTTGTATCGCAATACTTCTTTCATTACCCAGCTCTAATGGTCCAGTAATATTTATATCAAATAACTTAGCAAGTTGAGCGTTATTACCTAATTCGGGATGAATATCTAAAGGAAGATGATAAGCAAAAAGATTTATATTATGGGTTAACAACGCCTTAATTCGTTCATATTTCATACCTCTAATAACCGGTGATTCATTTTTCCAAAAATAACCATGATGAACAATGATGGTATCTGCACGCGCCTTTATCGCTTCATCAATTAAAGCTTTAGTTGCTGTAACTCCAGTAACAATTTTAGATATTAAGTCGCTACCTTGTATCTGCAAACCATTTGGACAAAAGTCTTTGATTAGTTCAGGTTTTAATAAATTATTTAATTGTTTTTCAAATTCATTACGTTGCATAATTTGTCTGTATTTCATATGTGCTAGGCATGTAAGTTACCTATATTACATTCTACAAATATAAATTACTTTATCTTTTCACTTTTTGAGAATTCATTGTTGGTATTTTAACGGGTTGAAACTTAGGGCGTAACTTCCACTTAGGTTTGATAGGCGTTAAAGGCAATACCCGTTTTCTAGCAACGATAATATAAATAGAGCCAAGTCGAGGTAAATAATTATTAGCAAAGTTACGCCAATAGTTTGTAAAGCCACCTTGGCTCATATTTCCTTCTAACGTAGAGTGAATTCTTCGTTGATCGCTCAAAATTTCATAGCCCATTAAATGCAGCCAATCTTTAACTCTCATCGTAGAAAAAAAACGCTCTTTCCACGGCGTATTTTGGCGGCGATATGGTACAAGTTTATTTAAACCCGCCAAACTAAAAGGATTAAATCCGGTAATAATCAGGTAACCATTTGGGATCAACACCCTGTTTGCTTCACGAACCACATGGTGAGGATCAACTGAAAACTCTAAGGCATGACTTAATACACACACATCAACACTGTGTTCAAGTAAAGGCAAATCATCAATTTCAGAAATTATGTGGCTATTCTCTGGGTATTCTGAAATGGTTACCTGATGTTTTATAGTGCTTTGCTCACTATTTAGCGCGCCACTTAGCGCACCGATTTTAAGTAAATGATAACCAAAGAATTTAGGCCACCAAGGGAGTAACTGCTGGTTAATTTCATTTTGAATTAACTCGCCATTAGGTAATGCTTGCCAATTTTTAGGAAAATGAGGTTGTCTGAACGCTAACGCTGGTTTCATAAATCACTAATCACTACTGAGGATATTTATTTGAGTATTCTATTAGATTATACCTCGAAAAAATTGGTAGAATCTAAAAGCCATTACTTTCCTATTGAGGACGATTTATGCCAATAAGTCAAACATCAAACACTTTCATATCCGCTATAAAGGCATTTTCTGATAATTATATTTGGTGTATTCAAACAAAAAACAACCAATCAGCCGTATTAGTTGACCCCGGTGACGCCGATGTTTGCATTACCTATATTAAAAAGCATAACTTGATATTAACAGCTATATTGATAACTCACCGCCACCCTGATCATGTGGGTGGAGTTAGCAAACTCAAAAGCTTTTGTCAGCAACAAGGTTGGCCTTTGACTATATATGGACCAACTTTGGAAGCGACTGAACACTGCCATGTCAAATTAAAAGATGGCGATAGTATTTCATTAAAGGAGCTGAATATAGAATTCACCGTTCTTGATGTACCTGGGCATACCTTAGGTCATATTGCTTATCTTGGTGACGACAATCTGTTTTGCGGTGATACTTTGTTTTCTGCTGGCTGTGGACGTGTCTTTGATGGTACTTATGAACAACTTCATCACTCCCTAAATAAACTCGCTAATCTAGCTGATAAAACGAGAATTTATTGCGCACATGAATATACCTTAGCAAATCTTGATTTTGCCTTAGCTGTTGACACCCATAACAGCGAGTTGATTAATTTTCACAATCAAGTTCGCATACGCCGAGAACAAAATAAGTCAACTATTCCCAGCTCTATAGCCATAGAGAAAAAAATAAACCCTTTTTTAAGATGTTTTGACCACGCCATTCAAGAGAGTGCTCATCAATATAGTCATACTCCGATGACCTCAGAACTGGCAACATTTACCGTTCTAAGACAGTGGAAAAATTCGTTTTAGTTTATTTGGCTATTTCTTGAATAAAAGCCGTAAATAAGTGACACTTGCAGTTATCTAACATTAAGTAAAAATTTCATGAAGTATTTTTCTCTTTCGTTAATATCATTCGCATTACTCTCGGGTTGTCAAAGTACTTTTATTAATACTGCTGAGAATATTCCAGCAAACACAAATAAAATAGTAAATATTGACGTCGCTTCTCCGATAGAAATTAATCAAGCGTTACTCACCGACGGCATCATTGATGTAATACATCCTGTTGAGGACGTTGAATTTACAGTTTCTGATGAAACAATTGATGTAACCGATGATGTTTGGCAGCGCATTCGAGATAATTTATCTATTGATATTCCAAAAGATCGAAGAGTTATTGCTCAGCGTAATTGGTATACCAAACACCAAAACTATTTAGACCGTGTAGCAAAACGAGCAGAACCGTTTCTGTACTACATAGTTCAAGAGCTAGAAGCGAATAATATGCCCGCAGAAATAGCACTATTACCTATAGTTGAAAGTGCTTTTGATCCCTTTGCTTATTCTCATGGTCGTGCTTCCGGTATGTGGCAGTTTGTTCCTGGAACAGGCAAACGTTTTGGCATGAAGCAAAACTGGTGGTATGACGGACGACGTGACGTTATTGCCTCTACAAAAGGTGCTATTGCTTATCTAAAGTATTTACATAAATACTTTGATGGTGACTGGTTATTAGCACTCGCAGCCTATAATTCTGGTGAAGGTCGTGTTAGGCGTGCAATGAAAAATAATGCTCGTAAAAATTTACCTACCGATTTTTGGTCTTTAGATTTACCAAGAGAAACACGTGCTTATGTACCTAAGTTACTTGCACTTGCTGATATTGTTAAACGTCCTGAAGAGCTAAACGTCAAGCTTTATGAAATAGAAAATAAAACGGTTATTAGCCAAATTGATATTGGTTCTCAGCTTGATCTTGCCAAAGCAGCAAAATTAGCTGATTTATCTCTAGCTGAGTTACAACGATTGAACCCTGGCTTTAACCGTTGGGCAACAGATCCTAAGGGGCCTCATTATTTGGTGATCCCCACTAATAAAAAAGAAAAATTTGAACACGGTTTATCAAAGCTAAGCACTAAAGACCGCTTAGCTTGGCAACGATATAAAATTAGAAGAGGTGATAGTTTAGGTAAAATAGCTAAGCAATTTAATACTGATTTAAGCTTAATTAAGCGTTTAAACAATATTAAAGGTACACAAATTAGAGAAGGAAAACATCTTCTTATCCCTGTAGCCACGCAATCACTAGATAGTTACATTCTTTCTGAAAATCAACGTTTAGTAAAAACACAGAATCGTAAACGTGGCGATATTAAAAGCATCCACAGAGTAAAGTCTGGTGATACCTTATGGGATATTAGCCGAGCATATAAGGTCAATACCCGTAGTCTTGCTAAGTGGAATGGCATGGCGCCAAGAGATACCTTAAAGCTTGGTCAAAAATTGGTTATTTGGCAAAAAGCTAAAATCAGCAGTGTCCGTAACTCACCAATCATTGAACAAGCGATAATGCGCAATATTACCTATAAGGTACGCCGTGGCGATTCATTTGCGCGTATAGCGGATAAGTTTAATGTCAGCATTCGTGATATTGAACGCTGGAACAGTTTAAGTCGTAAAAAGTATCTGCAGCCGGGGCAAAGACTTAAGTTATCAGTAGATGTGACCAATAATATTTAATAAATACAATGATAGTCTACAGACTAAAAATGCCGAGTGAATACTCGGTATTTTTATGTTCAGGATGAACGGTATAACGCGAGTGCAAGGATGCACAGGAGCGTGTATGTTCAGGATGAAAGGTCAGCCATATCTAATAAAAAGGTTCCAGACAATACTCAGTACTTACGTCTATACAAGAAATTTCATAGTTACATAGACGTACGTGATTGAGTCGCTTCTTTTATATATTGGCTACAATTTAGATCACTGGTACCGATTTCGTAAGCATTGCCTTTATTTGTTCAATAATTTTTTCTGTTACTTTAGGTTCAAATGCTTTTATACGTGGGGTATGAATATGTCCAACTGGAAGAATTGGATTATAAATATTTCTTAATACAATACTGCGGTATGAAATTTCATTAGATAAATAACCACCTCCGGAACCCTGTACTGACGTTTTTTTATTCAACTCCATTAACGAATTAGCTGAAAAATTTGCTGATAATGTTGAAATATACCCATTATAGTTAATTTCATATTTCCCCTTCGCCGTCATCATCTCTTTAAAAGGCAAACTAAATTCAACAAATTCAGGGCTACTAAGTGGTTTGTCCTTAAGTAATGGTATTAAAGGTGATTCAGCGCTAGCGCCTGTAAAAACATTTAAATTATCAGGTGCCTCAGCACTACGCCTAAGTCCTGGAAATCTCTCTAAATCAAAATTTTCACGTCCCATGCTAATCGTAATAATCATATCAACCGCATTATTTTTAAAATACGGCGTTAGTAGCTCCTCAATCATGCCTTGATCAAAATCAGCAAACCTTACGGGGATCATCAATGTTTCAATCTCTGCACTTTGACCGCCATTGCTTATCACTAGATCATCAAGCGCCAATGCAGCAACACCAGAGGGGTTGCTTTGATCGATATTTCTATCTAAAAAGAATGGGTCAAAACCGGTAATAAGAATTTTTTTATCTGTTTTTTTATCAAAGTTAATATCACTTTGTCCACGAGAATACAGTTCAAATTTCCATAGAAGTTTATCTTTTTGCATCGGTAGTAAATCAATAAAAGCAGTTGACTGTTTTAAAGCCTTAAACATTTGTAATCGTGCCCAATATAAGGGTCGATCGTCAAAATCATTATCTGTTCTGTACGCTACCACCGCATCTTGCCATATTTTTTTTCCATGCTTAATAACAAGTTGATTCAGTACTGTAAAATTTGTCGCTTGTTTTAATTGTTTACTAAAACTATCAACTCTATTTATTAAACGAGAAGTAACGCTGGGCATAACCGCTTTCGCTTTTTCAATACGCAGTTCTTCAACAGATAAATTAACGGCGGCTATTGAAGATAGACTTATCCCCGCAGCTGTTAGTGCCAAAACAGTCTTTTTTACCGTGAACTTCATTTACATTAACCCTCTATTAAAATTTTAGACTCAGTATACACAGCCAACTACTGAATTTTGTTATTTAAATTGTAAAAATAGAAATACCACCACCTTAATGATTTAGAGTAAAAACTCCGCTACAGAGCTCGCATTTAGCTACTCATCATTAAAAGTAAATAATGGGCAGTGAAAGTATATTTAAAAAAAACATTGGTTTAAGTAACTTAGCTATTGCATTTTTCTGTATAAATGGCAGAGTGTCTGGGCTGACAGTCATTTGACCTCTATTTATTACATGAAAGTTTTCATGAACTTCAACATATAATTTATGCGTTCAAAACCATCACTGTTAGAAAATGATTTCATATTTTTCATAAATAATGATTATCTTAATTATAATTTAAAGGAGTAGCGCTTCAATGTGTTCGATCTTTGGTATATTAGATATAAAAACGGGTGCACAAGCACTTCGTCCTAAAGCTTTAGAATATTCACGTCTTTTACGTCACCGTGGTCCTGATTGGTCAGGCATTTATAATAGTGATAATGCCATATTAGTACATGAGCGTTTATCTATTGTTGATACTGAACATGGCGCTCAACCCCTGTATAGTGGCAATAAAAACAATGGCGATAAAATCAATGTCCTTGCCGTTAACGGTGAAATATATAACCATAAAACCTTAGCAAGTAACCTAACCGTAGATTACAGCTTTCAAACTGCATCAGATTGTGAGGTTATTTTACCTTTATATGAGGAGTTTGGTACGGAGTTTGTTGACAAATTACAAGGCATGTTTGCCTTTATTTTGTATAACGAAAAAGACAGCTCTTATTTAATTGCCCGTGACCATATTGGTATTATCCCGCTTTACATGGGTCACGATAGCGATGGTAACTTCTATGTTGCCTCAGAAATGAAAGCGTTAATGCCTATTTGTAAAACCATTGAAGAATTCCCTCCCGGACATATTCTTGATAGTCGTGTTGGTGAGTTGCAAAAATATTACAAACGCAACTGGCAAGAATACGGCGCAATAAAAAACAATACGACGAGCACCACTAAGATTCGTGAGGCATTAGAAGAGGCAGTAAAAAGCCACTTAATGACGGATGTTCCCTACGGTGTCTTACTGTCAGGCGGTTTAGACTCGTCACTAATTTCAGCAATCACACAAAAGTTTGCTGCCCGCCGTATTGAAGAAAATGATTTATCTGAAGCATGGTGGCCTAAAGTTCACTCTTTTGCTTGTGGCTTAGTTGGCTCCCCTGATTTAATCGCAGCACAAACTGTTGCTGAGAGTATTGGTACTATTCATCACAGTATTATTTTCACTGAGCAAGAAGGTATCGATGCACTTAAAGAAGTTATCTATCATTTAGAAACCTATGATGTCACTACTATTCGTGCTTCTACCCCAATGTATTTAATGGCAAGAAAAATTAAAGCCATGGGTATTAAAATGGTACTTTCTGGTGAAGGAGCGGATGAAATATTTGGTGGTTATTTATATTTTCATAAAGCGCCAAACGCGCAAGAGTTTCACGAAGAACTTAACCGTAAACTTGACAGGCTACACAAGTTTGATTGTTTACGTGCTAACAAATCCATGTCGGCTTGGGGCATTGAAGCTCGAGTACCCTTCTTAGATAAAAACTTTATGGATGTTGCTATGCGCATCAACCCTGAAGATAAAATGTGTGGTAATGGCAAAATGGAAAAAGCCATTTTACGTGAGTCATTTGAAGGTTATCTACCCAAAGAAATTTTATGGCGTCAAAAAGAGCAATTTTCTGATGGCGTTGGTTATTCATGGATTGATGGTTTAAAAACCTATGTTGAGTCACAAGTAACAGATCAACAACTTGCAAGCGCGAGCTTTAGATTTCCAGTGAATACTCCTGATACTAAAGAAGGCTATTTTTACCGCAGTGTTTTTGAAGAAAAATTTCCACTACCATCTGCTGCAGACTGTGTTATGGGCGGCAAGTCTGTTGCCTGTAGTACGGTAGAAGCGTTAGCATGGGATGAAAGCTTTCAAAACAACGCTGATCCTTCTGGTCGTGCCGTGATGAGTGTACATAACGACAGTTATTAACTTCATTATATAAAATCACAAGAAATAGATTAAACCGATAGGTGTTAGTTCATCCATCGGTTTTTTATTATTTGCAGTTTAACGAAAATGAAACAATAAATTTAATCACAGAATAGTGCAAAAAGTCATTGATAACGCTAATATAGTTACTAATATAATAAGGTAATGAGAGTTCTTACTCATCAACAAAATCAAAACTTTTGGAAGTAGTAAATATTAATGACTAATTCATTGAATCGCGTTGTACCTAATTTAAGAACGCCTTTAATTATACTATTTTTAGTGACACTACTCTTTATTGTATTTAGTGTCTGGCAGCTACTTAAAAAAGCAGATGATAGCGTTACCCTCAATCAACTAAATATAGCGTCTCAATTTAGTTATTTAGTTGACGAAAAAGCGTCATTAACCATTGATAGTTTAAATAGTTCTCCACAAAAATTCATTCAAACGTCCCAAAAGAACATTCCATTTAAATTGGGTCACAGTGCTTATTGGGTCAAGGTAATACTAGAAAATAGCAGTAGTACTGACCAAGAAATAATCCTCCATATTAATAATACGTTATTATCTGAATTTGATGTTTATCAACAAGTAAATAATGATAAAAAAACTGACCAATATACTCCGTTTAAAAACTCTAAGGATATATCGCAACAAACGTTTCCTCATATTGCATTAAATATTACAGGCCTATCTAATCAAACATTGCTGCTTAGGATAAAAACCTTAGGCCCACCCAGCGTTCCGCTAATTCTTCACACTATCGAGTCATTTGACAATCACAAACAAGTATCACTATTAATATTTGGTGGTTTTATTGCCATTATTCTACTGATGTCAGTATATAATTTAGTTATTTATCGAATGATAAGAGACAAAGTTTTTTTAGTTTACACCGGCTACTTATTGGCAGCTTTTTTTGTCTTGTCGAGCCTTAATGGCTTTGGTTACTTGTTATTTAGTCAAGATGTACAGAGTTGGCTCAATAATTACCTGCTATCATTTAATTATTTATTAGCGATTTTTTTATTACTATTTGCGCTCTATTTTTTACGATACGATCATCACAAAAGCAAACTCTATAAGCTTGGTATAGGTTTATGTTTGATGCTGGCTGTATCTTTGATTGTCACGCTACCTTTAAATCAAGTATTACAAACACAAATATTTTTTTCATTCCAACCGCTCATTTATCTATATTCATTTTTTATTGTGTCACGCCGTTTACGCAGTGATTTTTCTTGGGCACGGTTTTATTTTTTATCTTGGATAGCTATTCTAACCACAGCAACTATTCAGCCATTAGTGATGCTAAACTACATTGATTATTCATTTATTATTCACAATGCTTTTATTTTTGGTGTGATCATAGAAATATCATTTATGTCACTTGCTTTAGCCGAAAGAATGAGAAGAAATGAGCAAGACAGAATCTTTGAACTTTCTTACCATTTAGAAACTCAATTACCCCGAAAATCCACATTGGAAAATGTGATAAATCAAGCCAGCTTATCCGCACACAGCCAACTCAGTGTTGTTGTAATTAAACCCGAACAAATTGAACGCCTAGGTTTATATTCTGATGAACAAGTCATTCATCAATTATTTATATCACTGAATAAACACCTATCTTCTCTGTTTACTCACAACGACGCAATTCTTGAGCTTACCAATAAACATGAAAAAATATGTTATTTTGAAAATGATAAATGTTTAGCCATTATTATTAATGAAAATAAAAATACCCAAGCCTTTAACGTTATTGTTAAATCAATTCAGGAAATAACAACAGAAAACTACCAAATTTCACAACTCAACCTTCCACTTACTGCACTTGTTGGAATTGCCTCGACAAGATACAACGATATAGCGTATTCAGCCCAAGAAGTAATGAACCACGCTAAATTAGCGCTATCAAAAGCCGAAAACACACCAGTTAAATGGGCTTTATATCAAGAAAATAAATCCATAAAAGAAGATTCATTATTAACGATTGCCTTAGAAATGAAAAAAGCAATCCGCAATAATAACTTTGAAGTTTATCATCAACCGCAAATTGATCTAAAAACCTTAAGGGTTTGTGGCAGTGAATGTTTGATCCGTTGGCACCATCAAACACTAGGGTCAATACCTCCAACAGTGTTCATTCCTATTGCTGAAGATTTAGGGCTTATTAATCAAATAACACTATGGATAATTGAACAAGCACTTGCGCAACAGAATATCATTGGAGAAGATAAGAAATGTAATCATATGATTTCTATCAACATAAGTCCTAAAGATATTATTTCGAAGCAGTTTTATAAAAATGTTGTAGAAATAATAACAACGAGTGAAATTTCCCCTGATAAAATTATCTTTCAACTCACCGAATCTTCAACCATCACGGATAATAGCTATGCTTTACAAGTAATAGAGCAATTAATAGAATTTGGTATTACCTTAAGTATTGACGATTTTACAACGGGCTATTCATCTATGGCACACATTGATGAACTACCATTTCAAGAACTGAAAATAGGTCGTCATTTTGTAGAAAATATTTTTGACGATAATAAACGAAAAATAGTCACTGAAACCACGGTAAAAATGGCAAAAGGTCTTGGTCTTGAAGTCGTTGCTGAAGGAATAAATAGCCAACTTGATGAAGATACCCTCCGAAAATTTGGCTGTGATATTGGCCAAGGGTATCATTATTCGATGCCCTTGCCTTTAAACGAGTATATGCAATGGTTATCAGCGCAAGTAAACGGAAAAACACCCAAGCATTTTTATGGTGAATTTATTCCTGCTGATAAAGCCGATAGTTAAAGCCAATAGTTAAAGCCAATGTAAAAATGATAACAATTTAAAACAATTGATTCTCAAGTGTTTTTCCATTAAATATTTGTGCATATTGCCAGTTGTTTTTATGACAAAGTTGTAAAACATCAATGTCTGTGCCAGCATCTTCATGTCCAGCAACCGCTTTAATAAGAAATTCTCGATCTTGAGTTAATATCACATGACTAACAGATTCTAGTTGCTGTAAAGCTTCTATAATGCCCTCTTCCTGTTGCTTCATTCGTAAAGTAAAGTAGCGACATTTATCGCTTGAGGGGGTTGTCAAAGTTTGGTGTTCTTTTAAACAGCCCTGCTCTAAATATAAAACTTGGCTACATAAACGCTCAAGTTCATTTAAGTCATGTGAACTTAATATAAAAGTAATATCGCTTGAAAGACTCGCAACAACTTCTCTTACTTCACGGGCATGAAGTGGGTCTAAGCCCGCACTTGCTTCATCTAATAAAACAATTTCTGGAGAGCCTATTAACGTTTGCGCAATAGTTACCCGTTTACGCATACCATGTGAAAGTTCACTCGGTTTAACATTTAAAACATCAAGTAAACCCACTAAGTCTAAAGTGCGTTCAACTTCATGTTGGCTTTTTTTTGCACTAAAACCTTGCAACTGTCCATAGAACTTAAGTTGATGAGCAATACTGAAGCGCGGATCTAACTGAGCATCTTGAGGCAATGCTGCTAGTTTGCCAAAAAGTGCTTTATCACCTGGAGGATGTCCCATGATTAAAACCTCACCAGAAGAGGGTTTAATGTAGCCACATAAAATACTAAACAAGGTGGTTTTACCTGCGCCATTAGGACCAACAAGTGCAACCGGAGCTCCCTTTTCAATGCTAAACTCCACATTGCTTAACGCGTGTTTATGACCATAATTTTTATTTAAATTCTTTGCTTGAATAATATGGCTCATAATGAGGTCCTTTTCATGATGATATTAGCAATAATCAAAAAGAGCACTGATTGGATAATGGGTAAACTGTAATTTGTAAGCGCCATTTCAGTTTGTCCTAAAAGTTCAGTTATCTGCATACCCGGGAAGATATAATTCAATTGAGATGCAATAGGAAGTTTGTAAGCAAGTAACCCTATGACAAATGGGCCTAGGCCAAAAATTAACGTGCAAACAACTATCGCCATTTTAGATGACCTTAAAAAGCTATTTAACAGCGTCATCATCGCAATAAAAGGTAAAACGATAATGCTAAGGTCAACAAAAAGTTTGCTTGCTTGCAATACACCATCATCAAAAAGAGTTAAATCACGATAAGTAGCCATTAAAACAGTTGCCAATATCGTTACTGCTATTAATATTGCGGTAATTAATACTTGTCCTAAAAAGCGACCTAAAATAATTTCAGTTCTTGTTGCTCGTAAAGAGATAAAACGTAGGGTACCTCTGGTTCTATCTGAGCAAGTTTGATCACTTGCTGAGAACAATGCAAAGCTTGGAAATAAATAAGCTGCAATTAACCAATAGATGGCTAACTCGGGCACTGGCCATTTAAGTAAATCAGTAAGCCCCAGCACTCCAAATAGTTGTTTAGCAATATCTTGAAATACATCAGAAGAAACAATGGCTACCGCAGAGCTAACCAAATAATACAAAATAATAAACCATACCGTAGCAAAAGCAGCTAGAGCAATGATGCCGCGCTTTGTTAGAAATAGCCTAATTAGCTCGAAGCGAGCCAAAATCCATATTCGTTTATAGTTATTCAGAAATTGCATAATTCACCAGAAAAACGTTTGTATATTAAAGTACTAGGAAAATAGATTTAATTTACATTAAAGGGAATAAAAGGAAATAGCGAGTGATATTTTGTAATTAAACGTTTGAATATTTAGCGTATTATATAGAGGAAATTAATGCAGAATAATGAGACGTATTTTTATAAGGCAAATATTTATGGTTAATTTTTTTAAAAATAATTAACCATAAATTGTGTACTGGTTCGAACATTTTATAAACCTAATGAGGCCATAAAATCATCATCTTCAGCAGAACTATCATCCGCTGTAGGAGCGGATTCACCAGCTTGGGCTTGGGCCGCTGTAGCTGCGAGAATTTCATCAGGATCAATTTCATCAGCTACTTCAAATTCTTTTAATTGAATAAATTCAGTTTTATCCATTGCTAACTCAAGATAGAAAATATTGTTATTACTTGTGGTAAAAGTTACCCGACGTGCTTGTGGACGATCCATCACCGTATCAACAGATATATGCACTAACTTATTGATTGCTAACATTTTAGGTTGGCTTTGCGTAATTGTTGTTTGTAGTTGCTCCCTTACTTTAAAAGTAAAGCCCCCCACAATTTGATTCATTAATTCACCTAAAACATTGGCAACATCATCTGCTAAATGTGAATTTGATATTTCAGACTCCGGCATGCCCATGGTAGTCATATAATCTTGATAAATTTCCAAAGCAGCCGTTGCGGTAAAATTGGTGACCACTATGCCATTAAAACCACCATCAAATAAAACAAAACAACCGATGTCAGGACGTAAACATGTGCGGCTAATTTTTTGCACCATTCCAGAATAAGTAATTCTATTACCACTCGCTTTAGTTAATACTTGGCTAACAGAGTCACATAGCGTTATTAAAACATCTTCAGTATTTATAGTTTTAGACTTTCTCACGCTTATTTTATTCCTTCATTTATTGATCTGTGTTTATTATAGCAGCTTAGCCTATATATATGTGGTATTGCATAAGTAAATGAATAATATTACTAATAAATATTGATTAATTGCTTAAAGATTACTTAATATCTGGGTTATTACAAATATTCGCTCATTATTTTGCACGAATTATAGTCAGACAGAGAGATATATCTATCTAAACCACACTAAATTAACAAGATTTAAAATAAGAGACCATGTTCTAATATGTTAGCTATTTACCACCACGAAGGAATTAAATTTGTTTTTTGAAGGTTCAGAAAAGAAAGCTGAAATATACATAAAGAGTGATCAATGTTCTTTACTTGACGATATTGATGACCACTTTTGGCATGAATTGGTAGCAGCAGGAAATGCTAAAATACTTTCGTCTATATCAAATAGATACTGTAAAGCTTTTATTTTATCTGAGTCTAGTTTATTTGTTTGGCGTGATCATTTTCTTATTTTAACCTGTGGTATTACCCAACTAGTAAAGTCTATTGAATATTTCATTGAGCACATAGGTCAAGAAAACATTACCTATTGTAGCTATCAACGTAAAAATGAATATTACTCTAATGCTCAACCCAGCAGCTTTGGAGATGATATAAAATTATTAGGCGAATATATTAATGGTAATGCACTACGCTTTGGTGAAATAGATGGCCATCATAATTATTATTTTTATAAAGAAAATAATCAATTTACAAATGAAGACAAGGCTTATGAGTTTATTACCTATCAGGTAAATTATGACGTTTTAAGTAAACTTTCATCTAAAGCATTAACATCTAGCGATATAAGAGAATTCTTAAAATTAGAACGTTTGTTCCCACAGTTTATTTTAGATGATTTTGTATTTAAGCCATATGGTTACTCCATTAATGGATTATATAAAGATAAATATTTCACCATTCATATCACACCTCAGGCAAACAGCAGTTATATAAGTATTGCCGCAAATGTCGATTTAATTAAACTTGTCCCCGATATTTTAACCATTTTACAACCGGTGTCATTTGACTTATTAAGTACTAATGAACATGAATTTGAACAATATATCCAGCAACAAGTACCTACAGAGTATGTTAGTAAAACCTTAGTAAAAGAAACGTTAAAGAATGGCAGCTTTATGTGTTTTGCTAATTATATCTTGCCACAGAAGACATTTAGTAAAGCAAACCATTTTAACTTAATTGAAGATAACCATGCACTTTAAATAAGATACTTTGGTATAAGTATTAGCATCCACCTTCATGTTATAATTATGTTTTATACAAATCATTACCTATATTTTGAGGTTTTATGCGCTTTCTTTCCCGACGATTAATTTTACCCAGTGACCTTAACTATGCCAATTCTTTGTTTGGTGGCCGAGCATTAGAGTGGATAGATGAAGAAGCCGCTATATACGCTATATGCCAACTAGGCACCAATTGTTTGGTCACCAAGCATATTGGTGCAATAAACTTTGAGTCACCTGCATTACAAGGTGATGTCGTTGAATTTGGATTAACTACCAAAAGTGTCGGTAGAACTTCAATTACGGTGACTTGTTTAATGCGTAATAAGATCACCAAAAAGACAATCTGTTTAGCGGATGATATTGTCTTTGTTCAAGTTGATCCGATAACAAAACAGCCTATTCCACATAAAAAAACATTGGCAGGACTTAAATTGCAAGCAGAGCAAGACTTTAAAGATTAAAGGGTATGATAAGGATAAACGCCAGACTAAAATAGAAAGCCATATGAAATTCATATGGCTTTTAATATAAAAACGAACTCATAACAATTGAAAGATTAATCACTTCTATATCGAGCGGCGTCAACAATACACCATATATAGACGATAGGTACCATGATCCAGCCGATACCAACCCAAGTCAGGGTCCAAGATACTGCTAATCCAATAAAGAAAAAGATAGCAGCTAAAATTCGTCCTTGTACTAATTGACCTAAACCGGGAATAAAAAAACTGCAAATAGCAGCAAGAACATTACCACCGGAACCTTGTTGAGACATATAACTTCCTCTGATATAAGAATTAATAATTAACTTAATATCAAAACTATATCACTTCATCCAGCATAAATAGACTCTTTTGTTTATTCGTAAAAAGCAATTACTGAGATAAAATCTTATCGTTTAATCCTTAACCATGGATCTATTTTAATTTTTCTTTGACCCGTATTCACAGTCACTTCGTAAGTATAACAATCGCCATCTGTGTGTTTATCGGTATTAATCGTAAAGTGCCGTTTACCTTTTTTTAAGGGATTATTAGGTTTCTTATCCCGCCATTGCTTGTTCTTAACGCAAGATAAATTACCCGGGGTTGCTAGCTGATTTGGCTTTGAGGCAGCGATAAAGTTAACATGAATATCATAGTCTTTATTTTTTAATGAGAACAACTCTCCATTCTTTTCTTGCCAGAGCGTAAATTTAACTTTATAAACAGGAGAGTTACCACGTACATCAATAACAGCATTTTTAGGCAATGCATAACCCGTTTCACCATCTTCATTCAATATAATCATTACTGAGTTTTTATGAATATTATGTGCATGAACATTACCCCAGAAAATAGTAGAACTGACAAGAATAACAAGACCTGATTTCACAATATTATAAAATTTATTACTATTCATTTTGGTGCCCTCTTTTAAAGATTTACTTTATTATTTTGATCGACTAAATTCTTAAAACGTTTATCTTTTTTATATAAAATCATTTCTGGAGCGTTACTTAATAGCTCTATTGGGTAGCCACTTGATATCGCCTTTTCTAACCATTGCCATGCTAAATTCGTTTGATTAATTTCAAAATTCACTATCGCGGCGTAATAAAGAACATAAATTTCTGATGGTGCTAAATTTAAAGCTTGTTCAATATGTTTATTCGCTTTATCAGGTTGTTTTAAACGAGCAT
>JABSOX010000085.1 GCA_013215655.1 Colwellia sp.
CCGCAGGTCTTAAAGATCAGGATATGATCATGACGCAATATCGTGAACAAGGTGCGTTAATGTTTCGTGGCTTTAGCCTTGAAGATTTTATGAATCAAATGTTCAGTAACGAAAAAGATTTAGGTAAAGGTCGTCAAATGCCAATTCATTACGGTAGTAAAGAATTGAACTATATGACGATTTCTTCGACTCAGGCCACACAAATACCACAAGCCACAGGTTATGCCTATGGGCAAAAATTACAAGGTCTTGATGCGGTTACCATTTGTTATTTTGGTGAAGGCGCTGCTTCAGAAGGTGATTTTCATGCGGGTTTAAATATGGCAGCAGTGCAACAAGCACCTGTTATATTTTTCTGCAGAAATAATGGTTATGCTATTTCTACCCCATCTGATGAACAATTTAATCGTAACGGCATTGCTTCTCGTGGCGTCGGTTATGGTATAAAAACTATTCGTATTGATGGCAATGATATCCTTGCAGTATTAAAAGCAACACAAGAAGCCCGCGTTTATGTATTAGCAGAAAATAAACCCGTTTTAATTGAAGCGATGTCTTATCGATTAGGTGCCCATTCTACTTCGGACGATCCTTCTGGTTATCGAACCCGTGAAGAAGAAGAAAAATGGCAAAAGAATGATCCTATTCTTCGTATGAAAAACTGGATGCTTGCACAAAAATGGTGGGATGAAGCACAAGAAACTTCACTGTTTGAGTCTTTGCGAGAAGAGATCTTAGCTGCAGTTAAAGTAGCAGAGAAAATTGCTAAGTCACCGGTAGAAGATTTAATTACGGATGTTTACGATGAGCCGCCAACATTATTAAAAGCGCAGCTTGAAGAACTAAAAGTACACATCAAAAAATACCCTGAAGCTTACCCGTTCACCGCAGGGAGAATTAAATAATGGCACAAATGAATTTATTACATGCAATCAATAATGCGCTAGATATTGCTATGGCTGAAAATGACCGTGCGGTCTGTTTTGGTGAAGATGTTGGTCATTTTGGTGGCGTTTTTCGTGCAACCAGTGGTTTACAAGAAAAATACGGTAAAACGCGCTGTTTTAATACACCACTAGTAGAACAAGGTGTTATTGGTTTTGCCAATGGCTTGGCGGCACAGGGTAGTGTACCTATTGCTGAAATTCAATTTGCAGATTACATTTTTCCTGCCTTTGACCAAATTGTAAATGAATCGGCAAAGTTTCGTTATCGTAGTGGTAATGAATTTGATGTTGGTAATTTAACGATACGTACGCCATACGGTGGTGGTATTGCCGGTGGTTTATATCACAGTCAATCGCCAGAAGCTTATTTTGCCCATACGCCGGGATTAAAAGTGGTAGTGCCACGTAATCCTTATCAAGCGAAAGGTTTATTATTAGCGTCTATTCGTGATAACAACCCAGTGATATTTTTTGAACCAAAACGTTTATACCGAGCTGCAGTTGGCGAAGTACCCGAAGAAGACTACCAATTACCCTTAGGTAAAGCAGAAGTTGTTACCATTGGTAGTGACATCACGTTATTAGCGTGGGGCGCACAAATGGAAATTATTGAAAAAGCGGCTGAGATGGCTGCTAATGATAATATTTCTTGTGAAGTGATTGATTTACGAACTATTTTACCATGGGATATTGAAACTGTAGTAAATTCAGTGCTTAAAACGGGTCGATTATTGGTAAGCCAAGAAGCTCCATTAACGGCAGGTTTTGCCAGTGAAGTAGCGGCAACGATTCAAAAAGAGTGTTTTTTATATCTTGAGTCACCCATCGAGCGAGTCTGTGGTATGGATACGCCATATCCACTTGCATTAGAAAAAGAATACGTAGCTGATCATTTAAAAGTGTATGAAGCGATAAAACGTAGCATTAATTATTAGGATTATTGGTTATGACTATTGATTTTATATTACCAGATATTGGTGAAGGTATTGTTGAATGTGAGCTTGTTGAATGGCTAGTGAGCGAAGGTGAAAGGATTGTTGAAGATCAACCTATTGCTGATGTGATGACAGATAAAGCACTAGTACAAATTCCCGCTATGCATAATGGTGTTATTGAAAAGTTATTTTACGCGAAAGGTGATATTGCCAAAGTACATGCGCCATTATTTTCGATGACAACGGATGATTCAACAGATACTGAGACTAATGCTGAAGCTGCTGTAACGCCAAATTCAACTGCTGCTGAGATTGCGCCAGTTGCAGTAATAGAGAGTAGTTCTACTACGATTACAGAAGACTTTATTTTGCCTGATATCGGCGAAGGTATTGTTGAATGTGAATTGGTTGAATGGTTGGTTAATGAAGGCGATGTTATTGAAGAAGATCAACCTAATGCTGACGTGATGACTGACAAAGCTTTGGTACAAATTCCGGCAATGCACGCAGGTACAATAGCTAAACTATATTACGCAAAAGGTGAGATTGCCAAAGTACATGCACCACTTTTTGCTATTACTCGAAGTTCTACAGG
Organism: Colwellia sp.; assembly: GCA_013215655.1. Taxonomy (GTDB): domain Bacteria; phylum Pseudomonadota; class Gammaproteobacteria; order Enterobacterales; family Alteromonadaceae; genus Colwellia_A. The sequence continues at coordinate 2,478 of JABSOX010000085.1, forward strand.
TGTGGTAAATAATCCTGCGACAGTTGCCGCTGTTGTAGAGCCAGTTACAAAGAATGAAGTAAAAGTGCCTGTAGCTACTCAGCAAGCGCCGAGACAAGTTTCAACAGCAACACCTACAACTAAAAAAGTGAATAGCAAAGCAATCGCTAGTCCGGCGGTACGTCGTGTAGCTCGTGAGTTAAATGTGAACATTCATGAAGTACCTGGTAGCGGTAAGAAAGGTCGTGTATATAAAGATGACGTTGTCACTTTTAACAGTGCTCCTATCGTTGCAAATACAGCAATCAATTCAGTAGCTAATGTTACTGGCGGTACTCGAGTAGAGCCAATTCGTGGTATAAAAGCTGCCATGGCAAAAGCTATGGTGAAAACGGTATCAACGGTACCGCACTTTACTTATTGTGAAGAAATTGACATGACTAAGCTCATTAAGCTTAGAGGTGAATTGAAAGAAGTTTATGCCAAACAAGACATCAAATTAACGATGATGCCGTTTTTCATGAAATCTATGTCATTAGCACTTAAAGAGTTTCCTATTGTTAACTCCCAAGTAAATGCTGATTGCAGCGAGATCACTTACTTTGACGATCATAATATCGGTATGGCTGTTGATTCAAAAATTGGTTTATTAGTGCCGAATGTTAAGAATGTACAAATAAAGTCAATCTTAGAGTTAGCCGCTGATATTACCCGTTTAACTAAGGATGCTCGTTCTGGTCGTGTACCAGCAGCTGATTTGAAAGGTGGCACGATCACTATTTCAAATATTGGCGCAATTGGCGGTACAGTGGCAACACCTATTCTGAATGCACCTGAGTCTGCAATTGTTGCCTTAGGTAAATTGCAGAAACTACCGCGCTTTAACGATAAAGGTGAAGTTGAAGCACGCTCTATTATGCAAATAAGTTGGTCTGGCGATCACCGAGTTATTGATGGTGCGACGATTGCACGTTTTTGTAATCTATGGAAGTCATTCCTTGAAGAGCCAACCAATATGCTAGTACATATGAGTTAATTTATATTCAGGATGAATGGTATGACACGATCACAGGGATGTGAAAGAGTGTCGATATTCAGGATGAATGGTATGTCGCAGTGCCATGGTTGGCAAGGCGCGACGATATTCATAAGATAATTCAAAGAAAATAAATGCCGTTCCTAGTGAACGGCATTTATGTATAGGATATACGGTATTTCGCGAGTTCATGGATGAACAGGAGCGATTATGTATAGGATATACGGTCAGTTTTTTAGTTCCAGACAAAAACCAAGTACCTACATCCTTGTAGGCAATTTCGCGAGTTCATGGATGAACAGGAGCGATTATGTATAGGATATATGGTATTAAAGCGTTATTTAATACGCTTATTCGCTACTACAGCTAGATGAGCTGAATGTTTTGTTACTGCATCAATATTAGCGGTAACGATTTTAACCGGTAATTTACCGATGATCATTTCACCAACATCTAATGCTTGTGAAGATGCTGCAAACTCTAATAAGTTTTGAGCATTACACTGAATTTTATTAAAAATTGAACGGATTTTTAATTTACGTTTTTTTAAAAATTTACGTAGACGTTTTTTATCATTGGCTGAAACGTATTCACATACACGCAAAGACAAATTATCTTCTGCATGTATTGTTGGTACGACTGTAAATGAAGCTGCTAAGATACTAGCAATAAGCAAAGTGTTTTTCATTGGATGACCTTTTTATTAAATTTATTACACTAATCAATTTAAGTGTAATAGGTATTTTTTTATTTACTTAATTATTTTCTAAAGAAATTATAGCGTTGAGAGGGCTTATTAAAATAGAGATTAAGTATTAGATGAAATATTCAAATTGATGGTTAATATATAACTACCTATTCTTTCGTAGTTATTTTATCTCAAATTCAATTTCAGAGCTATAAGCAAAAGTCGTTTATATAATAAAATGACATATCATATGTTAATGCTATGTAATTAAAGATTTAAAAGGATATTATAAGTAATAAAAAAGGAGCCTAAGCTCCTTTGATGTTATGTTCGGATGAACAATCTAGACTGGGCTAGATTACTCATTACTCATTAAACATTAAACCTAAAGTGAATAACGTCGCCGTCTTTGACGCGGTATTCTTTACCTTCTAAACGCCATTTACCCGCTTCTTTAGCGCCAGACTCACCATTAAATTCGATGAAGTCATCATAGCCTACGATCTCTGCACGAATAAAACCTTTTTCAAAGTCAGTGTGAATAACACCAGCAGCTTGAGGAGCTGTAGCATTTTGTTTAACGGTCCAGGCACGTACTTCTTTTACACCTGCCGTAAAGTAAGTTTGTAAATGTAATAAGCCATAACCCGCATTAATTACGCGGTTAAGTCCAGGCTCTTCTAAGCCCATTTCTGCCATAAATTCATTTCGATCTTCTTCGTCCATTTCAGACAATTCACTTTCAATTTCAGCGCAAACAGCAACCACTACAGCGCCTTCTGCATCAGCTATTTTTTGTACTTGATCAAGATAGGGGTTATTTTCAAAACCATCATCATTAACATTGGCAATATACATTGTCGGTTTTAGTGTTAAAAAGTTTAAGTAATCGATAGCTGCTTTTTCTTCTTTAGATAATTCTAAAGAACGTACCATGTGGCCTTCTTCAACATGCTTTAATATTTTTTCTAATACTGGCATTTCAAATTTAGCGTCTTTATCTCCACCTTTCGCTTTTTTAGCTAAACGAAAAATAGCACGTTCTGCTGTGTCCATATCTGATAAAGCTAATTCAGTATTGATAACTTCGATATCATCAACAGGGCTGACTTTATTCGATACATGAATAATATTGTCATTATCAAAACAGCGAACGACATGGCCAATAGCATCGGTTTCACGAATATTGGCTAAGAACTTATTTCCTAAGCCTTCACCTTTAGAAGCACCAGCCACTAGGCCAGCAATATCTACAAATTCCATAGTCGTTGCTAAAACACGTTCAGGGTTCACTATTTTGGTTAATGCATCTAAACGAGGGTCAGGTACAGGTACTACACCAGTATTTGGCTCGATGGTACAAAATGGAAAATTAGCGGCTTCAATGCCAGCTTTTGTTAATGCATTGAAAAGTGTTGATTTACCGACGTTGGGCAAGCCAACAATACCACATTTGAATCCCATGATAATACCTTACTATTTTGATCAAAATTGCTTTTGAAATGTTTAAATTAGAGAGCGTTAAGTTCTATGCTTTACGTTCTAAGATTTTAAGTGCTATTACTTTAAACTACAGTACTTTGAATGAATGCAGACGGTTTTGCGCTTTTTTTAAATCGTCTTTCTGCCAAATGTCGATACATCGGCTTGCTTCATCAATTGCTTGTGTTATTTTGTCTTGGTCAATCGCTGGAGCTTTGCCAAGTACATGTCCAGTAACGCGATCTCGATGACCTGGGTGGCCAATACCAATGCGTAACCGATAAAATTCTTTATTATTCGCCATACACGAAATAATGTCGCGTAGGCCATTATGCCCGCCGTGTCCGCCACCTTTTTTAAATTTACAAACGCCTGGTTCCATATCAAGTTCATCATGAGCAACAAGAATGTTCTCTACAGGAATACGGAAAAAATTTGCGAGAGGAGCTACTGCCTGACCACTTCTATTCATAAACGTTGTTGGCATAAGCAAATGAACAACTTCGTTACCTATCAGGCCTTTGCCGTATAGTCCGAAATATTTTTTATCTGGTCTGAGAGAGATATTGTAGCGTGAAGCAAGTTCTTCGACGAACCAAACTCCGGCATTGTGACGAGTTTTTGTATATTCGGGGCCTGGATTACCCAGGCCCACAACTAGTTGAATAGTCATTTAAGTAAAAAACTTAATGATTATTCAGCAGCTTCAGTTTCTTCAGCAGGAGCAGCTTCTTCGCTATCATCTTCATCTTTTGCAACTTTCGGAGCATTTAATGAAACAACGGCTTGGTCATGGCTTTCGCCTTTTGCTAACTCATCAGAAGTAATGCCTTTTGGCAATGTAATATCTGATAAATGCAACGTTTGACCAACTTCTAAATCAGCAACATCAACTTCGATGAACTCAGGAATATCTTTAGGTAAACAGCTAATCGCAATTTCCTTCATTTGGTGATTAAGGTTGCCACCTTTCTTCTCTGCTTCTTCTTCATTGATGAAGTGAAGTGGAGCGTTTAAGTGAACTGCGTGAGTTGCGTCGATACGTAAGAAATCTAAATGCATTACCACTTGCTTGAACGGGTGACGTTGCATGTCTTTTAAAAGACATTCAACAGGCTTGCCGTCAATGTTGATTGTTAATACTTGAGTGTAGAATGCTTCTTCTTGTTGTGCACGAAAAACATTTTTGTGCGCTAGTGTTAAAGAAACAGGCTCTTTGCCTTCACCGTATAAAATTGCAGGAACTTTTTCCGCGTGACGTAGGCGGCGGCTCGCACCTTTCCCTAGGTCTGTACGTACTTCAGCTTCTAAAGTAAATAAATCAGTCATTTTGAATACTCTTTATATAATTAATCAATAAATTCATTGTCTTTTGCGACCAAAAACAATGCGGAACACTTTTTATTTATAGCAACTTAACGCTGCCAGATAAAAAAGGCGCCGAATAATAACATTTCAGTTAATACAGATCCATTTATTCTCGCTGTCTTTGCGCTATTATTACTGAGATAATAAAAAAGCACCTAAAAAGGTGCTTAATACTGGTTTTGCATTTATTTCAACGTTTAGTTTTAACTATCAAACATTGCTGAAATAGATTCTTCGTTGCATACCCGACGAATAGCTTCTGACAACATACCACTTAGGGTTAATTGACGAACCATTTTTAATTTCTTAATTTCAGCTGAAAGAGGGATTGAATCCGTTACAACGACCTCATCAAGCATTGAGTTTTTAATGTTTTCTGCTGCATTTCCTGAAAATACAGGGTGAGTAGCATATGCAATAACACTTCTAGCGCCATGTTCTTTCAAAGCTTCAGCAGCTTTAGCTAGCGTTCCGCCAGTATCAATCATATCATCAACAATAATACAATCTCTGCCTTTAACATCACCAATAATGTGCATGACTTGAGCAACGTTTGCTTTAGGGCGACGTTTGTCGATAATAGCAAGGTCGGCATCATTAAGTAGTTTTGCTACTGCGCGCGCTCTTACTACACCACCAATATCTGGAGAAACAATCATTGGATTATCAAAGTTCTTTGCTCTCATATCTTCTAATAAGATAGGCGTGCCAAAAACATTATCCACAGGTACGTCAAAGAAACCTTGAATTTGTTCAGCGTGTAAATCAACCGTTAATACACGGTCTACGCCAACACTTGAAAGAAAATCTGCAACTACTTTTGCAGTAATAGGTACACGCGCACTTCGTACACGTCTATCTTGACGAGCATAACCAAAGTAAGGAATTACCGCAGTTATACGTCCTGCTGATGCTCTACGTAAAGCATCAATCATGACAATAAGTTCCATTAAATTATCGTTAGTTGGCGCACAAGTAGATTGAATAATAAAAACATCCGCACCACGAACGTTTTCAGTGATTTCTACACTTATTTCACCATCACTAAAACTACCAACCTTGGCTTCGCCTAAAGTAATATATAGGCGGTTTGCGATTTGTTTGGCCAGTTCAGGGGTGGCATTACCCGCAAAGATCTTCATGTCAGGCACAATCAGTTCCTCAGAAACTTTTGACATTAAAATTACAACGCTGCATTTAACAAAATTTATGATGTTAATATCAGCAAATTAATTACATTTTGCCAATGTTATTGGCGTTATCTTATACTTTATTAAACAGTACAAAAGTAAACTTAGTGTAGTTTAAATAAAGTAAAACTTACTTTTTCAATATTTTATTTACTGACTCAAGAAGTGGTGATTGGTTTACCCCTTGCGCTACAAATGACTCAATCCCAAAAGGGAGTTTATCTTGTAAGTTAAGAGCCTCTTGTTGAGAGTTAAAACGTGTGAATATACACGCACCTGTACCTGTCATTCTTGACGGCGCGTATTCTACCAACCAAGCAAGTAAGTTGGCAACCTTAGGATAGTGTTTTATTACCATTGTTTGACAATCATTGTGACACGTATTGATGTCAAGCGTTGTAAGCTCTACCTTTGGCGTATTTCTTGGCAAATCATCAGAAGTAAATACTGCCTGTGTTGATATTGAACAGATAGGCTTTGAAACTAAATACCAGTACTCTTGTGGTTGAACGGGTGTGAGTATTTCACCAATTCCTTGTGCAAATGCAGCAAAGCCGTGAATAAATACAGGCACATCCGCGCCAAGCTTTAAGCCTATATCGGCTAACTCTTTGGTTGATAGTTGAGTTTTCCACAAAGCATTTAAGGCAACTAATACTGTCGCTGCATTTGACGAGCCACCGCCTAAACCGCCGCCCATGGGTAATATCTTATGTATTTTTATTATTGCGCCTTGTTTGCACTGCGTATTTTGTTGTAACAATTTTGCCGCTTTAACAATAAGGTTATCTTCATTGTCAACGCCTTCAATAGGCGTTAATAGATTGATTGTATTAGAATCATCTATTGCAATAGATAAGGTGTCACCAAAATTAAGAAACTGAAATACGGTTTCTAGTTCGTGGTAGCCATCAGCTCTTTGTCCCGTTATGTGTAGAAACAAGTTAAGTTTTGCGGGGGCAGGAAAGTCAAAGAAGTATGTCTTGCTCATTGGCTATATTGTCCAGTTATTAATGGCTATTTTAATGGTTAAATCACCTTGTGAGATAGTGATTTTTGTTGCAAGCAAGGTATTGGTTGATTTGTTTTTTATATTTTTATATTTACTATATTTTATTTGCCATAGGCGGCCATCATATTGGCTGTTTAGACTCTTCGGTAATTGTGTTTCAGGATGATAATCGATGTGATCAGATGGTTGATAAGGTAAGCCTTTTAACCAATATGATAATGCCTTTACAGGTAATGTTAGTTGAGTTAAAGAATAAATAAGTGTTTCAAGATCACTACTCTGATATTTTTTGCCATCAAGGTTTATGGTATGTAAATCATTGTTTGATGTTAATTTAAGTACACTTATGCCTAGGTAAGTTGACAAATTAAGTTGTTGATTGTCATTATTTACTTTCCAGTTAATAGAAGCACTTTCACGTTTATTCGTTTGTAAAAAGGCTATTTTACCTTTCAACTGCCACTTATTTAATGTTAGAAGCTGCTGATTTCTTTGTTCAATACTTTGTTTGATATTAAGTTTTTCTTCTGGGACTAATCTTGTCGTTGAACAACCTAATATTAATAAACTGCTAATCAGCATAATCAGAAAGTGTTTGCATTGGGAATTCATATAGTCCCTAAGACCTCATTTGTTTTAATCATTATATTTGACCATAAACTCTAAGGTACTTTCAATCATTGCAGTTATTTCGTAAAATTAGCATATGATTTATTACAGATCAGTGTTTTTAAAAAAGTGATGACTGATAATAACCCCTAATAATTGGTTTTTTGTATTATAATTAGTTTTTATTTATTACTGCGTTGAAAGAAAGGTTCTAATTTAAGTATTATGTCAATTGTCGCTCTAGGTATTAATCATAAAACTGCACCTGTTGCTGTTCGGGAGAAAATCGCTTTTAACCCTGATCATTTGACGACGGCTTTACAAGAAATGTTGGCTGCTGTGCAATGTCGAGAAGCAGCAATTTTATCAACCTGTAACCGCACTGAACTTTATATAGTACAAGATGGTCCCGTAGAATTAACTCAGCAGCGCCTTGTAAAATGGTTAGCTGAGCACCACAACATTCCGGCCTCTACTATTTTACCGAGTTTATACGTTCACCATGATCAAAAAGCGGTTAATCATATGATGCGTGTTGCTTGTGGCCTTGACTCCTTAGTTTTGGGTGAACCACAAATACTTGGGCAAATGAAACAAGCATACAGCCAAGCTAAAGCTGCAGGTTCTATGGCTTTGATAATGGATCGGTTATTTCAACGAACTTTTGGTGTTGCTAAACAAGTACGTACTGAAACTGATATTGGCGCAAGTGCAGTCTCGGTTGCATATGCCTCAGTCAATTTAGCAAAACATATTTTTGCGAGTTTAGAAAAAACCCGAGTATTACTGGTTGGTGCGGGTGAAACTATTGAATTAGTGGCTAAACACTTATATGAAAATAATGTTGGTAAAATAACCGTTGCTAATCGTACCTTATCTCGCGCTCAAGGTATGGCAAAGAAAATTGGCGCTGATGTGATCACCTTAGCGCAAATTCCTGAACATATGAGTAAGGCTGATATTGTTATTAGTTCTACCGGAAGTACTTTGCCATTAATTGGTAAAGGTATGGTTGAACATGCTTTATCTAAACGTAAACGCCAACCTATTTTTATGGTTGATTTAGCCGTACCCCGAGATATAGAAGAGCAAGTGGCTGAACTTGAAGATGTATTTCTTTATACTGTTGATGATTTACAGGGAATTATTGCTAAAAATATGGAAGGGCGGCGTAAAGCCGCTGTTCAAGCAGAAAGCATTGTTAATGATCAATGTGATCATTTTATGTCATGGTTACGTGGTTTAAATACCCAAGACACGGTGATCAGTTATCGTAAACAGTGCCTTGATAATAGAGATTTATTACTTGAGAAAGCACTGATGCAACTTAAAAGTAATAAAAATCCAGAGGCTGTAGTGGCTGAATTAGCAACCAAGCTGACCAATAAATTTATGCATGCACCTACCAGCGCATTACAGTCTGCTGCCCAAGGCGGCGAGCTAGATAAACTTATCTATTTACGTGATATTTTTAATTTAGATCAAGAGTTATAACCCTTCTGAAAATAACTTGTTTATTTAAATAACCAAGAATGATTTTACTGTGTCGTCGTTAGGCACTAGAATAGTGCCAAATTTGGTAATTCCCATTGTCTCAATAAAAGAATATTTTAATGAAAGATTCCGTTTATCATAAGCTTGAAGTCATTGTTGAACGTTTTGAGGAAGTTCAAGCGTTACTATCAGACCCAGAAACAATCTCCGATCAAGACAAGTTTCGCAATTTATCTAAAGAATTTAAAAAATTAGAAGTGATAGCAACAGCATTTGGAAAGTATCAAGATGCAGTCGAAGACTTTTCTTCGGCAGAAGAAATGCTAAAAGATGAAGACCCTGAAATGCGTGAAATGGCGCAAGAAGAGTATAAATTGGCTAAAAAAGCTGTTGAAGCGATGACCAGCGAGATACAAGTTTTATTATTGCCTAGAGATCCAAAAGACGATAATAACTGTTTTGTAGAAATTCGTGCCGGTGCCGGTGGTGATGAAGCGGCTATTTTTGTTGGCGATTTATTCCGTATGTACAGCCGTTATATAGAGAAAAAAGGCTGGAAAATTGAGATAATGAACTTAAATGAAAGTGAGCAGGGCGGTTATAAAGAAGTCATCATGAAAGTTAACGGTGAAGGGGTTTATGGCTTTATGAAGTTTGAGTCAGGTGGGCATCGTGTGCAACGTGTACCTGAAACAGAATCTCAAGGCCGTGTTCATACCTCAGCATGTACTGTAGTGGTAATGCCTGAGATCCCTAAGGCGGAAGCTATTGAAATTAATAAAGCAGATTTGAAAATTGATACTTTCCGTGCCTCGGGTGCGGGTGGTCAACACGTTAACAAAACAGATTCAGCCATTCGTATAACTCATATTCCAAGTGGCATTGCGGTTGAATGTCAAGACCAACGTTCACAACATAAAAACCGTGCGCAAGCTATGTCGGTATTACAAGCTCGTTTACAGCAGGTCGAAGATGATAAACGTCGTAGTGACGAAGAGTCTTCGCGTCGTAACCTAGTTGCCAGTGGTGACCGTTCTGAGCGTATTCGCACCTATAACTTTCCTCAAGGTCGAATGAGTGACCACCGCATTAATTTAACCTTATATCGTTTAGGTGAGATTATGGAAGGGAACCTGCAACTAATAATGGAACCTATTATGCAAGAAAATCAGGCTGATTTATTAGCTGCAGTAGCTGATTAAAAGTCGCTTTGTTTTCGAGAATGTTGTTAGAAAATCGTCAATTGGAAGCTTCTTTTGCAAAACAAAACCATTAAGCAGCTTATTAGTATTGGTACTGAGTTATTAAAAAATAGCTCTGACAGTGCCAAACTTGATGCGCAAGTTTTATTAGGTTTCGTATTAAACAAAGCTATTACCTACTTACATACTTGGCCTGATAAACTATTGGCTGAGGCAAGTACCTTTCAATACAATGAATTGGTACAAAGACGATTATCTGGGGAACCCATCTCCTATATTACTGGAATGAAAGAGTTTTGGTCTTTACCTTTTTTCTGCAATCCTGCGACATTAATCCCACGACCAGATACTGAAATATTGGTTGAACATGTTTTGATATATGGTCAATCGTTTGGCAATGAAAAGCTGAAGTGTCTTGATTTGGGCACGGGAACAGGCGCTATAGCCTTATCGTTAGCATCTGAAATGCCTCATTGGATTATTGACGCTGTTGATTTTAATAATGATGCCGTTGCTTTGGCTAATAAAAATGCTAAGAATCTTGACTTAACTACTGTTGAAATTTATCAAAGTGATTGGTTCTTTCAAGTAAGTAGTAATAAAAGTTTCGATATTATCGTGAGTAATCCTCCATATATAGATGACCAAGATATTCATCTAAAACAAGGGGATGTACGTTTTGAACCGTTATCTGCTTTAGTGGCAGAAAATAACGGTTTAGCAGACATTGCGAATATTATTGTGCAAGCAAAATCTTATTTATCAGATGGTGGTGCACTCTTTCTTGAACATGGTTATAAGCAAAGTGATAAAGTAAAAGAGATATTTATAGCGAATGGTTATATTGAAGCGATGACCATTAAAGATTATGGTGGCAACGACAGAGTCACTTGGGCAAAATTTAATAAAGATAAATCACATTAAAAATACAATAAGAATAATAAAGGAATTCTATTATGTTTAAACACCTACATATGACCATAGCGGTTATCAGTATCGCATTATTTACGCTACGTTTTATTTGGTTATTACTTGGCTCTGAAAACTTAAATAAAAAGTGGGTAAAGATTGCCCCACACATTATCGATACTCTTTTGTTATTACTTGGTGTGGTGATGGCGGTGAAACTAGCGATTAACCCTTTTGAGCAATTATGGTTGGCAGAAAAAATCATGGGTATCATCGCCTATATTTTTACGGGTTATTACACCTTGAAATTGGCAAGAAATAATATGTTTAGAGTGATTGGTTATCTTGGTGCGTTAGGCTGGTTTTTACTTGTTGTACGTATTGCGATGACGAAGCAAACAGTCTTCTTTTAAGAAAACATCTACTTCATAAATAAGTGTCATTATAGGCACTTCACTATTAACTAATCGGTATAAATAATTACTTAAATGAATGAATTGTTATTATCAGAAATTAATTCTGATGAAAAAGGCCTATTACGAAAATTTCTTCTTGTTGATGACTTTATGTTTACTAAAGCAGAGTCATTTTACACTGATATTGATGACATCATTATTCAGTGCCAAAACGCTATTGAAAATGTAGAAAATCCTCTTGAATGTGCTGAAATACTTATTAATGAATTGTTTGTTGAGCAAATGTTTATTGATAATGCAAAATTAGTATGGCCGGTCATATCGTTTCAGATCGAGACCGCTATTGCCTATAGAACACTGGCGCCTACATTAAAAGCCGTTATTTTATGTCATATTATTGAAGCCTGTGGTTTTGAGTCAGACATTGTTTATATACCAGAGAAAACAATGGTTCGCATCATTTGCGATGAACAATATGCGATTATATTTGAACCCGTTACCGGAGAATCATTAGACTGGCAGCAGCTAGATGTTCGTATGAATGACCTTGAAGGTGATCCCAGTCAACTCGAATTAAAATCAATTGAGGCGAGTGTACTTATTTTAGAACACTTAACAGCACTAAAAAATGCCTTGATACGTGAATTAAACTTTGATGCAGCACTAAAATGTGTTGATATGCTTATTGCATTACGACCAGACGATCCGTTTGAACGTCGAGATCGTGGTTTTTTATTGCATCAACTTGATTGTTTTAAGGTCGCTTATGATGACTATCAATATTTTGTTGAACATTGTCCAAAAGACCCTGCAGCACAATTATTAAAATTGCAGTTAGAAAAAGTCACTATTGTTGATACAGTATTGCACTAATAAAAATAACGTTCTAATGGCGCATAATTCTGTGCCTCATCATAAAACTTTGGAGAATTTATGCTAAAAGAAACTGTAGACCAAGCAGTCATAGCACATGCCCCTTTAATTACCAATGACGCGACCATCCTTGGTTTTCTTGCCATTATGCTCGGCGCCATTTTTTATACTTCACATAGTAAAATTCCATTTTGGCAAAAGTTTTATAGTATTGTTCCGGCTGTTTTAGTTTGTTACTTCTTGCCTTCATTATTAAATACTTTTGATGTTATTGATGGTGAAGAGTCTCAACTTTATTATGTTGCCTCGCGTTATTTATTACCTGCTTGTTTAGTATTATTAACCATTAGTGTTGATTTAAAAGCCATTGCCAAATTAGGCCATAAAGCCATTATTATGTTTTTTACTGGTACCGTGGGTATCGTTATTGGTGGCCCTATTGCTTTGTTGGTTATCTCTAGTATTTATCCTGAGTTATTAGGGATAGAGGGTCCCGAAGCTGTTTGGCGAGGTATGACAACCGTTGCGGGTAGTTGGATAGGTGGCAGTGCAAATCAAGCGGCAATGAAAGAAATATATGGTGCGGGTGATCAAATATTTTCGGCTATGGTAACGGTAGATGTTATCGTCGCTAATTTATGGATGGCTGTTTTATTGATCATGGCGGCTAAAGCTAAACAGATTGATGCTAAAACAGGCGCAGATACTTCTGCTATCGTTGAGTTAAAAGAAAAAGTTGAACATTTTAATGCCAAACATGGTCGTATAGCTGAACTATCCGATTTAATGGTTATTTTAGCTGTTGGTTTAGGTGTTACCGGTTTTGCTCATCTTTTTTCCGATTTTATTACCCCATATTTTATTACCAATTTCCCAGAAACTGCACGTTTTAGTTTTCATAGTAAGTTTTTTTGGATGATAATTTTTGCCACTGCTGCGGGCATTATTTTATCGTTTACACGGGCTCGTAAATTAGAAGGTGTGGGTGCCTCCAAAATAGGCTCAGCGTTTCTTTATATTTTGATTGCAACCATTGGTACCAAAATGGATGTTCGTATGATCCTTGATGCGCCGGTGTATTTTGCTATTGGTATTGTGTGGATGTTAATACATGCCAGCTTAATGCTCATTGTAGCTAAGCTAATTAAAGCGCCAGTATTTTATATGGCCGTTGCTAGCCAAGCCAACGTTGGTGGTGCCGCTTCCGCTCCGGTGGTTGCGTCAGCATTCCATCCTTCGCTTGCGCCTGTGGGTGTTTTACTAGCCGTATTGGGCTATACGGTAGGTACTTATATGGCATGGTTGTGTGGACAAATCTTACAAGCTATTGGTTAGAATTTATCCATAGTTTTTATTAAACTTATTTTTAGAGAAGGATGTAGAAATGGCTTTGCAATCAATTGCACTTAATAATATTGAAATTGCGAACGATAAACCTTTCGTTTTATTTGGCGGTATGAATGTTTTAGAGTCACGAGACTTAGCAATGAGTATTGCGGAACATTATGTGGAAGTCACACAAAAACTAAATATTCCATTTGTATTTAAAGCGTCTTTTGATAAAGCGAATCGCTCATCAATTAATTCTTACCGAGGTCCCGGCTTAGAAGAAGGTTTAAAAATATTTGAAGAAATTAAATCAACCTTTAATGTACCGATCATTACTGATGTTCATGAACCACATCAGGCACAAGTTGTCGCAGACGTTGTTGATATTATTCAACTTCCGGCCTTTCTTGCCCGTCAAACAGACTTGGTTGTTGCCATGGCAAAAACTAATGCGATTGTGAATATTAAAAAACCACAGTTTTTAGCTGCACATGAAATGCGTCATATCATCAATAAATTTGCCGAAGCAGGCAATGATAAAATGATTTTGTGTGAACGCGGTAGTTGTTATGGCTATAACAACTTAATTGTTGATATGTTGGCTATGGATGAAATGAAAGACTATGCACCGGTTATTTTTGATGCTACTCACGCTTTACAACAACCGGGTGGTCGAAGTGACTCTGCCGACGGACGTCGTGCTAAAGCTGCACAATTGGCACGTAGTGGCATGGCATTAGGTCTAGCAGGATTATTTATAGAATCACATCCAGATCCAGATAACGCTAAATGTGATGGCCCGTGTGCATTACCTTTAGATAAATTAGCGCCATATTTAGAGCAAATGAAAGCAATAGATGATTTAGTGAAAAGTTTTGAGCCATTAATTACTGGTTAGAAAAATTTAATCAAAAGACAAAAAAGCCCTATTGTATACAGGTATGCAATAGGGCTTTATTTTTAACTTGAGTCATGTTCTATAACTTAGGAATACGAATTTTCTTTTCTTCAGACTGACGATAGATGATCACTGTTTTACCAATTAATTGTATTTTAGTGGCATTTGTTTCACGACAAATAGCTTCAACAATTAATCCTTTAGTTTCACGGTCATCTGTAGGTATCTTTATTTTGATCAGTTCATGGTGACCCAATGCATAATCTATTTCTGCAACAACAGCTTCGGTTAGACCATTGTTTCCCAATAAAACTACGGGTTTTAAGGCGTGTGCGAGTCCTTTAAGGTACTGGATTTGTTTTTTATTTAAGTTCATTAACAATTTTCGTTACAAGTTGGCTTGAATTATCACTATTTTAACTCCATCTTGTTTGTAATACTAATACTAATGCTGTTTATCGAGAATGGCGTTTTTATGTTAAGTGAAATAAATGACTAAAAAGAAGTTAAGTAATAGCAGTACTAAGTGGATGCAAGAGCATTTCGATGATGAATATGTGAAAAAGGCGCAGAAGCTTGGTTTACGTTCTCGTGCGGTATTTAAAATTGAAGAAATAAATAACAAAGACAAATTGATTAAATCAGGTATGAAAGTTGTTGATTTAGGTGCAGCTCCCGGTGGTTGGTCTGAATATGCAGTAAAAGCAGTTGGTGATAAAGGGCAGGTTATTGCTTGTGATATTTTATCGATGGACCCCATTGCGGGCGTTGACTTTTTACAAGGTGATTTTCGTGAAGAGGTTGTACTTGATGCCTTACTGACACGAATTAACGGCAAAACTATCGATGTTGTAATGTCCGATATGGCAGCAAATATGACCGGAAATGAAAGTGCAGACTCTGCTAGAAGTATGTATTTGGTTGAGCTAGCACTCGAAATGTGTCATCAAGTATTGAAGAAAAACGGCTCGTTTGTCGTCAAAGTATTTCAAGGAGCAGGCTTTGAACAGTTTATGAAAGAAGTCCGCGGTGTTTTTAAAACGGTAAAAACGAGAAAACCTGATTCATCTCGGGCACGTTCTCGAGAAGTTTATCTTGTTGCAACGGGATTTAAATAGCGGCAAGCTTGAAAATATAGTAAATTAGACACAATTAATTGTTTAGTTTAATTGTTATTGAATAAACGATTTTTAATTAATTAAACAAAAGTTACAAGAGGTCACTAAGTTGAGCGACATGGCAAAAAATCTTATTTTATGGTTAGTTATTGCTGTTGTACTGATGTCAGTATTTCAGAGTTTTACTCCTGATGGTGGTAATGAACAGCAGGTTGATTATACACGCTTCATTCAGGACGTTCGTCAAGGACAAGTTCGCGATGTAATTGTTAGCCGTAGTGGTGTTATTGAAGGAACAAAACGTAGTGGTGAAAGTTTTATCACCGTTATTCCTGGCCTTCATGATCAAGACTTAATTAATGATTTAGTTAAACAAGGCGTCAATGCCTCAGGTCAACTACCTGAAGAAACAAGCTTTTTAACGACCATTTTTGTTTCTTGGTTCCCGATGATATTGCTTATAGGTGTATGGATATTCTTCATGCGTCAAATGCAAGGTGGTGGCGGTAAAGGCGCTATGTCATTTGGTAAATCTAAGGCACGTTTATTAAGTGAAGATCAAATCAAAACAACTTTTGCCGATGTTGCTGGTTGTGATGAAGCCAAAGAAGAAGTGGCTGAATTAGTCGATTTTCTTAAAGAACCAACAAAATTCCAAAAGTTGGGTGGTCGTATTCCATCGGGCATATTACTTGTGGGACAACCCGGAACAGGTAAAACGTTATTAGCAAAAGCTATTGCCGGTGAAGCTAAAGTGCCATTTTTTACTATTTCAGGTTCAGATTTTGTTGAAATGTTTGTTGGTGTTGGTGCCTCACGGGTACGTGACATGTTTGAACAGGCAAAAAAGTCAGCTCCATGAATTATCTTTATTGATGAAATCGATGCTGTT
>JABSOX010000009.1 GCA_013215655.1 Colwellia sp.
ATAAAACTAATGTTTATTCAGAATGGTACGCACTCGATTTAGTTAAGAATAGTGACGGTACTGTTGTCGGTACTACCGCAATTTGTATTGAAACTGGCGAAATTGTTTACTTTAAGGCACGTGCTACGGTACTTGCTACCGGTGGTGCAGGTCGTATCTTTGCTTCAACAACTAACGCACACATCAATACTGGTGATGGTGTTGGTATGTCACTTCGTGCTGGCATTCAAATGCAAGACATGGAAATGTGGCAGTTCCACCCAACAGGAATCGCAGGTGCTGGTGTACTAGTAACTGAAGGTTGTCGTGGTGAAGGTGGTTACTTACTAAATAAAGACGGCGAACGTTTTATGGAACGTTACGCGCCAAATGCTAAAGATTTAGCGGGTCGTGATGTTGTTGCTCGTTCAATGATGACAGAAATTCGTGAAGGTCGTGGTTGTGATCATCCTCAATACGGTAAGCATATCAAACTTAAATTGGATCACTTAGGTCGCGAGACTTTAGAGAAACGTTTACCGGGTGTTTGTGATCTATCTAAAACCTTTGCTCACGTTGATCCAGCTGTTGAGCCAATTCCAGTTATTCCAACCTGTCATTATCAAATGGGTGGGGTTCCTACCAATGTTAATGGTCAAGCATTAAATATCGGCAGCGACGGTAAAGAAACTATCGTTGAAGGATTATTTGCTGTTGGTGAAATTGCTTGTGTATCTGTGCATGGTGCTAACCGTTTAGGGGGCAACTCCTTACTTGATTTAGTGGTGTTTGGTCGCGCTGCAGGTCAGTTCTTAGGCACTTACTTAAACGAAACTCAAGCGGGTATTGATGCAAGTGAGTCTGACTTAGAAGCATCTTTGGCGAGAACTAACCGTTGGGAGTCTTCAACTAAAGGTGAAGATCCAGTACAAATTCGTAAAGACTTACAGCAATGTATGCAAATGAACTTCTCGGTTTTCCGTGAAGGTGAAGCGATGGCTGAAGGGATGAAGGAATTAACTGAAATTCGTGAACGTTTAAAAGATGCACGTTTGGACGACAAATCATCTGAATTTAATACTCAACGTATTGAATGTTTAGAGCTTGATAACTTAATGGAAACTGCTTTTTGTTCGGCAAAAGCGGCGAACTTCCGTACAGAATCTCGTGGTGCACATGCCCGTCAAGATTTTACTGAGCGTGATGACAAGAATTGGTTATGCCATTCTGTTTATACGCCAGAGACTGAAGAAATGACCAAACGTGCTGTAAATATGGCTCCTATTCACCGTGAAGCTTTCCCACCGAAAGCTCGTGTTTACTAAGCGTTATTAAGGAATTAAATAATGAAACAGTTATTCTCAATTTACCGTTATAATCCTGATGTAGACGCTAAACCTTACATGAAGGACTATGAATTAGACGTGCCAGAAGGCTCTGACATGATGGTGCTTGATGCCTTGATCTTATTAAAAGAAGAAGATGCAACGTTGTCATTTCGTCGTTCATGTCGTGAAGGTGTTTGTGGTAGTGATGGTCTAAATATGAATGGCAAAAATGGCTTAGCCTGTATTACGCCATTGTCAGATTTAAAATCTAAAAAAATTGTTTTACGTCCTTTACCGGGTTTACCGGTAGTACGTGATTTGATCATCGATATGACGCAGTTTTATAATCAGTATGAAAAAGTTAAGCCTTATTTGATTAACGACGCACAACAACCTGCTCGTGAAAATATTCAGACAATTGAAGAGCGTGATAAATTAGACGGTCTTTATGAATGTATTTTGTGTGCTTGTTGTTCTACATCATGTCCGTCTTTCTGGTGGAACCCGGATAAATTTATCGGTCCTGCTGGTTTATTGCATGCTTATCGTTTTTTAATCGATAGCCGTGATACCGCAACAGAAGAACGGTTAGATGATTTACAAGATGCCTATAGCGTATTTCGCTGCCATGGCATCATGAACTGTGTTGACGTTTGTCCTAAAGGATTAAACCCAACAAAAGCTATCGGTCATATTAAGTCTATGCTATTAAGCAGAGCAGTTTAACTGTTTGCATAAATGTATAGAGGAAATACCTAAACTAACTGTCTAGGTATTAGCAAAATAGAAATGGTATTCAGGTAATCATTTAATTTTAACAGTTAAATGATTACATTATTTTAGTTGCTTTTATCCCAATAAAGGAACAGGCAATGCCCGAAGGTACAATGAAGACTTGGTTAGAGTCTTCCCATTTAAGTGGTGGTAACACTGCTTATATTGAAGAATTATACGAATCTTATCTGGATAACTCACAATCTGTTTCTACAGAGTGGCGTGAACTTTTCCAACAATTACCAAAAATCGAAGGTGCCGATTTAGAATTTAGGCATTCTGAAATCCGTGAAGAATTTAAATTACTTGCTAAATCACAAAAAACTGTGGTTATTTCTAGTGGTGGTGACGCCAAGCAAGTTAAAGTTTTACAGCTTATTAATGCTTTTCGTTTTCGCGGACATCAAAATGCTAATCTTGACCCTCTCGGTTTGTGGCAGCGTGATAAGGTCCGCGACTTACAATTATCGCATCATGGATTATCTGAAAATGATTTTGATAAAGAGTATAACGTTGGTTCGTTAGCCATTGGTCAAGAGACCATGAAGCTAGGTAGCTTATATAAAACCTTGAAAACCACGTATTGTGGTGCTATTGGCGCTGAATATATGCATATGACTGCAACAGATGAAAAACGTTGGATTCAACAACGTTTAGAGTCTGTACAGTCTCAAGCGGTATTAAATGTTAGCGAAAAAGAAGAAATCCTTAAAGGGTTGATTGCTGCTGACGGCCTTGAGAAATACCTTGGTGCAAAATTTCCAGGTGCAAAACGTTTCTCACTTGAAGGTGGTGATGCCTTAGTTCCGATGCTTAAAGAACTCATTACTCGAGCAGGTACTCACGGCTCTAAAGAAGTTGTTATTGGTATGGCTCACCGTGGCCGCCTAAATGTACTTGTTAATGTGATGGGTAAAAATCCAACAAAATTATTTGATGAGTTTGGTGGCAAACATGATGAGATATTATCTTCTGGTGATGTTAAATATCATCAAGGTTACTCTTCTGATTTTGTGACGCCGGGTGGCAATGTTCATTTAGCATTAGCATTTAACCCATCACATCTTGAAATTGTTAACCCTGTGGTTATTGGCTCAGTACGGGCACGTTTAGACCGACGTAATTGTAATCAAGGTGATTTAGTTCTACCTATTACTATTCACGGTGATTCAGCGATTGCGGGTCAAGGTGTTGTTCAAGAAACTTTTAACATGTCACAAGCGCGTGCATTTAGAGTGGGCGGAACTATTCGCATTGTTATTAATAACCAAGTTGGCTTTACTACTTCTAACCCAGAAGATATGCGCAGCGGTGAATATTGTACCGATATTGCCAAGATGGTAAATGCGCCTATTTTACATGTTAATGGTGACGACCCAGAAGCGGTTATTTTAGCAACACAAATTGCCCTTGATTATCGTAACGAATTTAAACGTGATGTGGTTATTGATTTAGTTTGTTATCGCCGTCATGGTCATAACGAAGCTGACGAGCCAAGTGCAACTCAGCCGTTAATGTACAAAAAAATTAAGCAACATCCCACGCCTCGTCAAATATATGCTGACAAGTTAAATGCTGAAGGTTCTATTAATGCCGCTAAATCAACGGAACTAACGGCATATTACCGTAAGTTACTTGATGAAGGTCAGTGTACGGTAGAGCAATGGCGTCCTATGACTGAACATTCAGTCGATTGGACTCCTTATCTTGGCCATGACTGGGATGATGATTACGATAAAGAAATTTCTATTGCGAAGCTGAAAGAACTGGCGGGTAAAATTTCAACCTATCCTGAAGACCATCCTGTTCAAGGTCGTGTTAAAAAGATTTACGACGATCGTGTAAAAATGGCTTCAGGTGAAAAATTACTTGATTGGGGCATGGCTGAAAACTTAGCGTATGCATCCATTGTTGATATAGGTAAGCGAGTTCGCATTACCGGTCAAGATTCAGGGCGTGGTACTTTCTTCCATCGTCATGCGGTTTTACATAATCAAGAAGATGGTAGCCAATATTTACCTTTACAGAATATTCGTGAAGGGCAAGGGCCATTTGATATACATGACTCGGTATTATCTGAAGTTTCTGTATTGGCTTTTGAATATGGTTATACCACGGCAGAGCCTGCTGGTTTAACGATCTGGGAAGCACAATTTGGTGATTTTGCTAACTGTGCACAGGTTGTATTTGATCAATTTATTAGTTCAGGTGAGCAAAAGTGGGGACGTTTATGTGGATTAACCATGTTACTTCCACACGGATATGAAGGACAAGGTCCTGAGCATTCATCAGGTCGTCTTGAACGTTTCTTACAGTTATGTGCTGATCACAATATGCAAGTATGTGTACCATCAACACCTGCGCAAGTATTTAATATGTTGCGTCGCCAAGTGGTTCGTCCTATGCGTCGTCCATTGGTCGTGATGTCACCTAAGTCATTATTACGTCATCCATTGGCAGTTTCTTCTTTAGAAGAACTCTCTACAGGTGTTTTTCATAATGTTATTGGTGAAGTTGATGAAATCGATCCTAAGAAAGTTGAACGTGTGGTTTTCTGTAGTGGTAAAGTTTATTACGAGCTACTTGATCAACGTCGTAAACATGAACAAGAAAACGTTGTTATCATTCGTATCGAACAGCTATACCCGTTCCCAGAAAAAGAGTTGCAAGCTGAGTTGGCGAAATACCAACATGTTAAGCAATTTGTTTGGTGTCAGGAAGAGCCGCAAAATCAAGGGGCTTGGTATTGTTCACAGCATCATTTTAGAGCATCAATCCCTCAAGGTACTTATTTGACATATGCTGGCCGTAAGGCTTCTGCAGCACCAGCTGTTGGTTATATGTCAGTCCATGTAAAAGAACAACAAGCGCTAGTCACTGACGCGCTAACTGTTGAAGACTAGTGTTTCTAGTTTCAAGTAAAGGAATTAAATAAATGACAATCGAAATTAAGGTTCCCGTTTTACCTGAATCAGTTGCTGATGCAACCGTAGCTACTTGGCATGTACAAGTAGGTGATAAAGTATCTCGTGATCAAGTATTAGTGGATATTGAAACTGATAAAGTGGTTTTAGAAGTACCCGCAACCTCTGATGGTGTGATCACTGAAATCAGACAAGCAGAAGGTGCAACCGTATTAGGCGAGCAAGTGATTGCTATCTTTTCTGAAGGTAAGAGTGAGGGAGCTGCACCAGTGGCAACACCAGCTTCTGCTCCAGCAGCATCAACAGGCTCATCTCAAGGTAAGACTATTGATATCGTTGTACCGGTATTACCTGAATCAGTTGCTGATGCAACGGTTGCTACATGGCATGTTGCGGAAGGCGATACAGTATCAGTTGATCAAAACGTAGTTGACATTGAAACCGATAAAGTAGTACTTGAAGTTGTAGCACAAGAAAGTGGTGTGATTGGTAAAATCATCCACGGTGAAGGTGATACTGTATTAGGAGCACAAAAAATTGGTGAATTGAATGCAGGTGCTACCGCTAGTACAACACCAGTGGCCTCTGCTGAAGAAGCCATTAGCTCTGACGAATTAGCCAGCCCTTCAGTACGTCGTTTAATGACAGAAAAAGGCTTAACAGCCAATGATGTTACAGGTACTGGCAAAGGTGGGCGTATCTCTAAAGAAGATGTTGAAGCAGCTGCTAACAAACCTGCAGTTGCGCCAGTTACGAAAACTGCAGCACCTGCTCCAGCAGCACAAGAACTTGGTGAGCGTACGCAAAAACGTGTACCAATGACACGTTTACGTAAAACAATTGCTAAGCGTTTACTCGAAGCGAAAAATTCAACGGCAATGTTAACCACGTTTAACGAAGTTAACATGAAACCAATTATGGACTTACGTAAGCAATATAAGGACTTATTTGAGAAAACTCATGATACTCGCTTAGGTTTTATGTCGTTTTACGTGAAAGCTGTTACGGAAGCGTTAAAACGTTATCCAGCGGTGAATGCGTCAATAGATGGCGACGATATTATTTATCATAATTTTTTCGATATCAGTATTGCGGTTTCTACGCCACGTGGCTTAGTGACACCGGTATTACGCGATACTGATCAACTAGGTATGGCTGCTATTGAAAATGGTATTCGTGCCTTAGCGATTAAAGGTCGTGATGGTAAATTAACAATTGAAGAAATGACGGGTGGTAATTTCACTATTACTAACGGCGGCGTATTTGGTTCATTATTATCAACACCCATTTTGAACTTACCACAAGCGGCTATTTTGGGCATGCATAAAATCCAAGACCGTCCAATGGCAGTTAATGGTAAAGTTGAAATTTTGCCGATGATGTATTTAGCATTATCCTATGATCATCGTTTAGTAGACGGCAAAGAATCTGTAGGTTTCTTGGTAACTATTAAAGAGTTATTAGAAGACCCAACACGCTTGTTGCTAGATATATAAGCTAGATTTATTGTTATTTGATATCTAATTTTACAAGTTAGATTAGTAAAGTTAGGTTAGTAGAAAACGCGCTATTTATAGTGCGTTTTTTTGTGTTATTAATAACTGAAATTTCGTTATGTTAGTTGTCTACATTTAAGTGATAACTTTTGTTACCTAATCTCATAAAAAAAACACTGAATTAGACTATAGTATAAGCGCTAAAGGCTTTGTTCTTTAGAGCTTTTGTACTATAATCGGTCAACTTTTTTCGATGCTAATGATTTTATATAAAATTTTTGTAAAGAATCGTTATCATTTTCATCTACAGATAAATGGATAAAACACCATGAATTTGCATGAGTATCAAGCGAAACAATTATTCGCTGAATATGGTTTACCAGTTTCTGAAGGGTTCGCTTGCGATACCCCTCAAGAAGCTGCCGAAGCTGCCGATAAAATTGGCGGCGATATGTGGGTTGTTAAAACTCAAGTACACGCAGGCGGACGTGGTAAGGCTGGCGGTGTTAAGCTAGTTAAAACTAAAGAAGAAATTAGAGAGTTTTCTCAACACTGGTTAGGTAAAAATTTAGTTACTTACCAAACTGATGCAAACGGTCAACCAGTTTCTAAAATTTTAGTTGAAAGCTGTACTGACATCGCTAACGAGTTATATCTTGGCGCTGTTGTTGATAGAGCTTCACAAAAAGTTGTTTTCATGGCCTCTACTGAAGGTGGTGTTGACATCGAGAAGATCGCTGAAGAAACTCCAGAGTTAATTCATAAAGCTGCGATTGATCCTCTAGTAGGCGCTCAACCTTATCAAGCCCGTGAGCTTGGTTTTAAATTAGGTTTGAACCCTACGCAAATGAAGCAATTTGTTAAGATCTTTATGGGTCTTGCTAAAATGTTTGAAGATTTTGATTTTGCCTTACTTGAAATTAACCCGTTAGTTATTACTGACGAAGGTAACCTTCATTGTTTAGACGGTAAAATTGGTATTGATGGCAACGCTTTATACCGTCAACCAAAAATTCGTGCTTTCCACGATCCATCTCAAGAAGATGAGCGTGAAGCACATGCAGCACAATGGGAGCTTAACTATGTAGCTCTTGATGGTACTGTTGGTTGTATGGTTAACGGTGCAGGCCTAGCAATGGGTACTATGGATATCGTTAANTTACACGGCGGCAANCCNGCTAACTTCCTAGATGTTGGCGGCGGAGCAAACAAAGAACGTGTTTCTGAAGCATTCAAAATCATCCTTAGTGACGAAAACGTTAAAGCTGTTTTAGTTAACATCTTTGGCGGCATCGTTCGTTGTGACATGATTGCTGAAGGCATCATTGGTGCAGTTAAAGAAGTTGGCGTTAAAGTGCCAGTAGTTGTCCGTTTAGAAGGTACAAATGCTGAATTAGGTCGTGAAGTTCTTAAAAACTCTGGCTTAGACATCATTGCTGCTGAATCATTAACTGATGCTGCAGAAAAAGTTGTAGCCGCTGCGGAGGGCAAATAATGTCTATCTTAATTAA
>JABSOX010000086.1 GCA_013215655.1 Colwellia sp.
AATTATTTTGTATATAGTCATTCTATATTAAAGAAATTCTATGCGGTTATCGAATCGCTGATAAACTCCCGAAGGGCGAGTTTAAAAGGCTTACAGCCTGCGTTATTGATTTCGATAAGGTTCCCACATGGATGTGGGGCAGTAGGGTAACGCAGGAGCAGTTACCGAGAGTAACCATTCTCTTCAATCAATGCCTTGTCTCTAAGCCTTTTAAATCTCGCTGAACGGGAAGAAACTTAATCAAAATGGTATTACAGTTTATAACTTGCTCATTATGCAAAAAAGAGCTAGGTTATTTCCTCAAAACCTGCCCTCATCAAATAATAAAAACGAAGAGTTATCAATGAATATCACTAAAAGAAGCTTTCTTAAAGCCAGTGGCGCCACTTTAGCGTCTTTATCTTTAACAACAAGTGCACTTGCAAGCTCTTCACAAAAAACGGATAGTAAAAAAATATCTGAATTAAAAAATATTACCGCTAATGTTACCGCTATCTCGCCACAGGAACGTTTAAAGAGAATTGAAAAGGCGCAGCAACTGATGCAAAGCTTAGATGTAGCGGCATTAATAATTGAACCCGGCGCCTCAATGGATTATTTCTCAGGTATTCAATGGTGGCGTAGTGAACGAGTTACCGCATTAATCATTCCTCAAGAAGGTGAAATAGCCATTGTTTGCCCCTTTTTTGAAGAGCCGAGTATTCGCGAAACCTTAGCCGTAGGTGAAGATGTTCGTGTTTGGCAAGAACATGAAAGTCCTTTTGATAAAATCAAACAAATACTTACCGATAGAAATATAAGTAAAGGTAATATCGCCTTTGAACATTCTGTCCGTTATTTTGTTTTACAAGGTGTTATGGCCTTACTGCCGACCATGAAAGACGTCAGTGCCGCGGATGTGGTTCGTGGTTGTCGTATGTATAAAAGCCATCATGAATTAACTCTAATGCATAAAGCCAACGAAATAACGCTAAACGCATACGCTCACGTATGGTCAAAACTTAAATTAGGCATGAGCCAAGGCGATGTAAAAAGTCTCATGCAAAATGCACAAGCACAATTAGGCGGTAGTGGTATTTGGAACATGGCACTCTTTAATCAAGCCAGCGCTTTCCCCCACGGTACTAAGCAGAAGCAGATATTAACTGAAGGCTCTATTGTATTAATGGATTGTGGTTGTAGTGTGCACGGCTATCAATCAGATATCAGCCGTACTTTTGTTTTTGGTGAAGCCAACAAGTATCAAGAAAAAATATGGAATACCGTACGTGCAGGTCAACAAATTGCGTTCGAAAAAGCACAGATTGGAGTTGAAGCAGGTCATGTTGATGATGCCGTACGAGCACATTATCAAAGCCTTGGTTTAGGCCCTGATTATAAGTTACCGGGTTTATCTCATCGCACTGGACATGGCATCGGTATGAAAGGACATGAAGGTATTAACTTTGTCCATGGCGAAAAAGAAACATTAAAAGCCAACATGTGTTTTTCAAATGAACCTGGTATTTATATTCCTGGAAAATTTGGTGTGCGTCTTGAAGATTGTTTATATATAACCAATAAAGGCCCACGCTGGTTTACCGTACCACCTGAGTCGTTAACATCGCCAATAGGTAAAGTTGAGAAGTTAGTGAATAGCTAGAATTGATTTAAACAGGAACAACACTTTTATTGGCTTTGACTAACGTTGTTCCTCGTTAGATTTCTACCAGTCCTTTTACTACAACTCTATGAGTCATCACCTCCTATTTTGAACATACCTTAAGTGCTCCAACATTATTAGAAAATAATGTTAATTCGATGTAAATTAAGTGTTTATTATCCAATTATCGACTGCATATTTTATAATAACAAACTAAGTAACACCTTTAAAAGAACAAAATATAGACTACGCTTATCACAGGTTAAGCGATAAGTGACCCCTTTTGTTAAACGGAATTATCTTTAAAAACTCACCAAAAGAGTTAACTACAATACTCAGTAAAACCTCATCAATACGGTGTAAATTTTACTACTTACTATTGTTATGTATTTTGTGCAACGCCTATTCGTTCGCTGCAGACCCTTCTACACGCTTTAAAAAGCTGTTAATAACTGATGGCATATCACAATATAATACTAGTGCACTTCTCATTGATTCAAATGGCTTTTTATGGGTTGGCATCTCTGATGGATTAGCTCGTTATGACGGTTATAGCTTTAAGATATTTAAAGCTCAGACTAAAGATGTTTCGGGGAGCTTTGTTACAACCTTGATTGAAGACAGTGAAGGAATTTTCTGGATTGGCAATAAAGGCGGAGGTCTCGTTCGTTTTGATCCAATAACCGAAACATTCAAATATTACCGCTCTCACGGAATAACCCCGAATAAACTGGGAAATAACACCATACAAGCACTTGCCGAGGGTATAAACGGTAATTTATGGATAGGAACAAAAAAAGGTCTTTACCACTTTAACAAAAAAAGCGAAAAATTCACTCATTATTTACATGAACCAAGTGTTCATAACAGTTTGAGTAATAACAATGTTAAAACGATAATTATAAATAAGAATGCCAGCCTCTGGTTAGGTACATGGGGAGGTGGACTTAATCATTTTAGTATAGAGAATGAAATATTCACTCATTATCGTCATGATAGTAGCAACAACCGCACTTTAAGTGATGATTTTATCAATGTTATTAGTAAAGATAATCAAGAAAACATATGGCTAGGAACACTTAATGAAGGACTGAATTTCTTTAATGTAAAAACACGAGAATTTACAGAATATCAGTTTGTAAATAATAACAGCAACTTCGGTGGCAAAAATATTGAATTAATAAAAATAGATAGTAAAGGTAGGCTTTGGATAGGTTCACAAGGTAATGGACTTTACTTTTTTAATCCCATAAATAAACAGTTTACTAATTACCGATTTGATTCTATCGACCCTAACAGCTTAAGTTCAGATTATATCAATGCAATAACAGAAGATAGCAATAATAATATTTGGATAAGCACTATGTATAACGGGATCAATACTTTAAATCCAAATACCCAGAGTTTTAATTACTATCACTCAAATATACGAGATCCTGAAAGTTTAAACACTGACAGCGTAAATGCGATTTCTGAAGATAAATATGGCTATCTTTGGTTTGGTACAGATAAAGCAGGGCTTAATCGTTTTGATCCTAAAACAAAAAAGTTTAGTCATTTTCGCTCTGATGTTAGTGATCCTAAGAGCTTAAGTGATGATTATATTCTTACCATTAAAAAAGATAGTAATGGGCGTTTATGGATAGGAACACTTAACGGTTTAAATCGATATGATGAAAAACTTAATACTTTCTTTCGTTATAGCTATGATGTTGATGACCCTACAGGTTTAAGCAGTAACAAAATAAGTACCATTACCGAAGATAATAATGGTTACTTATGGATAGGCACGCTAGGTGGTGGGTTGAATAAATTTGATCCACAAACCCGAAAATCCAAAGTCTTTAAATATAATAAAAATAATAGTAACAGCCTGAGTAATAATAATATTAACGCTGTGCTAGTAGACAGTATTGGAAACATTTGGATTGGTACTCGAGACGGCTTAAATCATTTCTCTCCTAAAACAAATAATTTTACTCATTATCACTTTGATGAAAAAAATGAAAAAAGTATAAGCTATGATCAAATTGGACCTGTTTTTGAAGATAGTCATGGCGACATTTGGATAGGCACTTATGGTGGCGGCCTCAACCTATTTAATCGTGAGTCAAACACTTTTACACGTTATGGACGAAAAGAGGGTTTGCCTAGTAATATTATTTATAGTGTTGAAGAAGATAATAATGAAAACTTATGGATAAGCACCAGTCAGGGATTATCACGCTTTTCTCCTAAAACAGGTAATATCAAAAACTATGATGTGAATGATGGTTTACAACATAATGATTTTAATGGTAGATCTTCTTATAAAAGTGTTACCGGTGAACTATTTTTTGGTGGTATCGCAGGCTTTAATCGTTTTTTCCCTGAACAAATAATAGATGATATTACGGCTCCTAATGTCGCTATCACTGACATGTATTTATTAAACCAACTTGTTCCGGTACTTTCAATAGATACAAATAGTCCAAAAAAAACACATAATAGTGACAATAATCATTTCAGTTTAACAAGCGCTATTCATGCTACAAAAGCAATAACCTTAAGTCATAAAGATAACATTGTTTCTTTTGAGTTTTCAGCTTTACACTTTACCAATCCTAAAAAAAATCAATATGCTTATCAACTCGTTGGCTGGGATAAAGATTGGGTGATGACTGATTATAAAAATCGTCGTGCCACCTATACCAACCTGCCTAGTGGACATTATATATTAAAAGTAAAAGCCAGTAATCATAATGGTATATGGAATGAACAAGAAAGGTCACTGAAAATTACAGTTTTACCTCCTTATTGGCAAACTTGGTGGGCGTATAGTCTTTATTCAACCATTATTATTATAATTATTGCTTTGTTTGTACGCATACAAAGAAAACAAGTACATACAGCTCGAATGCTCAGTACTGAATTAGAACAAAAAGTCATTCAACGCACCGCCGATATTCAAATGCTTGCAGAAATAGGTAAAGAAATATCAGCAAACCTTGATTATAAAAACCTAATTAAAGAAGTCTATCGACATGTAAATAACTTAATGGACGCGACTATATTTTCTATTGGTATTTACAACGAAACCAACAACGAAATTGAGTTTTTAGCCTCTTATAGAAACAAAAAAACGCGCTCTCCTTATACCAGAGATTTCAAGAATAAAAATCAGTTCTCTGTAGAATGTATAGAAAGTAGAGAAATGATCTTCAGCAATGATGTTCAAAATGAAAAATCTGCATTGTTTACGAGTATTATTGCAAATGAGCAAAAGAGAATCGCCAATTCAATTATTTATGTTCCCTTAATTGCTGAAGAAAAAACTATTGGTGTTTTAAGTGTACAAAGTTACAAGATCGGAGCCTACAGCAACCATCATATTGAATTAATTAAAAATATTGCATCTTATGCGGCTACAGCATTAGCAAATGCCAACTCTCACCTACGCTTAGTTGCAGCTCAAAGTAAATTAGTTACTGCAGAAAAAATGGCGGGATTAGGTACACTAACCGCAGGGGTAGCCCATGAAATTAACAATCCAACTAATTTTACTCATGCGGCTGTTTATATGATGGAGGAAGAAATTAAACAAATTAAAAATTTTTTAAGAGAGCTTGCTGGTGGGGATAATGCAGAGCCGGAAGTTTTACAATCTTTTGAAGAAAAATTTGTAAAATTGGTAGAGCTCACCCAAACAGCTATTGCGGGTACTACTCGTATTAAAAATATTGTCGAAGATCTGCGTACATTTGCCCGCTTAGATAGTGCTAGGCGATCCAAAATAGACATTACAGAGTTAATTACAACAACAGTACATTTAGTTAAAACCCAGTACAATTCAATTGAAATTGAAACGCTATTCAATTACGCACCTTTATTTAATTGTTTTCCATCGAAGCTTAATCAAGTATTCATGAATATCATTGTCAACGCATGCCAAGCTATTCTAACCAAACAAGAAAACACTAAATCCAGTAGCGGTAAACTCACTATAAGTAGTGATCAGAGTGGTGATGAACTACAGATAATTTTCAAAGATAACGGCTGTGGAATGGATAAAGAAACCCTACAACGTGTATTTGAACCTTTTTTCACCACTAAGGATGTCGGCAGCGGTACAGGATTAGGCATGGCAATATCTTTTGGTATTATTGAGGAGCACGGTGGCCACATTGAAATTGATTCGGTTGTTGATGAAGGAACAACAATAACAATAGCCTTTAACCTTTAGATTAATCACCTAAAACAATAGTACTTTCTTCTTCCTTAAAATCAATAAAACCAAACGATATCAGCGAACTACGACTATAAGTGTTACAACTTAACCTCTTCCCCCTCATTAAGAATATGGAGTTGGATATCTGATTTTAGCTTTTTGTGCATATGTAGTAAGCGCAATAATGCCGAATGGGAACTATGATCACCCATCTTCCAACTTGAATTGCCATATCCCCAAGGGATCATCACCTTACAATTAAGTTCTTTTGCGGCAACTAGGGCATCCTCTGGTGTTGTATGTACATAGCGATACCATTCACCCTCTTGTTGATGATAATAAGATGCAATTGGTATCAAACAAATATCCATATCACCATAGCGCTTGTTAATATCTTTAAAATGTTCTGAATAACCCGTATCACCAGCAAAAAATAAACGACGGCCTTTATGTTCAACTACCCAACCACCCCAAAGGCTCATATCATTGTCTTCATAAACATAAGGGATCCAAATCCTGCCACTAAAGTGGTGAGCAGGTACAAAATGAATATCTAACTCACCTAGTGATTTAGTTGAAAACCAAGGCATTTCATTGATTCGATAACCACCTTTTGAGAAATGGTCAGCAAAACCTAATGGCGTAAAATACTCAGCTGCGTTACCGATACGTTCAATATCACTTTTATTAAAGTGGTCATAATGAATGTGTGAGTACAAAACAGCATCTAACTCTTTGTTTTCATTCGGTGTTAACCATGTCGGCTCTTGACGAAATAAACCGCCATCTAAACGAAATGCCCAATCTACTGGCCAGTCAAATTGCCCACTAACAGGATCAAGTAAAAGTTTACTACCATCAGGGGTTTGAATATAAAAACTAGCGTGCCCTAGCCAACGAATAGAAAAATCGGAATGTAAAGTAGGAATAGATTGTTCACCAATAAACTGACAATTTTCAGCAGGTGCTTGGCATGCAACAACTGCAGAGGCTGGATAACAGTTTTCACTACAAGTTTCAGGGTAAGTTTTTTTCCCGGGATATAAATTGGCAAAACGAGGAGAGTCGGTTGTGTCCTGTTTATACTTTACAATCGAATTTTCGGCTTCAATACGCTGAACTTTATTAGGAGTCATACAGCCAGTAATTAGACTTAGCAAAAAAACCAAACCAATCCACTTCATTTAAACTTTACCTTTTAATTTTTAATTTTTAATTTTTAATATATTAAGGGCTAATGTAAAAAATGGCTCTGCAACCATTGTCTAATGTGTCTTGCTGTTACTTCAACAGCATTAACATCGTTGAGAATCAAATCACTATTTTGCCGAACCTGCTGCACAGCCTCGAAATAAATATCGCGAAAGTAACTTTCATACTTAGATAAATACGCGGGGATTAAAGTAAGTGACTTTTCGACATTAATACCAATGTTTCTTTTGATCAATCGTGCCAGACAAATCTCTAATGGAATATCAAGAAGAATAACTTGGTCAACCAGTGTTGACATTGCTTTGCGCTGTTTACCAAAAGGTTCTTCAATAAATATAAATGGGCAATTGGCTGATACTTTCAACTGCTCTAAAGCAGCTGTAAATTTAGGTGTTTTGATCAGCGAAACATTTGCACCATCATTTAACCAAGCTTTCATGTCTGCTGGATAACTATCTTTATCAATATAATCATCAAAAAATAGTGAAGGGCAATTAAAGTCCGTTGCTAGCTGTTTTATGAGCGATGTTTTCCCACAACCGGAAGCGCCACTAATAGCAATAACTTGGGGTTTGTTCATGGCAATTTTACAGTATATTAATGGTTAAACGTTTATATGAGGTTAATCTATTCAATTTCAATACCCAAACTGAGCATTAATTTAGTAGTGAATCTATAGGTTCACCTAAATCACATTTTTTACAATTTAAATGATGACCTAACATTGAGTCTCGACCTGACTCGGTGATCACCCATTTTCGATTCACCCACGGCGGATTATGCCTGACATGTTGAAAGTGACCACATTGAAGTAGTGCTACCCAATGATTTTCTCCATCTTGATGATATCCGCTAATTGCTTGTTTCATTGGTTATTTACTACTGTGTTAAAGGTCGAGTTAAACAGTATATTAAGTGACATTTATTTTCGCCATATCTAATTTAATTTTTAACTTAGCTTCAAGCATTCCTTTTAACATCGCCAAATCAATTTCTAATTTTTCAGCTTCTTTAAGTGACTCTTCATCGCCCTTCACTTTCAATAACTCTATCTCAACGGTTAATTCCAGTATTTTCATTTCTAGCTCAGCAATCACTTCATCTAGTTCACTCATTGTTTTATCGGAGCTTGCGTCGACTTGTTCATCCTTATTAATTTCTGTAGCGCCCGTTTCTTTAATCTCTTCTTCCGTTGTTTCTGTATTTTCTCCTATCTTGTCTAATGCTTTTTCTAATGAGTTTTCTTTGAGCTGCTTATCCTGAGATTCTTTGGATATAAATACTTGATCAGGCTGTAAGAGCTTAATATTCGATGTATTAACCGCTTTACTGTTTTGTGCAGAAAGCGCCTCTTCTATAATTGGCGTTTGTTTTAATGATACGGCCTGTTTTGGCAAGGCCTTTGGCATTACTAAGCTTGAACTTGTTTTCATATAAATCCGTTTAATTGAAGAGCTTAATGATCAAAACGCCTTTAAAAATGTGCGTTTTAGGATAACTAGAGACTATAACGGCAGAAAATACGAATAGCTTAGTAAATTATCCTTTATCTTTGATTACAACTAGCTAATAAACGCTCAAACAAAGGCACGCTGGCAATAATAGTTTCGCTAGAATAGGAGTTAATGGCCGTTAACTTCGCTTTAAGTATCGTATTTTCTTTTTCACTAAACTGATTATTTTCAAGACAACGTTTAGTGATATCTAAAGCAATAGTATTAAATACTTCAAAGCTTGCAACAAGTTCAGACAGTGTTTTTAACTTAGGATTATTGGTGATTAAGTCAATAAGTTTAGGTATATTAGCTTGCCAAGTTTGCAGAGTATTTTGAATTTTTACTAAGGCACTATTATCACCCGTTTGGTATTGCTTAAGCCAACGATTCATAGCGATTAAGGTGAAGCTTTCAACAGCTAAATAATCAACAAATAAATTTAATGGTGCTTGTTGATGATATAAGTCTTG
Organism: Colwellia sp.; assembly: GCA_013215655.1. Lineage (GTDB taxonomy): Bacteria > Pseudomonadota > Gammaproteobacteria > Enterobacterales > Alteromonadaceae > Colwellia_A. Next base: position 9,028 of record JABSOX010000086.1, read on the forward strand.
TTGAAATTTAAGGTGATGACGGGTGTAATAATGAGCAGGTTCAATAGCTTGAGCAAAAACCAATAGCGACTCAAGTGCTTGTTTTTTTTCTTTCTTTTTTCCTTCAATATATAGCAAAGAAAGAAAACCTTGCTGTTGCTGCTTTTGATGAGCTAAACCTATGACCATAGCGCCATAGTTGTCCATAATATTAAGACGTTCATACATATCTTCAACATCAGTTAATTCTTTAGCCGACCAAAATCGTTCAGCAATGGCAAATAATCTTGGCCAAGTTCGTAAGTCGATATTATCTTCATCAATCATCTCACTCCATAGTGCCGCTTCGCCCCCTAATATATTCTGTTGATATTCACTGGCAAGTGTTGGTAATAGAGTTATTTTTGGAACGAATTTCGAATCCTGTTTACTACCTTCAACAGGATAAGGTGCATTACCGATCAGTATTTGTCCGGTTAATGAATCAACATTAGATAAATTAAACGCAGCAGACATAGGTCCCATCCATGTATCTACTTTAAAAGTAAGCCGGTTATTTTTGTAATCTTGCAGCGAACTAACCACATCAATTTTTTTATGGTGATTATTATTAAGTTTTAAATATCCACTCAGTTTTTGCTCTGTAGTATCCATAACAAGCGTTAAGGAGCCTTTAACTGCACTACCTTTACGTCTGGACATAATAAATTGCCATGTTTGCCACTGAGTATTAGCATTACTTTTACTCTTAAACTCGGGTAATTGCACTTCATCACTATGAATTAATTCATTACGATAGTGATACGAAGTCGCTTGTGCTTGATCAATATAAAAACCAGTGGAAAGTAATCCTTGATAGCCTTGACTAGCTATTTGAGATAAGGACTCCAATCCACGCCATGATTGCACCATAATATCTTTAGGCAAATCAGGTTGAAATACTTCATCCCAGCCCATCATTTTACGTTGGTGGCGAGAGAGTATTTTTAGAACTTTTTTATTAAAGGCAACATGTAATTCTTCGCTATTTTTAAGTTGTTGCTCCTGCATAAAAGCTTGCACATTACGGCTATTATTCCATTGTGGTGGATGAATTTCGTCGCCGCCAATATGAAAATATTCATCAGGAAATATTTCTGTTAGCTCCTGCACCAAGTCATCAATAAATTGATAGACTTTTTCATTGCTTGGATCTAACAAGGGTTCAAATACGCCCCAATGTCGCTCCATTTGATAAAGCTTGTTTGGCTCACTGGTTAATTCAGGATAAGCAACCGCAATAGCTGAAGCATGTCCGGGTACATCAAACTCGGGAATAACTCGAATACCTAATAAACTTGCATACTCCACCACTGATTTCATTTCTTCGCGGCTATAAAACAAACCATCAGCAGCAAGCTCTTGTAACTTAGGATAAGCTTTAGAAGCAAAACGCCAGCCTTGATCATCGGTTAAATGCCAATGAAAAACATTCAACTTGGCTGCCGCCATACCATCTAACTGACGTTTAATGGCTGTAACAGAAATAAAATGACGTACACTATCAATTAATAAACCACGCCATTTAAAACGCGGTTGATCAACAATAGTTAATGTTGGTAATGAATGTAGAGTGCCATGATTAGCAATCAACTGGCTGAGTGTTTCTAAACCATGTAAAGCGCCAAAGTCACTGCTCGCGGTAATTTTAATAGTTTGATCATTAATACTAAGTTGATAACTTTCATCATCATTTAACCTTGGTAAAACATAATCATTTTCGCTATTTTTATTATTTTTTCCATTTAGGATAAATACCTGAAAGTCCGCATTTTTTGCTGAACTCAATTCAACAGACTTTAAGATTGAAGACTGATAACTAGCTAAGTGATTGTTGTATAGATAAGAGTTATGTAAATGTGCGTTAAGCCGTGCGATTGCACTTTTTTGCCTTTTGACACTCATGCCCTCAAAATATATGGAGTGTTTTTCTTTTAAAATGAATTTTCCCTGATGTAATATTACTGACAGGGGATATGGCATTAATACTAACGCTGTTTTTGCCAATACTAGCTTGGGGTAAAAAGTACTAAGACAAAATAAAAACAAAAATATTATCGGGAATTTCTTCACTTTAAATACCTGCGGTTAATAATAAATAGTAAAAACAAAATAGTTAATAACAAATAATTAGAAATAAATTATTAAGGCTTACTGAAATTTTGACTCTGGCATCAAATCAGCCATTTCATCTAGCGTAATTATGGCTCCTGAAAACTGAATAACTCGACTAGCCAATAAATGGGCAAAGTGTGCTGACTCTGTAGTACTTTTTTCGTTTAAACGTTTAGCCAAGTAACCTGCAGCAAAAGCATCGCCTGCAGCACAAGTATCAACGACTTGATGATTGAGCAGCGTAGTACTTTCAATAGTTTTTACTGAATAAGGTTCATTTATATCCGAGGTTTTATATTGATAAACAAGACAAGGATCCGCGCCTTGTTTAATAATAACTTCAGGTATACGCCAACGATGAATACGCTGCAAGATACCATCAACGCTACTATCTCCATATAAAGAAAATTCGTCTTCATCTGTTAAAAAGGCAATGTCGGCCAACTGCATGGCTTGTTGGTAAAAAGGCAAGGCTTGCTCGCCCCGCCATAATATTTCGCGATAATTATTATCAAAAATAATTTTACCGCCACCATTTTTATAAGTAGTTAATAACTCCAATAGATATTGGCGATCTTTTACATTTAAAATAGCTAAACTAATACCACTAAAATAAAAGTAATCACATTTAATTTTTGTTAACTCATCGCTAAAAAGTTGATGTTCATTTTGCAGATAATACTTTGCCGCACTATCGCTACGATCATAAATAAAACTACGCTCACCGGCGATATTGGTATTAATACGATAACGACCAATAGACTTATCATGACTCTGCGTAACAAGTTTTGTATCAATGCCCTCAAGCTGCCACATGTTAAGTAACTTTTCACTTTGTTCGCCTTTACTAAGGGCGGTAGCAAAAGATATTTTTAACTGTTCAGTATCCGTTGTTCGCGCTAAATAAAGTGCAGTATTAAGCGTGTCACCACCATAACGAGAGGCACCACAAAAACTTAGCTCGCCATCAAAATTGAGGTCATCATCAGCATTTTCTTCCAACATGCACTCACCAAAAAATAGAATACTTTTCATCAGGAAGTTTGCTCTTCAGTGATCTCGTTACTTCCTTTAGCAGTTCCTTCAACTTGATCTGCAACTTGCACTTCCATTTCAGCACGCTCTTTCGCCAAAAGGGCTAGAGCTTGTTCATTACTGACCATCGATTTTTTGGTTAACAAACTAACCACGATACCAACAAAACTCGCACAACAAATTGCAGGAATAACTGGATTTCCCCAATAATCATTCCAACTCACATTGACACTAATCACAGAAGCCGTTGTCATACCCGCGACTAAGGTAGCTATGGCGCCCTGCCAATTATATCTTGGCCAAAAACGTCCCAATAATCCACATACACATAATCCTGACATCAAAATAGCGATCATTTTAGTAATGTAGCTAATGATATTATCGGATGCTAAAGCAAAAAGTAGTGCGATTCCGATAGTAAACACTAAACTTATCCGTGATAACCACACGACCCTGTCAGCCGATGGCATTGCCCCCGTAAATAAACGATAAAGATCACGTAATACCACACTTACCGCGGCAATAGCGTCTGAACTTGCACTTGATAATGTCGCCGAAATACCGGCAATGATGATCAATACGCCAAGTGCCGTTGGCATCACATTTAAAGCAATATGTGGAAAGGCAAATGCAGCATTATCTAGTTCGCTATTCATTGCATAAGCGCTCATGCCAATAATTGCAGGGATAATTGAAAAGGCTAAGTAAATCAAACCTGAGTAAATAAATGATTTTCGAATGGTACTGACATCACGACCAGAATAAATACGTTGTCTAAAGGATGGTGTCGCCAAAATACCAACAAGAATTGCCAACGCTAACGAGATGGCGGGTAAAACCCCTATTTTATCTAATGCAAAAAAGGAGACATTTCCCTCTGGCTGCGCGTCTAACATTGCTTGCCAACCCCCTACATGATCAATGGAAAAAATAGCCATCAAGATAAAGCCCGTAAATAGTATCAAGGCTTGAATAGAGTCTGTCCATACCACAGCTGTATAACCGCCAATAACCACATATATAGTAAAACTCAAAGCGATCAATAATTTGGCCGTTGTTGCATCTAAGCCGGTTAGCCACGCCAAGTACATACCGCCGCCTAAAATATGGGCACCTAACCAACCAATACTGGCAATATAAATAATACAGGCAATCACATTTTTAATATAAGGATGAGCGCCAACATAATAAGAAAGCTCTTCGCTCATGGTCATAAATTTGAGTTTACGAACAGGTGCAAATAACCACGCCAACAATAAAATACCAACGGCGCCGCCAATACCATACAAGGTACCTGCCCAGCCATTTAAATAAGCAAAACCTACTGCGCCCATGGAAGAGCCAGTACCTACCATAGTAGCCACCGTAGTACCTAAGGTTAATAACAAAGGTAAACTACGTCCGCCTAGTAAAAAATCTTCACCTGATGTTTGTTTGCGAGAAACAAACCAACCAATAGCGATCATTGCTAACATGTAAGCAATAAAAGCAGCTATAAATGTATATTCCATATTTTGACTCTAAGGCTCTGTTAATTATAGGGGAACGTTTCTCATGTACTTATTTACTAACTCGATAGATACCCGTGTTATTTCCAAATGCATGATTCAGTTTGAAGTATCACGGGTATAAGCTTTTCAATATATTTACGGTGCTTTATAACAAGTCACATCAACTTCAACTTTACAGTCAACCACGAGATCGGCCACCAAACAAATACGAGCAGGGGGATGTTCACCAAAAAAATCTTTAAACACCTTATTAAAGGATTGAAAGTAACGTGAATCTGTTAAAACGACTTTAACGTGAGCAACATGCTCTAAACCATAACCAGCCTCGGTCATGATTTCGACACAGTTTTCAATAGCAATACGAGATTGCTCGATAATTCCACCTTCAACAACTTCACCATCACGCATCGGCGTCTGTCCTGAAACCATTAACCAGCCGCCCGCTTCTATTGCTCTTGAAAAAGGTAAGTGTTGTCCACCCGTTCCTGTGCCGCCACCAGCACCGTATCGTGTAATTGTCATCTTTGTTTCCTTAAATTTGAATAACGTTTTGATTAAATATTTTATGCGAGCTTTAGTTAGCCACTCACTTGCGTTGAATTATGTGATAAAAATCGTCCAGCTCGTTGCTCAGCAGATTTATTGGTGCCAATGCCTTCTTGATAGCTTGATTGCCCATTAACCCAAACTTGTTTTATGCCCGTTGAGACTTCAAATGGGCTGACAAAATTAGCACAGTCTTTAATAGTTTTAGGATCAAATAAAACCAGATCGGCAAAATAACCTTCTTTAATAAAACCCCGTTGCTCCAACATAAATTCAGTTGCCGAAAGTCCGGTCATTTTATGAATTGCTTGTCCTAACGGCAGTAAATTATGATCTCTACTGTAATGACCTAATACTCGAGGAAATGCTCCCCATAAGCGAGGATGAGGATGAGGATCACAAGGTAAACCGTCAGAACCAATCATAGTGGTTGGAAATTTAATAATATTACGAACATCTGCCTCATAAATACCATGATATACCGCACCGGCTGGTTGCAAGCGCTCTGCTGCTGCCATTAGCGAGATATCCCATTGTTGAGCAATATCAGCTAAGGATTGTCCGGCCATTTCTGAGTGACTCATTGACCAAGTAATAAAAATTTTAAAATCGGCAGTAACTTGCTTTAAATCTAAGGTACTTGAACTGGCATTGTAGGGATAACAATCACAAGCAATATGTTGATGCTGTTGAGCATTTTCAATATGGCTAATGACGTCACGAGAACGTCCCCAATTTTGTTTACCTGCACACTTTAAATGAGAAATAACCACAGGCACATTGGCATGTCGACCTAATGTAAAGGCTTCATCAAGAGCATCAATAATGCCATCAAATTCAGTACGTAAATGAGTAGTATAAATCGCATTAAACGCATTCAATTCAGCGGCTAGTTCTTCAAGTTCAGCCGCGGGAGCACAACTAGCATTATGATACGCAAGCCCTGAACTTAGTCCTTTTGCGCCTTGTTGTAACGCAATACGTAACTTTGTTTTCATCAACGATATTTCTACCGGATTTGCAGCTCTATCTAAATTGTCCATGACTTGCGCACGTAAAGCGGTATGTCCTACAAGTGCCGCTACATTGACACTTGGCTTAACTTCACTGAAGGTATTTATATAATCGTTTAAGCTGGCGAAGTTAAATTCTTCCTGTGTGCCTAATAAATTAATGGGATCCGGGGGCACATCTAACAAAGTATACGGACTTGCGCTAATTCCACAGTTACCAATAATAACAGTGGTGATCCCTTGGCTAATTTTTGCCATCATTTGTGGGTTACGAATTAACTCAAGATCATCATGAGTATGAACATCAATAAAACCCGGCGCTAAAACTAAACCACTAGCATCAAAAATCGTTTTAGCTGTTGCATTATTTAAACTACCTATGGCAATAATTTTATCGTCGTTAATAGCGACATCCTGATAAAAGCTCTTTGAGCCACTACCATCAAATACCTCAGCATTAATAATTAATAAGTCATATTGCGCTTGCTTATCAACACTCACTTATTAATCCCCTAGTGGCAAACGACCACTATCGTGACGATGTTCATCCAAATGCACTTTAATACGACGTAATTTTTCACGTGATTTGCGCTGATTTTTAACCGCTAATTCACTGGCAAGAATATCGATAGCCGCCAACATCACATAACGCGAGGCGCTTGGTTTGAAGATATAATCGGCTTCTTGAGTGGTAATAGGTAAATGAATATCTGCCAATTCAGCTAAATCGCCTTCAGGACAAATGGCGATAACGTATGCACCATATTCTTTAGCAATATTGGCTGACTGATAAACATCTGGACTTACGCCTCCTAGAGATAAACAAAGCACAACATCATTTTCATCAACCGTTGCTGCTGTCATACGCATTAACATTGGATCAGAATAGGCATGACTATTTATATCAAGCCTAAAAAAGCGATGATGACACTCTTGTGCCATTACTGTACTACCGCCACCGACACCAAAAATAAGGGTATGTTTGGCTGATGTTATTAACTGACTGGCTTGTTGTATCACCTCGTCAGTAATAAGTCCGGCATTTAAGGTTAAAATGTCATGAATTGATTGATAGATGGCAGGAATATCTTTTTGGGCAACTTTTTTATCATTGGTATAACGTTCACCTACCGCTACAGATTGCGCAAGTTTAAGCTTTAAATCACGCACATTTTTACATTCAAGGGCTTTGGCCAAACGAGTGATACTGGCATGACTAACTTGTATTTTATCTGCCAAAACACTTATCGGTGCATTCGCTGCGTAAGTCATATCACTTAACAGAAAATTCGCAATTTTTCGCTCTGACGGTCGTAGATGTGGTAACCGTTCTTTTATTTGGGAAACTATGTCCATTAGTAATACTCTTTCAATTAGAAGTAAGTGGCGATTTGTTTTTTAATAACAAAGTTATCATCAACAAGTCCGATAAGCCGCCACTTATCCATGGTTAAACAGGGGTGTGAAGTAGAAAAACTGATCAAATCGCCCGGTAATAATTTGGCATCGTTTGGAATAGTCATCATGCAATGTTGATCCATGACTTTAACCACTTGCCAATTAGGATCCGCCTTTGTTGGTCGCGAGTTTTCAGTACTTCCATTGGTAGGACGAAAATATAAGCTTGGCGTCGGTAGCCCTGCATCAAATGCAACATCTCGCTTACCTAGACCAATAATAGCCAAACCCGGCTCGGGAATTGAATGCACATAAGCCCATATTTCTAGGCTACTGGTTAATTCGCCGGTATCTTCACAGGCAAGTTGTGCAACCAATTCGCTACGCTGCATTACGATTTGCTGAGCATCTTGGTATATTCCAGTATCATGAATTAAATAACAGCCCGGTCTTATAATCACCGTATAGTTAGAGTCTTCATCATTATTAGTAAGTTCTTTTGCAACTACATCATACCAAGCAGAGCCAGCACCCGTAATAATGAACTGCGCTGACTGAGCAATTCCTTTGTTCTGCAACTGCGCAGCTAATGATTTAACATTGTGAATAAAACAAACAATTTCATGAATAGCGTTTTTACCATGAATGACACCTTCATAAAAACTCAAACCACTAATATTTAGGACTTCATATTCTTTAATAGCATCACATAGTTGCTCTATTTTACTGGTATCACGCCAACCACACCTGCCACCTATGACACCTATTTCTAATAGAATATTTAAGGTTATTTTTTTACCTGAAAAATACTCGCCAAGCGCCCGAGCATTTTCGATAGAATCAACAAAACAATAAAACTCTAAATCCCCTTCTTTTAATAATGCAGAGATAAGTTCAAAGTGGTGACGACCAATCAATTGGTTAGCCAAAATTATACGCTTGATACCATGTTGATAAGCAGTAATAACCTGTGGGACGGTCGCTAAACTAATTCCCCAACACCCCATTTGTTGTTGTAATTTAAACAGTTCAGGCGCCATCGTCGTTTTACCATGAGGAGCCAATTTAACTTTAGCTATATCACTAAAGGTTTGCATCCATTGAGCATTTTTTTCAAGAACTTTCTCATTAAGCACCGCGACAGGAAAACTGACTTCTTCAGCTAAAATATTCCAGCCAGTTATTTGTAACTGATTTAAAACCCCCGATCCTTTTTCAATAACTTGATGTGGGTTCCCTGTATTACAGGCGTTCGACATTAAAAACTCCATAACTATCTAACCAATCTAAAAGTATTTATTCACATTTAACACTAAGTTATTCATATTTTTTACAAGCTTTTACAAAATACTTGTTGCAATTGCCGCCACTTTACTGGTAAAAAGTAACAAGTTCAACAGTAAATAATGTTATTTAATAACTAAAATAATTTTTATGATATTGTTGTAACTAAGTTAGGTGATACTTGTTAGTACCAATTTAAGACCAGTTTTCAATACAAATAAACTTAATGATATTTACTGTTAAACAGTCATAAAAAGAGTTTCACTGGCAAAAAATGAAATTTCTGCAATACTGACAGCAAAAGATGATAGAAAAGTATCGTAATGGGTTTGAAAAGTGTATCTATTGGTTTGAATTGGGTTGCACACTGGATGACGAAATAAAAATCATCTTATCTTGTGCCATCGAATTAAATTTACCCTATAAAATAACGTTTGTTATTTTTTTTAGGATTAAAGATGACAGCGCTGTCACCAATATTTAAGATAGAAAAGTAAAAATGAATACACGATGGTCATAAATATGACCACGATAGAAGTAACAACTATAAAGTAACAACAAAAACATGTAAGGGTAGATTATGTCGAACAGAATCTTTAGAAAAAATTTAATCGCAAGTAGTATTGCAATGGTTTTAACAACTGGCGCTGCGCCAATTGTTATGGCTGCGGATGCTGCTACTGAAGAAGAAATTGAAGTTATACAGGTTAGTGGTATTCGTGGTAGTACTAAAGTAAGTATCAACGCCAAACGTTTCGCTGACTCTCAAGTTGATGGTATTGCAGCAGAAGACATCGGTAAATTTCCCGATGTAACTATTACTGACTCTCTACAACGTATTTCTGGTGTACAAATTGAACGTGTTGCGGGCCAAGGTG
>JABSOX010000087.1 GCA_013215655.1 Colwellia sp.
GTAACATTTAATTATTGATGTTCGTTCTGTCGAGCCTCGCTACGCTCGTATCGACCTACATAAGTCAGATTTTTGTGTAGGTCGAGGTTTGCCTATAGGTGGTAGGTACTTAGGTTATGTCGGGAACATATAACCTGTACCTCGACAAATATTTCTTTTGTCGAGCCTTCACTGCGCTCGTATCGATCTACATAAGTTAGATTTTTTTGTAGGTCGTGGTTCACCTCGAAAGAAAAGCAATTATTTTAAACGAATACCATCAGCATCCTTCACTAACGCACCTTTCTTCAGCAAATTACCTATGGTTGCCTTAAAGGTTTTTTTACTGACACCTAAAGTACGTTGAATAAGTTCAGGGCTACTTTTATCATGTAATGGACTAACACCGTCGTTTTCTGCTATAAAAGCCAGTAACTTAGCGCTAAAGTCATTGACCTTGCCTTCACCGGTGCGAGTTAAACTTAAATCAATGCGGCCATCTTCACGAATGTTTTTGATATAACCAGTAATGATTTTTCCGATACGCAGTGGCTGAAAAATTTCATTGTCGTATAACAATCCCCAATGTTGATTATTGATAATCGCTTTAAAACCCAAATCAGTTTTGCCACCAATAATAAGTTTCACTTTGTCCCACTGTTGATATTCGGCAGGCCAAATATCAATGAATTTATCTAGCTTGCTTGATGCGGCAATACGATCGGTACGAAGATCTAAGTAAATTCTTACTAAGTAGTATTTACCAACTTCCATCTCACTATGCTGTTGGTTATGCGGTACAAGTAAATCTTTAGGCAAACCCCAATCAAGAAATGCGCCCATTTTGTTAACTTGAATGGCTTTAAGCGATACAAATTCATCAACTTGCCCTAAAGGTTTTGTTGTTGTCGCAATAATTCGTTCTGCAGAATCAAGGTAGATAAAAACTTTAACTTTATCGTCAACTTTACAGTGTTCAGGAAGTTGTTTATTGGGAAGAACTATTTCCCCTAATTCACCTGCGTCTAAATATGCACCATTATCGGTAATAGCGATAACGATAAGTGTATTGTATTTGCCGATGGCTACCATATGAACTCGTTGTTTAAATTATGTGGGAATTGCGTTATATGGCTATGATAACCGATCAGGCTCTTCTAACGATAGACTTTAGCGCTTATTTTTGGTTTGAATATATTCACTGTGCCTAAGGTGTAGCAAATCGGCGATTTTTCTAATGATGTGTTCTTCAATGCTGGCAAGTTCGCCATCGGCGTAAGCTAGTATCCATAAAAGCTCAACAATTTTAATACGCTCTTCAATCGAATAATGTTGATTTAATTTTGAAGTGAACTGATAAAAGTCAGTGGCATGCTCACTTAATAACAATGCCTTGTTAACTATGCTTTCAACGTCATCTCTTTCCAAATGAAATTGACGAGTTAATAAGGACTTTAGCTTGGTTTTTTCTTGTTGATCGAGGTGACCATCTGCACGTACAACCTCACACAATAATACGGCACAGGCCATTTTAATGGTTATTTCGTCGTTTTGTTGGTCATTAGTTGCTTCGCTGATTTTCTTAAAAAAAGCATTGATTTTGGCGATCATAGAGTTGACTCAAAAGCTATTAATAAGTTTATTGTTAAGCTCAAAAGTTGAGAACTCAAGTTAAAACAAATAAATATCATAACAAATTGTTTCTGAGTACTGTTTTGCAAGTGTCTACATAGTGGTGATCTTTATAAATGACAGCGTTGTCTATTGATGTGGATTTTATTGATAAAGCTGTCTATAGTGGCTGAAACATTAATAAAGGTTGAATTTATGAGTAGTGTACAATCTTCAAAAATATCATCACCTAAAAAGCAGCGATTATTGTCAATTGATGCTTTGCGTGGCTTCGACATGATATGGATATTAGGTGCTGAAAGCCTCTTCGCTGCATTTTTTGTTGTTACGGGTTGGCCTATTTTTGAAATGGCTGCTCATCAAATGGAGCATTCACCTTGGCACGGTTTTACAGCTTATGATTTGATTTTTCCACTTTTCATCTTTTTATCAGGTGTTAGTTTAGGCATTGCTGCTAAACCTCTCGCTAGTCTTCCTACTGATAAAGCAAAGTTAATTTTACGTCAGGGTATTAAACGCTTAGCGCTATTAATTGCCTTTGGTATTTTATATAACCATGGCTGGGGGTCTGGCATTCCAGCATCATTTGATGGTGTTCGTTACGTAAGTGTTTTAGGGCGTATTGGTATTGCATGGTTTGTAGCTGCAATGTTGGTTTGGTATGTTAGTGAAAAAACGCAGTGGTTAGTGGCAGGGGCAATATTAATTGGTTATTGGTTAATGCTCAGTTTTGTCTCTTTGGGTGGATATGGTGCTGGTGATTTCAGTGCAGCGGGGGCGTTGAACGTGTGGTTTGATCAAACCTTATTACCGGGTGTAACTTATCGTAATTTACCTTTAGACCCAGAAGGGATTTTTTCCAATGTAACTTCAGTCGTTAATGCACTTGCTGGTGTTTTTGTTGGCCGTTATATGGTCAAACATATAGCGACACCTAAAACGCTTATTACGCGCTTGAGCATCATTGGTATTGCCTTGGTTGCTGCAGGATATTTGTGGGGGATCATTTTTCCTATTAATAAAACACTTTGGACTAGTTCATTTGTTCTCGTGACAGTGGGCTACAGTACATTATTACTGACTGTTTTTTATGCGTTAATTGATGTGATGAAATTTACACAATGGGCGAAGTTCTTTGCGGTAATTGGTACTAATTCAATTATTGTTTATTTAAGTACTAGCATTTTAGATTGGAAATATACCGCTAAAAGCATTTTTGGTGGATTCATACAAATTTCGCCTGCAGGTGTACAAGACATCCTTCTCTTTGGTGGCATGGTGTTTTTACAGTGGCTGGTACTATACTGGTTATATTGCCGAAAAATATTTATAAAAGTTTAAAACTTGGTTAAAAATACTAAACTGAACTAAGAAGGTATCTTTAATAAGATGCCTTTTTTATTTATAGATATCTGGTTTTGTAAAAATAAACTATTATTTAACATGGTGTTAAACGTTTTATTTTAATGTGTCTAAAAAATTTCAAGATACGGCGTGATTATTGTAACAAGCGTTTACAACTTAATTAATTGTACTTAACGATAATTCGTTATCATTAGACCAATTAAATACCTGCTTATATCATATTTATCGAGGACTTAACGGTGACACGGAAAAAACAAATAATCGTACCCATTGCAATTTTAGCCGCTGGTATTTTACTTTTTGTTGGACTTTCAGCAATGAAAAAACCACCAGAAGAAAAAGCTGAAGTTGATAATACACCTATCGTAGCAGTTGAGCTGGTAACTGTAGCGCCTATGACCTTAACCGTTGATTCTTACGGTGTTGTTAAACCAAAATATGAAACAGAACTCGTTGCTCAAGTTAGCGGTCAAATTGTTGATTTATCGCCGATATTTGTGCGTGGTGGTTTTATTAATAAAGGCCAATTGTTAGCGCGCATTGATCCTAACGATTATAAAGCTGCACTTATTGAAGCCCAAGCTAATATGGCGTCAGCACGTGCGGCGTTGGAAAAAGAACGTGCGCAAGGACAAGTGGCTGAACGTGAGTGGAAACGTATTACCGATACATCACCTACAGAATTAAGTCTTCGTAAACCACAACTTGCACAAGAACTTGCTCGTGTTAAATCGGCACAAGCTGCGGTACTTAGAGCGAAACGAAACCTTGAACGTACAGAAATTCGAGCGCCATACGATGCGATGATTGAAAGCCGTAATATTGGTTTAGGCTCATATGTTGGCACGGGTAGCATGGTAGGTAAATTGTTAGGAACCGATGTTGCTGAAGTTCGTTTGCCGGTTGCTGATAATCAATTACAGTTTTTATTGGGTAATGGTGTTAATTCTCAAGTGCAATTAAAAGGCACATTTGCTGGTATTGATACCCAATGGCATGCCCAAATAGCAAGAAGCGAAGGGGTTATCGATAATAAAAGTAGAATGAGCTACCTTGTTGCTGAAATAAATGATCCTTACCTGTTAAATACAAAGGATGAAGCGAAGTCACCACTACGTTTTGGTTCTTATGTTAAGGCTGAAATTATTGGTTTACAGCTTTCACAAGCTAGTTTGGTTCCTCGTTACTTAGTGAATGATAATCGTGTCGCTATTTTAGATAAGGATTCAAAACTACATTATGCAGAAGTTGGAATTGTTCGCCAAGAAGGCGCCAATGTTGTTATTGAAAGTGGCCTTGTTGATGGTGATAAGCTAATTATTTCGGCACTTGATTATCCTCTTGATGGTATGAAGTTGGCATTGGTTGGTGAAGAACTAGAAGAAAGCACTGAAGAGCAATCTGAAGCTCAAATAGCAAGTGTTAAGGACTAAATGATGGATGATACGAATAAAGGCTTAATTGCTTGGTTTGCACGCAATAGCGTGGCGGCAAACCTATTGATGATATTTATATTGGTTGGTGGTTTTTTAACCATTAGTACCATTAATAAACAAATGTTTCCGCAAGTACAAATTAACTGGATATCTTATGCAGCACCTTATCCCGGCGCTGCCCCACAAGAAGTGGAAGAAGGGATAACCATTAAGATTGAAGAAGCATTAGAAACTGTACAAGGTCTTAAGCGCGTTATAACGTATTCAAATCGTAATTATTCTAATGGTTGGTTTGAAGTTGATCTTGATTATGATCCGCAAGTTGTTCTAGAAGAAGTTAAATCTGCAATAGACTCAATACCAAGTTTTCCTGATGGCATGGAACGCATTAAAGTTGAGCGTGAAAAATTTCGTCAAGAAGTAATGTACATCAGCTTATATGGCGATTTGACTAATGGTGAGTTGAAAGAGCTTGGCCGAAAATTACATGATGAAATTCAACAGCTACCTTTTGTGAATATTTCTGAACTCTTTAGCGGCTTAGACTATGAAATTTCAATTGAGGTCAGTAAAGACAAACTACGAGAATATAACTTAGATTTTAGAGCGGTTGCGCAAGCGGTACGAGACCATTCACGGAACATGTCGGCAGGGCAAATACGCGCTGAAAATGGTTATATTAATTTACGTGTCGAAAACCAAGCGTATCGTGGTCATGAGTTTGAGCAAATCCCAGTAGTAACATTGGCCGATGGAACTAAAGTTCTATTAGGTGAAATAGCTACGGTAAATGATGGTTTTGAAGAAGGATTACAATACTCGAAATTTAACGGGAAAAATTCGGTGACACTCTTCATTGGTGCAGCAGACAACCAAAGTATTACTGATGTTGCTGAAGTCGTTAATGAATATGTTGAAGAAAAAGCGGATCTTTTACCACCAGGAGTAAAACTAGAGACTTGGGTAGATATGACCTATTACCTTGAAGGCCGTTTGACCATGATGATGGACAACATGAAAAGTGGTGCGGTTTTAGTCTTTATTATGTTGGCGTTATTTTTACGGGTACGTTTAGCTTTTTGGGTAATGATGGGTTTACCTGTCTGTTTCTTAGGTACTTTATTAGTCATGCCGATGGAATTTGTCAACGTTACTATTAATATCACCAGCTTATTTGCCTTTATTCTGGTGCTGGGGATTGTGGTTGATGATGCCATTGTCATGGGGGAGAGCGCCCATGAGGAAATTGAGCAGCATGGTCACAGTGCTGAAAACGTTATTCGTGGTGTAAAACGCGTCGCTATGCCAGCAACTTTTGGTGTATTAACTACCATTGCCGTTTTTATACCTTTTGTACTTGGTGATGGTCCGGAATCTGCGTTTGGTAAATCGATAGGTTTTGTGGTTATTTTCTGTCTAATTTTTTCTTTAATTGAATCAAAGCTTATTTTGCCAGCACATTTGGTTAAAATGAAGGTAAAAGAATTTAATCCAAAGAATCCGTTAGATCGCTTACGTAGGGGCATCGATGAAAAATTAAAGACTTTCATTGAAAATACTTATCGTCCAAAGTTGGCAGTTTGTATTGAGTATCGTTACGCAGTACTAATGTTCTTTATTAGTGTGATGTTAATCAGTGCGGGTTTGTTTGGTGGTGGTATGGTTCGTTATGTAGGCCAACCCAAAATACCTCACGATTTCCCTCGGGTGACTATTGAGATGAATGTTGATGCGGCTGATAAACAAACATTAGCCACGGTCTTAAAAGTATCAAATATCTTATATGAAGTTGATAAAAAAATTGAAGCTGAATATGGTCAAAAAATGATCGCGGATATGGATGTTAGCTTACGAGGTCGAACACGAGGTAATATTACTGTAAAATTAGTTGACCCAGAAATTAGGGTCATGGATACCTTTGAACTAGCTGACTTATGGCGTAAAGCAATCCCTAGTTTACCGGGTGTTAAATCTTTTAATATTTCTGATAATTTATTTGGCGGTGGCCGTGATGATGGTGATATTGCCTTTAGATTAGAAAGTAAAGATGATGCGCAATTATTGGCAGCAGCAAAAGATTTAAAGGCTAAACTAAATACGCTCAAAGGTATTGGAGATGTCAATGATAGTCGTCAAACTAGCGCTAAAGAAGTGCAGTTTGAGCTAAAACCATTGGCTTATAGTATGGGCTTAACTTTAGCGGAAATTGCTTCGCAGGTAGGTTACAGTTTTTATGGATTAGAAGCACAACGCATTCTACGTGATACTGAAGAAGTAAAGGTGATGGTGCGTTATCCTCTTGAGCAACGCAGTTCGGTAGGACATGTTGACGATGTTATGATCAAAGCACCAAACGGCGCAGAATTGCCTTTATCAGAACTTGCTGAAATTAAATTGACGGAAGGTGTTACTCGTATTCGCCGTGAAAATGGTAATCGTACTATCAATGTTTGGGCAAGCGTGGATGCCGAGCAAGTAGAGCCTTTTGAAGTGACCAAAGATATTCGAGATAACTATGTACCACAGTTATTACGTAAATATCCTTTAGTAAAAAGTGAAGTATCGGGTCGTATTCAAGAAGAGATGGAAGGCGCAGGTAAACAATTCCGTAACTTTATGATTTCATTGATGGTGATCTTTTCATTGTTGGCAATACCACTTAAGTCATATGCACAAGCAACGATGATCATGATTGTTATTCCTTTTGGTGTCATTGGTGCAGTATTAGGCCATTTAATGTTAGGAATGGATCTCAATATGTTTTCCGTATTTGGTATTTTAGCGGCTGCTGGGGTAGTGGTAAACGACTCCCTGGTAATGGTCGATTATGTGAATAAAGCAAGACAGTCAGGTGAAAAATTAAAAGACGCGGTGATGCATGCCGGTACTAAACGTTTTAGAGCCATCATGTTAACGTCCATTACTACTTTTATTGGTTTGGTACCGATTATATTCTTTGAAACGAGTATGCAAGCGCTGATTGTTATTCCAATGGCCGTATCCTTAGCTTTTGGTGTGCTCTTTGCTACTTTAGTGACGTTAGTTTTAATACCGAGCTTATATATTATTATTGAAGATTTAAAATCGCTAGCACAACGAAAAAATAAGGTCGAAAATAGTGCTGTAGAGCAGGAAGTTATCTCTTCATAATACGAAGTTAGTTTAACTAATCAATGAGAAAAAGCCGTTATCGTAATTGATAACGGCTTTTATGTTAAGGACGTAAGGAATGTTAAAGAACCTTAGGTACTCTATGGTGTATAGACTGAAAAATAAATATTGATACAGATGTATTGTCAGAAAAATGAGCAAATCGAACGAAAACAATCAACAAAAACCAAGTGATTTTTCTAATGTTTAATTAGAAAAATGTGGTCGAAATTATAGAGCAGAATTGCCTTCACAAAGAGGAAAAATCTCGCTTTTCAACGTATAATTAAAAAATGACAAATTTATAACCTATTGATGATGTGTTAGTAAAAAGGTATTGTTGCTTCCTTACTTTCTAATGATCATATTGTAATGCAAGAAAAAATCACCTTGGTAGTTGACTACCTCAATAAAGTTAAGACTCGTTGCACATATAATGCTGCTGCTAAAGCGTTGGGTGTTACACCGCAGGCACTAAAAAAAATGTTGGGTAAGCGCAGACCCGAAACCTCTTGGTTTGTAAATACGGGAACTGGTAATCCTGTTGGATACACCGACGAAGAAAAACATCTGGAGCTTCATCGTAAAAAGCTTATTATTAAATCAGCAGAAGTTTTGACACGAAACCTAGATTTATAACAAAGTTAATAAGTTGCTTACCGAGACGATTTTAAGCTGGGTCTCGCCCCAAAATATCACCTTAGCAAAGCGTTGATGTTACCAATAGATGCACCTTTAAATTAATTCAAGAGTATTCAAATGGCGAAAAGCAATTACAACTATGAAAAGCGGCAGAGAGAGCTCGCGAAGAAGAAAAAGAAAGAGGAAAAACGCCTAAAAAAATTGGAAAAGGTTGATGAAGAAACACTAACCGATGATCCTTTATTGGCTGATGATCAAAATACATCAATATAATTATGTCGTCTACTTTTCTTGCCAAAGGAGCAACTATGGCAGCATCCAAATGGTGGAATGGCTATAAGTATTGTTAAGTGGTTCAATGCAGACAAAAGTTTTGGCTTTATTACTCTTGAAGTAGAGCGGGTATATAAGTAAGTTGCCACAAACAAGGCAAGTAAGAAGGATGCGCTAACGCGCCTCCTCTTGGACAATTGTATCAAGTTACTCTAATAATGTACTCCCTCATCTTTCAAGGGTGATACTACCAATTAATAAATATAGTAAGTTAAATTAGGAGAGTTGTATTGCAAACTGTAGTCAAGAAATGGTTCCGAGATAAGGAATCTGGGTTTCTGGATAACGGGGGCGGCCCAGATATAATGGTAAGTAAATCCGACCTTGTTAATTGTGCTTTTTTAAAAGTTGGTGCCACTGTCGAGTTTGAATGCTACGCAGATAAGCGTGGATTAATCGCTAAAAAGGTTAAGCTTTCGAATCAGAAGCGCTCACAGCAAGGGATTAGAAGTAATAAACCTTACCGCCCAGGCGTTATGACTTAAGTAGTTAACATGGAATTGAAGTTGTTAAGCGACTATTTCCCTACAGAACATGACGCTGCAATTTGACAAATAAAAACTTCCAGTCAAAAAAAACTCCAAATTTTGCACGGCTAAGTGCGGTGATAGCCATACAAAAACCTAATCTGAATTAGCTTTTATTCTTCACACGCTAACTTTTGCTTTGTGGCAGCTTTTGTCATTAGCAATTATATATCTCTGTACTAATAAATAATTCAGATTAAATTAAAGAACTGATGTTAATTTGGATTTTGTATGTCGAGGTCTGCTTACCGGGATATATGTGCTTAGTTTATATCGATAATTAATAAGCGAAGCTCGACAAAAAAGTAATATTGTCGAGCTTCGCTACGCTCGTGTCGACCTATTTTTGGAAAGGTTAAACCTTAACCCCCAGTTCTTTCAATCTTTCTAATAAGTAACTTGCTTGAGTATGTTTATCAGATAAGACTACCTCACTACGTGGATGCAAAAATAATGGCAAAGATATACGTGACTTATGACCATCAGCGCCATCTGGATTGACAACTCTGTGGCTAGTTGATGGAAAATAGCCGTCAGATGCTTCTTGCAACATGTCACCAACGTTAATGATTAAATTACCAAAATCTGATGGTACATCAAGCCATTGCCCATCTTGCTGTTGTACTTGCAAACCGGGTTCGTTGGCTGCCGGTAAAATGGTTAATAGATTAATATCTTCATGAGCTGCGGCTCTAATAGCTCCCAACTCTTCATCACCTTTTATCGGTGGGTAGTGCAATACACGCAATAAAGTATTGGGCGTATCGACGATCATTTTTGATAATGGCTCAGAGTAATTTTTGGCAATATCTGCGGGACTGTACTGCTCAACCCAATCTAAAAGCTCACTTGCTAGTTTGGATGTTAATTGATAATAATTAAGAATTTCATCCTTTAGTGATGCTGGAATTTTCCCCCAAGGATATATGTGAAAATATTCCTTAATGTCTTTTTTTAGATGACCTTTGGCTGTTTCAGAGACTTGTGCAGAAAAAAAACCATCTTGCTTTATCGGATCAAAAGCATAATCATTTTTATTTTCGCTGTTAAAAAAAGTCTGCCAATTATTATAAATGGAAGTCACTAGTTCTTTTTTAATGGGATGATTTATTAATACACCAAACCCTGTATTTCTTAAGCTTTCGACAAAGCGTTGTGGCGCATCTTCTGCCAAATAGTCGACAACTTGAACTTGCATTGTATTCTCCGAGATTAAACATATTTGTACATTATACCCACTTACAAAGAGTTATATTTTAAAAAACCAGATAAAAACTATCACCAGAAAACTTTGGTGACTATAATGCATTGATTAATTGCCAGTTTTTATAACAACATTATAAGTGAAATAAAACATGAAAACGTTATTTTGTATTCTTTTCCCGAGTCTAATTGCCATAACCGGCTGTGCTACACAAGAAAATGCTTGTGAAGATATCACCTTAGCATCAGAGCAAATTCAGCAATGTCAGTCTTTACAGCGCAAAATAACCAATGCTAAAGGTCGTCCAATAATACGTACTGAACTTGAACGCCAGTATCAAAATAACTGCATAGATATTCGTTATTACCGTGATGACAAGCAACCGGCGATATGCGGTAATAAGAAAAGTATTGAACAAGCGATAAAGAATAAAAAATAAATTAATCAATAGCTTGTTTAAGTGATAGCGTAAGGTTAAATGGTTAACTAAAGTTAGCTGTAACTTCTATTTTCTTACAAGCAATGAATATTAATGTTTTTTTCGGAAAACTAGATATTTTTTGCAATTAGCGTCATTATGCTCAGCAATTATAGTTAATATTGCGTAGGTTTATGACGGAACCATTAAGCCAAAAACTTGAACATTTATCAGATAGTGATACGGCGCTAGCCAAAGAAGCACTGCAACTACTTGATAAATATCAAAAGTTAGAAGATAGATATACCACGCTATTTAAGCTTAATCAGCTGTCGAACGACTGCGCCAATATTGATACTTTTTACCGTCAAGTGCACCAAGCCATTGCTTCTTTAATGAACGCAGAAAATTTTTATATTGTTATTTATGAACAAACATTGGCGACCATAGAGTTTGTTTATCATGTCGATGAAAAAGATATCTTTCCTGCTGGTGCCATCCCTATAGAAGATTTTGAAGGCTCAATGACACGTTATGTTATTGATACAGCTAAGCCACTTTTAGCAACACCAGAATTAGTTGAAGAGCTTGTCGCTCATAAAAAGATAAAACATGTTGGCGCAAAAGGTACTGACTGGATGGGTGTTCCTTTAATCAGCGATGGTTTTGTTATTGGGGTGATGGCCATTCAAAGTTACTCTGAGTCTAATCGCTACCAACAGCAAGATTTAGACTTACTAACCTATACTGCGCAGCATGTTGTTACTACCATGACTCGTTTGCAAGATCATGAACGGTTGCAAAAAGCAGTTAATGCACGCACCAAAGAATTAATGCAACAAATCAGAGAACGTGAAAAGTCTGAATTATTGCAAGAATCTTTATTTCGTATTTCAGAACTAACTAATGATGCCAGTATAGATATCAATAAATTTTATGCGATGGTGCATAATATTGTTGGTCAACTGATCAATGCCGAAAACTTTTATATTGCTAAGTATTCCAGTGAGAGTGATACTTTAACGTTTGTTTATTATCTAGATCAAAACTCAAAGAACTTAGCCGAAGACTTCCAACCGAGAACATTATCGAATCGATATACTGAAGTGGTTATTCGTCAAGGTAAAACTATGTTGTTGAGTCGTAATGATATGTTAGCACTTTATGAACAAGGCGTTACAGCTAAGCCACAAACCGAAACAACCTCATGGTTAGGTGTGCCGTTAATTCATGCTGGTGAAGTAATGGGGGCAATGGTAATTCAAAGCTATCAAAGTCGAATTGTTTATACCGAACAAGATGCTGAATTATTAAACTTTGTTTCTCAACATGTTTCAACGGCTATTAAAAGGCGTGAATTAGCCGATTTTGAACGTAAGGCGCATGACCTATTAGAGCAACAAGTTAAATTACGAACAGTCGCTTTAGAAGATGAAATAAAACAAAGAAAACAAGCTGAACAACAGCTAACTCATGCAGCTTCTCATGACAGCCTCACAGGATTAGCTAATCGTACTGTTTTTATTGATTTACTTAATCATGCAATTGCCAGTGCGTCTCGTCATCCTGAGAATGTCTTTGCGGTGCTTTTCTTGGATTTAGATCGCTTTAAGGTGGTCAATGATAGCTTAGGCCATCACGCTGGCGATACTTTATTGAAAGCTGTTGCTAAAGGATTAAAAACATTAATAAGAGATAAAGATACTGTTGCCCGTTTTGGCGGCGATGAATTTGTTATTTTGATTGAAGACCTGGGCTCTCAACAAGAAGCTTTTGATGTTGCTAAGCGTATCACTGAATTTTTAGCCACGCCATTTACTATTGAAAATCAAGCGGTGTTTATTGGTACTAGTATTGGTGTTTTATTTAATGATAAGCGCTACGATGATGCCGACTTTATGTTGCGTGACGCAGATACCGCTATGTATCATGCAAAAAGTAAGGGTAAAGGTCGATATGAAGTTTTTGATGCCAGCATGCATAACAAAATTCAAAATACGTTAACCTTAGAAGCTGATATTCGTGATGGCATAATAAAACGTGAATTCATCCCTTATTATCAGCCTATTGTGCGTTTAAGTGATGGTAAAGTTTTTGGTTTTGAAGCGCTTGCTCGTTGGCAAAGTACCAAGCGTGGTTTCGTTTTCCCCAATGACTTTATTCCACTCGCGGAAGAAACCAACCTTGTCATGGCGAT
This sequence comes from Colwellia sp., assembly GCA_013215655.1. Lineage (GTDB taxonomy): Bacteria > Pseudomonadota > Gammaproteobacteria > Enterobacterales > Alteromonadaceae > Colwellia_A. Next base: position 12,884 of record JABSOX010000087.1, read on the forward strand.
TGATTTTCAAATAATTGAACAATCGTGTCGACAACTTAAAGTATGGCAAGAGGAGCTACAGCGTGATGATTTGTATATTAGCTGTAATTTGTTTAGTAGCCATTTTTTCAGTTTAACGTTACCGGAAGATCTTGCTGATATTATTAATAAAGTAGGCATTTCACCGAGCCAGTTAAGAGTTGAATTAACCGAGCGAGCCTTGTTAGAAAATAGTGATATTGTGCTTGAAAATATGCAGGCGTTAAAAAAATTGGGTGTTAAAATTTTACTTGATGACTTTGGTACGGGCTATTCAAGCTTAAGTTATTTACATCGTTTTCCTATTGATGTTTTAAAAATAGACCGTTCATTTATTAATAACGTCCATGAGCATGACAATCATCAAGCTATTATTAAAACGATTATTGATTTAGCAACTAATTTACAAATGGCAACAGTAGGAGAGGGTATTGAAAACTTGGCCGATGCACAATTATTAAAAGAAATGGATTGTAAGTATGGGCAAGGTTATTATTTTGCTAAACCTATGTCGGCTGATGATACCAATCAATATTTACTTACTATTTAAGCTATAAAACAAGCCATAAATCCTTATCAACTCTACAGTGTTTTGTTCCGCAAACTAATCATAAAGCCATATATTAAACTGTTATAATTGAAAATTAACCAGCACATTCTGTTGGTTAAACTCTAAAATACACACAAAATAATATCTCCAAACAATAATAAATAGAAATTCTAGCAATAAATTTTTATATACCATTGACTATAATTTGTTTGGCAAAGCTGTTGAGGATAAAAATATGCTTTTTACTGGTTCATTAATAACTGATTGTCCTATTCGTCAAAAAATTCGTGATTTTTACCGAATTGATGAAAATGTCGCTATTGATTATATTTTACCTAAGGCAGAAGTTAATGTCAGTGCCCGAAGTCGTGCTTGGGAAAGAGCACGTCAAATGGTATTACAAATTCGTCAAGACCAAGCAGGCTCTGGTGCAATTGACGCCTTACTTAATGAGTACTCACTTTCGTCAGAAGAAGGTGTGGTGTTGATGTGTTTGGCCGAAGCACTTTTACGTATACCCGATAAATTGACTCAAGATGCATTGATCAGAGACAAAATTTCGCAAGGCCAATGGAGCTCTCATTTAGGCTCTAGTGACTCATTATTTGTTAACGCTTCTTCATGGGGTCTATTAATTACCGGGTCAATGGTTGGCTATAACGATAAACGTAGTAACGATAAATTTGGTTTATTAAAAAGAACCATTGGTCGCTTAGGTGAACCTGTCATTCGTAAATCAATGAACTTTGCGATGAAAATAATGGGTAAACAGTTTGTCTTAGGTGAAACCATCGAGGATGCCACAGCACGTGCTGCCGAAAAAGAGCAAGTAGGTTATGTATATTCATACGATATGCTGGGTGAAGGTGCCCGCACTATGGCAGATGCAGACAGTTACATGAAGTCTTATCAAGATGCTATTGATGTTATTGGTAAAGTTGCTAATCAAAGTGGTGCTGCTAATCCACGTAAAAGCCCGGGTATTTCAGTTAAGCTTTCAGCTATTCATCCTCGTTATGAGTTTACGCATAAAAGTCGAGTGATGAATGAAATTGTGCCAAAACTTAAAGCATTATGCCTACAAGCTAAAAGTTACAATATTGGTTTAACGGTTGATGCTGAAGAATCTGAGCGTTTAGACATTTCTTTAGATATTATTGAAGCTGTATTTACTGATAACGATTTAGTTGGGTGGGATGGTTTTGGTATTGCGCTACAAGCCTACCAAAAACGTGCCATATTTGTTGTTGATTGGCTGCGAGAATTAACCCTGCGAGCTGATCGTAAAATGATGGTGCGTTTAGTTAAAGGGGCTTATTGGGATACAGAAATTAAAAATGCACAAAAAGACGGTTTAGCTCATTTTCCTGTTTTTACACGTAAGTCATCAACCGATGTTTCTTATCATGCTTGTGCTAATAAATTACTTGAATATCGCGATAGTATTTATCCTCAATTTGCCACACATAACGCTTATAGTGCCGCCACAATTGTTGAACTTGCCGGTGATGATAAAGAAGGTTTTGAATTTCAATGTTTACATGGCATGGGTGACTCTTTATATGAACAAATTGTTCGTGACGAAGGTATTCAATGTCGTATTTATGCCCCAGTAGGTTATCACGAAGATTTACTTGCTTACTTGGTACGTCGGTTATTAGAGAATGGCGCTAACTCTTCATTTGTTAATGCCATTGTTGATGAAAGCCAACCTATTGAGTCTTTGTTAGAAGATCCTGTGGAAAAAACGCAGCGCCTAAAAGATAAATACAATAAACAAATTATCAAGCCAATTGCTTTATATGGTGATGAACGTAATAACTCAAAGGGTTTAGATTTAACCGATATCACAGCAATTACACCATTAAAAGCGGCTTTAGATAAATGGTTTGAAGGCCATTTACTTAATCAAAATGAAGTACCAGAAAAAGCGAATCCGGTTAGAAATCCTGCGGATCATCGCGAAATCATTGGTTTTCATCAACACCACGATGAAGCACAAATGCGTACCATGATTGATAACGCTGAAAGTGCTTTTACAACGTGGTCACAAACACCGGTAAACGAACGTGCAGAATTACTCTGTCGTATTGGTGATGTATTAGAAAGCCATATGGATGAACTTATTGCGCTTTGTATAAAAGAAGCCGGTAAAGTTGCGCAAGATGGTATTGATGAAGTACGTGAAGCGGTAGATTTTTGTCGCTATTACGCCGCGCGTGCCATTGAATTAAATGAAGATGAGCGTCTTGAAGCTCGCGGTGTTGTTTTATGTATTAGTCCATGGAATTTCCCGTTAGCGATATTTTTAGGACAAGTCGCTGCTGCAATTGCAACGGGTAATACGGTACTTGCCAAACCTGCAGAACAAACCGGTTTAATTGCACTACGTGCTATTGAATTAATGCAATCTGTTGGTTTACCTGAAAATGTTGTACAGGCGGTTATTGCGCGTGGTAGTAAAGTGGGCAGCGTTATTATTCCTGACAGCCGCATTCAAACAGTGATGTTTACCGGCTCAACTGAAACAGGCACACGTATTTCACAAACCTTGGCGGCACGTGGTGGTGATCAAGTGCCATTGATTGCTGAAACTGGTGGTCAAAATTGTATGATTGTTGACTCAACCGCTTTGCCAGAGCAAGTAGTTGATGATGTTATTTCTTCTGGCTTTCAAAGTGCAGGTCAGCGTTGCTCGGCCTTACGAGTATTATTCTTACAAGAGGATATTGCCGATAACGTTATTAACATGCTTAAAGGCGCATTAGCGGAATTACACGTTGGTAATCCCGCTAAACTATCGACAGATGTTGGGCCTGTTATTGATCAAAAAGCTTTAGATGCGTTAAATGCTCATGCAGATTATATGCAGACGAATGGCAAGTTATTGTACCAATGTCAGCTGTCGGATGATGTTAATGATGAAGCCGGTCATTTCTTTTTTGCGCCGCGTTTATATGAAATTACGGATATTAATGTTCTAAAACAAGAAGTATTTGGCCCTTGTGTACATATTGTTCGTTTTAAAGGCAGTGAAATAGAATCAGTTATCGATAAAATTAATGGCACAGGTTTCGGTTTAACTATGGGCATTCACAGCCGTATTGAACATCGCGCGGTTGAATTAGCTAAATTATCAAGAGCGGGTAATATTTATATTAATCGTAATATGATTGGTGCCATTGTTGGTGTACAACCTTTTGGTGGTCGTGGCCTTTCAGGAACCGGTCCAAAAGCGGGTGGTCCAAATTATTTAACACGTTTAGTGAAAGAAAAAGCGACTCCAAGCGAAGATGAATTTAACTTCTTACCAGAGCAAGCAGAAGCCTTAAAAGGTGATGCCATTTCTCAAGAAGAAGCTGTGTTTTTAATGAATAAGGCGGTGGCGGCTGAGAAAAAATGGCGCTTAACTGACTTAAATACTCGCATCTCAAGTGTTCGTCAACTACTGGCTAAAATAGCCCATGTCGAAATTGTTGAGGATTTAGCGGACGATTTAAACGAAACATTAGTTGCGGCACGTTCACAATTAATCAATATTGAAAAATTGATGAAAAAGCCAAAACAACTGCCGGGACCAACAGGTGAGTCAAATACACTTTATTTGGAAAATCGTGGTAATGTGGTCTGTTTTGCCGATAAAAATACCAGTTTTCATTTTTGGGTGCTTTCAATAGTGACGGCATTGGCTACAGGCAATACGGTGGTGACTGTTGTTTCAGACTTATATTATGATGAAGCTTTGGCCTTTAGAGATAAGTTCATTTCAACAGGTGCCGAGCAGGGCGTTTTACAAGTGGCTAAGTTATGTCATCTTGAAACGATGTTAAAGCATGAAGCTCTTGCTGGTGTTGTTGTTGATAGTCAGTGTGACAGAAAACATTATATCAGTGAAAAGCTTGCACAACGTTCGGGGGCTATTTTACCCGTGATAACTTCTGAATATTTTGATAATTTAATTCAGCGCCTATTGACGGAAAAAACCATCAGTATTGATACCACAGCGTCGGGTGGTAATACATCCTTGATGACTTTGGTTGAAGAAGACGAATAAAACACTAGAATAACTCTTAGGTAATACAAAAAGCGAGCATATTTGATGCTTGCATTTTTTTGACATAATATATTGTTATATTTAGTAAAGGCAAGATTAAATAGGTTCAAAATGTCATCATACAAAGCAAAACCATTGGATAAAATTGATTTAACCATTTTAGATACGTTACAAAAAAATGGTCGGATTTCTAATATTGAATTATCGAAAACAGTTAATTTAAGTGCGAGCCCATGTTTAGATAGGGTGAAACGTCTTGAGGCGGAAGGTTATGTTGAACGCTATGGTGCCTATTTAAATGCCGCAAAACTTAACTATGGCATGTCCGCTTTTATTCAAGTCACCCTTGATCGAACGACGGGTGATGTTTTTGATAAATTTAAATTAGAGGTAGTAAAAATAAAAGAGGTTGCTGAGTGTCATATGGTTGCAGGTGGATTTGATTACCAATTAAAAATACGCTTTAAAGACATGCAGGAATATCGAGAAGTTCTCGGTATTATTGTTGAGCTTCCTGCGGTATCACAAACGCATACCTATGTGGTAATGGAAGAAGTTAAGCAAGATCAAGGTGTTCCTATCTCCCTGAAATAAATGTTGTTAATTTTGTAGTATTTACGAGAAAAGGCTAGGCTGTAGTAAGCAAAACTATTAGTTATTAGTTATTAGTATAAGGACATTTTGATGAATGCACATGAGTACGCGATACAAGCAAATGGCTCTTTT
>JABSOX010000088.1 GCA_013215655.1 Colwellia sp.
AATAAATGAGAAATAACAGCACAAAACCTTAAATTAATTAAGGGTATTCTAATTATTATAAAACTTCATATACAAGTTTTAAAAATTGAAATTGGAGTAAAATAAGCCAATGAGTGATTTTGGAGGAAATTATTTAGATGTAATAAACAAGTTAACGGCTGTTAAAATTTAATAACTCTACTTCTTTGGTGTAGAGATACCCATTCATCTCAATGATACAAGAATAATCATTGGGATGATGAAGAGAAATACCTTTTCAGTATCTTTTGAATTACGCCTTCCCTTTTTAACTGAATTAATGCTGTTTTCAACCTATTTCGAATAGTTTTTTTTACGCTTAAAGTACACATCAAGTAAACGTCTGTGGTAAGCAATATAAAAGGTCTATCAAATTCTGCTTGTGAAATACCTTGTAATTTAGCGATATATTTAAGTATTGGTATAGGGCCTGCTACGGCGTCGACACGTCCTTTAGAAAACATCTTTATCGCATTTAAATATTGAGGTGGACTTACTTTTTGCATCGTAACATCATCATCGAAGATACTATTAAAATTGATTCCAAGTGGCACAGCAATGAGTAAGTTTCTTAGGTCTGTATATTCTTCAATCTTAATTCCTTTTTTTGGTAATATTCCGGCAGTGAGTATTTGTCCGATAGGTTCTAACAAGTATACGTTACCTACTTCCGGGCCTTTACCTGCGATCAAAGTACACATTGGTTTTTCTGTATCTATGTATTTCACTAAACGTTTTGTTGGTGTAATTTCATTTCTTTTAGCTACCTCACTTTCCAACATTATTTTGTTTAGTATGTCATACCATACACCTGTAGGTTTTCCTGATTCCGAAATATAACCATAGGGAAATACTTCCATGGTAATTATTAAAACATCTTCTACTTCATTAACCTTACTATGGGTTTCATCATAACCAACAGTATCACTAGAAAACGACAGTAATGCGATGAGTGATATGCTATAAAACTTGAAGATATCATTTATTCTTTTCATAGAAACACCAAAATTTATACTCTTTCGAATTATCATCTGTATTAAAACTGCACGTCATTTATTTATCCATATGAATGAATAAAATATCATTACTTCATTTTTGACTACCACGTTGGCTTGAAATATCTGTCTAGCGTTTTTTGGATAATACCAGCTAACTTTAAACGAATGACGCTCTGTTTCAGTTTGTTGCGGATACTTTTATCGAGTGACTTAGAGCAAACTAAATAAACGCCTATTCTTGAAAATACAAATGGTTTATCAAAAACATCAAGTTGCATTCCCTCTAATTTCGCTATATATAACAGATTAGAAACAGCCCCAGCGATAGCATCAACACGACCTTTTTTCAACATTCTAATCGCATTTAAATACTCCGGAGGATGAACTTTTATTAAACTCGCATCACTATTAAATTTACTATTAATTTTAATACCTAAAGGCACGGCTATAGTTATATTTTTCAAATCTGAATAATTAACAAGTTTAATACCTGCTTTGGGTAATATTCCTGCTGTTAATTCATAACCAATGGGCTCAATTAAATCAAAATTTGAAACTATGCTTGGTACACCCGCAAGTAATGAACACACTTTTTGTTTTTTCATCATATATGAAAAAATACGTTTGGGAGGCATCAATTGATTAACTTGCCCAATACCGCTGTCTCGAATTATTTCATTTAAAATATCATAAAGCACTCCTATAGTTTTGCCCTCAGATGAAAGATAGCCATAAGGAATTTGCTCCATCGTAATCATAATAACATCGTTTTTATTCTCTTTAATTTGTTCACTACTTGAGAAAAAAACACAAAAATATAACAAAGCAATTATAGGACGTGAATAATTTAAAATTTTTGCCAAAATTTATCCTTGAAAATTAAGATCTAAATAATAACGTTAATTTAAAATCTAATACCCTTTTACCATATCAATACATTCAGGTAATTCTCCCGTCAATACAAAATTATCAATACGCTGAGCCACAATTTTACTGGCACTTTCAATATGTGTAGGTGCTGATACATGAGGTAAAATGGTGATATTAGGGTGTTGCCATAATACGCTGCTTTCATCCAATGGCTCATGTTCAAAAACATCTAATACTGCGTGTCCAACATGACACCTGTTTAATTGTTTAACTAAATCATGATGATTAATAATAGCACCGCGAGCAAAATTAATAAGTGATGTACCTTTTTTCATTTTAGTTAAAAAGTCATCATTAATAAGCTTTCGGGTATCTGGCGTTAGTGGTAATAAACAAACAATGATATCGGCTTGAGAAATAAGTGTCTCTAATCCTTCACGTCCAAAAAAACACTCAATACCATCAATTACTTTTGCTGTATTACTCCACCCCGACACGGTAAAACCATTTTTAACCAGTACTTGTGCACTTGATTTACCCAGTTCACCCAAACCTAAAATACCAATGGTTCTTTCACCTGCACATTTATAATCAAGTTGTTGCCATTTAGCCAACTTTTGTTGTGCCATATATTTTGGCATTTCACGATGTAAATACAGTGTCCACGCAAGTACCGCTTCACTCATTATGGTTGCTAACATAGGATCAACCAAACGAGAAAGTGCAAATGAAGGGTTATCAAGCTCAGCTACAAGTCGCTCAACACCAGCCCATAAACTTTGTACCCAAACTAATTGCGGAAACTCAGTTAAGTCTTCTGGCTTAGGATTGGCAACTACAGCTACTTTGCATTGCTGTTTTTCTGCTACGCTCATCTCTCTCGCCAACATCACCCGAACGTTTGGTAATTTTGCATTGAGTTTATCAAGCCAGTTTTGTTGTTCTGTATTCGAAAGCTGACTTATAAAGGCACACTGCTGAGTCATATGCTTATACTTCCTAAATTTTTTTTAGTAAATTTTAGAAAAAATCCTATCACAATTTCTTTTTGTAACGAACAAAATAAGCTCTTCTATTCCATATTACGCCCAACTAAGGTATAACAGCGCGATGAAAATACCTAAACGCATACAGCCACTTGTTGATGAAGGGCTAGTAGATGAAGTAATTAGCCAATTAATGAGTGGTAAAGAAGCCACTGTTTTTATGGTGCGCTGCGGCGAAAACATTCGCTGCGCCAAAGTCTATAAAGAAGCAAACAAGCGCAGTTTTAAAAAAGCAGCGCAATATCAAGAAGGTCGTAAAAGTAGAAATAGTCGCCGTGCAAGAGCCATGGAAAAAGGTTCTAAATATGGCAGAAACCAGCAAGAACAAGCTTGGCAAAATGCTGAGGTAGATGCCCTATATACCCTTGATATGGCAGGCGTCAGAGTACCTGAACCATACGGCTGTTTTGATGGCGTTTTACTGATGGAGCTTATTACTGATGACGAAGGAGATGTTGCCCCTCGTTTAAATGATATTTCTATGTCCGCAGAACAAGCTCGTGAAGATCACCATGTTGTGATGGTTTACATCAAACTTATGCTTTGTTCTGGCATTGTTCATGGCGATTTATCTGAATTTAACGTACTTGTTGATGCCTATGGACCAGTAATTATCGACCTTCCACAGGCCGTAGATGCCTCATCAAATAACAATGCCAAAAGCATGTTAATTCGTGATGTACATAATATGACTACATATTATGCTCAATATGCACCAGAACTTGCCAACAGCAAATATGCTTTGGAAATGTGGGCATTATATGAGAGTGGTGAACTTACACCAGAGACTGAACTAAGCGGTTTATTTGCAGAATCGACCCAATTAGCAAATGTTGATAATGTATTGGAAGAAATTAAAGCCGCCTTTGCTGAAGAACAAGAGCGTTTAGAACGAATTCAAGAAGCAAATGAAGTGGAATAATTTATCTTCCAGATTGTAAACTTTAGCAGCCTCATAAATAAAAACCGAACATCAAGCTGTTCGGTTTTTTTATTTATGGCATTATGCTTATCGTTAGTTAGTTACTTTTCTGTAAACAATAACCACGAAAAACAATGAGCCCTAATAACATCAACAACATATAAGCATTACTTGAACCGCCGCCAGATGAACTATTTGAAGATGATGTAGTTGCTGTAGAAGTAACTGGTGCAACAACCGTATCTTTTATAATAATGCTGATACTGCTCATGGCAGAATCTAGACCATCAGATACTGTCAACTCAAAAACCAAGCTTTGATCACTTGCAACATCTGGCGCTACAAAGGAAGTGGTTAAACTATCAGTAGCAGATAATTCAACGGCAATACCACTTATTTGTTGCCATATATATGTCAAATTATCGCCATCTAAATCTTCGCTAGTAGCGCTTAGTATTACCTCATCACCTTCGGTGATACTATGATCAACCTCAGTAGATACAGTAGGTGCTCTATTAACATTTTCGATCGTTATATTCATCGTTTTGATCACAACATCAGTACCATCATTGACCGTTAACTCAAAAATTAAAATTTCACTTTTTGTTACTTCTGGTACAGTAAAAGCAATTTCCTTCCTATCCGTTGCTAATAGTTCAATCGAAATGCCGCTTAACTGTTGCCATGAATAGGTTAACGTATCATTATCTTCATCTGTCACCAAAGGTACATAGATAACACTACTACGCTCATAAATAACATACGTATCACTCAAATACACATTAGGTAAATGATTTAAAGAAATGCGTTTGTCTAGTTCAAAAAACGCGAGATAATTATTCATTAACAGCGCTTGTGAATAATCATCTAAACGACGAGTTAAGCAACTTGAAACCACAACTTTAGCAGAGCCGATGTTATGACTTAAGACACAACTGCCCTCAATATCAAGCCATTGTTCAACGTCCCAATCCCAGTGATTACCTGAAATCGATAGGATAGAAGTACTATCAGTGATCGTTTCCTTTGCTTTTAATAAGTCAATACCAATACTTTCAAGGCTTCTATCAAATGACATGTGGATCGCTTTATTATCATAAACAATGTCAGCAAAAACATGATATGCACTGATATTATCTTGAACAATATCAACACCCAAAGCATCTGCTAGACCTATACCCGTTGATGTTGCAAAGACACTTTCGCCTTGCACAACAAGATTCCCACCCATATTTAAGTATTGATAAATATACTCAAGCTCTTTTAATGACGCTGGACGATAGATAAATTCTGCCAACAAGTACTCTGTCCCATCGGCATGATAGGCGGTGATATCTTTCTCATAAGAAGAGCCATAATTGACAACGACTGCACTAAAATCAGCGCTAGTCATATCAAACATAAAGTGGCTAGTGACAACCTGATGACCTGCGGTAATTAACATCTCTTTTAATGCTAATTCTTGATCTTCAAGTCGTTTGCCTAAAGAAACTAATAAAATACTTTGTTCATTATTTAAATAAACAATATCTCGATATTCTGAGCTTGTATTCCCTGCACTATCGGTAATTTTGATCACTAGTTTATGAGAACCAAGATTAATCGTTTGATCTTGCCAAGTTATCGTAAATGGAGCATCTTCTATAGATATCATTAATTGTTCATCAATAAACAATTCAATTTTAGCGACGTTGGTTTGTTCACTAGGAACTATACTGGAAACATCTCCTTTTCGAAAAACTTGAAAATCGGCCAAATTATTGAAAGTAAAATCAGGTGTTGTTAATTGCACTGAGGCATCAAAATTTGCGGTATCGGCAAGCTTAATATTTTCAATGGCAACACCGGTATGAAGCTGTGCATTATTACGACTTTGTACAATAGAGTTTGGTGAAAATATACTACCTGCTGTGAAAAAGTCATCTCGCCCAGCACGACTACCCAACTCTTCAATTTCAGCTAGGCCATCTGCTTGTACTAAACGAATAAATTTATCATCGCTATAACTATTATCATTTTTAAACCAACCCCATTGATTAACAGTGGCATCAACATGCCAAATTAATAAGCCGTTATTAATTAAATCTATATCATTAGCTTGTTGAGTTCTGGACTCAACAATAAAAAACTCATCAAATTTAGTATTACCATCGGCGGCAGGCATGATGAGCAATGCGTCATCAACCAAGGTAGATGCACTTAAATCAATATTAGTAGAGCCACTGCCCAATACTTGCGGTGTTAGCCAACCTAATAGGTATTTGCTAAAAGCATTATGGTCATTACCACCATCCATTTGATCAATACCACCAACACCACCTTTAGGACCAATTTCTTCGTCATAATCGTAATAATCAGCTAAGCCCATGGCATGGCCGGTTTCATGAATTAAGGTTGATGGTGAAAAGGGTCCTTCGTCACTGTCATAAGAAATTTGTTGCCATGACACCCCACCAAGGGTTTTACCATCAACCACAAAAGAGTCATCTGAATAACCAGAAAAAGTCCCCCACCACAACGTTGCCCATTCGCCTGTAGGGCCCGTCCAAATAACCGATAAATAATCTATTTGACCATCACCATCGTTATCATATTGGCTAAAATCATGACCTTGCTCATCATGATAAGTAATAGCGTCTTTAATAACTTGTTGTTTAACTTCCCATGAATTTTCACCCGTATCTTCTGGACGAGCATAACTTGTTTGATACCATTCAAGCACATTGCCTTTAATGTCGACTTTATTGTATGACGAACGTTTATAAAATTGCGTTAAACTGTCATTAGGAATATCGTTGGGGTCGCCTTCACCAAAGATCTTTTTCTCAACCGCTTCTCTACTATTAATATCTTTATGAATGTACTCCGGAAACTCAACCAATAATACTAATGTTCTAGGTGTGCCAATACTTGGAAATGCACCGGAGAAAGGGCTATCTTCAGCAGCAATTGCGCTTTTGGATTTTATTTGTGAATATTTTTTCTGATATTGGTTATTTTGAAGGCCACTTTGCTGATGTTGAAAGCGACTAACTAAACGTTTATCTATCTTATGATTGCCATAAGCTCTCGCTCGATCTATTTTTTGTAATAACGTGCCATCTTTTTTATATTGGGCTAATTGTTTTTTTGTTGGTGGTTGAGTTGCTTGTGCTAAAGAACTTACACATAACAACCCAATTAATCCTATAAACCCTATGAACTTGACCAAACTCTATTCCCTTATGCTTAAATTTCACCCGTAGATTAATGGAATAGGCATAAATAAGCTAGCGTTAGAATACTTTGCATTTACATTTTTATTACAGCTTACTTCTGTGCTAAAGCATCTTTTAATGCAGCTATACATAAGGCAACATTTTCGCTACGTGCGGCATACCCCATCAAACCTATGCGCCAAGCCTCACCAGAAAATTGTCCTAAACCTGCGCCAATTTCCAAGTTATATTCCTGTAAAAGGTATTGCCTAACCTTTACATCATCAATGCCTTGCGGGATAGCCACCGTATTTAATTGCGGTAAACGTTCATTTTCAGGCACAATAAAGTTAATGCCTAATTCATTTAATCCAACAGCGAGTTTTTGATGTTGTAATTGATGCCTCACCCAGCTGTTTTCTAATCCTTCACTTTTTAGCATCAATAAGGATTCGTGCAAGGCATATAAAGAGTTAACCGGCGCCGTGTGATGATAACTACGTTTACCTTGTCCTGACCAATATTCCATTACCAAAGATTGATCTAAAAACCAACTAGGTACAGGTGTTTTACGTGACTTAATCACCTCTACTGCTTGTTCACTAAAACTTACCGGAGATAAACCGGGTACACACGACAAGCACTTTTGGCTACCTGAATAAACCGCATCAATACCCCAGTCATCAACACGCAGCTCTACACCTCCCAGTGAGGTCACTGCATCCACTATGGTTAAGCAATCATATTTCTTTGCAATTTCACATAAGGTTTTAGCATCAGATAAAGCGCCCGTAGAAGTTTCAGCATGCACAAAAGCAACAAATTTTGCTTGTGGATATTGTTGTAAGCACTCTTCAAGCATTTGTGGATCAACCGCTCGTCCCCACGTACCATCTACAACAACAACTTTTGCACCAATACGTTTAACATTCTCAATCATACGAGCACCAAAAACACCATTGCGGCAAACCACGACGGTATCATTAGACGTTACAAGGTTAACAAAACAAGCTTCCATCCCCGCAGAGCCTGGAGCAGAAAGTGCAATAGTAAATTCATTTTCAGTTTGAAAAGCATATTGTAATAAGGATTTAACTTCATCCATCATACCAACAAAAAGAGGGTCAAGATGGCCAATGGTTGGTCTCGATAATGCAGATAATACTTGCGGACTAACATCAGAAGGACCTGGTCCCATCAATGTACGTTGCGGAGGAATAAAAGATTGAATAGACATAAGGAGATACCAAAAGCGTAGTTTTCGTCACCTTAACATTTCTATGGACTATAAGTTTAATTAATCATTATGATATTAACTATTCACACTATCTATTGTTGTGCGATGACTATTCAGTTATCACAATAAAAGGTAATATAACTGGTATATTTACTGTATTCAAAGACATGACTTTTATTTATGGCGTTAAAAGCAACCATCAACAAAGCAACAATTCACCTATCAGATATGGATCGTAATTATTACGATACTCTACAACTTACCATTGCCCAACATCCATCAGAAACTGACCAAAGATTAATGATCAGGCTAATTGCTTACATCTTAAATGCACATGAAAATTTGCAATTTGGTAAAGGTGTCAGCGATGAAGACGAAGCGGCTATCTGGCAAATTAACTATTCAGAAGTAATAGAGCTTTGGATTGAGTTAGGTCAACTGGATGAAAAACGGATTAAAAAAGCCTGCAACCGCTCTCAAAAAGTAAAACTATATTGTTATGGTAGTAGTGTTGATACTTGGTGGTCACAATCAGCAAGTAAAATGCGCCTATTTAATAAATTATCAATTGAACAGTTTAGTGAAGATACCTCAAATGCTCAAGCCAAACTAAAATCACGTAGTATGGAGTTTCAGTGCAGCATTCAAGATGGTCAACTATGGTTAACCTCAGGTGATGAAACACTTTTAATCGAAACAATAAAATTACAATAAAAATACCATAATATTTAATTCAATTATTATCAGGGATAACAGAATGAATAATAGAATGCTAAATTTTGTCTTAGCTGCAGGCTTCACATTATTATCAGTAATGCCATCATCAACCATGGCAAACAACATATCTGCGCAGCAAGTCATTAGCGACATTACCTATCTTGCCAGTGATAAATTAAAAGGTAGAGCAAATTTTTCACCTGAAATAGACCAAGCTGCTAACTTTATTAGCGAACGCTTTGCCCAAATTGGATTAAAACCTTTACAAGGAGAAGGCAGCTTTAAGCAAACATTTACTGTTACCAACATTCTGCCTACCTCTTTAAATGCAATATTAAATGATGCTGTCATTAAAGAAAGTGAAATAACCATGGCAAGTACACTTGCAAAATTAGCTTGGAGTGATAGTAAAAAAATTAAAACTCATATAATTGCTGAGCAAGATAATATGCGTGATGTCTTGCGTAAAATAAACAGTGAAGGAGGTCAACATTTAGTATTGATTAATAATGCACACGCTAAAATGTTTGCCGGATATAAAGGTTATTTTCAACGAGGCATTACTAAATTGTCACTTGATCATCAAGGCGCTATTGTGATGATTTTAACCGATGAAACCAATATTACTTCCATAGATATCACCGCAACAACAACCATTAGTGAAAAATCATTAACCAATGTTGTTGGCATATTACCGGGCAATGATAAAAAAGAAGAGATGGTACTTTATTCATCTCATTATGATCACCTTGGAACAACACCTGACGGTAAAGCGGTATACAACGGTGCTGATGACGACGCATCAGGCACTACTGCAGTTATCAACTTAGCTCAGTATTATGCTAAAAAAGGCAATAACAGAACACTTGTCTTTAGCGCATTCACCGCAGAAGAAATTGGCGGTTTTGGCTCACAGTATTTTTCTAAACAATTAAATCCTGATGATGTCGTGGCGATGATCAATATTGAAATGATCGGCAAACCATCAAAGTTTGGCGCGGGTACTATGTGGATGACGGGCATGGATCGTTCTAATTTAGGTGAACTTTTAAATGCTAGTTTAAAAAGCCAAAATGTAGAAATTTATAAAGACCCCTACCCTGAACAAGGTTTATTCTACCGCTCTGATAACGCTACATTGGCAAGGTTAGGTGTACCGGCACATAGCTTTAGTAGTACACAATTAGATAAAGATCAGCATTATCACCAAGTGACTGATGACATTAACAGTTTAGATCTTGATTCAATGTATAAAGTCATTGAGTCATTATCTATTGCTACGCAAGGCTTAGTTGATGGCACAATTACACCAACAAGAGTTGATGTGAATAAAGTAAGAGGCAGCGGTAAAATTTATTAAATAGTAATTTTATCGTTAAAACCCAAAAAGCCAATGATACCCTCATTGGCTTTTATGTATAGGATGTATGATGCAGTGCCATGGATGGCAAAGAACAACGATATACAGGATGTACGGTCATGCAGGCAATGCCTAACGTATAGAGAAATTGTAGGTCGAAGTTTGCTTACATGGATGTAGCTACTTAGGTTATGTCTGGAACTAATAACCTCTACTTCGACAAATTATATTGAAAATAAAAGCTGTAAAACCTCACTTCGTTCGAGTCATCCTACAAAAACATTATTTTTCAGGCAATCGCCAAGACATCTTGTACTCTAAATCATTTTTTTCAGTAACAATAAAACCATGACGTAAATACAAAGACTTGGCAGGATTATCAAGCAATACACTTAGTGTGATCGGAAGTTCAATCTTAACTGATTGTTTTTTCACAACATCCATCACATAACTGCCAATGCCCATACGATGAAACTCAGGTAGAATTTGTAATTGACGTATATGCAAACTCGTCGACAAAACACCTAGTTTAATTAAACCTACCGCTTGTTTATCTCGTAAGATCAGATGAGAATCACTAAAGAACTCATTAATTCTAGAAAGGTGATACTGCTCAGAAAGCGTTATACCCGCACGTAATAAATGTTCATTCATCGATGTTTTTCGTAATATTAAAAGAAAATCAATATCCGCTTGTTCCGCTCGCCTAAACCCTATAACTACTTTCATTTACTCTTTTATTTACCATGACTCATCTTAAGTTTATTTTAAATAATGATTATTAGGGCACATTAGCCATTTAACTCATTTTAGTCTTAAATTTATAACCATTCACCCTACTTGTATTGATTATACTGCTTAATTTAGGGCACACTAGCCTCAAATAAAAATAAAGGAAATAAAATGGCTTTTAATAAATCGCTACTTGCATTAACCATCTCAAGTATTTTAGTTATGGGTTGTTCAGAACAAAACACTTCAACAGCACAAACAACCAAAACAGAAGCTGAAACTACGGCAGTTACAACACAACAAACTGAATCAGAAAAAGCCAATGAGCTTTTTGATATCATCTATATGGAAGGTGTTAACCGTAATCCGGTTAGACAAACTTACCAAGGTATAAAAACAGATTACGATAAATGGTACGACTTATCTGAAGAAGATAATGAAAAAGAGTTGGCCATTACCAAACAAGACTTAAAACGTGTACAAGTAATCGATGTATCAAAACTGGATAAGCAAACCAAACTTAGTTATCAATTATTTGTACAGAGCTTACAGGAAGAAATAGATGATTATAAATGGCGTCATCACAACTACCCTGTTAACCAAATGTTTGGTGTACATTCACAAATACCAGCGCTACTAATCAATCAACACAGTATTGCTGATGTTAAACAAGCAAACGACTACATTTCTCGTTTAAATGGCGTTGAAAAAGTATTAGGACAACTTGTTGACCAATTAAAAATAAGGGAAAACAAAGGCATTATCGCACCACGTTTTGTCTTTGAACATGTTATTAGAGACTCTAAAAACTTACTTGTTGGCGCTCCTTACGATGATGGTGAAAATACGACATTATTAGCCGATTTTAGTAAAAAAGTGAACAAGCTTGAGATCAGCGAACAAGAAAAACAAGTACTCATAGAAAGTGCCCAAAATGCTTTACTAACAAAAGTAAAAGCGGGCTACGAAGGGTTAATTACTTATTTAACCGCTTTGGAGAAAAAATCCGACGATAGAGACGGTGCTTGGAAGTTTCCTGACGGTGAAGCATTCTACAACAACGCTTTAAAACGTACGACCACAACGGACCTAACCGCTGAAGAAATTCATACCATAGGTTTATCAGAAGTTGATCGTATTCATAATGAAATGCGCTTGATCATGGAAAAAGTAGGATTTGAAGGCGATTTAGCTGGGTTCTTTGTCTTCATGCGTAACGACAAACAGTTTTATTACGCCGCTGATGAAGCAGGTAAAACTCGTTACTTAAAAGAAGCGACACAAATTATCGATACGATGAAATCACGTTTAGATGATTTATTTATCACAAAACCAAAAGCTGACTTAATTGTTAAACGTGTTGAAGCCTTTAGAGAAAAATCAGCTGGTAAAGCTTTTTATCAACGCCCTGCTCCAGATGGTTCACGCCCAGGTTCATATTATGCCAATTTATACGACATGGAAGCTATGCCTACTTACCAGATGGAAGCATTAGCTTATCATGAAGGTATTCCTGGCCATCATATGCAGATAGCTTTAAAACAAGAGCTTGAAAATATTCCTAAGTTTAGAAAGTATGGTGGGTATACTGCATACAGTGAAGGTTGGGGTTTATATTCTGAAATGATCCCTAAAGAAATTGGTTTTTATCAAGACCCTTATTCTGACTTTGGTCGTTTAGCCATGGAATTATGGCGCGCTTGTCGCTTGGTTGTTGATACGGGTATGCATGTGAAAAAATGGACACGTGAACAAGGCATTGAATATTATGTCACCAATACACCAAACGCTAAGTCTGACGCGGTTAAAATGGTAGAGCGCCACGCTGTTATGCCATCTCAAGCCACTGCTTATAAAATAGGTATGTTAAAAATAGTGGAACTACGCGAAAAAGCGAAGGTTGCCCTTGGTGAAAAATTCGATATTAGAGAATTTCACGATGTGGTCCTAACGAATGGTGCTGTACCATTAAATGTATTAGAAAATATGGTCAACGATTACATCTCAGCAACTAAATAATGTCATAATAAATTGAATGATATTTAATAAAAAGGTAACCGATTATGGTTACCTTTTTTTGTCAATTACCACCCGAAACAAGCGAAGGGAATTAATCCGAATAAACACCACGTAGTGGTACCTATAAAGATACGCAGCAGTTTTATTAACTCGTCACCGAAACTTTTGTTCTTTTCCTACCACCCCATTGATAAAGTGCCAGACCCGACATCACACACAATGCACCAATAACTAAGTTCTGGGTAATAACCTCGTCATTTAATAAAGCGCCAAGATAAAGAGCAAATACCGGTGTCATCATAGTGATCAGCGCTACAGTACTCGCATTTAACTTTTGTAATACATAAAAGTAAGCAATAAAACCCAATAAAGAACCAAATATACCTAAATACAAAATTGCCCATAATGAACGAGCTTGCCACTGTTCAACGGGCAAGCTGCCATCAAAGATTAACCACACCGCAATAAACATTGGAATACAAAAGGTTAATGAACCTACCGTGGTCGCCAACGGGTTAATTTTTAATTCAACACTTTTAACCAAAACCCCACTAATACTAAAAAAGAATACCGCACATAAAATACTAGCAATACCAAACAAACTATCAGAAGTTAAAGAGACACTATCAAAACAGACAATAAATAAACCCACCAAGGCTAATAACAAGGCAAGCTGTTTCGTTTTGCTAAATTTTGGTTCATTAAGAATTTTTTGTGCTAATACACCAGAAATTATAGGTGCTAAGCCAAAGACCAAAGACATTAACCCCGAACCAATATAACGGGCTGCCATATAAGCAAAGAGCATACCGCCAAAAATTCCAATGGCTGAATAGGAATAAACTTTTACCGCTTGTTTATGCCACGGTAATTCAATATGTGCGAGTTTGATAATCAGCCAGCCGGGAACAATAGCAATCAACATACGTAAAAGTACCGCGAGTGTTGGGCTCACCGATTCACTACTCCAGACAATACCTAACGGGGTTGTCGACCATATTAAAATTACCGCAATGTAAGCAGCTGAAACTGGCATTATTTATCTCCTTTTGTACGCTCTTGAATGAAAAGTCGAAGAATATAAACACTGATGATTTTTGACTGAAGCGATAAGTCTTTTGAACTAAATGACAAAAGCCGCAGTGTTTATTTCTGCGGCTTTGAAATGATTAACTAACTTATTATTTCTTTACACCACAGAGTTACAGAGCCAAGGATTGACGATATAAGTCAATCGATTCTGGCAAGCCATATTATTGAGTGTATTTAAAATAAGTTGTTTCACAAAAAATTGGTTCATTAAAATGATGAATGAGCTAACATATTGGCGACTGTTTAAGGATAAGTCAATTAAATTTTAAACATATTAAAACAAGGCAAATAATACTTCGTCGCCTTGTAAATGTAAGGTTAATATTCACTTAATTACTTAACGAATAAACAATATGACACCGGCAATAAACCAAGCTAAAAAACATAAAGTTAATTTTAAAATACATCAATACCAGCATGATGCCCATAGTAGTTCATTTGGGTTAGAAGCAGTTGAAAAATTATCGTTAAAGGCCGAACGAGTATTCAAAACACTCATTGTTGAAACCGAATCAAAAACACTCATTGTTGCTGTGATTCCAGTAACTCATCAATTGAACTTAAAAGCTCTAGCCAAAACAATATCAGTAAAAAAAGTAAAAATGGCCGACGCAAAACGAGTTGAATCAACAACGGGCTATGTTTTGGGTGGCGTTAGTCCTTTAGGACAAAAAAAATCATTAACAACCTTTATTGATAGTAGCAGTCAAAGTCATCATACAATATTTGTTAGTGGTGGAAAAAGAGGTTTAGAGCTGGAGTTATCGCCACAAGATTTAGTTTTATTAACAAAGGCTAAATTTGCCAATATTATCGATAAACATTAGGTTATTAGTCTTACCCTAATATTCACTTCCTAACTACTTCTCATAAAGATAATTTAATACCCTTTTTGTCGAAGTAAATTGTCGAGGTAAACCACGACCTACAATATGTCTCTGTGACCTTGATATTGCCTGCATGGACGCAGGTACTTAACTTTTGTCTGGAACTGCACTTTATTAGAGAAGGTTGACCGTACATCCTGACCATACACAAAATTATGCTCCTGCAATTTCGATATTGCCTGCATGGACGCAGGTACTTAACTTTTGTCTGGAACTAAAAAGTTGACCGTACATCCTGTACATACACGAAATTATGCTCCTGCAATTTCGACATACCGTACATCCTGTACATAAAAAAGCCAGAGCAATTGCCCTGGCTTTTATTTAGCTTACTTTATTCTTTAAAAGTAACTTATCGTTTAAAAACGAACCGTTCCTGTTAAGAAGAAAGTACGACCGTATAAGTCATAACCAGAAGACGTAACCATGTTGCCACGGTTAGAGCCTGCAGCTATATCAACTAACGGCGCATCTTTATCCATTACGTTTTGAATACCAAACGTTGCACTAAAGTCATCTGAGTTGTAACTAACAGACGTATCAACATAAGTTGCTGCTGGTGCAGAACAAACGTTGGCTGTATTTGGATGGCCAACTAAACGGTTATTTTCGTTATAGTTACCCGCAGCATTAGCACCTGTATCACAGAACTGCGTTGTCGAAGTATCATCATCAGCTTCTGTACCTGAAAGGTAACTAGCTTGGATCATCCAATTCCAATCACCACTGGTTAAGTTCAGTGTTGATACTAACTTGTGTTCAGGTGTACCAAAATCCCCTAATAAATCTTCAGCATCTTCACCTTTAAAGATAGTTAAATCACGTTCCGTTTGAAGGGTATATTGATTATTCCAGCTTAGGTGTACAGGTAATCCTAATACATCTTCAAAGTTCGTGGCAAAGTGTGTATTTACATCAACACCTTTTGATGTTTCCGAACCAATGTTTATAAACGAATTATCAACTAAGCTAGGAAAGTTCACTGAATCAGGACGACCACGTTGCTCACGCTCGATACGAGAACAAAATGGACTACTTAGGTTTTCAGAGTCATAACAGCGTATTAACATGGTTTGTGCTGAAATCTGACGAATTGTATCTTCAACTTCCAAACTAAAATAAGTAATACCTAAATCGAATTCAAAGTCACCGTCAAAAACTGGTGTCCATTTAAATGATGCTGTAATATTTTCTGATGTTTCAGGTTTTAAATCATCGACATTACCACTAGCTGATGTTGGAATTGTTGGAATACCATTTAAACCAATTTGTGTATAGTCAGCACCCGTTGCAGTACAGTTGGCTAACACAGTTGCCGAGCGATCTTCAGCACTTGCATTATAAGCACCGTCAGTTTGAATATGAGCAGGAACTGAACATGGATCAGCACTACCAGCTACTCCACCAAATTGGTTAGCAAGAAATTGCTCACGTAAGTTTGGTGCACGGAATGACGTACCATATGAGCTACTGAACAATAAGTCTTCTGTTGGCTTGTAAGTAACACGTACACGTTGTGTCAGTTCGTCACCAAAGTTTGACTCATCGGTATAACGTAGTGCCAATTCAACTTCCAATAATTCGGCATAATCTTGACCAACTAAAATTGGTAAACCAATTTCGCCAAAGAAATCCGTAACATTACGAGAACCAATTGTAGCACCTTCAGTTAAAGGGTTTTCCGCGGCAATTAGGCCCGTTGAACCCAACATATCACCTGCTGACGAAATAGTATCTTTGCGATACTCCATACCAAATGAACCAGATGCGATACCGCCACTGCTAAATTCGAACATGTCACCTGACATAAATGCCGAGAACATCGCTTGTTCAACAGTCGTGGTATTAATACGAGTACCAAGTAAGAAATCTCTTTCTGCTTGTGTCGCAAAAGTACCACCACCGTATTTACCACCGGTAAATACCGAAGGAGCAAAGATATCCACTGGTACACAAGGGTTAGGCGTTATAAAACCAATGCCGCCAGGTGCGCTAATACCACAAATGGCATTACCCGCGTTATCTAAACGTAACGTACCTAAACTAAGCGTTAAATTAGTTTCGTTCATTACCGTTTGATTTTGATCACCTACACCACGGTCATAAGACGCTGACATTTCATAAGACCAGCTATTGTTTTCTAACCATTCACTAGTGAAATCACCACGTAAACCGGTTACAAAACGGAAATGGTTCAATTCAACATTACGTACTTGAGCAAGATCTTCTAAAGTAAGGATATTAGAAGCATCATTTGGAAATGGACTTAATGGGTTATCTACTAAGTTCAGTGAACCATCGGCATTAACAACTAAATTACCATTTGCATCTTCATGAGGGATCATCGCAGCAGCTGTTGGAAAAATTTGCTCCGTTGATGCCGTATTTTTTACGCTACGATGGAAATAATAACCTTCATAGAATATTTCTTCATCGCCGCCAAACCAGTCTGGCATATACGAGCC
>JABSOX010000089.1 GCA_013215655.1 Colwellia sp.
TTAGTAACAGCTTAATAACGTTCAATTGTTTATTTATCGATAAATTGCTAAGTTTACAATTACAGCGAACGACAAGAAAGTTTTGTATCGATGATCAGTGTAAAATAAAAATCGCGTGTCTTTTACCTTGCTATGGCAATACATTTGTTATGGGAAAATAGCGGCACTAAAGATTATGTTCACAAAAAACAGAAATACGTGTAACAGGTATGATCTATTCTAGCGTTATTTTTCGTCAAAATGGGTGTTGCGCTAGGTGGAGCTATTGCGAGATTTTTATAGTTATTAGGCAGATATTGAACAAACAGAGACAATCAAATGGTTTTTTTTTATCATTCACCTTACTATCTGCGATTGGCTCTTTTGTCGTTGCTTGGATAATAAAAAGTTATAACTTAGATAATAAAAAAGTAGACGATATTCATGCACAGCTGACATCAGGCTCTAGTTAACACCTTAATTTATGTGGTATTATTTCAACTGACTTTATAGCTTTTCATTATATACGGAACATACATGGCCACAATTTACGAAGTTTCTGAACTTGCAGGTGTTTCATTAGCAACTGTTTCACGGGTAATGAACAAAAATGCCAAAGTAAGGGATAAAACACGTATTAAAGTTGAAGTTGCAATGAAAGAATTGGGTTATCGTCCTAATGCCATTGCACAATCACTTGCCTCAAGTCGTTCAAACAGTATCGGCATTCTAGTATCGGAGCTTCATGGTCCCTTCTTTGGACAAATGATGGCAGGTATTGAGTCAGAACTAAGAGCGGCAGGTAAACACGTTATTATAACAACGGGACACAGTGAAGAAGATAAAGAAAAAGATGGTATTGAGTTTTTAATTGGTCGTAGTTGTGATGCTTTGATAATTCATGTCGAGGCGGTGAGCGATGAATACTTAATCGAACTTAGTAAGGGCAAAACACCTATTTTTTTAATTAGTCGCCATGTGGAAGCTCTTAGTGAAAACTGTATAAGTTTAGACGATGAACTTGGTGGTTATCTGGCAACTAAAAAACTTGTTGAGCAAGGCCACAAAAATATAGCTTACATTTCAGGTCCTCAATTTAAAGCTGATGCTAGTAACCGCTTGATTGGCCATAAACGAGCCTTAGCCGAACACGACATTCAATTCTATGAGGATTCACTCTATATTGGTGATTTTAAAGAGACCGGTGGCAATGAAGGATTAAAACATTTTATCGATAAAAAACTGTCGTTCTCAGCGGTAGTTTGTGCAAATGATGAAATGGCTTCTGGTGCAATGAAATGTGCTAGAGAACATGGTTTTGAATTACCCGAACAATTGTCTATTATGGGTTACGACAATATTATTTTTACCAATTACCTTTACCCTAAGTTGACAACTATTGATAATCCTATTAATGAAATGGGCCATATGGCAGCCAAGTTAGTGCTTAAAAATGTTTACCAAAAGAAATTGGAAATAAAACATATTTTTGAACCCAGTCTAATCTCTAGAAATTCCGTCACCTCTTTTCAACAATAAACTCTTACATCACAAATATCCTTAAAAACGGTAAACCTTTTAACGCCAATCAGTTAAAATAAATAAAGCCGTTAATTTTACGATGTAGTCTACTAATACATGCATTATATATTTAGAAACTTTGAGTTTGACAGTACCAGTTTGCTATTAACAAAAAACGGTGAAATTGTGACCATTCGCCACAACGAAGCGAAGGTATTGTCATTGCTGCTTGAACAAGCAGATAAAGTTTTGAGCAAAGAAGATATTTTAGCTAATGTCTGGCAAGACAAGGTGGTATCGGAACAAGCTGTTTTTCAAAACATGAGTCATTTAAGAAATCTTTTTGGCAATGATGCCATTAAGACTTTTCCTAAGCGTGGTTATCAGTGGCAACTTGAAATTAAACGGATTTCTGAAAAACCTCAGCAGAGTATAAATATAGTTGAAACGTCAAAGCAATCATCTCAGTTTGTTACTATTAAAAATGGGTTTCGCTGGCAACATATAGTACTGCTGGGCTGTATTTTATTTGTCATGTTTGTTTTAACTATGCAAACAAACTCGAGTAAAAAAAATACTAACGATATTATTAAGCTTGCTTACATTCCATTTTCTAATAATCAAGAACTCGCTGATATCACCTTTGATGATAATGCCCTTTTTGATTTCACCGCATTAACTCAATTAAATACCACACACTTTAAAGATACCATTGAAATTTCCTATCCTAAGCTAAAAAGTAATCATCCATTTGTTTTAACAGGTAATATTCGCACATATAAGCATAAAGTTTATTTGGATTTTTTATTAAAAGGGCCTTATGGCGATTGGTCAGGACAACTTTCAGCTTTATCTAAAACAGATATCATCAACAAATTACAAGGACATTTAAAACAAACCTTTATTTATGACATATTGAGTAAACCGCAAGCACCACAGCTAAAGCAAGCTAACTTATCAATTGCTCATCAACAAACCCCTACAGATCTAATTAATCTTGGTGAATTGGTTAAAAGTTATATTGCAATAGAAGAACTTGAAAAAGCGATGGTCATGGCTGATAAACTCGCTAGTATTGCCAGTCTTCAAAGTAACGCGTTACAAATAGGTAATGCCTTGCTGTTACAAAGTGAAATTTTGACCCGTAAAGAATTGTATGATCTAAGTTCTCATAAACTTACTTTAGCCATTGAACAGTTTAAAGAAATTGAAGACTTAGGAAATCAAGCAGATGCATGGTTTGCACAGTCTTGGTTGGATCACCAACAAGATGATTACGCGGCAATTAAAATACATTTGTTAAAGTCTGCTGACTTAGCTTTTGAAATTCAGGATAAAGAACGTGAGCTTGATGTATTAACCTATTTATCTGTGATGGCACACAAGCATCACCAAGAGATTGATCAGTATCTATATTTACAACAAGCAGAAAATAAAATGAAGTCTTATCAACTTCCTATTTATCATTTTGCAAGGATCCCTTTTCATTATGCTATTTTCGCTAAAAAAGCACTGGATAAAGAACCGCACTTTAAACAAGTACTCGAATTTACCGCATTAACTCCCGATAATTGGGTAGCACAAAGCAGCCGCCTGAGTTTGATGAAATATTACATTAATCAAAAGAGATTAGAAGAAGCCCAAGTACTGCTCAACAATTTAAAAACTGAAAATACACAAAACTTATATCTAAAAACCCTGTTAGCAAAAGCTAAAAAGCAAACGGATGTTTTTAATCGACTTGCGCAACGTACTTTTGAACAAGCCCAACTTTCTGGCAATAAAAGTATTAGTTTAGACGTAGCGTTACTGTTGTGTAGTGATCCAAACATTCAAGTGAACTATGACTTTTATTCACAATATATTCATGAAAACGCAAGTAAATATTGGCGGCGTGATAATGAAGTTAAGTTGCTTGCCCTTAATCTATAAACCTTTGCCTTTATATAAAAAACAGGCTCCACCTTAACGAAGGTAGAACCTGTCTTTTTCAATAACATTAGACGTTGTTAAAATTTTAGTTCTGTTTGAGCTCGAACCAGTTTAGTTTCCAGTTATTATCAAGAGACTTTATCGTCAGGGTGTTTTTACCTTTATTAAGTTCAATAGTTGAACCTTGTTGTGTTTGCCATTCGTTATAACCTCCCGTTTTAACAATAGATTCTACCGAAACCTCTTGACCATTAACCAAAACCTTAAAGCCTTTGGTGTCTCTAGGAGTGGCAATACGATAACTAATAGAATATTCCCCAGCCTTTTCAACTTTCAATTGATAAGACATTTCAGCTTTATCAGATATGCCTCCACCTCCAGTAAGATTGAATTTACCCTCAATATCGGATGTTCTAGTAACACTTGTACCACTTATTTCTACGGTACCTTCAGCTTCTATTCGCCCAGGCACTTTGCTCCAAGGAGCCTTTGTTGTCACAACATTACTGTAGTCGCTTTGTTGATGTTGCCTAACAGCTACAACGGTATATTCATATTTTAAGCCATCAACATTTGCATCTTTAAACGTGGTCTCAACCACATTAGCAGCCATTAACTTAAACGAACTACCAATGGCAGCATTTCGATATATGCGATACTTGTCTACGCCATCTTGTTTACTTTTGTTCCAAGTTAAAGTCACCAAACCATTTTCTTGCTTTAACATTAAATTAGTCACCTTTTCTGGATATGGCAACTTTGCATCACGTCTTAATTGTTCTTTATTCTGAGCAATCTTCAAGTCACGAGAAAACTGTTTAGTATTGTTCGATATTTCAGATGTTTCAGATGTTTCAGATGTTTCAGATGTTTCAGATGTTTCACCATCGAGTGCAATGCGAAACCCTTCCACCCCACCAACAAAATCTGCTTTTAGTCGACCTCGTTGACTTGTAGAAAAAGTATTCCAGTGCCAGCTTCCACCACGTGCTACACGAAATTCACAGACCTCATCAATCAAAGCTTCACCATTATTGGGTGCATTCTTATAACTGTCTTGATAGCAATCAGCGACAAACTCTACAACATTACTAATCACATCATGAAGACCAAAAGGGTTTGCTTTATACATACCAACAATACTTGAGTAGGCAGAATGGTCTGTACAGTTTGATTTACCATTAAAAAAGTTTACATAGCTGGTACTAGTATCGCGCTGTAAAATATTTTCGCCGGTTAAATCAGCTGTATTTTCATACTCACAGACTAAGGTTTGATCGACATCTTCACCAAAGTAAAATTTAGTATTGGTACCAGCTTTTGCAGCATATTCCCATTCTGACTCACTTGGTAAACGATATGGTTTTCCGGTTTCTTTGGCTAGCCATTGAGTATAAGCATTGGCAGCATTCCAACCTGCACAGTTTACGGGTTGAAAGTCACTATGAGTTAGAGAATTGTTTTGCCAGCTTCCATCCGTTGCACCATAATCAAACCAGCCATTAAGTTGATGAATACACTGTGATGGCATTTCATAACCCGTAGCTTCTACAAACTGCCTAAATTCTTTTACTGTGACTTCATACTTTCCCATACTAAATTCAGGTATAGCAACATTATGGATTGGTTGACTATCTTTATCAGCAATATCTCCCATCTCAAAACCACCTGCAGGAATAGTCACCATAATAGGTTCAATTAGTTTTATAGTTTGACCCGCGTAAAGTTGATAACTCGTAGTAGAAAAAACCAGGGGAATTAAAAGTTTATTAAATTTCATTTATGCTTCCTTTTTAAAAGACAGCACAAGCTTAAAAACCTATAAGAAAATAATCTTATGAAAATTCTATATTTAATTAAAAATAGAAAAATCCTAGATAAAAACTGGGTTAACAAAAACTAAAAAGAAAACGAATGTTTTTAATTGGCTTGCAAAGCGTACTTTTAAACAAGCACAACTTTCTGGCAATAAACGCATTAGTTTAGATGTGGCGTTATTATTATGTAGTGACAGATATGTAAACAAACTATGACTTTTATTCACAATATATTAATGAAAACGCGAGTAATATTGGCTACGTGATAATAAGGATATCTTGCACCCCCTTCATACTTGCATATTCCGGTCAAATGAACCAAAGGTGTCAGAGTGAATGTGCCACGGGTGCCAGTAGGTGGACTAATCAACTAACCAAATGTACTTAATTTATTCAGTAAAAATATGAATATTTAAAGAATATTCTGTTTCAGATTTCAATTTATCCGTTGTTTTTGTGGTGGATCTCCGGGCGTACTAATAAGGATAACGTCTAAAAGGAGAAACTAAGTCCAATGCGAATGATGCGTCCGTTATAGGTTTGACTGTAGTTTCTATCGGTTGGCACTGAGTCCGATTTAAGCAAATTCCCATCACTTCTATGCGCTGAAAAAATTTGTGAACTTTCTTCCAACAAATTACTGACGCTAGCCGTAAATTTAAAGTGCTCACTCAAAGAATAGCTAAAAGAGGCATCAAGCTGACCATATGAATCGCGCCATAGTGCCATACCATCAAGTTCTTGAGCCGGGCTTTCCAGGGACTCGCTGCGCCAGTTGTAAGAAACTCGAACCATCATAGTGTCATCTTCGTAGTATCCGGTTAGGTTGCTCGTGTGTTTGGATAAGAACTGAAAGGGTAAATCGATATTAACCTCATCAAATGAGGCCTTAAAGTAATCTGCTGAGCTATCGGAAAATGTATAATTGAGGACAACCCCAAAATTTTCCCAGCCTTCAATGAAATAAAGATTTGACTGAAAGGAAAATTCCATGCCTTTAATGAAACCGCCATTACCATTGACAGGAAATTGAACCGTTTCAAATAATAGTGGGTATTCAACCACGATAGCATTGCCATCTGCATCGGTAATATTACCATTGTTATCCGTATGACGTACTTCGCCATCGGCAATATCAGCCAGTGTTGCGTAGGGCTCTCTGCTACCGAATTCGGTCCCATAGCCGGGGACAAGAATATGACCGATTTGCACGTCATTAAATATAAAGCTGATGATGTCTTTGTAGAAGAAGCCAACAGAAAAAAGACCGTTATGTTCTAAATACCATTCGTAAGACAGGTCAAACTGATTGGCAGTATAGGGTTTAAGGTTTACATTACCACCGACAAATGAATCTTCATCGCTAAAAACATTATTAGCGGGGTCTGCATATCCATCTACGCCTATTTCATACCAACCATCGGTGGTTGTATTGGCTCCGGCTTTGGCATGATTAAAGTTGGGTCTAGCCATTACTTTGGCAGCGGAAAAGCGTAAATTCATCCTATCTGAAAGCTTATAATTTAAATTTAGGCTTGGTAAGCTGTTATTGTAGTCATTTTCAATGCTAATGGCGGACAGTTCACCACCAGAAGTTGCCGCAAAAGCCGACCCAGATAGCGCATGACTGGTTAAGTCTGTTTGTACAAAACGAACACCAAAATTACCTTCGAGTTTACCGTCCAGAAACACAAAGTTGGCTTGCAAATAAAAGGCAATTGACTCCTCAATATTATTTACTGCATTTCGTCTGTCGGGGGTGTTACCAACGATATCAAAAATGCTATCAAAATCAGTAAAGTAAGGGCCATTTTCATCATTATTCAAACCAAAGCCCTGATTAAGATGATTGGTGTAAGCTGCAATCGCGTCATTAAAATTTAATGTAGCATTCCACGTTGTTGGAACGCCTTGAGCACTGTCTCCGCTCATAAATTTAGATGGAGAATATTGCGTGGTTAACAAATCATGAAATAATGGCGCCTTTCCCCAAAGCGTTGAATTATTGATCGCAATTTCCCAAGGGCCTAAATGCTGACGGGTAGAGAGGGTTTGCTTTTCTCGTTTATTCCAGCGAATGCCGAACTCTATTGAATTAAGCATTTTAATACTTTGGTAATTGTATTTGAGGTCCAGTCTAATTGAACTGTCGTTGTCTGAATTTTCAATCGGCGCTCTAATTACGGGACCTTGTGATAAACGATTAATATTATCATTTGCACCACCTTCAATGTAACTGTCATTAGGGTGATTGAATTGGACCGATGGATCATAAAATTCTCCCTCTGTGCCTAACTCATACTCTAGATAAGCGTATTGTCTACCACCAACTTGGCTAAAAAGAGCGTCATGTTTATCATCATTAAAACTCCAATGATCAATATAGTAGATCTCTTGGCCTAACTGTTGTGTTTCAGATTCAGAATAACCAATTGCACCTGAGACAAAAAAATTACCAAACTCAATTTCACTGCCAAGCTGCACATTCAATGAGTTAACATCGGCTTGTACATTTGTAAGAGTGGGCGATATGTAAAGTTGATCCACTGCAAATTCAACCATGGTATTAGTCACACTATTTGTGATTATCGAGTCGGGATAAATTGCACTGAAACCTCCGGGGATCCATGTTTCAAAGTTAGAATTCAAGACGCTATCACTGACTTTTGAATAGTTTACATCAAGGAAATTATTGATTTTGTCGTTAGGCTGCCATTGTGAGTTGATCATTATGCCATTGCGAATACGCTCTCTGGCAGAAGTTCCAACTAACCACCTGGTTGGATAAAAACCGCTACTTGAATCTGACCAACTAAGGTTCTTTAAAGCATCAATGCGATTATCAAGTTGTTCATGTGATAATGCTACAGCTACACCGAAGGTATCGCTCAACAGGCTATTATAGGAGAAGGAAAAAGATGGCGTGGTGCTATTATTCTCACTTTTTGTCAATTCGATAAAGGCACGGCCTTTCTCTTCTCCTATATCCAAGGGCCTTGCAGTGATTAAATTAATGGTACCGCCTATACTGCCCTCAATTTGTTTAGCCGTAGGAGTTTTATAGACTTCAATAGCT
Organism: Colwellia sp.; assembly: GCA_013215655.1. Taxonomy (GTDB): domain Bacteria; phylum Pseudomonadota; class Gammaproteobacteria; order Enterobacterales; family Alteromonadaceae; genus Colwellia_A. The sequence goes on from JABSOX010000089.1 coordinate 8,326, forward strand.
GAAATAATTGAAGAAGGCATACTGCTAAAATCAATTCCTCTGCCACTTCCTGGCGAAGTCATCACTTGGCCATTAAGTAGAGTAAGGTTTAAGTTATCAGCAATACCTCGAATGGTAACTGACGTGCCTTCGCCATTGTCTCTGGCTATACTCAAACCAGTGAAGCGTTGCAGGGCTTCGGCCACATTACGGTCAGGCATTTTACCGATATCTTCCGCAATAATTGTATCGGTAGTAGTATTGCTTAACCGCTTTATATTGACCGCTTTTGAGAGTGAACCTTTAAATGTGTAGACATTGATTTCTGAAAGCTCTTTTAGACTCTTGTCAAAATAAGTATTCAAATCTTGTTCTGCTTGAGCTTTCGGCTGAAGCAGAACAAGTATCAGTAACAGTTCATATCGAATAATAGAAAAATATCGGAACATGGTGTTTAACCCCTGCATTCAATTTTCTAGTCATAAAGATATTAAATAGCGTTGTAAAAGTTAAAACAAATGAACCTATACTAGAGAAGCCCTTCGTATAACGCGTTTGTCACAACCTTTATTTTCTTTAACGATCCTAATTATAGAGTACTAATTTAAAAAGTTACAAAAATAATCATGGCAGGAAGTTGATTTAATTTAGGCAGAGTTTCGTACTGACGAAATAATATTCCAGCTGCTGTTGTTGGCGGTATAAGTTGTCATATTCTACGTCAATTTAACGTTTAATTATTAATCTCAAACCTCACACCTAGTCAAATGTAGATTGTATTATTGAAGCTATCGATTTTACGGGGCTGTATAAATAAAAAGGCTACTCATTATAATAAGTAGCCACAGTTCAACTTAATAGCCCGACTTTAATGCTGCCTTTTACTTGAGGCTGTTTTCGTGAATTTTGATTTTAATCTTCTTTTAAAGTTAACCAGTTTAGATTCCAATTATTATCGAGAGACTTTATAGTCAGGGAGTTTTTACCTTTTTTAAGCTCGATAGTTCCGCCTTGCTGTGTTTGCCATTCATGATAGCCACCGGTTTTACGTACTAGATTTATCCCAGCACTTTTATCATTACTATAAATTTCAAAACCTTTAGTATCTCGCAGAGATGCAACACGGTAGGCAAGTCGGTAAAAACCCGCCTTTGTTGTATTAATCTGAAAGTTAATTAACGCATTTTCGCCAATACCAGTAGCCCCAGTTAAAACGCTACCACCACGTTCATCCGAGCTAAACGAAATAGAGCTTTCACTAAATTCAACTGCCCATTCAGCTTCTATCTTATTGGAAATGTCTATCCAACCGGCTTGTGTTGTCACTGGATTACTATAATGGCTTTGTTGATGCTGCTTAACGGCGACAACGGTATAATCATATTTGTGTGATCGGGCATCGCTATCAGTAAAGCTTGTTTGCGTTAAATTTGTTGCCAGTAATTTAACCATGCCACCAGAAATAACATTACGGTAAACTCGATAACTTTCTGCATCACTTTCTTTACTCTTGTCCCAAGTCAACGTGACTGAATCATCATAATGCGTTAATTTAACATTGCTCACCGGTGCTGGAAACTGTGGCTGTATTTTACGGCGCTTTTGTTCTTGTTGTTGAGAAAAAGTAAGTTTGACTAAAAAACCTTCACTCTCTTTTGATAGACTTGGAGCTTCACCGTCAAGTGCCAACCTAAATCCATCAACACCTCCGGCAAAATCTTCTGGAATAGCCCCACGCTCCACTAATGGCCCATGACTCCAATGCCAACTACCACCTCTGACTGCACGTCTCTCACAATTTTCACTTAAATGTGCTGAACCATCATTAGCAACATACTCATAACCTTGTACATAACAATCAGCCAAGAATTCTTGTACATTGCTCAATACATCAAATAAACCAAAAGCATTGGGTTTATACATACCAACAATACTTGCATAAGCTGAGTGGTCGGCACAATTGGCTATTTTACCGCTCCAATTAAAGTAACTGGTATTGCTGTCACGCTGTAAAATATTTTCACCACTAAGATCGCCAACATTGGCATATTCACAAACTTGTGTATTGTCAGCATCATCACCAAAAAAATAATCCGTTTTAGTACCTGCTCTGGCTGCATACTCCCATTCAGCTTCGGTAGGTAAACGATAAGGTTTACCCGTTACCTTAGTTAACCATTTTGCATAAGCACTTGCTGCCAGCCAATCTATACATACTACGGGTTGAAACTCACTGGTATTTACAGCATTAGTTTCCCAATTTCCTTTTGATGAATCTAAAAACCAACCATCCATTTCATGACGACATTCTTGCGGTGCTAAATAGTTTGTAGCCTCGATAAATTGACGAAATTCATTTACGGTCACTTCGTATTTACCCATACTAAATTTTTTAAGAGTAACGGTATGAATTGGTTGGGTACTCTCTCTTTTCAACGAACCCATTTCAAAACTACCCGCAGGAATAGTTACCATAATAGGCTCTATTGGCTTTATTGATTCGCTAGCATAAAGCTCGTAGCTACTTAACGACAAACAAAAGGGGATTAAAAGTTTATTAAATTTCATTGAAGCTTCCTTTGTAAAGAGTGCGTCAATAGTGGAAAAGTAAAGCGTAAAAATCCTATTAAAAACCTATATATTGATGAAAATAGAAAAATCCTAGATTAAAACATCCATGTTGATAAAACCAATTCTGTTTTGGAGGATTAAAAAATGCGGACGCATATAAAGTGAGCATATCCAAATAAAAATAGAATATACATACACGGCTTAATCTAATAATGGAGTACTTGCAGAAATGAAGGAGTACATATAAAAGACAGTAAATTTTATTAGCTGGAATTACCCTATATTAACTGTGTTATTGATACATAGAAATTAGTATTTTGTAGGTGGACTTTGATTTTATTAGCATAATTTTTGAAGTTAATAACTAAAACTTATAGCCTAGAGCAAACCACCACGTACGTTGCTCTAAAGCTGGTGTACCATCTGCACCCGATAGGTTACCTGTACCATTTATTGGATAAAGTTCATCGCTATCCCAAACATTCTTATAAATTAGATCTAACGACAACGAATCCCATTTACCCAAAGGTGACCAACGTACACCAACATTGGCGATATTATTACCGTCAACACTTACTTGGGTTGGTGCGTCATAACCCCAATAATATAAATGATTATATTGCACAGCCCATATGCCACTATCGTTTTGCATGGTGTATTGTATATGAAATCGGCTAATATCTTCGGGGTATGCGGCATTCTTTTCACCTTCCAATACATAAACTCCCATCGTACCGGGATCTGCATTATCTATCTCAACATGAGCATGACTGGCAGAAAGAACTAAATTACCAATTATATAGTCAATATCTAACTCATAGCCGAATTGATCTAGTTGGCCAGATTGATTTTGATAATACCAACTACCGTTCCAAGTCCCTATTTCATCAGTCCCTATTTTATCGCCAAAGGCCAACCCTTCGTAACCATTTGCAACGGCAGTTAAAATATCTTCAATAGTGTTGAAGAAAATCACGCCATTAAATTTAAGGTTTGCTTGAGTAAAAGTGTATGCTAACTCCAAACTCTCAATTGTTTCAGGTTCCACTGCTTTGAGTTCACTGCTATCGTTTGCGGCTATACCATCAAAATTAAAGTCCGCGTGGCTTTGTGCTAGATTATTTAACGCCGCAAAGTTATCTTCTTCCAAGAAACCATCTTGTACAAAACCGCCTGAAAACTGAACACCTACGGCACCACGAAAACCTGTTTGCCAAGTAATTCGGAATAGGTGCTTATTGTCAATATCATAGAAACCACCGATACGAGGGCTAATATGTGTACCCCAATTAGGATGGTCGTCAAACCTGAACGCTGCAAAAAGGTCAACTTGAGTGCTGATGCTATAAAAGTCTTCGAGAAAAAAACTACGAATTTGAACCGAACCTGGTTTTACCCATGCATTGTTATCATTAACACTTCCTGTGGTGGTAAAGCCGCCAGTACCGTTACTGGCAAGCCCTAACCGTTGTATTTCTTCATTTATGATGAAATTATTACCATCTTTATTCTTTAATCCATATTCATATTCTATATATTCCATACCAAAAGCTAATTTATTGCCCTTCCATAAATTGTTCCAATTAACGAGCAGTTTGGCACCTTTTCGAATTTCTCGTGTTCCGCCCATCGTCAGACCAGGCTCAACTGAGCGGTCAGCAAGACCTGGAACACTGTTGATAATACTGGAAAAGCCGCTGCCGCTATTCTCATATATAAGACGGTCATTAGTTTGAATGTTGAGGCCATGACTTAATAAAGCGTAATCATCTTTAGTGTAGCGAGCACTTAGCTTTAAATTGATATCATCATTAATGGTGTAAGTGTAATGACCGGCAACTCCATCTATGATTTGGCTAACAACCTCCCTGTCTCTGTAAAAGCTATAAAGGTCTCGTTGCTGCTCAAAGTGATAGACATCGAGTTCAAAACCTTTTTTGTGCCTGACGTTACCAAAGAAGTTGATAAATTCACCCCGTTTAAGACCATGTTGACGCTCGTACACGGTCAATCCCTGCTCGTTCCTTGCTGCCGCCCATCCTTTATTTTCAAGCAATTGTCCATCATAACTCCCTGTAGAAAAGTAAGCATAAGCATTGGTTTTGTCAGAATGGTAACTGGCATCAAACATATAACGATTTAGCCCATCTTTGCCTTGAGTCCACTGAACATTACCCAAGGTATTGTCACCTTTTTTAGTGACTATATTAACCACACCTAGAAGTGCACCTTGGCCAAGAGTTACAGAACCTGGGCCACGGATAACTTCAACCCTTTCAATAAACTCTAAATCCAAGCCATTAAGTATTGCGTCAGGCGCTCCCCAAAACCACTCGGTATTGAGATTCACGCCGTTTAATAACAACATCATTTTGGAGTTATTGTCAGGTACTAATCCCCTAAAGCCAGCAATAGTGTCGTCTTGATCTTCGACCAAAAAGTAACCAGGAACAAAAATAGTAAGTAGCTCACTTAAGGTACGTGCACCGCTTAAGTGAATTCTATTTTTAGTTATCGTGGTAACCGATACGGGTTGTTTACGGACATCGACGATGACATTTGATGCTACTGATACATTAATATTTTGTAGCTCTTCCATCGTTAAATGAAAAAAAGATTCTACATCCCTCTCTTGTGCATTTAATTGTGATGTCTGGATGAACATACTTAGGGCGATAGCAAGGTCATATCTAGTTATTCTCATTAAAACTCTTTGTTTTAGTAATGCACATTACAGGTATAGTTAAATAGTGAGAAATCCGCAATACTACTCAGAGATGACATCGATATTAGGGAACGTTTTCTGTGTTGTCTTTCCCCTTATTAATGAACACACGACAATTGATCCAAATTTTGATCCTTACTTTTTTTTGAAACATGACGTTTATCCTTTTTCGACTACAATAAGTTATATCGACTGATTACATACTATTTAGGTTTAGTTATGGATTCATCCTCCTTTTTTGCCCATGAAAATTTTATGCCCCACGGTATGTGTTATTTATGGCAGGCAGATATTCTTTGGACTTCGGTTATTTCTGACGTATTAACCGCTTTTGCATATTTCTCGATCACAACTGCTGTTGTTATTTTTGTCAAAAAACGACATGACTTACCTTATCCATGGTTTTTTCTATTAGCAGGCTCGGTGATCTTTTTAGCATGTGGTACTTCGCATTTGATTAGTGCAATTGTAATATGGGAACCCATATATGGCATTTCATCGATAGTTAAAGCAATTACCGCGCTAACATCGGTAGCCACAGGTATCGTAATTTGGTTTGTTTTGCCTTTCTTTTTAGCACTGCCTAGCCCTGCAATGCTAGAAAAAAAGAATCAAGCACTGAAGGATTCTTTAGATAAGTTAAATTTTGCGCAAAAATCACTAGTTGAGTCAGAAAAAATGGCATCTTTGGGAGGCCTAGTCGCTGGCGTTGCTCACGAAATAAATACTCCCATAGGGATAGGTGTTACTGCCTCTTCTCATTTATGGGAGGAGACAACTTTAATCAATCATAAGCATATTACCGAGGATATGACCAATAGGGATTTAAGTTTATATTTGGATGAAGTGAAAGAAAGTACTGCTCTAATTAGCTCAAACCTCGCCAGAGCAGCCAAATTAATAACGAGTTTTAAGCAAGTTGCTGTTGACCAAAGCAATAAAAATGTACGAACTTACAAGGTAAAAAGATATATCGAAGAGGTTTTGCAAAGTCTCAAACCAAAACTCAAACATACAAATATCATCACAGAAGTTAGCTGTGATGAAAATTTAGCCGTTCATGGTGACCCTGGCGCCTTGTCTCAAATTATCACAAACTTTGTCATTAATTCTTTAATACATGGCTTTGAAAATAAAACATCGGGTAACATAGACATTAATATAACGTGTAAAGGAGGTATGGTTCTTTTTGTTTATACTGATTCAGGAAAAGGTATAGACAAAGAACACATTAGCAAAATATTTGATCCGTTCTTTACTACAAAACAAGGAAAAGGCGGAACAGGTTTAGGCTTGCATATTGTTTATAACTTAGTGGTACAGTCGTTAAAAGGCAGCATCTCATTTAATGATGGATTTTCGCAAGGAAGCCAATTTATTATTGAGTTTCCATTAGGTATTCACAATAAAGATGAGTGAATATAGCTTACATTGTTCATTTTTATTGAATGTTACTATTGATGAGGTGAATCTATATATTTATCTTGGATCGCCATAAATTCATCTTGATTATTAAACAAAATGGATACTAAGCTTGGGTCAAATTTCACACCTGACATGTCCTTAAAAAACGTCATCGTTTCTTCTATTGTCCACGCCTTTTTATAACATCTTTTATTAACAAGAGCGTCAAATACGTCAGCTATTGCTGTAATACGACCATAGATATGAATGTCTTCTCCTTTTTTACCCTGTGGGTAACCGGAGCCGTCCCAATTTTCATGATGCTCACCAGCTATAACTGCCCCCGCTCGTAATACGGTTAATTCAGAAGGTGAGAGTATATCGTAACCAATTTGCGCATGTGTTTTCATCTTCTGCCACTCTTCATCAGTAAGCTTACCTGGCTTATTTAATATATGGTCGGGTATCGCAATCTTTCCTATGTCATGTAGTGGCGCGGCTCTATAAATAATATCAATTTCTCTTTCACTCATGCCAACAGCATTCGCTAGGTATTGACAAGTTAAGGCGACTCTTTTGACATGATTACTGGTTTCTTTGGAGCGACTTTCTACAGCTTCACTCATACGGTAAATCATTTCCCGTTGGGTAACTTCCATTTCTTCAAACATTGCCTGATTATCAAACGCTACACCAATATTGGCGCCAAAAATTTCGACCAGCTGGCGGTCAATATTATTAATATCTTTTATACCTTCAATAAAAAACAAATTCTTACCACCAAGATGAGATTCATAAACACCCATAAAATAATCTTTTCCAAAGTGTTGTCCACCCTTTATATATAGGGCCTTAAGTGATTCCTTATCTAATATTTCAATAAAATCATCTAAAGAATGATTTAAGAAATGGGTAAACCTTCCGGTAGCAGCAATAATCTTACTGAACTTTTGACCATGTGATGCCGCAATAAAATTAACATTTGAAAAAACGCCACCAGTATCAATGTGAAACAAAGTACAAAGTTGTTGAAGTATGCCTTGGGTAAAATCATTTAATGACTGATGGGCAAAAATTTCATTCGAAGACTTTATTATCCTTTCTAATCCTTTTCTATTATCATTTAAAGCGATTATATCTCGGTAGGCTCTTAAACAAGCATAGGTGAGTGAATAAAGTTTGGTCGTGGTTAGCTCTGTTTTTTCTTTATAATCATTAATATCATAGTCGGCAATTACATCTCTTGCTGGAGCTTGACCAGGTTGTCCCGTTCTTAAAACTAAACGAATAGTGTTATTTTTTAGTTCATCTCTAATCCATTGGACAAGGTCTAAACCAGCAGTACTGGTTTCCATCACTACGTCTATTAAGGCAAGAGAAAATGAAATATTTTGTTGCAATAGCTCTTTTGCTTGTTCTGCACTTTCAGCCGTATAAAGTTTGAGTTTCTTACCGAGTATTTCAACCTTTTTTAATGCCAATTTTGTTACTTTATGTATTGCAACGTCATCATCGACGATGAGCAAATGCCAATAGTTGTCAAAATCATTTACTAAAGGTATGTTATCTTTTTCTACATCTTTTTTAAAAGTCACCAATTCGTTATCTTTCATTAACTTACCTATGCATAATGTCTGGACAGAATTCTAAATTTAATCAGTGTATTTATCTTGTATTGCCATCAGATCACTTTGGTGTTTAAAAACTAATTCAACCAATTTAGGGTCAAATTTCACGTTTGTCATTTCTCGGAAAAAGTCCATTGTTTCTACTATTGACCAAGCAGGCTTATAGCAACGTTTATTGACAAGAGCATCAAATACATCTGCAATAGCGGTAATGCGACCATAAATATGAATCCCCTCTCCTTTCTTACCTTCAGGATAACCTGAGCCATCCCAGTTTTCATGATGTTCCCCCGCCAAAATAGCTCCAGCATTTAATACCGTAAGCTCTGACGCCGACAAAATATCGCAACCAATTTGCGCATGCGTTTTCATGATCTCCCACTCATCAAAGGTGAGTTTTCCCGGCTTATTGAGGATATGATCGGGAATAGCAATCTT
>JABSOX010000090.1 GCA_013215655.1 Colwellia sp.
AAAGTAGAAACCAGACTAAATGCATTGAAACAATAGCCATAGCAATTAACCTAGTTATGTTGAGATAAATGGTTAAATTATTTAGTCGCTTATGTAGGCGTTACCGATACAAAACCTAATGTGAAACGCCATTTCGACATCAGCTCCTAATGACTGCAATATGGTGTTAGTTAGCCTTAGCCAGTTATAAATTAACATTGAAAAATAATATACCGCTAAGGACTTCTTGGTGCGCAAACCGGACGGTAGCCTTTAATTGTATTGCCCTATATTTTCTAATACATATTATTGTTCATGTTACTGAGAAGTTTGTATAATAAACTGTTGCTTAAACCATTTAAGCGTTAATTTCACATGGAAGAATTATAAATGTCAGGAAGAATGCGTTTCTTATCCCAATTAGTTTTTGCAACATCAATTATAGTTAGTCTTAGTGCTTGTAATAACTCTCTAAGCCTAGATAAAATTTCCAAGAGTGCTTCAATATCTAATCCTCCTCCCTTATTTCCTGAGTCTTTATCCAACGGAGGAAAAGAATATACTGGCCGCACCCAAGTCACTGTTTTACTCGAAACACCAAACAACACACCAATAAATTCGAATATTTACTTATCAGGAACATTTGATGATTGGTCAGGCGGTGATAGTGACAAATATAAATTCAAAAAAATCGAAGATAACACTTATCAGTTAACTTTCGAAGAAGAAGCTGGCAGTGTTTTACAATTTAAAGTTACTCGTGGTTCTTGGGAGTTAGGGGAAGTAGACGAACGTGGTCGTCGCATTGGAAACAGAGTGATTTCGGTAAGGAATAAGCCACTGCGTGTCAAATTAACCGTTAGGAATTGGAATGATAAATCAGAAGAGACAGATAATACAGACTCAGGATATTGGCATACAACAACTACCAACTATCAACATGATCCGTTAAAGCCTAGCCTTAAACTAAAGGGTAATAGCACTGTGATTGTGTCTTCTCTCGATGAGTACACAGAAGCTGGCGCAACATCCATTAATAATAAAGGGACAGAAATTTCATATAATATAGAAAGTAATGGGTTACCGAAAAAGAATACTATTGGTGATTACCTGATCTCCTACAATGTAAGTGACGCCGAAGGTCGTCAAGCAATTCCAATCAGTCGAATGCTGAGGATTATTGGTAATACACCTATTAATTATACACTGCGTCCCGTTGGGGCAACTAGTTCTCACTTCGGCTATATTGAGCAACTCCCTGCTCATTATGGTAAAAATACTGCAACAAAATACCCTTTATTCATATATCACCACGGGGCAGGTGGAGAAGCTGTATCAATGAACTTAACTAGAGAGACGTCATTATTTGAACTTTCTAATTGGTGGGGTGGTGGTCCGGCGCGTATTGCAATGAGAAACAACTGGAACACAGGCTCACCGCTTATCGTTTTATCACCACAACGTTCTTATTTCGAATCAGATATCGAGAGGATTGATTCATTTGTAGATTATGCAATTAAAAATTATCAGGTTGATCCCGAGCGAATTTATATGGGAGGCTACAGTGCCGGAGGTGTTATTTCATGGGAGTATGCGATTAAATACTCTGATAAAGTAGCCGCTATTTTACCTCTTGCAGGTTATGTTTTCCCTCATTTAAAAGGGAAAATATGTGATGCTAAAAACGTTGCTATTTGGGCATTTCACGGAATGGATGATACGGCAGTCGACGTTGAAAAGGCTAAAAGTGCAATTGAAGCTTTTAATAAATGTCAGCCAATGGAAAAGGCAAAATTAACCTTGTTTGATAATGCGGGTCATGCAAGCCATCAACGAGTACTGGAGTTAACGGGGATGTTTAAATATTCAGAATTAGGCACACCTTTTGATGAGAATATTTATACATGGTTGATGTCACAAAATTTGCAAAACCATTAATCTTGTCGTTTTGAAATATGTTCGCTGTAATCGACATATAACAAGGCGTTATCAACACAAAATCTAATCCGACCCACCGTTTGAAACTGATTACCTAATGTCCGCACACAAAGTGATCATGAATAATTAGATGATGAACGACCGCTTTGTTGGCGTTGTTGCCAGTCGAAGGGGTAGAAAAAGCTATATCTCCTGCAAAGCTTAAAGATGCCATTTATAGTCTGTTCTTTAATGTTAACTATGAGCCTATAGTTGACGTAACTATCTGAAATAGTTAATGTCAGCATAAATCGACAAGAAAAAGTAACCACTTTCTATATGGAATTATTAAGCCTATCTAAAGAAAATATTCAATTATTGGACAATATTTTCGGTGAAGAGATTAGATTTGATTTTAGTGTTAACAGCATAATTGATTCAAGGATGTGTAACGTCTATGTAGATGATGCTTTATTGCCAACAGCTTTCATGCTTACAAATGGTATTTTCAGAGTTTTTGCTGGTGATTGTGATTCTAGCGCTGCAAATAAATTCATAGAAACAATACCTAATAATTCTATAGTTCTTCCATCGCATAAAGGCTGGTTTAATAAAATTAGTGAAACAAAAAATATCAGTACGGAGTTACTTTATCGCCACTCAATGAGCCATAACAATATTGAGATTGAAAACCTTAAGCTTATTTCTACTCCAGAAGGGTATAACCTTAAGCGTATTGATTTAATTGACGCAGAGCTATTGTCTCAATCACCAGACTTTAAATATCACTTACAAAACTTTAAAAATGTTGAAGACTTTGTAAATAGAGGGCTAGGTTATATTGCTAAATATCGTGATGTTATCATTGGTGCCGCAACCTCAGCGTTAGTTTGTGAAAAGGGAATAGAAATAAATATAATGGTGTTACCAATACACAGAAAAAATGGTGTGGCTCTTTCTTTAAGTGCAAATCTCGTCATTGATGTTTTATCGCAAAAGTTAATACCTAATTGGGATGCTGGTAATTTATCCTCAAAATTATTAGCTCAAAAATTAGGTTATGAATTTGACAAAAGTTACGAAGCTATTAGGGTAATGACACTTTGAAGTCAGGCCAATTCAACTTCGTGACTGACGGCTATGTTGGCTTAGTTGTCTGTCATGGTGTCGCTTAGTTATATCTTCTCGATGCTTTGAATAGCACAAGAAGTTATCGAACTTAATGACCGCTTTGTCGGATAAAACGACAACTAAGATAAAAGAGATTAAGGGGCGCTTTTGAGCACAAAGCGGTCGTTAGCAAGATTTCCTGAGATGATCACTTGGTGAGCCTTTGAAACATTAAGGTCAAAATCTTTTTCTAAATAAATTCTGAAAAATCATTCCTACTATTTAGTAATAATTTAGCTAAATATATTACAAGTCTTGTAAAGGCCCTGTTTTGGCGGGTTAGAATTATTGAATACAATATACAGTTATGATAGGTTACTAAGTAATGACAAAAAAGTGCAGGTTACTGTTTTAGTTCATCAATATTTTGGCCTACTTTTTTTGTCCATTATTAGGGCGTTAAATATCAAGAGAAAATACAGTACCATGAGGAAAATAAAGTGTTAGAAATAGCAGGGATAGACCATATTGTTTTGAGAACAACCAGAATAGAAGAAATGCTGAATTTTTATAGCAAGGTGTTGGGCTGTAAAGTTGAAAGAGAAACTCCAGCTGAAACGGGATTAACTCAGCTACGTGCAGGTAATGCTTTGATTGATTTAGTTATAGTTGATAGTCGTTTGGGTAAAATGGGAGGAGGAGCACCAACAATAACTGAAAATAACGTCGATCATTTTTGTCTTCAACTCAAACCTATAGCCGAAAGTGAAATTAAAAGCCATTTATTGGCACATGGTATTGTATCCGAGGATTTTGATGACAGATATGGTGCACAAGGGTTTGGAAACTCAATTTATATCAAGGACCCGGAAGGTAATTCAGTTGAATTAAGAGCACAAATCTAACCAGATTAACTGAGCAATTATATTTAACAAACTCCTGTTATGTGGATTTTACTTGTCAGCCGCTTCGCGTCTAAACGGCAATAAAATCCCTAAGGTGGAAGTTTGAGAAAAATTCGTCCACCGACTCAAAAGTAGAGGTTCACATGTCTTTAGATTTAACCATGATATTTTCATTAACTGTATTTATTACTTCAATAATACCAGGACCAAGCATGTTGTTGGCTTTAACTCATGGAATGCAATATGGTGCAAGAAAAACGGTTATATCTGCTCTGGGTAATGTAACTGCTACCTTTATACAGGCACTTGTTTCTGTCGTAGGCTTAGGAACTCTCCTTGTTGCTTCAGAAACCGATTTTTAAGTTATTAAGTGGTTATATGTTGGGTATTTTGTTTATATGGGCGTTACTATGGTGCGCTCCTCAAGTGAATCTAGTGTAGACGATGATACAGGTGAATTAATTGAACTGAGTTCTCCAATTAAAATGTATTTTCAATCGTTTTTAGTCACCGCGGGAAACCCTAAGGCAATTGTTTTCTTTGGGGCCGTTTTTCCTCAATTCATTGATAGCAGTATGCCTATTACTCCACAAGCCATAATACTTGTTAGTATTTGTGCGTTATGTGCGTTTTGTTGCTTCATGGTTTATGCAATTGGTGGTCAAAAGGCTTCCTTCTTGTTTTCAACAAACACTGTTGGGGTATATGTAAAAAGAGTTATAGGTAGTACTTTTATTGGTTCTGGGCTTGCTCTCGCACTTTCCAGTAAATAATACACCTAACAAGAACATTAAACGGACAAAAAATAGTTGATTTTTGCTCCTGCGTTGCTTATTTTAACCAACTATTTTATGCCGCTTATGTTGGCGTTATGTGCTTTTAGATAATAATTGATACGAAAATCATGAATAATAATTTACTGGCTAAGTGGGAATTTTCCACGGATATAGATTCCACAGCCTTAATTGTTCCCGACGGATGTCGAGATTTAATTTTGCAAGTGACCGAAGGCGATCGCCCTAGATGGTTTGTATCATCACTGTATGATCAATCTAAATCACAATCAATTCAAGCCAGATCAGTAATGAATGGTTTTCGATTCAAGCCAGGTGTTGGCGTAAAAACTGAGAGTCTTTTAAATTCCATTTCTAACATTTACTTTGACGATGATGAAGTTTTTAATCGAATAGATGATTTCACCTACAGGAATTATTGTGTTGCTGAGGCGCTTGAGTATTTGGCCTCGGGTGTTAAGTCAGTAGCTTGTGCGGCGACTGAAATCGGAGTAAGTCAACGTACTTTACAAAGGCTACTTAGTCGGGAAACGAATCGTTCTCCAATCTACTGGCTTATGTTGGCTCGAGTCAGAAGGGCTGCTCGGGCGTTAGCCGAGCCAATACCACTGATAGAAATCGCAGATTCTTTCGGATATTCAGATCAAGCTCATATGAGCAGGGAGTTTAAACATTGGTTTAATGTCAGCCCTTCAGTATTACGACAATCTCCAGCCATTTTAAATCAATTGAACCATTTGGGTTACGATTGAGCAGAAATTGGTGTACATAATTCGATCAAAAAACCATTTTTATCTGAGACATAGGCTGTTGTCTGCCCCCATGGCATCTCTTGAGTTTTTTGAATTAACGTAGCTCCTGCATTCAGCGCCTTTTCAAGCGCTAAAGGAACATCTGTTGTCTCAAATGCGATCTCAAATACTGGATTGGATGAACTTGCTTGTCCGGGATTTTTACCGATGTTGGTCATCAAATCTAAGGATGAAAAAGACAAAGTTGTTGAGCCTGTATTTAGCTCTCCATAGTCACCGCTTTCATGTATCATTGATTGCGCAAAACCAAAAGCTTGGGTATAAAATTTGAGTGTTTCTTCTACATTTAGTACATATAGTATTGTATATTTGAATTTCATTTTATTTCTCATCACTGAATACGAAGATTCACATGTTATCGAATAATTATTCTCTATTCTTGAACATATGCGACAAAGTGATTGAAAATGGTAACGAGATGCGCCCAACACATAACAATACGCTTGAATTCGACGCGATAAAAACGCGCGTATCAACTTGGCGTTATCGATACTAAATCTAATCCAAATCAATTTTAAGCATCAGCTTGTTAATGTCCGCTGTATAGCAAATACGGCTCTTAAAGCAAGTTACCCTAATAACCGCTTTGTCGGATAAAACGACAACTAAGATAAAAGAGATTAAGGGGCGCTTTTGAGCCTTGAGTTCAAATGGTGAATGCAACACTATCTTTAATACAAAGGAGCGTCTTTGAAAATACAGAGTGCGACTTATTTAATGATGTAAAGTGAGAGATTCTGACCGGAAAGTAAAAAAAACAAACCAAAATACCATGTAATACACTAGTAGCTTTTGAGTTAATGGCATCAGGTCTATCCATTGGTAATGACTTTGAATAAGTTGGCTCGCAATCAATACTAAAAGAGGGATTGTAAATGCAAAGCTTTTGTATGACTTAACTGTACCGGAAAGATTAAAATAAATGTAAATAATTGCGCAACCTAGAAAGCCAAGTAACCAAAAATACACAGCCATCATATGGAGTTGATGTTCAACGTCGTTTGGGAAATAAGCGATAAGAAGGACTCCAATAGATGAGATTCCACCAAATATTAGGGTGCATATTCGAAGAGCGGTTGGTTTTCGCCAATTAATATACTCACGAATATAAAAAACTAATTGCGCTAATCCAATAATAGGTAAAGCAATTGTATTAAGTGTGGAAGATATAGTGTTGTCAACTCCAGAGAATGATAAAGCATGCCCCAGATCACTAAAAAAATTATAACGAAAGCTATACCCAACGGCTAGATGATCGAACATATGGCCGCCCGGATAGAAAAAC
Source organism: Colwellia sp. (assembly GCA_013215655.1). GTDB lineage: Bacteria > Pseudomonadota > Gammaproteobacteria > Enterobacterales > Alteromonadaceae > Colwellia_A. Next base: position 6,803 of record JABSOX010000090.1, read on the forward strand.
ATTGCAATGGTCGTTAATACTAAATACTGAATATGGCCAAACAAAATAAAGAGGTTAACAAAACGATTTGTATTTAGTGCCATTTATACGTAACCTTTTAGTTGTCCGTCCCAACACCCTCATAAATTGCTAACTGTTTTTTGTCCCTGTTAAAACGCTAATCATGTGAATTTAATCACAAACCTATCATCAAAATTATGATGAACTAAAGATTCTTTCATTTGTTCGATTTCTTCTAGCTGAAGTTTTCGTAAGTTTATTTCGTAATAACTAAAGCGAGCCTTAATTTTCATTACGTTGTGATCAAAAGTAATACATTCGAGGGTATTAATATATTCTTCAGCAATATCATTATCCTCTAAACATACTTTTGTACCACGCTCTTCTTCAGGCATTATGAATTCACAAAATAATGTTCTATGCAAAAGAAGAGTCTTAATGTAGCCATCTCCAATATCGAGAGCAAAGGAAATAATTAAATCCATATCAGTCTCCTCAACATCCATAAAACTAACGACATCCATCGACATGATTCCTATTGCTCGGATTATTTACATACACGCTAATACAATTGGCTAAAATGTTTAGGGACGAAAACAGCCAACTGATTTTTGTCCTACTAATTAGCTTGAATGTTAATTTTTAATTCTAACTTCAATGGACTCTTTAACTTTTTCAACCTTTTCATCACAAGATTTATTAGGGTCATTAACTTCACACTTTTTCTCTGTACGATCTGACGGAGTGAAACAATCTAATCCTAGGCTATAACCATTACGTTCATATTGGTTTAAACAACAACCGCTAAACAATAGTACACAAGTCAGTGCTAAAATCGTCTTCATGAGAAACATCCTTATTAATATAGCAATATATTATGGATACTTATTAGTAATCTTCGTTCCACAATACTTATTTGATTTGTATTAATATCCACAATATCAAAAAATTAGAAATCGATGATAAATCAATTTTTATAAATAATTGGGCATTACGGAGAAGTCTAAGTAATGCGCTAACCTAAAGTATAGATAAATTTAATGGTGTTTGCTGACGCCTTCAAAGTGGTGATAGTTGTCTTTAAAGCTAATTATCCTAATGACCGCTTTGTCGGATCACTTGTCACTAGATAAGCCAAGGCTAACGTCCGGTTTCGTATCTTTGTTGACTGTTTTGGGGGCGATTTTTCATTAATAAAAGGGTCAGAAAAGTGGTAAAAGTTAGCCTTAACCAATTATAAGTTTACAGTGAAAAATATGATACTGCTAAGGACTTCTTGGTGCGCGTTGCCGACATTAGCCTAAGATTATTAGACTTACATTATCTAATGAATAACTATTTTTAAATCGACTACAGTGACGAGGTAACTAATTTAAAATTTCATGTTTACAGTTTTTTACATAATAAAAACACTCTTTAAACACTTAATTATCCTGTTGTTAGCTATATTAGCCGCAAGAATAAAGAATAAAGAATAAAGAATAAAATAAGGCTATTTTATGTATAAAAAATTAGTTCCATTTATTATCACCTTAGTGGTTTCTTCCTGTACTTCGTTATCGAATGAAGGTGCAAATGTTCTTTTGGTAGATGCAAATATTCAGTTACCGAAAGACTGCTCTTTTATAAAATATATCGAAGGAGCTGCGGCGCAAGATGACTTATCTTCCTCATTTGAACTTGCAAAAATTCGTTTGAGAAATAATGCCGGTAAGGAGAGTGCAAACTATGTTGTAATCACTAAAAAGAGTGAGGTTTTTTTTCTTGGAGCGGGAGTTATTGGCGGAAAGGCATATAGGTGTGGAGTATAGTGCTAACAAGCAAAAAACATTTAATGTTATGTAGTAGTTATTCGTAAACTAAGAGCACTAACCTGAACCAATTAAGTATGCTCTGAATCAGGAGTAAAAGACTATGTAGTGCTAACGACAACTTGGTGCGCAATCCAGACGTTAACCCTAATTTATTTTTCCCTATATTTTCTCATGAATCACTTTTATCGATATTTTAAACATAATTACAAATCTAGGGGACTAATCTTATGACTAAATTTAGTGGATATAATTTGGCTGTTCTTAAGTATTTATACACTATGCTCTCAATGCGAATTAATTTTAAAAAAGATTTTTTTTTAGTTTTATAACCAAAATTAAAAACTGTTCTTTTATACAGGTACAATTGACTTTTTAGAAAAACTAAGGATAAGGCACGATATGTAAGTTTTTAAATGGCACGAATATCTAGTGCTACAATTTTAATCCTTTGTTTTTCTTATAATAATATTGTTTTTAAATGTGCATAGTGTGCCATGTTGTGGCACACATATCTCAATGCTCACTTTCTACAGTCACGGTAAAGTTTGATAAGGCCAATAATTGCTGATAGCGTATTAAAATTATTAATAAAAATGTGTGCTAGGGGTTGTTAAAATCCAAGGTTGATTTTGTATTAACCCGAGATACGCACTGATAAGCTGTTAGGTATTCAAAAAGGATTTGTCATACTATGAAAAATTTATATCTTTTGTTAGCCATATTGGGTGGCATAATTCCTTATCTATTTTTCTTTCAATTTATTCAGCTTGAAGGCTTAAATCTACCATTTTTCATTGAATCATTATTTGTAAATGGTGCTGCTGGAGGTTTCAGTGTAGATCTTCTAATAAGCTCATTGGTGTTCTGGTTGTTCATGTTTAAAGAGTCGAAAGAGTCTTCGAATCCGAAACCATATCTATTTGTTATTCTTAATCTTACTATAGGTTTAAGTTGTGCTTTACCTGCATATTTATATGCCAAGACTAGTGTGAAAAATACCTAACAAGGCACTGAAAAGGACAATGATAACAGTTGGTTTCTGCTCCTTCGTCGCTTGTTTTAACCAACTATAATTTGCCTCTTAGTGAGGCTATATATACCATCAGGAGTCGTATCATAGCTATTAAATCAGTCGGCTGGATGTTCGGCGCTTTAACATCTTTTTGTTTAATGGCTATTGGGGCTCGGGAATTGAGCGGTCAAGTAGGCATATTTCAGATCTTATTCTTTCGCAGTGTAATAGGTCTTGTAGTAATATCGTTTTTTATCATCAGCACAGGACACCTTAAGCTATTTCGTTCTAGTCTTATCGGTTTACATGGGGTGAGAAATATCTTTCACTTTGCCGGACAATATGGATGGTTCGTAGGTATTGGACTGTTACCTTTAGCTGAGGTTTTCGCTCTTGAATTTACAGTACCTTTGTGGACAGCCTTAATTGCATGTATTTTTCTTAATGAAAAAATTACAGTAAAAAAATCCATCTCAATATTGCTAGGTGTAGTTGGTGTTATCGTTATTGTGCAGCCAGGTATAGAAATAATTAATTACGCGTCCTTTATCGTGTTAGGAGCTGCTATTTGTTTCGCCATTGCGTATGTTTCAACAAAGTCCCTCTCTTCTAAGGAAAGTCCGCTAACTATTCTATTTATAATGTGTTTGGTTCAGTTGCCTATAGGCTTGTGTTTTTCATTACTAAACTGGCAAAATCCAGAAGGTATCCAATGGATATGGATTGCAGTTATCGGTATAACTGCATTATCGGCTCACTACTGCATGACTAAAGCTATGCAGTATGCAGAGGTTACGACGGTTGTAACAATGGATTTCTTTAGGTTGCCTGTCATTGCGATCGTTGGTGTCGCTCTCTATTCGGAGAGCTTTAAAATAACATTGGTCGTCGGGGCATTGCTCATGCTTTTGGGTAATCTATTAAATATGTACGTTCCTAAAAACAGATCCAAAGTAGCAATCAGCACTATAAGTCGTTTAAAAGGACAATGAAGTTCTATAGTCATTTAACCCTGAATATTTATACTTAATAGTGTTCAGGTTATGCGCCTGTTGTATACAAATATTGAGCGAAAAACATTTACCATATGTTGTCTAATGAATTGTTTTTTTGTTTTTAAACTATAATTTATGGGATAATGACTTCAACTAAATTGAAGTGATGGGACGAACATTTATCTCTTATGCTTCGACAAGAGATAAATGGTTAATAGTTAATAGTATTTAGGCTAAGGTCTATAATTCTAACAGCAACTTTTTATTTAGCTCATCGAGAACGCCAATAACATTTGCCATTCCATCTTTCCTAGTTAGTTTAATTGATTGTATAACGCTTAAGTTCAGCAGGAACCATGGTCGCTAATTTAGCTTTTGGGGTAGAAGCTGTCAGAGAGAAATCAGCTGCGTCATCGTTACGAATAGCGACCCAATCTCTAGTTCTGATATAAGTTGATTTTCCGCCGTCTACATCAGCAATAAAGGTAAAGGCAGGTGTTTCACCATCGACTGTCACGGTAAAAACAGTGCCTCCAATCGCCTGCAATTCTGAATCATAGCTAGTGCCCTCAGCATCAAAAGCTGGCACACTCATGTGTAATTTTTCATTTTCAAGAAAAATATCAACTACGCCGAAGAAGCCTTCATAACGTCCAACGTGATCATCAAATGAATCAGTATCAATAGGTTTTATCGGAGCTGAAACCGCAGCAGGAAGAGTCATTACTGATTTCAGCGCCGCTATCATGGTATTGCTAAAATCAGTGTTTTGACCACTGCTTAATATAGCCACTGCAATATTTTCTTCTGGTAATATCCAAAACTGACTGGTGTAAGCTAACGTATTACCACCATGATCCCAACGTTTGATGGGTAACCATCCTGAGTTAGTAGGGATGATGTCTTGAATAAAGACCCCATAACCATAATTCGCAGGCACTTGATGCTGAAGTTCAACTTGCCTGGCTGTTATTTCAGTTCGCAGTTCATCGCTTAATACATCAGTATCACCATGCATCAAGAAATTTGCCATTTTTAACATTTCACTTGGTGTCGACCAGGTATAACTTCCTGCTGGTGTACCAAAAAGACCTTTATGAATTTCATTAAGTTGCGTCGCGTGCCCCTCTTTTGTTTCTCCATTTTGTACTATAAAACCGGCACCAAGTGCGTAGTTTCCGTCAGCTAATAGCGATGATTCTTCCATGGTTGTACGTGTCATACCTAAGGGAGCAAATACGGTTTGTTCCATCGCCTGCTGATAGGTTAACGAGGTTTGTCTTTCGATAATAGCGCCCAAATAAGACCAATTAGGATTGCTGTAATTAAAGAATTTCCCAGCTGGATTCATCTGATCAAATTGATTGGGATAAGTCGAAAGTGCAATTTTTTCAAGTGCTTCACTATCATTATCAAAATCGACATAATCTGTAAATCCACCTTGATGAGTTAATAAATGATGAACATTTATTTGTTGCCAGCCAGGTCGCTGTTCTTCACTAAGCTGAATATCAGGAAGCTCATTTATTAACGCACTATCAAGACTCAGAGAGCTATTTTCAATCAAACGTAACGCGCCCAAAGCAGTATACATCTTAGTGGTAGAGCCTAATTGAAATAATGTATTTTCATTTACTGGTGATGAACCATATTTAACCATTAAGCCAAAAGCTTCAGCGAATACAATTTCACCATCTTTGTATATTGCAATGGAAACAGCAGGAGCAATACTGTTATTAAGTTGCGATTGTGCGATCGTTCTGAGGCTTTCAAAACCATCAGAGTCGACGACTTCTACTTTTTTAGTGGAAGAAGAACTTCCCCCACAACCCATTAAAAACAACACAGTCATGCATAACACTAAAGATTTTTTCATAATAATTCCTCACTTTTGCTTTTGATAGCTAAGCTAAAGTCATTCCATTTAGGCTGGCCAAAAGATTAAATATTGAGTAAATAGCACGTGACTCTATAAACAACTGAGGTGCATCTTAAAGGCTGTATGATGTGAAAGCTGTATCAATATGTATTACAAAATGTAAGGAAGTGTAGAAGAAACGTAATATTTCTTAAAATCTAAAATCTAATCCAAATTACCATTATGAATCAAACAACCAATGTGTTCTCTGCGGTAAAATTCGACCTCTGTTTTTAAACCCCGAACGTCCGTGCTTTAGCTCATTGTTGCCATTGACCTTCAATTACTTGATCTGAACTTTGAGCCTATTGTGGATATTAACTTAAATTTAGTTCAAGATAATTTTATGCCAATTGGAGACTGTCAAGTTTCACATAACTATAGATTCGTTTTAGATCATACCGCAGACATAAATTTTATGCTTTAACGTCAATAAACCTAAATTGTTTATTTTAGACATCTACCATAGGGCTAGTTAGGTATTTGATTAGCCTCAAGGTTTAAAATCGACATAAATAGTTCTCAAAAAGTTGGTTGTAAAGGTTGTCTTAAAATATATATTTGCTAATTTCATGCAATGAGAGTGATATAGACGCTTTGATCTAATGCTAAGCCGCATTCACATATTCTATATGTTTATATTCTATATGTTTATCTTCTATATATTGTATGTTTAACTAGAAATTCGCATGGGTGCTTTAGTCGCAATGTTAGATTAATGTTTGTCTTTTATAACCATTCGCACTTTCATCGCATTAAGGCTCAAAAATAATGAGTATTGTGGGGAGTATAATGAACAAAGCAGGCACTTTTATTGCCAGTGATGGCACTATTTATGTAGACAATAAACGTTATTTTTGGTGGTTTTCTCTGTTGATACCCAGTGCAGCTGTAGCTGGTCCTCTGTTATATCAGTTTATTAACCATGAATTTTTTCTCTGGTTGTTTTTTATTTTAGTCTATACGATATTCCCTATTGTTGATTATCTGATGGGAGAAGATAGCAGCAATCCACCAGAGTCTGTTTTACCCTTACTTGAGTCGGATCCTTTTTATTCCATAATCACCCGTATGAACGTTCCGGTTGTCATTGCCTCTTTTATATTTTGTGCCTGGTTTGTCGCCAGTAATCAACTCAGTATTTATGGCTACTTAGCAGTTGCCTTGTTAGCAGGGAGCATAGGCGGGCACGGCTTAAACATTGGTCATGAATTAGGTCATAAAAGAAAGAAGCTTGATATATGGTTGGCTAAAATTGTACTTGCACCTGCTGCATACGGTCATTTTTTCATCGAACATAACCGCGGCCACCATAAACACGTAGCCACTCCAGAAGATCCAGCCTCGGCCAAAATGGGCGAAAGCATTTATCGTTTTGCCTTAAGAGAATTACCAGGTGCAATATTACGAGCACACAATATAGAAAAACTGCGCATGAAAAAAGCTGGTAAGTCTGCCTGGTCATTCGAAAATGAATTCTTGCAAGCCATGTTGATGACTTTAGGGCTTTTCGTTAGCCTGGTTGTGTGGTTAGGCTCAGGTGTTGTACCTTATTTAATCATATGTGCTTTCTGGTCTATGTGGCAACTCACATCTGCTAACTATGTCGAACATTATGGTTTGTTGCGACAGAAACTTCCAAGCGGACGTTACGAGCGCCCACAACCACATCATAGCTGGAATAGTAATCATATTTTCTCAAATTGGGCACTGTTCCACTTGCAGCGTCACTCAGATCATCATGCCAATGCAACGCGCAGCTATCAGTCGCTGCGCCATTTTAGCGGATTACCTACACTGCCAAGTGGTTATTTTGGTATGTATGTCGTCGCCTACGTTCCTTGGTTATGGTTTAAAGTGATGGACAAACGCCTGCTACAAGTGACTGGTGGTGATTTTGCCAAAATAAATGTGCTGGCGCAAAAACGCGATAAATTAATTAGAAAATATCAGTCTACTAGTAAAGTGGCTTTCTGAAATGAACGCTTTATCGGAAAGGATTATGTTGTGATTTAAAGTCTTAATGACCGCTTTGTCGGATAAAACGACAACTAAGATAAAAGAGATTAAGGGCGCTTTTGAGCATAAAGCGGTCATTCGAATTTAAATTATTTACTTATTCACACCCATAGTTTTACTCTATATTTTGCGTACAATTATTTACCTAATCTCAAAAGCAGACATTAGAATTATCTTAGTTCACATAAAATCAGAATATATACTCTATGGCGCATAACGCCCCCTGAGCGCCATATAACTAACGACAACTTTCACCACTTTGCTGTCTAAATTTGATCGCCAATACAATCTTCATTTGGGATCACTTTGAAGCGAAAGCTGGCCTAAAGGAACCGACTAGTAAATCACGCCTCAGATATGATTGATATACAGTTTGTATTATCTATACTTAATAGATATTTTTATAGGTTAATGTAAAGAGAAAATGAGGGTTTGGGTGAAAGTAAAATCTATGATTTCATCAGTAAATTTGATTACATTATTACTTTCCCTATTAATCCAAGGAAGTATTTGTGCGGAAGAAATAAAAATCTTCGGCCTATTCATTGATGGTTTGCACCAAACCGATGGTAAAGGTCAATATGATAAAATTATTAATGAGATTGAAACGGCCAACCTTCAAGTGATGTCCCCAAAAAGAGCATTTAGTGAATTTCATGATGATGATTGTTTGCATTGCTGCATAACACCAGCGAACAAAAACATCTATTTTTATAAATATGGGGATAATTATATAAAGAGTAAATCAATGAATGCGGCCGCCATTTATATTTGGTCTGCTCCTAAATTGGAGGCCACGAGTGATTTATCGGATTTAAATGGGAAGCGTGTGGGAGGCCGATTTGGGATGCCTTATGGTAATGAAGTTGAGCAAGCCATTAAAAATGGGTACTTTACACTTAATTTGAGCTATAAAATTGAAACATCTATTACTTTGGCCAACAGTAATAGGCTTGATTATTTTTTGGCTTATACGCCAGATGCTTGTGAAGCATTCAAAAACCTAAGCCAACCTTTATTTAGTTATGTCAAAGGAAGTCCAATTCATATTCATCAAGATCGTGTTTTGTGTAAAAAAACATCAGAAACAGAAGCCTTTATCAAAGAATTAAACAAATTATTTGTTGATCAAAGTAAAATACGACCCGGATGCAATAATTAACGGATTGCCTTATATTGTTGTCATTTGAACAGGGAAAGGTCTATCAACTGTCATATTGATGGTCAGATAATACCAAATCAAATAGATGTAAGTATTAGATCAAGTCTAAGCCACTACACTTAAAGCAAACCAATACATAAACAGAACCATAAGGTTGGTTTAAAAATATATTTAGATTTATACCCGCTAATGACCGCTTATAGCCCCACAGCAGAAGATTGAGTTTGGAAGCTACTTCAATAAATTTGCCCTATATTTTCTAATGAATCATTTTGATCATATTACTTAGAAGTATCCATAGTAAGCGTTATCTGTATCTACTAAGTTGATTATCGCCGTCAGCAAACAATCAGCTAGAAATCAGCTAGAAATCAGCAGCAAGTCATGTATTTTTATTTCGATTCATTTAAGTTTAGAACAGCTTGATTTACTTATATTTAAGCTCCTGTTTATTTCTCATAAGGACAAATTTATGACCATCAGTTTTAGATTTAAAAAATTAATCATTGCAACGGCCGTTCTCGCAATGGTCGTTTTCGTTTTTCTCGTGTATGCATTGGCAGGGTTGAGTGCCAATCCAGTGGTTTTCGCCGACCCGCCAACGTTTGTAGAACGGTACGTAGCTGAAATGGACCATTCAGATCCGTCGTCCCAACCGACGGAACCTGAAATAGGCGGCGGACAGGTTGCCACATCTGAATTTGCGAAACTGACTGCGGATTTATCCGTTGAGGAAGCGTTAGTGTTCAACGTGATTCTGGATGGTGAATCGTCCGATGTGCTTGTGCGATTGTTTGCCCATCCTGAGAAAGCGCAACGGGTGAAAGTGGCGTCGGCTTTTGCCGCTGTGAATGCTAAGTTTTCTCATAATGAAGAGACGGGCTTCGCAGAAAAAAGAAAACAGTTTTGGATAGACGTAGAGCAGCACCTTCCCGACATTCAAAACGCGCTTTCTGAAGCATTGATTGCGTCCGCTAAAGAAGGAACAACGAATCAGATTCCGTACTCATTGGCTTGGATGCCGGGGCAGGGCCATGAAACTGTCGAGTTGTTTGCATGGGCGGCTAAACACCATCCGGCGCCGTGGGTGCGAAGGTCCTCTGTCTATTTTGTCGTTAAATTAGGAGGGGACGAAGAACTTGCCGCTCCGCTACTCCAAAACCGAAGCAACGATCCGGATTACGGGGTGCGAAAGGAAGCCCTGGACCTGCGGTTTAGAAGATT
>JABSOX010000091.1 GCA_013215655.1 Colwellia sp.
TGTGTGTTTTTTGTTGTTCGATTTAAATTACTGTAAAGAATTTATAAAGCTTGGTTATAAAGATGCGATGGAGCAAGAAACAGAGATCAGAGAGTTTTTATCTCTTTGATTTTATTATTACTCATTACTCATTTTTTATCATGAGAGAATGTTAGCCACCCTCTTGAATAAAACGCTCAGCCCGCTCTACTCTTCTTGGTTTCCCCCTAACAATTAACGTATCTTGCGCCTGTAAAATAGTGCTTTCATCAGGTGTTTCCATTTCAATGCCAGCCCTTTTTAAAGCAACCACAATAACGCGACGAGTGCCCAGTTGCAGCGACTCTATGGTACTTCCTGTAGCAAAGGAGTCATCACTAAGTAAAATAGCGTGAGCAAACTCAATACGGTCAATCGCTTCTGGACTCATATCGGTATGCTCCCCCTGATAAAAACCATGAAGATGATTATAATGACTTTTACGTTCTTGTTGCACACGTCTCATAATACGAGAAAACGGCACACCCGATAATGAAAGTACTTGTGAAACTAACATCAAACTGCCTTCTAATATTTCAGGAACAACCTGATTGGCTCCCGCTTCTTGTAACATTTCTAGATGATCATCATTGCGAGTTCGCACTAAAATAGGCACGTCAGGTGACAATGTTCTCACTTTTTGAATAACTTCTAATGATTGTTTGTCTTCACCAAAAGCAATAACAACCAATTTAGCTTGAGATAAATGCGCTGCTTGTAATAACTCAGCTTGTCGAGATGAGCCAAAAAGTACATTTTCACCCGCATCTCTTGCTTTGCTGGTTCGTAGGGGATCTATATCAATAGCAACAAAAGCAATATTTTCTTGCTTTAAAAAGCGACTCACCGTTTGTCCAACCCGACCAAAACCACAAATGATAACGTGATCTTTTAAATCATTATTTTCAGGTAATTGTTGTAGCTCTTGTTGATCAACCTGACTGTCGTGACTTAATTTTAATGACCAAGAACGAGCATTACTGACCATAAAAGGTGTTATTGCCATGCTGATAACACCAACACCTAATAAAATAGAGGCTATTTCATTAGGCAATAACTCAACTTGTGTTGCTAGCGCGATAAGCACAAAACCAAACTCGCCCATTTGCGCCAACATAAAGCCCGATGCCCAAGCATCCTTTGATGCTTCTCCAGCACGAACGGCTAACAAATTTATCACCACTATTTTGATCACCATAAAAACAACTAAAATACTAATAATTGTTAGTGGTGAGGAAACTAAAACGCCGATATCGAGTTTCATACCAACGGTGATAAAAAACAAACCTAATAAAATATCGCGATAAGGCCTTATATCAGCTTCTAACTGATGCTTATACTGACTTTCACTTAACATCATTCCTGCTAGAAAAGCCCCTAAAGCCATCGATAAACCAAACCATTGCGTTAATGCCGAGGCTACTAAAGTGACCAGTAGTGTTGTTAATACAAATAATTCATCGGTTCGCACTTGTGCAACTAAATTAAATAATCTTGGTAATAACCACTTACCCGCTAACATCAAAATACCAACAACAAAAACACCTTTAACTAATGCAAGTAACAAGGCAATGGTCATCGATGATTCAGACTCAAGTGCTAACATCGGAATAATAATTAATAAAGGTACAACGGCAACATCTTGGAAAAGTAAAACTGCAACAGATATCTGTCCTGATTTACGTTTCATCGCACCACTTTCACTTAACTGACGAATAACAATGGCGGTAGAAGATAAGGCTAAAACACCACCAATAACAAATGAACTAGCAAAAGTTTGTCCTAAAACAAAGGCGATAAGTGTAAAAACAAAGAGGGAGATGCCAACTTGTAAACTGCCCACCGAAATAACTAAGTGACGCATTGCCAACAATTTAGGTATAGAAAATTCAAGTCCGAGGGTAAATAATAAAAAGACAATACCTAATTCAGCAAAGTGCTCATAATCCCCTTGATCTTGGATAAATGCTAAGCCATGTTCTCCAACAACCATACCGGCAACCAAGTAGGCCAAAATTGCCGGCAACTTAATACGTCGAAAAATCCAGACAATAAGTACGGCACTGGTGAGAATGGCAAGAATTTCAAGAAAACCCGACACAAAATATCCTTATAGATTAATGGATTGATTATTTTTATTGGTTACCTACTAGTATAGCGATGACTACAAATATTCAACAGCTAAAGTTTGATAATAATAACGCAACTAAACGTATATACCCGTTACCATTCAAAGTGCGTGATTTCAGTTGAAGTTATAAGCACTTTAGGCAAGGCATTCATTTTAAATAATGGTTATTCCCTTATTACAATGAATAACGTGGCATAAAGTGCTTATAAATCAACCAAAAGGGGACTTCTGAGCAAACCATGCTCGTCGTTGTCTCTGTTTTTAAGGGAGTAACCATTAATAAAAAGAGACGCCTTGATCATGAATTGCTCAGTAGTCCTGAAACATGCATCTTGAATGGCAACGGGTATATATCATCGGCAAACTATTGCCGCCAGTAGATTGACACCAAAACGTCTGTACAAAAAATAATTTATTTAACAATAAAATCAATAGATTAAAAAATAGAACAAACACCCAAAAATAGGCACTGTTTTTGCTTTATATCAAAGAACTAACACTTACAGTTAAATTGGTGGTTACATGCAAACATTGAATTTACTCGACAGCCAGGCATTCGAGTATAATGCCTTTAAAGTATTAGAGACTAACCGTGACGATAATACCCACAGAAAGTTTGCTTTAATGGAACAATTACAAAGTACGCTTGAGCTAGATAAAGTACTCAATATTTTTGCAATGGATGCGGCTAAATACGTCGATTTTTGTGGATTATGTTTTACTCAAGGTAACCTAAGTGCATCAATTCTAGGTAGTCGACAAGGTCGAGCTGAACGTCAATTTGAACTTAAAATAAATAATAAGTTTCTGGGCACATTAACCTATTCAATAAACGCTCCTATCAGTTTAAAAAATTACAAAATTCTTAATGAATTACACCAATTTCTTATTAATCCTATTCATAATGCAATTCAATATAAAAAAGCGATGGCTTTAGCAATGCACGATGGATTAACGGGGTTGGGTAATCGACGTTACTATGATCAACAAATTAAGCGGGCCATGCACCACGCAAACCGACAACAACGTCAAGTAGGTTTGTTGGTCTGTGATCTTAATAAGTTTAAATTGATTAACGATACCTATGGACATCATATCGGTGACGAAATCCTTAAACATTTTGCTGATGCACTCACTTCATGTGTACGAGACTCAGATAGCGTATTTAGGTTTGGCGGCGATGAATTTGTTGTTATTGTTGAAGACGCTAGCGAACATTCACTGCATGTTATTGAAAGTCGTATTCAGCGAGCTCTAGAAAACGGTCCTTTATTATCTAAATATAATGTGGGTTGTAGTTTAGGCTATACCTTTATGAATAGAACCGACAATGAAAATAGCTTTTTTGAACGTGCGGATAAAGCCTTATATAGCAAAAAAACACTGCTGCCAAACTCTTTAAGTCTTGTTTAATCGGCATAGTTTGATAAGCCTTGTTTAATAAATCTATATTTATACCCACGTAGTGGTGGGTATCTAAAGCTCTTTTAAAGCAACCGCTTGTTCGTTAGGTGTTGAGCCAACAAATAAGCGAGCATACCTTACTGCGTGCATAAACCGTAATTCACCCACCTTATTTAATACTTGCCTAAAGAATTCAATATTTAGATCAAAGCTATAACAATAATGTTGAACTGCATCATCAATACTTGGGTAAATCGCGCCATCAACGGCAAAACAGGGTTTAGTATAAGTAACATCAACCTCAAGACCATCAATGAATATCGGCCAACCTTGATAACTCATCCTTTGTTTAGCCACTCCATAGATAAACCAAGCACTTCGTTGAAAACCTTCAAAACTTCCGCCTTCAAACTGGCTATTAGCAAGTTCTTCTTGAGTCCAATTAAGACCAATAGCCAGATCTTTTTTATAAAGCCCCATTAAACCTTGCTTAACTTGGGTATTAACCGCCCATATGGAGTCAGCTTTAGCCTTTAATGCTATTTGATGACATTCTTTACAGGTAGGGACTTGCAGCTTGGGATGAGGACAGTGAAAGACAAAATACTTTTTGTGCGGAAACGTAAATAAATACTGGTTCGGTTCTCCACAAAACCAGCAATGATGGCGTTTTAAAAATGGAATATCAATTATTGTCATTTATTCAAACGCCACTTACTAAAATTAAAGACTAAAACTCAGCAACGTTTTTAACGTTTCTTTTTGATTTTATTATTGTACTTTGTGGTGCTTACTGGCTTTTTCCGTTTTTTATTGATTGTTGATTTAGTCGTTTTTTTCCGTGCAACCTCTTGATTTTTATCACGAGTCGACTGATAACGATTCTTCTTAAGTGGTTGATCTAAATCTTCTTTATATTGTGCTGGTAAGGGTCTGTTTAACTCATACCCCGGTACAACAATACGCTCAAACTGACGGCCAATTAAAGCTTCAATATTATCTAAAAACTTTTCATCTTTAGGACTAACTAAAGATATCGCCGTACCTGATTTACCCGCACGTCCAGTTCGACCAATACGGTGTACATAATCTTCTGCCAAAAACGGTAAGTGAAAATTAACCACATAAGGCAAATCAGCAATATCAAGGCCACGCGCTGCAACATCAGTCGCTACCAATACTCTTACTTTACCTGAAGTAAACTCTTCTAATGCTCGATTACGTGCACCTTGGGTTTTATCACCGTGACAAAGTGCCGCTTTAATACCGTCAAGCTTTAACTCTTTTGCCAGTATATTTGCACTTTCTTTAGTACCTGCAAAAACTAAAACTTGCCGCCAATTATTAACACCAATAATTTCAGATAACAATTCACGTTTTCGTGTTTCAGACACCCAATATACCGACTGTTTTACCTTGCCAGAAGTTGAATTTTGTCGCGAAACTTCAATAGTTTTAGGTGTTTTCAAAAGTTGTTTGGCTAATGTTTTTACCTTATTAGAAAAAGTTGCAGAGAACATTAACGTTTGGTGCTTTTGTTTGATGGTTTCCATCAACCTATTAATATCAGTTAAAAAACCCATATCTAACATGCGATCGGCTTCATCTAATACTAAAAATTTCACATGAGACAAATCAAGATTTCGACAATTTAAATGTTCAATTAATCGACCCGGTGTTGCCACTAAAATATCAACACCTTTTTTCAGCATAGTCGTTTGTGGTGGCATATTAACACCACCATAGATAACACCTGAGGTTATCGGTAAAAATTGGCTGTAGGTTTTAATGTTTTTTGCAACTTGTGCAGCAAGTTCACGTGTCGGCGTTAAGATAAGAGCGCGAATAATTTGCCCTGAAACAACTTCACCGTCTTTTTTGGGAGCACTTTTAACCAATGCATCTAAAATGGGCAAAGTAAAAGCCGCTGTTTTTCCTGTGCCCGTTTGTGCACTAGCAAGCAGGTCAGAGCCTGCACGGATCACCGGAATAGCTTGCTGCTGGATTGGCGTCAGTGTTTTATAACCACACGCTTTAACAGCTTTTAATAAGTCAGCAGATAAACCTATTGAATCAACACTCATTTTTTCACCAATTGTTAAACATCACATAAAATCGCGCCGCATTATAACAGGTTTTTGTGAACACGCTCTGATTAAATATCACGACTCTTTTTTGACCAGATCCCATCACTAAGATTAAGTCGACGATGCTCTTCTTCACTCGGTGTATAACATGGTAAATCATTCATTTTATTTTGGCGGTTATAATCCTTAGCAAGTGTCACCACAACCTTGCTTAATAAAAATAATGCGCTGACATTAAAAATAGTCATTAAGCCCGTTGATAAATCAGCCAATGCGATCACTTCAGGTAATGAAGCTACCGAGCCATAAATTAACATGCTAAAGAAGCCTATTCGCAAAAACCAACGACCAAAGATATTATCAAGTTTTAGATATTTGAGATTATTATCAGCATAAACAAAGTTGGCAACAATAGAGGTAAAAGCAAAGAGTAGTATAGCGATAGTAATAAAGTCACTACCCCAATCTCCCACTTGATAAGCTAAAGCTTGTTGGGTTAATTGAATACCTTGTATTTGAGTGCCGGTATCTTTATAAAGTAAAATTAAAAAGGCAGTGCATGAACAAATAACGATGGTATCTAAAAACACAGCTAACATTTGCACATAACCTTGAGATGCTGGGTGCGGAGGATAAGGCTCTGCCGCCGCTGCAGCATGAGGGGAGCTGCCCATACCGGCCTCATTTGAATATAGACCACGTTTAACACCTTGAACTATTGCCGCACCCACTAAGCCACTACCCGCTTCTTTTAAGCCAAAAGCAGAGGCAAAAATATCAGCAATAATCGCAGGGATTTGTTCAATATTCATCCCAATAACAGCTAAACAAACCACAAGGTAAGCAATGCCCATAAGAGGCACCGTTAATTCTGCAAAACGGGCAATATTTTTTAAACCGCCAAAAATAATAATTGCAGAAAAAAATGTGATTACAATACCCGTGGTTAGCGGATCGATACCGTATGAGCCATGAAAAGCATCGGTAATAGAGTTAGCTTGTACTGAGCTAAAAACAAAAGCATAACCAAAAAACAAACACAGCGAAAAGGCTAAAGCCAACTTAGGACTTTTTAACCCCTTGCTCATATAATATGCGGGCCCACCACGATAAATACCGTCTTCACCTTTTTCTTTATATAGTTGACCTAAGGTATTTTCAGCAAAAGCGGTTGCCATGCCCACCAAAGCAATTAACCACATCCAAAAAACAGCACCGGCGCCACCTAAACTAATGGCGACAGCAACACCCATCAAATTTCCAGTGCCAACTCTTGCCGCTAAAGAAGTACATAATGCTTGAAATGATGAAATACCGTTTGCTGATTTATTTCTACTTGATTTAAGTAAAACGAACATGTGAAAGAAGTGTGTGAACTGAACAGCCTTTAGTCGCCAAGTAAACCAAAGACCACAACCTGTTAATAAATAAATGAGGATACTTCCCCATAGATAACCATTAATTGCTCCAACCCATTGTTCAATCAAATTTTACTCAATCGTTTACTTAAGAAGTTTGGCTCATCTTATAACAATAAGTTTAGGAAGTCGTCAATGTAGGATACAAGTGTAATAAGCAGCCCTTTCCTGCAAAAGTTAATCTATAACGAGGTTCAAATGAATTATCTTCTTGAACGGTTCTTTCTAAAAAACCTTTTTCTACAAGGAAATCAAGCATCGCAGAAGACAACTCCTCTTTCTTCAGTTTTGCAGATATTTCAACTTTGGTCGCAACACCTTTAAAGGAGTACAACGCTTTCATTATCAAAGCATCAGTAGCGTTTACTTTTGGTATGGCACCAATATAGTGAGGAAACTGTTTGTGCGGATATTTACCACAAATACTTTTATAAGACGCTTGAATAGCATTGATATCATTGTCTTTATCATCGGTAAGTTGATAAGAATGAAAGACCCCGGCTTCTTTGAGTCGATAATCAACTTTGGCCAAAAATATTGGTATATCCGCTCCTTGGGCAACATGGTAGAAGCCTGTACGCCACTTATCTGATTGTCCACGAGTACCTTCTGGTGTAAAGAGAAAATACACTCGCGAGTCTTTTTGGCTGCGAACAAAATTTTTGATTAACTCAACTTGTCCTTTACCCTTTGATGAACGATCAATTGGCATAGCCCCCAGCCACATCATAAAGCGGCCAATAATGGGTATGTGACACCAAGTATCTTTTATAGAAAAATAAATTTTAGTATCTTGTAATATCGCCGCGCCAAGGGCAAAAATAAAATCCCAGTTCGAGGTATGAGGAGCAGCAATTGCCACTCCTGCACCATTGGGTATTGATGACGTTATATGCCAACCGGCTAATTTAAACCAAAGAGAAAATATCGATTTAAGGAAGTACTTAGTAAAAACGCCATCAAAAATAGTTTTTTCACGAATTTGAAGTTGTTTATTCGCCATGAGAATTGCCAATTATGAACAGGTAAGATGAGTTGGATTAACTCAAACTATAACACAACAAGCACAAAGCAGCTTAATAGATTCATTATGAAGCCTAGTCTAGGTCTCGTATATTCGTCATAAAAGAGCGCTTTATCACCATCAAGATCATAGACATTAAGATAAAAAAATTGAAACTTCCGCCGCCACTGCCATGACTCTTACTTGAAGGGGTAGTTGACCGTATATCATAATTTTTACTTTCTAATGGTAAAGCATAAAGTTCGCTGTTATCAAAACTACTATAGGTGGCGACAATATGGTGTTCATCATCTTCTTCATATAAATCGATTAATACGTCATATTCGTTTGCTGGATAACCATTATATAAGGTGGTAACCACTTCATAATCATCATAACTGGCATTGTCTTCGATGATAAAATCTTTTGTTGTAAAATAATGAATCCAAGTATCTCCACCATCACTGCTTAAATATAGCTTAGCGTAAACCGTTTCCCAATGAGAGGACTCTGAATCGGCGTCAAAAGTAACACTAAATTTTTGATAATACCCATCATGGTCATCATCACCGATCAAATGCACATGAGCATCATATATTCTATATTCATGATGCCGAACACTCTTCTGCATAGCACTCTTTTGTTGTTGAGCCTGAGTAAGTACTTCTTTGCGGCTTTGACCTGTACCTTGACTGAGTATTTTATCAAGAACTTTCACACTTTTATCTTGTTTTAAGAATTGATCACGCGTTTGTTCTTTTTGCTCACCTTGTGAAATGCCAACGGAGTCACTTATTCTAAATTCTTCTGCTATTACGGAATTAACGCAAAGAAATGAAAGGCTCGTAAAAAGAATAACCTTCTTCATGTATAGTAGCTGTAGCCAAAGATAATTTTGCATATTCATTCGCCCTTCCTCATTTTAATCGACGTATTAATTAAGGCACATTGGGCTAACAACATGCCTTATTTTCTAAGGGTTAATTTACAGGGAATGGAGCAATGATGATGTACGGATTTTGTTTGGCTTTTGTAATACTTTGTAAGATAGAAAGTTAAGCGCCAATAAGGGAAAATGAAAAGATATCAGCTCTATCTAATGATGTTTAATTTACATATGGATAATTTCGGCCGTCCATGACCTTACTGAATAGAAAAATCAACACTTTTTTATAAAGCTATTCTTTTATTTGTCTTATTATCAACCATTCACTAAAAAGTGTACCCAAATGCTAGCTGCATAACCAAGGGCAATAACGGGTGTCCATTTAAGGTGAGTAAAGAAAGTATATTGACCACGCGCTTGACCCATTAACGCAACACCCGCAGCAGAGCCAATTGACAATAAACTACCACCAACGCCGGCGGTTAACGTGACTAATAACCATTGAAATTGGCCCATATCAGGCTGCATTGATAATACCGCAAACATTACCGGAATATTATCAACAATAGCAGAGAGTATTCCCACTAAAACATTGGCGGTAGTTGCACCCAGTTCACCATACATAAATTCAGAAACCATTGCTAAATAGCCAATAAAACCGAGTCCACCAACAGCAAGTATTACTCCGTAGAAGAAGAATAAAGTGTCCCACTCTGCCTTAGCAATTTTATCAAAAATATCAAAATCATCTTCAATTTTATGTCCTGTTGGAATATCAGAATGATCAATTTGTTCTTTGCCTTTTTTACGTAAGTAATAACCAAAAAACTTAAGGTAAGCGAGTCCTGTCATCATGCCAAAAACAGGTGGTAAATGCAGAAAGTTATGAAAACTAACCGCGGTCATAATCGTAAAAATAAAGAGCACAACAATAACTAAACCGCCTCTTTTAATCGCAACAGGCTCACCTGATAACTGTTCTGGACTTTCACTGGTTATCGCAAACTGCATGATAAGAGCAGGCACTATAAAATTAACCACAGAAGGAAGAAATAACTTAAAGAACTCAGTAAATTCAACAATACCTTTTTGCCAAACCATTAGTGTGGTGATATCACCAAATGGGCTAAATGCGCCTCCTGCATTTGCGGCAACAACAATATTAATACAGCCAACAGCAATAAACTTAGGTTGACCTTTACCTACGGCGAGAATAACCGCACACATTATTAAAGCAGTCGTTAAGTTATCTGCAATCGGTGAGATAAAAAAAGCCAGAATACCTGTTAACCAAAATAACGCTTTATAACTAAAACCTTTTAATACTAACCAATCACGTAGCGCATCAAAGACTTGTCGTTCTAGCATGGCATTGATGTATGTCATTGCTACTAACAAAAAGAAAAAAAGCTCAGCATACTCAAGAAAATTATGCCGTATCGCGACTTCAGCAGAATGATGGTCACCTATACTGCTGTAGGTAAAAGCAATTAATATCCAAATAAGTCCCGCGGCTAAAAGCACAGGTTTAGATTTTCTTAAATGCAGTTTTTCTTCCAAAATAACTAAAACATAAGCTAAGACAAAAATAACAACTGAAACGTAACCGACCCAGTGCTCAGTTAAATTCATTTGCATTGCTGATTCGTTAGTGGCAAAAACACTGATAGATAAAAACGTACCCAACAATAAAATAAAAAGCTTTAACATCATTTTCCTTTATTCACTTTAATCATAAATATTACATAATGAATTATAGCCATATTTAATTTTTTAACGTTAAAGCTATTTGTTTATTTATTTGTTGTTAACTACGTTAGTTAAAAATATCTTTGTAAAAACAATGTAAACAAAAACAATACAAATTCTTACATATCAGATACATAATCTTATCGAGTGTGCTGCTAATATTCGTTTAAAAATTCACTCTCCCATTCAGATTTAAAAACAAAGGATGTTTCTGATGAAACTACTAACAACGATCGCTATTCTTTTAGTTTCTGCTCCAATTATGGCTGAAGAATATCAGTCAATAACCTCAAGCAACTATTTACATCAAGATAATTCAGAGCAATACTCAATACATAGCATTTATTTTTTCGACAAAAAATCGACCTTAGGAGCACTTGATCAGTTTGAATATATCAATAAAACGTCTAACATTTTTGGTTCTTACAATTATAACGACTTCAATAGTTTAAATTTTAAAAATCTAAGTCTAGGCGGAGAAGTCTTTTTCGATAAAGTGCTAATTGGAGGCACATACAGCAATCACGATATAGATAGTGAACTCACTTATTTTACTGGCAGTAGTAAAAATTCAGGAACGCTAAGATTAGGTTATTTGTTAAGTGATAATTTTATCGTTAGGGCTACGGCCTCTCGTGTAGAAGGCAGAGATACATATTATAATTTCAATGCATCATATAACCATCAAATTAACGAAAATGATTATATTGGAGTTACGTTAAATACTAATAAAGATTTCGACACCAAAACAATATCAAGTAAATACTTTACGAAACTAGACGGTGATAAATATTTTACTGCTAGCTTAGAATATACGGATACTGACTTTTCTGATTTTTGGACTATTGATACTCAATATTATTTCAATAAACAAACGTCCGTATCGGTCAATTACAATAAAGACGACTTTTATGGCCTAGGTGTTAATTACTTTATCAACAAAAACATTGCAGTGAATTTAGGATATGTATCGAATGCGAACTCGGATATTCCTGACCACAAGACTTACAGTTTAGGTTTTACTTTCCAGCTTTAAAAATGATTAATTTCAACATCGAGTAGGGAGAGACTTATACCTCACCCTGCTCGATATTTCTATTAAATTATTTAGACATTATTAAATTTATTATATTAATCAGTCACTACATTAGCTGAATATCTACTGAGTAACTTTCTCCATTTGGTTGTTTAAATTGAAAATTTACGATAGTGCCTTTAGGTTGAGATATGTGTTTTTTTGCAATGTGAGCTGGACAACTGGGAATCTTGCAGCCAGCAATTGCAATTAATAGATCACCGACTTTCACTCCTTCTGATTCGGCTAGAGAACCACTACGCACTGACTTCACAGTCGCTTGCTTGACTTCAGGTGAAAAAAAACCTTTTACGATAACATCTAGTTTGAAGCCAGTGTCTCGCTTTTCAGCCGCTGAACTATTATTAACAAAAAGAACCAAAAACAATAAAAGTAAATACTTATACATAAAACCTCCAGTTATTATCAATCATAGCTCTGATGTTAAATACTGAGCTAAGTTAAGTAAGAAAAAAATCATACAATATTAACATTATGTTAACCAACTAAGTCATATTTTCCATTCTTGCATTTAATACACTCTCAATTGACGAATGATCAAGTTGTAGACTATTCGCTAGTGCAAATATTTTATTCCTGCTTTTTGGAAAATCTCGGTGTTCCGGTAATGGTAAACCTAATCGATTATCTAACTGGCGTAAATAAATCCAGTGCTCTGGAGCTACTTTTAATTGCTGTTCAATTGACTTGAATAAGCGACTAGTTAGGTTATAAACATCTTGTTCAAAATCGGCAGTTTTGGGAAATTGAAATGGCTTATGCAGGATGCATTTAACTCCACCAAGAGCATCGGGTATGCAGTAAGCTTGCATAATTAGTGCATTGGTTTTCAATGCTAAAAATGCCGTGCCTGCCATTGCTGTCGTGAAATGTCCAAAAAAAGGAATTGAAATGGATTGCCCTGACAAATCAAATACGTCAGGCATCATGGTGAGTATCTGTTTATTCTTAAGACACTTAATTGCTCTAACTAGACCTCGGCTGTCATTAAATATAGGATTAAACCCATCACCTAAACTACTTAATACATCTTTATATATCGCTGTCGTAGGATTTTTCTCTGGAGGATCATAAAAGGCATTAACTTTTTTATCGTTTCCCATGTCAAGCACTGCTTTTAAACACCCCATTGCAAACGGCCCATAATGTGGCGTAACAAAAATTACTGGACCATCAAATTGGCGCACTTGTTGCCAATAATCTGGTCTGTCTACCCAAACTTTAGAACTGATGAAATTTTGCAATGTAGAACGAGTGCTGGATAGACAAAAATCATTTAGTTTATTCACAACCGCCATTGACTGAAAATGCTGACATATTTTTAAATACTCATGATTACAGTCAATATGTTGCAAGGAACGCAGTATTTGTTGACGGGTATCTGTATCTATAAGTACTCGCTTGTATGAGTTTAAATTGCGGGAAATATCCTGAAAGAAAGATGAAAATGTCATGCACCACTCCTTTGTAATAATTGAGTTTTCTGGAGTTTTATTTGTTCAAGTGTAGGTTGTAAATCACAACCTTTAATTTTAGGGCGAACATACCTTAACAGTGCTTCCAGTTGATTAACTTGTGAAATAAAGTTTTGTTCTAAGTGCTCTATTTTATGGCTTTGCAACCTACTCCAACTATAAATGTTAGCTGCTGACGCTTGATAGCTTTGTGTTAAGCACTTATACATGTCACTGGTCTTATTCGTTAAATTCAGGCCTTCTTCTTCATTGAAAAAATATAAAGGAATTTTTTGTTTGCCACTAAGCAACCATGGATATGAAGAAAAGATACATCTTACGCCATGGATATCAATTTGGTGATCACTCGAAAGAGTTTTTGGATGGAATTCTGGAATACTAATAAATACCTGTGTTTCTACATTTGACCGAGCAGATACTGTTAACGCAGCGTGATGACTTATTAAAGTTATTCGTGATAACTCTATTAATTGTTCCAAATAAGGTAAGGGTTCTATTTGCTCAAGTACTAAATAAAAGTGTAGTGAGCGATTGCAATACATAGATGCAATTAGTTCAATTAAAGCGCTACTATAAGCAGAAGTTATAACACTTCTCTGCTCAGAAAAAGGAATCACAGCAATTTTTGAGAGCTTTTTTTTGGTAGAAGTTAATATCCGTTTTCCTTTATCGATATTGCGCATTGTGGCTAAATGGATAGGACTATTTGCTTCATTAATAATCACAGAATTTGTGCCACAAAAATTTGTTCGTTGTTTGTTTTGCTCTATCAAGTAAGCCTTATCTGTGTTGCTGTTAAACAGTTTTAATAATGAATTCATTATTTATTTTCCGCCTCCAAGTTATTGTCTTGAACCAACAGATTTTTGATTCGCTTTAAGTAGAAAGATAGTAGTAAGACAAATAGGACTGCCCACATTGTCGTCTTTAATAATGGCAATAAAGTTTCTTTCTCAAACATAAGCGTAAAGCTCTCAGATAAGCTATCACCTTGTATTTTAGATAAAGCAGACGCAATATCTTGTCCTGTTTGCCACAATTTACGACTCAAAAATGTCGCAACATAGATAAAAAAAAGCATGGCCAACGCACTGTAAGGCATTAATAAATAAAGAGTTGTGTCTTCCCTGAAGTTTAATGGTGTACCATGGAGTATTTTATGTTTGACGCGTAAAAGTGAAGTGCGCATTTTATCGTGAAGGTTGGTTATTCCACTGAGATCACTTAACAACCAATAACCATCAAATTTAAAAAACGGATTAAGCGTATGTAGCATAGTAAATGTTATGGTCCAGGACACGACATAAGCTAATTGGCTTTCAGTGAAATAGGCAAAGCAATCTATTGCGATAATTAGCATCGATTGAAAATATAATCCACCAAGATCAACTACCGCTCGTTGCTTTTGTGACAATCGCCACGCCTTGGATACATCTGCGTAAAACACAGGGAAAACCAAATAAATGCCAAATCCTATACTGCCATGAGGGCAGTTATAGCGTTGGCAGGCACTAATATGTCCTAATTCATGAATAAAGTAGCTAAAAAGCATTGCTAATATAAATGTAGGAATCGAGCCTATTGGTATTCCTAGTGTGGCTGATTGACTGATTTGAGCAAGTAATGAACCATGGACACTTATAAGAGTTACAATAGTTATTAAACAAAGCCACTTATTGAATAATGGTGTCAATAACACTGAAAATAGACTTAAAAATCGTTCTGGTAACAGCGTCATGCTAAAAATAAAAGGATTCCTCTGATCAGTTATTTCAGTGTTTGCAAATAACTCCTTTGGGATGTGTTGTCTAGCCAATGTAATGATATCTTGTTCTGATGCATTACGTTGGGTCGTAGTAAAGTAGCTTTCGACAAGTGTTTCATTTGAATTTTGATATAAAATCAGGCTTTCAATTAATGTTTTTACGGGAGTCGATACTACATAGTTAAGATGTTCACATTGAATGAGAAATTGATTGTTCTCAAGGTGGCCAGGAGATACAAACGAGCTAATTTGAATATTTTGATGAAGTTGAATAGACATACTAAGGTATCAATAATTGATGAATTTGGATGAATTTGAGAGGGGTCTTCCCCCTCTCACAAGGAATTACCAAGTGATCTTACACTCGCAACTTCCATCAGCTGTTGCGCCGCCATCATCAACAACAGCTTCCATTTCAAAACGTGCTTCTAATGCTTCTACTGTATATTCGTTATTTAATTCATTGTTATCATTATTCATGTTTCTTTCCTTTTATTTCCTAAATTATAATTTTAAAGTTAATCGAAACTTCATTGTTTCGACCCATTTATCATTGCATTATAATTAATTGAAAAAAATAGCAAAAAAGCGCCAATGGCTTCAAGGGTAAGATATGGCGAGATATTGCAACACCCTGTCGTAATAATATTAGTCATGCGTAGCAACATAATTTTCTAAAGATTGAGATGTACAAAAAATTATTATGAAAACATCTGAAATTGCTAACATATTAGGGGGAATCGACTAGATTAAACATTTTCTTGTTTCATAAAGTAGGTATTATCGTAACCAGCTAGTGACTGATTATTTAACTTGAGATCTGCTTAGGCCGAGCATACCTTTTCCTCGTTTTGCGACACCATTAAATACTCGATGACGAGGAATACGGATGTTATGACACACTTTCAGACTTGTTGAATCAACAAAGGCTATGCCTGTGTGTTTTACTTTAACGGTTTGAAAATATCTTCTTTCGCCTTTTTCTTTATTCACCTAGTTTCTGCGTTTAATTCACTCACGTTTTAATAGTTGGATAAATTATCTGAAACCGCATTATCATAGCAATTACTACTTTGGTTAATACTGAGTAGTAAGTTATGCTTATATTCAGAGCTTTTAAGTCATGCATGAAAGCAGATTCGATGAACTTGCAATGTTTGGTACATCATTTTATAGCGACTAGTTTAGCCGAGACTTTTGAATCTTTATTTTCCTTTGATTCACCCGCAAAGCACATGCTGACTTCATTTAAAGGAGCTGGATACGTTTAAACTCTAATACGTTTCTCTTGTTAGGATAGTTCAAGGTAGTGTTTGTTATTGTTACCATAGCGCTTTAATTAGGTGTAGAAACTATTTGATGGAATATATAACCGCTCAGCAACGCTTGCAATAGAGTGGCCTTTCTCGGTTACTTGTTTAACGGCTTGTATCTTAAATTCTTCGGAAAAATTTTTAGTGTTCATTTTCCTAAGTTTACAACTGAATTGTGTCTAGGAAAATCAGATCGATTCAATAAATATTCAGAGGGTGTACAGCCATAATGCTCTTTAAAACATTTGCAGAAATATGACGCGGATGAGAATCCACTTTCGTACACTACTTTTTTTATTTTATGGTTAGTATTAAGGCCTGTAATTGAACGCTTCAACCGGTATTTTTTAATCTCTCTACTTGGAGAAGATTGACAGATGAGTTTAAATTTTCGTTGCAAACTTCTTGAGCTAGTATTTAGAATTCGCGCTAGTTTTTCTGTGTTGAAGTATGGATCAGAATAATGCTCTAAAATTAAATTCATTGCAGCTTCAATCAATAAACAATTATTATCTACTTCGGGCGTCAACCCCTTATTTTTTTTAGTACAGGTAGCTGGTATATGTATATATGGGGGAATAGTGCATTTTTTTA
>JABSOX010000092.1 GCA_013215655.1 Colwellia sp.
AAACTCATAGCTACTACCCGGCTCTTGTGGTTCTATGCGCAACCACACATGACCATACTGACCACGCCCACCCGTTTGTCGCACATACTTGCCTTCTTGTTCCACTGTTTTGGTAATTGTTTCACGATAAGCCACTTGTGGTTTACCAACATTACATTGTACGTTAAATTCACGCTTCATGCGTTCAACTAAGATATCGAGGTGTAATTCCCCCATACCAGAGATAATGGTTTGCGCTGTTTCTTCATCAGTTTCAACTCTAAATGAAGGGTCCTCTGCTGCCAATTTGCCTAAAGCAATAGTTAATTTTTCTTGATCAGCTACCGTTTTTGGTTCAACAGCCACAGAAATAACAGGCTCAGGAAACTCCATACGTTCTAGTGTAATAAGATGCTTTGGATCACATAAAGTATCACCTGTAGTGACATCTTTAAGACCAATTGCAGCCGCAATATCACCCGCACGAACTTCTTTTATTTCCTGACGGTCATTTGCATGCATTTGTACAATACGACCAAAACGTTCTTTTTTGCCTTTAACGGGATTATAAACGCTGTCGCCAGTTTTAATAACTCCCGAATAAACACGGAAGAATGTTAGTGTACCTACAAACGGGTCTGTCGCAATTTTAAACGCTAAAGCAGAAAAAGGTGCTTTATCGCTGGCTTCACGACTTCCTTCAGTTTCATTTTTGTCATCATTAATACCTTTAATCGCGGCAACTTCAGTTGGCGAAGGTAAAAATTCAACAACAGCGTCAAGTACAGCTTGAACACCTTTATTCTTAAAAGCAGAGCCACAAGTACAAAGAATAATTTCATTATTTAATGTACGAGTACGTAATGCAGATTTAATTTCTGCTTCGGTTAAGTCGCCTTCTTCAAGGTACTTATCCATTAATTCTTCAGTTACTTCTGCCGCTTCGGATACAAGATTTTCATGCCATTCATCTGCCATGTCTTGTAAATCTGCTGGAATATCTTCATAAGTAAAAGTCATACCCTGGTCATTTTCATTCCAGTTAATAGCTTTCATCTTTATTAAGTCGATTACTCCAGTGAATTCATCCTCAGCACCAATTGGTAATTGAATTGGTACAGCATTAGCACCTAAACGAGAACCTAGTTGTTCAACAACACTTAAAAAGTCCGCACCAGTGCGGTCCATTTTATTAACAAAAACAAGTCGTGGAACGGAGTATTTCTCCATTTGACGCCATACTGTTTCCGTTTGTGGTTGCACACCAGAAGAAGCACACAGTACTAATACCGCACCATCAAGTACACGTAACGAACGCTCTACTTCAATAGTAAAGTCGACATGACCTGGAGTGTCAATGATATTAATACGATGATTTTCAAATTGTGAGTCCATACCTTCCCAGAAACAAGTAGTGGCTGCAGAAGTAATGGTTATACCTCGCTCTTGCTCTTGTTCCATCCAGTCCATGGTAGCTGCGCCATCATGAACTTCACCGATCTTATGAGAACGACCTGTATAGAAAAGTACCCTTTCTGTTGTTGTCGTTTTACCGGCATCGACATGAGCACAAATCCCAATATTTCGGTAGTGCTCAATAGGGGTCGTACGTGCCACAATTACATCCTCTTTCTGAGAAATTAATTCTCAGACTATAAAAAAGTGTAGTTACCGTTTAATGTATTAACCACAAAAAACGATAACTACAGCAAACACTTTGTATTAGCCAGTCTGTACTGACAAACAGTCTACCAACGGTAGTGAGCGAATGCTTTGTTAGCTTCAGCCATACGGTGAACGTCTTCACGTTTCTTAACCGCTGAACCTTTGCTGTCAGACGCATCTAACATTTCGTTAGCTAGGCGCTGAGCCATTGATTTTTCACCACGTTTACGAGCTGCTTCAACTAACCAACGCATGGCTAGAGCATTACGACGCACTGGACGTACTTCAACTGGAACCTGATAAGTAGAACCACCAACACGACGAGATTTAACTTCGACAGATGGACGGATGTTTTCAAGAGCTGTTTCAAATAACTCTATTTGGTCTTTATCAGTTTCTTTTGCTGAAACTATATCTAATGCACCGTAAACAATTTTTTCGGCAGTAGATTTTTTCCCATCAACCATAAGAATGTTGATGAATTTTGCTAAAAGTTCGTTATGGAACTTAGGATCTGGCAATATTTTTCGTTGCCCTACGACGCGTCTTCTTGGCATCTTAATTCTCCGTTGTATTCAGGATTAACCCAAAATGTAATATATTATTTGGCCTTACTTAACGTTTCTTTCTCTACTTATTTATTAATAAGCTGAGAATGGGAAACTTAAGATTTAGGTCGTTTAGCACCGTACTTAGAACGGCCTTGTCTTCTATCGCTTACACCAGAACAATCAAGTGCGCCACGAACAGTGTGATAACGCACACCTGGTAAATCTTTAACACGACCACCGCGAATCAAAATAACGCTATGCTCTTGTAAGTTATGTCCTTCACCACCAATGTATGAAGTTACTTCGAAGCCGTTAGTTAAACGAACACGAGCAACTTTACGTAGTGCTGAGTTAGGTTTTTTCGGTGTAGTTGTATACACACGAGTACATACGCCACGACGTTGTGGACAAGCTTGTAACGCTGGAACGTTACTTTTAGTTACTTGTCTTACACGAGGCTTACGTACTAATTGGTTAATAGTTGCCATTAAATAGCTCCCGATTAGTTAAACTTGTATAAACTCCAATCAATGAGAAATTTATACCCTTATAAACGTGAAAATCCGCGACCTTAAATTCCATACAAAATAAGTACAGAATATAAGGTCGCGGAATTCTATAGGTCAAGTAGTAACCTGTCAAGCTTTAAGTGCTTATATGACAGGCCACATGCTAATACTTAGTATATTCAAGCTAAATTAGCTTTTACCACCTAAGTCAGCGTTTAGTGCATCTGTTAATGCTTGTGCTGCATCATCAGCTGAAACCGAAGTTTCAACTGCAGGCATTTTAGCTTGCAACTTACGCTTAGCGCGTTCTTGATGATACGAATACCCTGTACCTGCAGGAATTAAACGACCAACAATTACGTTTTCTTTCAAGCCACGTAAACTATCTTTCTTACCTGCAACAGCAGCTTCAGTTAGTACACGTGTAGTTTCTTGGAAGGACGCAGCAGAGATAAATGACTCTGTAGACAACGATGCTTTTGTAATACCCATCATTTGCATTACGTATTCAGCTGGTTGTTTACCTGCAGCTTCTAATTCACGATTGGCAATATTTACATGAGCAACTTCAAGCTGTTCACCTTTAAGGAAGTCACTATCACCCGCATTAAGAATTTCACACTTACGGATCATTTGACGAACGATAACTTCAATGTGCTTATCGTTAATCTTAACACCTTGTAAGCGGTAAACTTCTTGTACTTCGTTAACAATGTAGTTTGCTACTGGTGCAACACCACGTAAACGTAAGATATCATGTGGAGATTCTGGACCATCGGCGATAACTTCACCTTTAGCCACTTGTTCACCTTCAAATACGTTTAATTGACGAATTTTAGGGATCATCTCTTCGTATACTTCACCACTCGGTTGAGTAATTAATAGACGAATCTTACCTTTAGTTTCTTTACCAAAGCCGATAACACCTGTTTTCTCAGCAAGTATTGCTGGCATTTTAGGTTTACGCGCTTCAAATAAATCAGCAACACGTGGTAAACCACCGGTAATATCACGAGTTTTTGAACTCGCTTGTGGAATACGTGCTAACGCATCACCGATATTAACTTCAGCACCATCTTCAAGGTTAACGATTGCGTTACCCGGTAAGTAGTATTGTGCAGGTATTTCAGTACCCGCAATCATTACATCATTACCTTTAGCATCAATCAACTTAACCATTGGACGCATTTCTTTACCAGCAGCATTACGCTGAGCAGCATCAGTAATGATGATACTTGATAAACCAGTTAAGTCATCCGTTTGACGAACCATAGTGATGCCATCGATAAGTTCAACAAATTGAACTTTACCTGCCACTTCCGTAATAATTGGATGTGTATGAGGGTCCCAATTTGCGATGGTATCACCAGCTGTTAACGATTCACCGTCTTTCTTCGAAATTACAGAACCATAAGGTACTTTATAACGCTCTTTTTCACGACCTAGTTCATCAATTACTGTTAGTTCTGATGAACGTGAAGTAATGACTAAGTGACCATCAGAATTAGTTACAAATTTGGCATTTTGTAATTTCAGCGTACCATTATTTTTAACTTGCACGCTGTTTTCAGCGGTAGCTCTTGACGCAGCACCACCGATATGGAACGTACGCATGGTAAGCTGAGTACCTGGTTCACCAATTGATTGTGCTGCTACAACACCAATTGCTTCACCTTGATTGATCATATGACCACGGGCTAAATCACGACCGTAACAATGGGCACAAATACCAAAGTCAGTTTTACAAGTAATGATCGAGCGAACTTTCATTTGATCAACTGAATTTTCTTCAATGAAATCACACAAAGCTTCGTCGATTAAAGTATTACGCGGTAAGATAACTTCTGTTGTACCCGGCTTAACAACGTCTTCGGCAACAACACGACCTAATACACGTTCTCTAAGAGGTTCAACAACATCACCACCTTCAATTAATGGTGTCATTAATAGACCGTCAAGTGTTCCACAATCTACTTCAGTTACCACTAAATCTTGTGCAACATCAACTAAACGTCGAGTTAAGTAACCCGAGTTAGCTGTTTTAAGTGCCGTATCGGCCAAACCTTTACGCGCACCATGAGTTGAGATGAAGTATTGTAATACACTTAAGCCTTCACGGAAGTTAGCGGTAATTGGTGTTTCGATGATTGAACCATCTGGTTTTGCCATCAAACCACGCATACCCGCTAATTGACGTATCTGCGCAGCACTACCACGAGCACCAGAATCGGCCATCATATAGATTGAGTTGAAAGAATCTTGCTCTTCCATTTCACCATCTTTATTCATCACCATTTCTTTAGATAAGTTATCCATCATTGCTTTCGAAACTTTTTCGTTAGCAGATGACCAAATATCGATTACTTTGTTATATTTCTCACCAGCGGTTACTAAACCTTGCTCAAATTGAGTTTGAATTTCAGCAACTTCTGCTTCTGAATCTTCAATGATAGTGTATTTAGCAGCAGGAATAACCATATCATCGATACCAACAGATGCACCCGCGATCATCGCATAGTGAAAACCTGTGTACATGATGTGATCGGCAAAAATAACAGTCTCTTTCAAACCAAGCTTACGATAAGAGTGGTTGATTAACTTTGAGATTGCCTTTTTATTTAAAGGTTGGTCAATCAGGTCATATGGCATACCTACAGGGCACACTTGCCACATAATGGCGCGACCTACAGTGGTATCACGTAACGTTGTTTTAGGAACAGTAAAGTTGCCTTCATCGTCTTTAAAGTATTCAGTGATACGTACTTTAACGCGCGCATGAAGCTCAGCAACCTCAGTACGGTAAGCTTTTTCAGCTTCCTTTTCATCCATAAAGACCATGCCTTCACCTTTACCATTAACACAATCACGTGTTAAATAGTAAAGACCCAAGACAACATCTTGTGATGGTACGATGATAGGTTCACCGTTAGCAGGTGAAAGTACGTTGTTGGTAGACATCATCAACGTACGTGCTTCCATTTGTGCTTCTATGGTTAACGGTACGTGTACCGCCATTTGGTCACCATCGAAATCGGCGTTATATGCCGCACAAACTAATGGATGCAAATGAATTGCTTTACCTTCAATTAGTACCGGTTCAAATGCTTGGATACCCAATCTATGAAGTGTTGGTGCACGGTTAAGCATAACCGGATGTTCACGGATAACTTCATCAAGTACATCCCAAACTTCAGCACCTTCACGTTCAACTAATTTCTTAGCGGCTTTGATTGTTGTGGCTAAACCACGACGCTCTAAAAGACCGTAGATAAATGGCTTAAATAACTCTAATGCCATTTTTTTAGGTAAACCACATTGATGTAATTTCAATGTAGGACCAACGGTGATTACTGAACGACCAGAATAATCAACACGTTTACCTAGTAAATTCTGACGGAAACGACCTTGCTTACCTTTGATCATATCGGCAAGAGATTTTAATGGACGTTTGTTAGAACCCGTAATAGCACGACCACGACGACCGTTATCTAATAAAGCATCAACAGACTCTTGTAACATACGTTTTTCGTTACGTACGATAATATCTGGTGCTACTAAGTCTAGAAGACGTTTTAAACGGTTGTTACGGTTAATAACACGACGGTATAAATCGTTTAAATCAGACGTAGCAAAACGGCCACCATCCAATGGTACTAACGGACGTAAATCCGGTGGTAAAATTGGTAGTACGTTCATGATCATCCACTCAGGTTTGTTACCTGACGCGGCGAATGCTTCCATTAATTTTAAACGTTTAGTAATTTTTTTACGTTTAGTTTCACTACCAATCTCAGGAAGTTCTTCACGCATTTGCGCTACTTCTGCTTCTAGATCAATTTGTTTGAGTAAAGCTAATACGGCTTCTGCGCCCATCAGTGCGTCGAATTCATCACCGTGTTCTTCTAACGAGTCAAGATATTCTTCTTCCGTTAGAATTTGACTTTTCTCTAATGTTGTCATGCCTGGTTCGGTAACAACATATGATTCAAAGTAAAGTACACGTTCAATATCACGCAATGTCATATCAAGTAATAAACCAATACGCGATGGTAATGATTTTAAGAACCAGATATGTGCAACAGGGCTAGCTAATTCGATATGTCCCATACGGTCACGACGAACTTTGGTTAATGTAACTTCAACGCCACATTTTTCACAAATAACACCACGATGTTTTAAACGCTTGTATTTTCCACAAAGACATTCGTAATCTTTTACTGGACCAAAAATACGCGCACAAAATAGGCCATCACGCTCAGGTTTGAACGTACGATAATTAATCGTTTCTGGCTTTTTAACTTCACCAAAAGACCATGAACGGATCATGTCTGGTGATGCTAGTCCGATACGAATACCATCGAACTCTTCTGTTTGATTTTGTTGCTTAAGAAACTTAAGTAAATCTTTCACACTCTTCTCCTGTCGGAGTTAAATACGGGAGAGAACAAATTAATCTGTTCTCTCCATGTCCTGATTCCTACAAATACGTTGTAAGAAACAGTAATGCAGCTTAGGCTTTTGCCTAGTCCTGATCCAACTCAATATTAATACCTAATGAGCGGATTTCTTTCAATAGTACATTGAATGATTCAGGGATGCCTGGATCCATTTTATGATCACCGTCAACTAAGTTTTTATACATCTTAGTACGACCAGCGACGTCATCTGATTTCACCGTAAGCATTTCTTGTAGGGTATAAGCAGCACCGTATGCTTCTAATGCCCATACTTCCATCTCACCGAAACGTTGACCACCAAATTGCGCTTTACCGCCTAATGGTTGCTGAGTAACTAAGCTATATGAACCCGTTGAACGTGCATGCATTTTGTCATCAACCAAGTGATTCAGTTTTAACATATACATGTAACCAACAGTTACAGGGCGTTCAAATTTACGACCCGTACGACCATCTGTTAACCAGAATTGTCCACTTTCAGGCATATCAGCCAATTTGAATAGCGCTTTGATATCTTTCTCAGCAGCACCATCAAATGCAGGTGTTGCAATAGGTAGACCAGCACGTAAGTTATCGGCTAAACGCATCACTTCGTCGTCAGAGAAACTAGCAATATCCACTTCTTGGCGAGATTTACCCACGTTGTAAACTTCTTGAATGAAGTTACGAAGTTTATGCATTTCTTGTTGCGCTTCTAGCATACGGTTGATTTTTTCACCAACACCGCGACAAGCCATACCTAAATGAGTTTCTAAGATCTGACCGATGTTCATACGAGACGGAACACCTAGTGGATTCAAGACGATATCAACTGGCACACCAAACTCATCGTATGGCATATCTTCAACAGGTACTACGTTTGAAATAACACCTTTGTTACCATGACGACCGGCCATTTTATCACCCGGTTGGATACGACGTTTAACCGCTAAGTATACCTTAATTATTTTAAGTACACCTGGCGCTAAGTCATCACCTTGAGTGATTTTACGACGCTTAACTTCATATTTTTTATCAAAGTCAGCTTTAATGTTGTCGTACTGCTCAGCAATTTGTTCAAGCTCTGTTTGTTGACCTTCATCAGACAAGTTTTGCATTAACCAATTTGCGCGAGACATACCATTTAAGTCAGCTTCATTTAAGCCAGCAGACAATAATAGTTTCTTCGTACGAGCATAAATACCATCTTCTAAAATGCTGAATTCATCGCCAAGATCTTTCTTAACTTCTTTCAATTGCATTTCTTCAATTTCAACTGCACGTTTATCTTTTTCTACACCATCACGAGTGAAGATTTGAACATCGATAATCGTACCTGAAACTGAATTTGGTACACGTAAAGAACTGTCTTTAACGTCAGCTGCTTTTTCACCAAAAATTGCACGGAGTAGTTTTTCTTCTGGGGTAAGTTGAGTTTCACCTTTAGGTGTTACTTTACCTGCTAAAATATCGCCGCCGTTTACTTCAGCGCCAATATAAACAACACCCGCTTCATCAAGTTTTGAAAGTGCTGATTCACCAACGTTTGGAATATCAGCAGTAATTTCTTCGCTGCCCAATTTGGTATCACGTGCAATACAGGTTAACTCTTGGATATGTACAGTAGTAAATCTATCATCGATTGCCACTCGCTCAGAAAATAGCATTGAATCTTCGAAGTTGTAACCATTCCAAGGCATGAAAGCGATACGCATGTTTTGACCAAGCGCCAATTCACCCATATCAGTTGATGGACCATCTGCTAATACATCACCGCGTGTTACAGGTTCACCCATACGACACACTGGGCGTTGGTTGATACATGTATTTTGATTTGAACGGGTATATTTAGTTAAGTTATAAATATCAATACCGGCTTCACCAGCATGCATTTCATCTTCATTAACTTTCACTACGATACGTGAAGCATCTACATAAGTGACCACACCACCACGTTTTGCAACAGCGGTAACTCCCGAGTCAACAGCAACTATTTTTTCCATACCGGTACCAACAAGTGGTTTATCCACTTTTAGTGTAGGTACAGCTTGGCGTTGCATGTTTGACCCCATCAAGGCTCTGTTGGCATCATCATGTTCAAGGAATGGAATTAGGCTTGCTGCAACAGAAATAATCTGTTGTGGCGAAACATCCATAAATTGAACAGTATTGGCCGACATCAAGGTAAATTCGTTTTTATGACGACATTGAACTAAACCGTCAACTAACTTGCCTTTACTATCAACTTCCGCTGTAGTTTGTGCAATAACGAAGTTACCTTCCTCAATAGCTGAAAGATACTGTATTTCATCAGTAACTAAGCCATCAATAATTTTACGATATGGTGTTTCTAAGAAACCAAAATCATTGGTACGTGCGTAACATGAAAGCGAGTTGATCAAACCGATGTTTGGTCCCTCTGGCGTTTCGATAGGACATACACGGCCGTAATGGGTAGGATGTACATCTCGAACTTCAAAACCAGCGCGTTCACGTGTTAAACCACCAGGGCCTAACGCTGAAATACGACGTTTATGGGTAACTTCAGACAACGGATTGTTCTGATCCATAAATTGTGAAAGTTGTGAAGAACCAAAGAATTCTTTAACGGCAGCCGAAATAGGCTTAGCGTTAATTAAATCTTGTGGCATGATCGCATCCAAGTCACCAAGACTTAAACGTTCGCGAACAGCACGTTCAACACGAACTAAACCCACACGAAATTGGTTTTCTGCCATTTCGCCCACTGAGCGAATACGACGGTTACCTAAGTGATCGATATCATCAACTTCACCTTTACCATCACGGATGGCAATTAAGGTTTTCATTACTGAAACGATATCTTCTTTTGATAATATACCCGTACCCACTTCATCAGCGTTGCCAACACGACGGTTGAACTTCATACGACCAACCGTTGATAGGTCATAACGCTCTAACGCGAAGAATAGGTTCTTAAATAAGGTGTCAGCAGCATCTTTAGTTGGTGGCTCACCAGGACGCATCATTCGATAAATTTCAACTAATGCTTCTAAGCGATTGGTTGAGTTGTCGACACGTAATGTATCTGACATATATGAACCGACATCAAATTCGTTCATATATAAAGTAGAAAGTACTTTATGACCTGCTTGGCTTAATTCAGCCAAAAGTTCTAGTGTTAGTTCAGCATTTGCTTCCGCAATCACTTCACCCGTTGATTCATCAACATACGCTTTAGAAAGTACTTTACCAACGATGTATTCTGCAGGTACTTCTAATTTCTTCATTTTCGCTTTAGTCATAGCACGAATATGGCGTGCAGTTATACGACGCCCTTGCTCAACTAAAACTTCATCTTTTGCTATAGTGATATCAAATGTCGCGGTTTCACCACGTAAGCGCTCAGGGA
Organism: Colwellia sp.; assembly: GCA_013215655.1. Lineage (GTDB taxonomy): Bacteria > Pseudomonadota > Gammaproteobacteria > Enterobacterales > Alteromonadaceae > Colwellia_A. The sequence goes on from JABSOX010000092.1 coordinate 10,532, forward strand.
TAAGATCCATGATCAGCTTATCACCTTTAATTTCATACGATGTTGTATCGTAGAAAATGTCTAATATTTCTTCAGTGCTGTACTCTAATGCTCGTAGCATGATCGACGCAGGTAATTTGCGACGACGGTCAATACGAACAAATAAATTATCTTTTGGATCGAATTCAAAATCCAACCAAGAACCACGATAAGGAATTACACGTGCGTTATATAGCACTTTTCCTGATGAATGTGTTTTACCTTTATCATGATCAAAAAACACGCCAGGAGAACGGTGCAATTGCGATACAATAACACGCTCAGTACCGTTGATGACAAATGTACCATTGTCAGTCATCAATGGGATTTCGCCCATGTACACTTCTTGCTCTTTGATATCCTTTACAGTACCAGCAGGTGCTTCTCTATCATAAACAACCAAACGCAATTTAACGCGTAATGGTGCTGAATAAGTTACTCCGCGGATTTGACATTCTTTAACGTCAAATAACGGCTCGCCTAAACGGTAACTTACGTATTGTAATTCTGAATATCCAGAATACGCTTTAATTGGAAAAATAGAACGAAACGCAGCTTCAAGGCCTGTTTCACCTGTTGGATCAGTATCAATAAACTTGCGGAAAGATTCTAATTGGATATTCAACAGGAATGGATAATCCATTACCTGTATGCTTTTACCAAAGTCCTTTCTAATTCGCTTTTTCTCAAAGTAAGAGTAAGCCATGGGGTTCCTCAGCTTGCTGGTTATGGCCAATTCTGCCGAAAATACTTAAAGTATTCGGCAGAGTATTGCAGTGACATCTACGTCTAGATATCAATTAATGCACTATTTTGTTGCTTAAAAAAACAATTTTTTAGCGCAAAAAGGCCGGTGACGTTTAAATCACCAGCCATTGCCTTTTCAGGCAAATAATCTGTTTAATAACAGATTATTTGATCTCAACAGAAGCACCTGCTTCTTCAAGAATTTTCTTAAGCTCTTCTGCTTCAGCTTTTTCAACGCCTTCTTTAACTGCGCCAAGAGCTTCAACCATAGTTTTAGCTTCTTTTAGGCCAAGACCTGTAGCGGCACGAACTGCTTTGATTACTGCAACTTTCTTCTCACCGAAGCTAATCATCACTACATCAAATTCAGTTTGTTCTTCAGCAGCGCCACCAGCGTCACCGCCGCCAACAGCAACAGCAGCAGAGGCAGATACGCCAAACTTCTCTTCCATTGCTTCTACTAGTTCAACTACATCCATTACTGACATGTCAGCAATAGCATTTAGGATATCGTCTTTAGAAATAGACATTATAAATTTCCTGTTTCAATTAACAGCCTTTTTTCAAATAAAAGGGACTGTTATAAATAACTATAAATACAAAAAGTGCTTTGAGATTACTTAAATAATTAAGCAAAATTAAAATTATGCAGCTTCTTGCTCTTTCTGTTCGCGTACTGCAGCAATCGTGCGGCAAAGTTTGCCTGCAGATGCTTCTTTCATAACACTCATTAAACGGGCAATTGCTTCGTCGTAAGTTGGTAGCTTAGCTAACATATTTACGTCTACTGATTCACCTTCAAATGCTGCCGCTTTTAATTCAAATGCTTCGTTAGTTTTAGCGAAGTCTGTGAATAAACGCGCTGCTGCACCTGGATGCTCGTTTGAGAATGCAATTAATGAAGGTCCAATTAAAGTGCTATTAACACTCTCAAAGGGAGTTCCTTCTAATGCGCGACGTGCTAACGTGTTACGGACAACCTTCATCCATACACCGTTTTCACGAGCTTGTTTGCGCAAAATTGTAATTGCTTCAACTGTTACACCGCGGGCATCCGCAACAACAGCTGATTGAGCGCCACTAGCAGCTTCGATAACTTCAGCAACAATTGCTTTTTTGTCATCAAGATTAATAGCCATGGGCTTTAACTCCTGGTTCAAACCGGTAAAAAATACCGGCATTTACTATCCCTAAATTAACAAAAGTTAACTTAGGCCGTTACGGCGAGGACCAGAATTAAGGAAATACTGGGTAATCACCATCTACGTAGGAAATATTAAGCAGGCTTTCATTAAATATCTTAGATATTTAATTTTAAACCTGCTCCTACGGTCTTTGACGGGGTTGTTTCTTTCACTGTTTTAAAACAAAGAACGAAACAACACCTACCAAAATTTAAGGGGCAAAATTATAGTTCATAAATTCGCCGGAGTAAAGCATTAAACTTTACTCAGAATTAATCTGTTAAACTTGCTTGGTTAACGGTAACACCGGCACCCATAGTTGTTGAAACAGAAATCTTCTTAATATACTGTCCTTTAGCATTTGCTGGTTTAGCTTTTTTCAAAGCTTCCAGTAAAAACTCAAGGTTTTCTTGTAATTTAGCGTCGTCGAAATCAGCCTTACCAATAGTAGTATGGATGATACCGTTTTTATCATTGCGGTAGCGAATTTGACCCGACTTTGCATTGTTAATAGCGGTTACAACGTCTGGCGTTACAGTACCAACTTTAGGGTTAGGCATTAAACCACGAGGGCCTAAGATCTGACCTAGTTGACCAACAACACGCATAGCGTCTGGAGAAGCGATTACAACATCAAAGTTCATTTCGCCTTTTTTAACTAATTCAGCTAAATCTTCCATACCTACGATGTCAGCACCAGCTGCTTTCGCTTTTTCAGCATTTTCGCCCTGTGTAAATACAGCAACACGTACATCACGACCTGTACCATTTGGTAATACAGCGGCGCCACGTACATTTTGATCTGATTTTTTAGCATCAATGCCAAGATTAATAGCAACATCAACACTTTCACGGAATTTAGCAGTTGCTAATTCTTTTAATAATGTAATAGCTTCACTGATGTCATATTCTTTTAATACGTCTACTTTTTCACGGATAAGACGAGCGCGTTTAGATAATTTAGTCATTGATTAGTCCTCTACCACTAAACCCATTGAACGAGCAGAACCCGCAATGGTACGCACTGCAGCTTCCATAGAACCAGCAGTAAGATCAGGTTCTTTCATCTTAACAATTTCTTCAAGTTGAGCTGTAGTTACAGTACCCACTTTTTCAGTGTTAGGACGACCAGAGCCGCTTTTGATTCCAGCTGCTTTTTTCAATAAGTAAGAAGCAGGTGGTGTTTTTGTTTCGAAAGTAAAAGAACGATCGTTGTATACAGTAATAACTACTGGAACTGGAGCGCCTTTTTCTAGAGAATCTGTTTTTGCGTTAAACGCTTTACAAAATTCCATGATGTTCACACCATGTTGACCTAATGCAGGACCAACTGGTGGTGACGGGTTTGCTGCACCAGCAGCAACTTGTAGCTTGATTAAAGCTGTGACTTTCTTAGCCATGTTTATCTACCTTATATATGGGTGCTAACGCATTTCCTTTCTAATAATAGAAAGATTTATGCTCCCCGTTTTTACAAAATTCAATTTTTTTCAAATATTTAAGTCATATTCAAAAAAAATCGGCAGCGGATTATATATTAATCAACACTACCGATTCAAGTTATTTTTTTAATTCAATAAAAAAGGCTAAATAAATTTAGCCTTTAAATATTTTAATACTTTGTTGTTACTGTATTAGCCTTTCTCTACCTGACCAAATTCTAGGTCAACTGGTGTTGAACGACCAAATATTAATACCGATACTTTAATACGGTTTTTCTCGTAATCAAGCTCTTCAACAACACCATTAAAATCAGCAAATGGTCCATCAACAACACGAACAACTTCACCTGGTTCAAATAATGTTTTAGGTTTCGGCTTATCAGTATCTTCTAGTCTTTGTAATATACGATCCGCTTCTTTTTGAGAAATAGGAGCCGGACGCTCTTTAGTGCCTCCAATAAAACCCAGTACACGAGGAACACTTTTAACTAAATGCCAAGCGTCTACATCCATTTCCATTTGTACAAGGACATAACCAGGGAAGAATTTACGTGAGCTTTTGCGCTTTTGACCCGCACGCATTTCTACAACTTCTTCTGTTGGCACTAAAATCTGACCAAACTTTTCTTGTAGGCCATTAATTTCAATATGTTCAACTAATGTTTTTTGAACACGAGCTTCATAGCCAGAAAACGCCTGTACCACATACCACCTTAATTTAGGATTAGTATTTACTACTGGAGCTTCTTCTTGATTGTCGTCTTCATTTAATATTTCTTCAGTCATAATTACACCTGTAAACCGGTAACAAAGCCAACAAGCCAGAATAGAACTGAGTCTAATCCCCACATTAAGATCGACATGATCACGGTTGCAACAAGTACAATACCTGTAGTTTGCACTGCTTCTTGGCGAGTAGGCCAAACAACTTTTCTAATTTCAGTTTTAGATTCTTTTGCAAATGTTACTGCTGTGCGACCTTTTTCCGTCTGCATAGCAACAATACCTGCGATGGCGATAGCAACAACAACCGCTACTGCTCTTATAAGAACTGATTGCTCTCCATAAATATAATTACCCGCAACGGCGCCGGCTAATAATAGAAGAACTACACTCCATTTCAAAAAATCTAGAGAACCGCTTGGCTGGCTTTCTGTACTTGCGTTCATAATTCTGACCTGTAATTACTCGTCTACTTAAAGACAAAATAACCTCATTTTCATGAGATTTTACTTCAACGTATAATTAATGAGAACATTAATAAAAACGTTATAAATATGGCAGGGGTGGAGAGATTCGAACTCCCAACCGTCGGTTTTGGAGACCGCTGTTCTACCAATTGGAACTACACCCCTATTTTACTTCAGCACTTAAATTTACAATTCAATAGCTGCACTTACCGAGTGAATCTTAGTTTGTTTGGAATTAAGAGAGACTCTAGAAGTGAGGCGCTATTATACTCAGCAGAGCATTTTACTCAAGGACTATTTACTGATAAAGCGTTATCGTGGTTAATTTATAGTAAGATCTATTGAAAGCCCTTCCCTCTTAGCTATCATTCATCACTAGCTACCATTGTCACATCTTGTATGTATACTGTGCTCAACAAAATTAACCACTAATGAAGATAAATAGATAAATGTCGCTTTTACACTTGCTAGAAGACAAACATTTTGGACGCTTAGATCCCGATAAAGTAATAAAACTGGCCAGAAAGGATGCTAGTTTTTGTAATCAATGGCTGGTGCATGTTATCAGAAGTCAATGTACATCCTTTGAACTTGCCTTAGCGCTCGCTTTTGCCGACAAATGGCAATTGGCATTACTGCCCACGCTTGAAGGATATCTTGATAACATTTTCCCCGATAATAATAGTAATTCTTTAATATTTGATGATGCACTTGAGAAAGTGCAATCGATTATCTCAGATGTTTCAATAACTCGAATACAGGGTCTATTGCAAAAACTGACTTGGGATCATAAACAACAAAATGCAACGCAACAGTTAAGTCAATTTATTACCCTTACCGACTTTAATATTGAAAAAATAATTTTAGACAAGGTTATCTCTGCAACTTTGCCAAAGTTACAAGATGTTACTTTATTTGGCGATCAAGGCCGATCGAGTAAAGATGAATCTATTCGAAACAATAGCCACTACCCAACGCCCTTACCTAATAACTTATTAGAACTCGCAATTATAGAACGAATCATGTCTGTTTCAGCGAAGATGCCCATTCAATTTGCAGAGCCTCCCGTTATTTTACGCTATAAACCTGGTCAATATTATAAATGGCATTATGATCACATTTATGCCCATACCCCAGTCATACAACAACAAATTGACCAATTCGGTCAACGAGTTAAAACCGCCATTTTTTATCTTAATGATAGTTATGAAGGCGGAAATACCGAGTTTAAACAACCATCATTTTCTGTAACGCCAAAAAAAGGAAGAGTGTTAGCTTTTGACAATACAGCAGACAACCAAAATAGGCTTACTGAGAGTTTACATAGGGGTGTTGAACTAGTAAGTGGAGATAAATGGATTATCACCCTTTGGTTTAGAGACAAGCCTTTTTGGCTTAGAAGTGGACTACTCTAACCGTTTTTTTTAGACTGACATCAAAAAGGCCGCTTGCGCGACCTTTTTTAGTGTTTAGTGTTAACTAAAATATAGACTATTAGTCCATGCTTCTTTAAAGGTAAAAGCAGATACAACACCTGTACTCGTATCCTTCTCGAATTCTAGACACAAAAAAGGCCGCTTGCGCTACCTTTTTTAGTGTTTAGTGTTAACTAAAATATAGACGATTAGCGCATGCTTCTTTAAAGATAAAAGAAGATACAACACTTGTACTCGTATCCTTCTCGAATTCTAGACACAAAAAAGGCCGCTTGCGCTACCTTTTTTAGTGTTTAGTGTTAACTA
>JABSOX010000093.1 GCA_013215655.1 Colwellia sp.
GAAATAATTGGCTAAATTCAATAAAAGGTTCTTTTGGGGATGTTTGTTTTAATTGGCTTAATACATAAGCCATACGCTCGCGGGTTGAAAGCGCTTCTCTTTGAATATGATGATGTTCTAACGCTTTTGTCCGTTTCATCACATCCTGTAAGGCGCCCATTAATTCGTCTAAACCAACCTCAGCATCAAGGGTGCGAAATTGAAAATCATTCGCTAATGCCGCATCAGCAATATGAACATCGCGCTCTAGTCTAGGTAATTTATCAAGTTCTTCGGCGGCATGTTTAGTGATTTCATATTCTTGTAAACGGCGTACTAGCTCAGCTCTAGGGTCAACTTCTACATCTTCAACCACTTGTTTAGGCAATAATAAACGAGATTTAATTTCGGCAAGTATCGCCGCCATCACTAGATATTCGGCAGCAAGTTCGAGTTTAATGTTTTTCATTAAATCAACATACTCCATGTACTGTTTTGTGATTGGTGCAATGGGTAAGTCTAAAATATCAAATTTTTGTTTTCTGATCAGATAAAGTAATAGATCAAGAGGCCCTTCAAAAGACTCAAGAATGATTTCTAAAGCATCGGGAGGAATAAATAAGTCATGTGGTTTTTCAACAAATGCCTTACCGCGGATCAACGCAAAGGGCAGCACTTGTTGCTGCATTTCACCTTGCTGACTTTGTTGCTTAATTTTTGAATCCATTAATATAGTCATTATTTTGCTAAATGTTGTTATTCAAATGGACTGGGATCGCCCTCACCTACTCTTAGAATTTTTGCATCACCTTCAGAAAAATCAATGACCGTCGTTGGATGTTCACCTAAATGACCACCATTAATGATTAGGTCAACTTGATGCTCCAAAATATCGCGAATGTGCTCAGGATCATATTCTGCGGTGCTTTCACCAGGCATGATCAATGTTGTCGACATGATTGGCTCTTGTAATTCAGTCAGCAATGCTTGTGCAATATTGTTATCAGGCACGCGAATACCTATGGTTTTCTTTTTTGGATTAAGTAAACGTTTAGGGACTTCTTTAGAGCCTTTAAAAATGAAGGTATATGGCCCCGGTGTATTATTTTTTAATAAACGAAAAGCACTATTATCAACCCGTGTATATTCAGAAAGCTCTGATAAGTCTCGGCAAACCAAAGTAAAATTATGATTTTTATCAATATCTCTAATTTGGCAGATACGCTCTAAAGCCTTTTTGTCACCAATATGACACCCCAAGGCATAACCCGAATCGGTTGGGTAAACGATAACACCACCTTGATGAAGCAATGCTGCAGCTTGCTTCATTAAACGCCCTTGAGGATTGTCTGGGTGTACGTAAAAAAATTGACTCATGATGAATTCCTAAAATTAGTTCGTTTATCGTATCAGTCTTGTGGGCTTAACTTCTGCGAGAGTGCATTTGTTGTTTCAGTTTTCTAATTAACTTGTGCCTTAACTTTGTCGAGCCTCGCTACACTGGTACCGACCTACATTACCAAAGTGACCAAATAGGGTTTGCTTGTTCTGGCATACGTAAATTACGACCTAAATCGCTCCATTTACTTGGGTAATGAAAGTCTGAGCCCATCGATGCTTGTAAATCATATTCTAAACAAAAGCTTAGCATTAATTTTCGTTGTTCGTTACTCATTTGCGGCAAAACAATCTCTAAACCATCACCTTGTTCTTCTTTAAAATGTACCACTAACCGTCGTAACCATTTAGTCGACATATCATAACGAACAGGGTGTGCAATTACTGCACTGCCGCCAGCATGATGAATAGCCGCTATAGCGTCACCCACACTACACCAATTAGGTTTTACAAAGGCTCTTTTACCTTTACCTATATATTTGTCAAAAGCGGCTTGTAAGTTCGATATTTTACCTTGCTGAAAGAGAACTTTCGCAAAATGTGCTCGAGTAATAGAACCAACACCCGCTAACAATTTTGCTTGTTCATATACCCCTTCAAAACCACATTTAGTAAGCTTTTCACCCATTGCCGTAGCACGTTCTTCTCTTGCTAACTGTTGCGTTTTTATTAATTCTAATAACTGACGATTGTTTCTGTCGATATTTAAACCGACAATATGAATTTCAAAACCATGCCATGCGGTAGATATTTCAATACCATTGATAAGTTCTAAAGAAATATTATTGGTACTGATATATTCATTTGCACTATCTAATGCAGAGACAGTATCGTGATCGGTAATGGCTAATACATCAAGTTGAAAGGTCACTGCCCTCCCTATCAACTCTTGCGGCGTTAAGCCACCATCAGAAAATTTTGTATGACTGTGTAAATCAATTCGCAAATTGTTAAATCTATGTATTTCTATGGTTGACATAACATCCATTATGAGTTCTTCTATAGAGGATTTTATTAAGCATTCTAATTTTACTGTGGTAAACACAAAAATGAAACAAGCAAAACAAACTAATTCAATGATTTGGTGGTGGCATAACTCTACATAAGTGGGTTGTGATGATTGTTTGTGCTTAATGCTAGTACATAAAAAATTCCAAAAACCCGCTTTTATAGCGGGTTTTTCTTTTTATACGATTTAAAAATAGAAAATTAAAATAGAGAACAAAATGATAAGAACAAGAGTTAAAAGTTGGTTTATTTGGTGGCTTCAGCCAATTTACGCAGGTTGACGAGTTTTACTCCCAACAATTCACCTAGTTAATAGTGCGTATAAATTCAGGCATTAATGTAAATATTGCGTTAAATAGTGCCTAACACAAGATATTAATTAGCTAATAGTTGTTTTGAGTATAAAATAATTACAAGGAAATAAGCATGATCATCATATTAAAACCACAAGCAACAGAACAAGACGCTAACGAAATACTCGATAAAATATCGAGCCTCGGATTAAAACCACTTTATATGCCTGGCATTGAACGTACTGTATTAGGTGCATTAGGCGATGAACGTATATTACGTCAACTCCATTTAGACAGCTACCCGATGGTAGATGAAATCAAACCCATATTAAGCCCTTATAAATTAGTCAGTAGAGAGCTACAAGCTCATGATTCTATTGTGCCAATTGGTGGCATTAATGTCGGAGGTGGTAAATTCACCGTTATCGCAGGACCTTGTTCAGTAGAAAGTGAAGCGCAGTTATTTGGCGTAAGTGAGATGATCAAAACACAAGGTGTACCGCTACTTCGCGGTGGCGCCTTTAAACCGAGAACCAGCCCTTATAGCTTCCAAGGTTTAGGTCTTGAAGGTTTAAAACTATTAAAAGCGGCGAAAGATAAATATCAGCTACCGGTAGTATCTGAAATTATCGACCCCGCAGATGCCGAGCTAATGTATGACTATATTGATTGTTACCAAATTGGCGCGCGCAATATGCAAAATTACCGTTTATTAGAAGCGGTTGGCAAACAAGATAAAGCGGTATTATTAAAGCGCGGCATGAGCGCTACTCTTGAAGAGCTGTTACTCGCAGCCGAATATATTATCAATGCTGGCAACCCCAATGTTATTTTATGTGAACGTGGTATCAGGACTTTCGAAACAGCTACTCGAAACACCTTAGACTTAAACGCGGTTGCTTATTTAAAAGAAAAATCACATTTACCCGTTTTTGTAGACCCTTCACACGGCACCGGCGTTAGATCTTTAATTAATCCTCTTTCACGTGCCGCTGTTGCGGTAGGTGCTGATGGTATTATTGTTGAAGCTCATTTAAACCCTAAAGAAGCATTATCTGATGGTCATCAAGCCTTAAACGCTGACGACTTTTCTCAGTTAATGGCAGATATAAAACCTTTTGTCGCCGCCGCAGGTAAATACCTATGAGTAATTTAATTAACGGCGCTGTCAATACAACGGTAGGCGCCGTCAATACATTATCAGGCAGCGCTCGTTATCAAGTAGATCCATTAGCTGTTTATGGTGTTTTATGTGCAGAAAAAAAACATACCTTATTACTCGAGTCTGCTGAAATTGATAAAAAGCATCAACTTAAAAGCTTGTTATTGGTTGATGCCGCCGTAAAGGTAGTTTGTCATGGCCAGCAAGTATCTTTTACGCCATTAACTCTTAATGGCAATGCTGCAATTGAATTTGCCAAACAACAACTTGAATTAAGCCATATAAAGAATGATGTGACCCTGACACTAAAAAACAATATTTTATTAGCAACCTTTAACGAGGTTGCTGAAAATTTAGATGAAAGAACACGTTTACTCGCCACCAACCCGTTTCAAGCTTTACGATTGTTTAATCAATTAAAGAATATTAATCATCATCCACTCGCGGTATTTTTAGGCGGTGCTTTTGCTTTTGATATGATGTCGATGATCGAAAAACTTCCCGATGTACATGAAGGTGAAAATACTTGCCCTGATTTTGTTTATTACCTCGCTGAAACGCTTGTGGTTATTGACCATGAAAAACGTTCTACGGAAATTATCGGTAACGTTTTTTCAGGTAAAGAACAACAGAAATGTTATTTCGAAATTAGTCGTCGTTTATCTGATATTAAACAGCAATTGACTAAAAAAATTGAGGCTTTACCGAGTACAATTAACGAAACAGTGAATCCTCCTGTTGTAACAATGGATATTAGTGACCAACAGTTTTGTCAAACCGTTGAGCAGCTCAAAGAGAATATTCGTGCCGGCGATATCTTTCAAGTAGTACCTTCGCGTACGTTTAGTTTGCCTTGTATTAATACCATTAATGCCTACCAAGCATTAAAAATGAGTAACCCAAGTCCCTACATGTTTTATTTGCAAGATAGTGATTTTTGCATGTTTGGTGCTTCACCTGAGTCTGCAATAAAATATCAACAAGACTCCCCACAAGGTAAACGTCAAGTTGAAATTTATCCTATTGCAGGTACTCGTCCTCGTGGTTACACCTCGGATGGTAAATTCTCACTTGATCTAGATAGCCGTATTGAATTGGAATTACGCCAAGATAAAAAAGAACTTGCTGAACATATCATGCTGGTTGATTTAGCGCGCAATGATATTGCACGGGTAAGCCAACCGGGTACTCGACATGTTGCCGATTTGCTCAAAGTTGACCGCTATTCACATGTCATGCATTTAGTATCACGTGTTTGTGGCACTTTAGATGAAGAATTAGATGCTTTACATGCTTATCAAGCTTGTATGAATATGGGCACTTTATCTGGCGCACCTAAAGTAAAAGCGACTGAACTTATTAGGCAAGTTGAAGGAAAACGCCGTGGTAGTTATGGCGGCGCTGTTGGTTATATTACTGGCACGGGTGAAATGGATACCTGTATCGTTATTCGCTCTGCATTTGTTAAAGATGGTATTGCTCAAATTCAAGCGGGCGCTGGTGTGGTATTTGACTCTAATCCTCAGTCGGAAGCGAATGAAACTCGGCAAAAAGCTCAAGCAGTCATTAACGCGATAATAACCTCAGCAAAAATGCAAAAGGAACTTGGTTAATGTCATCACTACACTCACCAAAGAAAATGCAATCAAAAATAGCTACCAAGATATTCATGCTTGATAATCTAGACTCATTTACCTATAACCTTGTTGACGAATTTCAATGTTTAGGCTTTGAGCCAACGATTTACCGCAATACCTTAAGCGCTGATTTTATCATTAAACAAATAACCACTCACCAAGAAAAGACTGGCGAAGATATTTTACTGGTTTTATCACCCGGTCCCGGCGAACCTTCTAAAGCCGGTTGTTTAATGGAACTAATTAAGAAAACTGTTGGTACATACCCAATTTTAGGCATTTGTTTAGGCCATCAAGCATTGATCCAACATTATGGCGGTACTATCGGTCGCGCTCCTGAAATTGTTCATGGTAAATCTTCAATTATTGAGCACAACGCTAAAGGTGCCTTTGCTAATATTAACAATCCATTACCCGATGCTCGTTATCATTCATTAGTCGCCACAACAATGCCAACTCAACTTGATATCATTGCTTCTTTTGAAACTAGCGATGGAATAACACTACCTATGGCGATTGAACATCATCAAGATAAAATATTAGGTTTTCAATTTCATCCTGAGTCGATATTAACCACTTATGGCAGCACGTTATTGGCCCAGAGTATTAATAGCTTACTATCTTTGAAAAACAGTGACCCTAGTATTAATGTCAGCCGAAAACAAGGAAATTCTGATGAGTAAAATCTTACAACAATTGGTTGATGGTCAATCACTTAACCAAGAGCAAGCACAGGCTTTTTTTTCTCAAACATTTAATGGTGAAGTTGCTCCTGAATTATTAGCGTCGGTATTAACTGCCTTAAAGGTAAAGGGTGAAACATCAGCAGAAATTGCGGGAGCAGCAGTAGCGGTACGTTATTGTGCAACACCATTTCCACAACAACCAACGGAAGTTGCTGATTGTGTAGGTACCGGTGGTGATGGGGCAAATACCATTAACATTTCAACCACTGCAGCAATTTTAGCTGCCGCGTGTGGTTTAAAAATGGCAAAACATGGTAACCGCAGTGTTTCTAGTATGTCTGGCTCTGCCGATTTATTAGAAGCGTTTGGCGTGAATTTAATGATGTCGCCCGAAACTGCTAGTCAGTGTTTAGCTGAAACAAATTTGTGTTTTTTATATGCACCCGCTTACCATCCAGGTTTTAAATACGCAGGTCCTGTGCGCAAAGCGATGGGCATACGTACACTATTTAATATTCTCGGCCCTTTAGTTAACCCTTCACATCCTAAAACCATGTTGTTAGGGGTTTATACACCAGAGTTACTTGAAGTGATGGCAAAAAGTTTAGTACTGACTGGTGTCAAACGTGGCTGGGTAGTACATGGTAGTGGCTTAGATGAAATTGCCTTACATGGCGAAACTCAAATCATTGACATAGTTGATGAGCAGTTAACATCAAAAACAATTACTCCAGAAGATTTTGGTTTAGAGCGTTTTACCTTAGAAGAGATTAAAGGCGGCACACCAGCAGACAATGCCGATATTATTAAAGCGATATTATCGGGTAACGGTCAACCAGCACACAATGCAGCGGTGATCATTAACTGTGCTGCCCTACTTTATTTACACAACAAAGCAGATAATTTAAAAAGTGCGGCGGCAATTGCTAGTGAGATTTTGGCATCAGGTAAAGGACTAAACACCTTAGAAGCGATGGTTGCCATTTCAAATAGCACCTCTTATGAACACAATGAAATAAATAAAGCTAGCGAGAGTAAACAATAATGTCAGCCCAAAGCCAACCAAATATTCTTGAAAAAATCGTTGCTGATAAACGACTTATTGTTGACGAACTCAAAGACAGCTTTCCGTTATCCAGCTTTATTAATCAACTCACTCCGTCAAAAAAAGACATGTATGTGGCACTAACACGCACTAAAAATAAACCTTATGCGGGCTTTATTTTAGAATGTAAAAAGGCTTCACCATCAAAAGGTCTTATTCGTGCTGATTTTGATGTTAAAGCCATATGCAAAATCTATGATAAATACGCAGTGGCAATTTCTGTATTAACCGACGAAAAGTATTTTCAAGGTACCTTTGAATATTTAAAAATAGTCACCGATATGGTTAGCTGTCCAGTGCTCAACAAAGATTTTTTTATCGATACTTATCAAGTTTATTTAGCACGTTATTATGGCGCCGATGCCATTCTTTTAATGTTAAGTGTACTCTCAGATGATGAATATAAAGAACTAGCACAAGTCGCAGAGCAATATAATCTCGCGATTTTAACGGAGATATCAACGGAAGATGAGCGTGACCGTGCAATTAATTTAGGCGCAAAACTTATCGGTATTAATAACCGTAATTTACGTGACTTATCAACAGATATATCTCGTACTTTTGATTTTGCACCCTCGATACCCGATGACCGTATTATAATTTCAGAATCAGGTATTTATACCAATGCGCAGGTGCGTGAACTAGCACCTGCCGTAGATGGTTTTTTAGTGGGTAGTTCGGTAATGGCTGAAGATGATATTGACCTTGCTTGTCGAAAACTCATTTATGGTCATAACAAAGTTTGTGGCTTAACTACTGTTGAACATGCACAAGCTGCAGCTGATGCAGGAGCGCAATTTGGCGGCCTTATTTTTGCCGAAAAATCTCCTCGCTACATTAATAAAGAACAAGCAAAAACGATCACCTCACAAGTTCCTCAACTTAATTATGTGGGTGTTTTTGTTAATCATAAAAGATGTGAGATTGTTGAGTTTGCCAACGAATTAGCTTTATCGGCAATACAACTTCATGGCCAAGAAGACCAAACCTATATCGACGATTTACAAGAAAAACTTGCAAAAACAAAGGCCAAACATTGTCAGATTTGGAAAGCTATTGCGATTGAGAATGAAGTGCCTGATTTTACCGTCAAAGCAGCTCATTATGTACTTGATGGAAAAAATGCAGGTAGTGGTCAGACTTTTGGTTGGCAAACGTTAGCCAAAAGTGAGCAAAATTTATCATCCTGCTTTTTAGCAGGAGGCCTTAATGGCGAAAACATCCAGCAGGCTGTTACACAGTTAACAGCTCAAGATTTATTTGGCTTAGATCTCAACTCAGGAGTTGAATCAAGCCCCGGCGTAAAATGTAGCGAAAAACTGACAAACGTTTTTACGCAAATACGCCTTTACTAAATATAGAAAATTAATATGGAACAAATATGAGTACTCTTTCTGAAAAAACAGAACACGGTAAAAAGACAAATAAAGTAAAAGAAACATTACCCGCCTACTTTGGTGAATTTGGCGGTATGTTTGTTGGTGAGTTATTAGTTCCAGCTTTAGAGCAACTTGAACAAGCTTTTATCGAGTCACAAACTGACCAAGCTTTCTTAACTGAATTTAATGATTTATTAACCAACTATGCAGGTCGTCCTACACCTTTAACTTTATGTCGTAATATTGTCAAAAATCCATTGGCAAAAATTTATCTTAAACGTGAAGATTTATTACACGGCGGCGCGCACAAAACTAACCAAGTTTTAGGACAAGCGTTATTAGCTAAGAAAATGGGCAAGACAGAAATCATTGCCGAAACAGGTGCAGGTCAGCATGGTGTAGCCACCGCCATTGCCTGCTCGTTGTTGGGTTTAAAATGTAAAGTCTATATGGGCGCAGTAGATTGTCAGCGTCAACAACCTAATGTTTTTCGTATGAAATTGATGGGCGCTGAAGTCATTCCCGTCACCGCAGGCTCTGGCACTTTAAAAGATGCGGTTAATGAAGCTTTACGTGACTGGTCTGCAAATTATGAAAATGCCCATTATTTATTGGGTACAGCTGCAGGCCCTCACCCATTCCCTACTATCGTGCGTGAATTTCAAAAAATGATCGGTGAAGAGGCTAAAGTACAATTACTTAAACAAGAAGGTCGTTTACCTGATTATGTTATTGCTTCTGTCGGTGGTGGTTCAAATGCCATTGGTATATTCAACGATTTTATTAAAGAAAAAAACGTTAAACTCATTGGTGTTGAAGCCGGTGGTAAAGGCATTGATACCAATCAACATGGTGCTACTTTAGTTGCGGGCACTAAAGGCATGTTACATGGCAACTATACTTACATCATGCAAGACAAATTTGGTCAAATTCAAGAGTCCTATTCTGTATCTGCAGGTCTAGATTATCCCGCTGTTGGTCCGCAACATGCATTTTTAAAGGAAACAGGACGAGCACAATATGTACCAATTAACGATGATGAAGCGTTAGATGCCTTTCAATCTTTAGCATTAAATGAAGGGATAATTCCAGCATTAGAGTCTTCTCATGCATTAGCTCACGCCTTAAAAATGGCTGAAAAAGTTACTGAAAAAACAGTCTTTTTAGTTAATTTATCAGGTCGCGGCGATAAAGATCTCGCTCACGTCAATGCTATTATCTCCCCTGAAACAGCTGAAGTAAGTCCGGTTAAGCACAGAGGAGAAGCATAATGACAAATTTAAATGAGCAGAAAGAAAGCACTGTTGAAAATACTCAACTAGGACAGCGCTATGCAAAATCATTCGCTACTTTAAAAGAGCAAAATTCAGGTGCATTCATTCCTTTTGTTATTATTGGCGACCCTAATGCAGAACAATCTCTAGCGGTAATAAAAACACTCATTGATGCTGGTGCAGATGCATTAGAGCTAGGAATACCCTTTTCAGACCCTAGTGCTGACGGTGTTACCATTCAAATGGCTGCTCTGCGAGCGTTACGCTCAGGAATAAATACTAATATTTGCATCGAGTTACTCGCTGAAATACGTGAATATGCGCCACATATTCCTATTGGTTTATTACTCTATGGCAACTTAGTTTTTGCTCGTGGCTTAGATAATTTTTATCGTGATGTTGCTGCAGCGGGTGTTGATTCTGTTTTAATCGCAGACTTACCGATCAGAGAAAGTAAACCATTTCGCGCCGCTGCATTAAAACATGGTATTGCGCCAATATTTATTGCTCCACCTAATGCTAGTGACGACACCTTAAAAGCAGTATCTAAATATACTCAAGGTTATACTTATGTATTAAGCCGTGCTGGCGTAACCGGTGTCGATGTTCCTGAAATAAACAATGAACCAACAACAACTTCTGCTGAGCAATTAATTCAAACGTTAGCTGAGTACCAAGCTGCCCCTCCCGTGCTTGGCTTTGGTATTTCTACTCCTATTCAAGTTAAAGACGCTTTGGCTGCAGGTGCTGCGGGTGCAATAAGTGGCTCTGCAGTAGTAAAAATTATTGAGAATAATCTAGATAACTCAACAGTAATGCTAAAAGAATTATCTCAATTTGTAACTGAGATGAAAGCAGCAACACTTTCTTAACCTTTACTTGTCCCTATAATAGAAAGGCAACTCAAAACTTGAGTTGCCTTTCTCCACATTTCATTTTTTTATCAAACATTTCACATCGAGAATTTTCACAGCAGAAATGTTCATTCATTCATTCAATAAATATGACAGCGCCGTCATCTTCCTTAGCAAAAATCCCCCTTTAGAGAAAGTTCTTGCTGTAACCAATTGAGAGCTTGTTGCCAACCTAATTCTATCCCCGCAAACATTTTTAAATTGAGTTCATCCATAAAACGTAAATCAAGTATCTCTTGAGTGCATTGACGACATTGTGGTGAGTAATAAACTAAAGCAATAGCTTTCATTTTATGATGAGAGTAGACACAAAATTTTGCTTCAAAGGCATAAGAATATGAATGGATGCGATTAATAAGGATGCCCAAATAAGAATATTCGTAAGAAGATAAAAATTCATCAAATTCTTCAATCATTTCAATGGTTACTTCAATGTCGTTATCAACAATCACTTCAGCAATATCATTTGAAATAAAATTAATTCTAGCAAAACTTAATCGATGCGTATTCAAAGTAACTCCACACAAAAAGAATACTTGGTTTTAAGTCCCTTTGAGATTACATCACGCCACATTCCCTTGTGGTTAATTTTTGAACGATCGTTAACATACGGTACTAAGTAACCTATTGCAAGACAGATTTACAAAACAAAATAGCATAGCCATTTAATTACGGTTTCACTTAAATATTATGTCTCTATAAGTAAAAATCAATAAAGTAATTGCACACTCTAATAATCAAATGAATAACATAAAAAATCCTTCCATAAAACAAATTATGAAAGGTTCATATCGTAAAAGAGCTTAGCCCGCTAAATTTGCAGTCAATGCAGACAGCTGATGTTTTTCCTTGTTTACCTCAACCTTTACGCCCTCTAGTGTTAAAGGCAATGATTTGTCTAATTTACGTCTCATTATTAAGCTATGCATCATTTTTCCAAAAAGACCAAATCTAATGTTATAGCTAAAGACGACTGTTAACGTTGTTTTACCTTGCTTTGATGTCAACCACCAGCTACTAAATGCTTGATGTAAAGGTCCTAAAGCAGAGACGTTATAGACAAAGCCAATGCCTTCATGCCACTGAGTTATGTACTCATCAATCTCACCAAAACCATCAAGTTCACAGTGGCGTCCTGAGCCCACCCCGTTTTTCTCATGGCCTATATGATATGACTTATTTACGCCTGGTGCCCACTCGACATTAGCAAAATCTTGTAAAAGAGCCCAAACAATATTTTGTGCGGCATTAATTTCAACTGATGCGGTAACTTGATATTTACCAGGTAATGATGGTGCTTTCATAAAATCTCCAAATTCGTCAAATCGTTGTGATAAGAGATAGTAGATTAAAAAACGCAGATTGAGAATTACCGATACTTGCAATTAACTGGTGCAATTATGCACCATCTTATGGTAATAATATTAAGTATAATTGACAGCACACCTTGTCTTATTAATTTACTTTATTAAGGAATACACATTGAATTGGGATGACCTTAAATACTTCTTAGCTGTTTGTCGAAATGGTTCAATTAGAGCAGCAGCGAAAGAGTTAGATGTTAATCACGCCACCGTATCAAGACGGATTAATAATTTTGAAAATTCCTTAAAACAAAGGTTATTCGAACGCACCACAAAAGGTTATCTGCTCACCAAAATTGGTGAGGATATTTTAGCTGAGGCATCTCATCTTGAAGAACGTTTAGGTACCGTTGCTCGGATGGTGGCAGGAAAAGATAAAGAGTTGGTTGGCGAAGTACGGGTCACGTTACCTGATATGTTAGCTCAAGATTTATTAATGCCTGCCTTTGCTAAATTTTGTCAGCTGTACCCGCAAATAGAAATAGAAATTGTTGACTCAACTAAGGTCTTTAATTTGGCAAATAGAGAGGCAGATGTTGCTTTTCGTCTGTGTGCTGAGCCACCAGATTACCTAATAGGTCGAAAATTAGCTGTTATTCACCGTGCCTGCTACATAGCCACTGATTTGGTACCAATGTTAAGTAAAGATGGTTGGTTAGCACAACAAAATTGGATTGGCTGGACAGACAAACTGCGAAAACCTATCGGAAAAATAGCCAAAGAATATCCTCGTTTTGAGTCAAAACATAAAATTATCAATGGTACTTTACAGGCTCATGCTTGTAAATATGGATTAGGTGTAGCTATTCTGCCCTGTTTTTATGCAGATGTGGATCCTTGTCTTTCTCGTATTCCGCCTTATAGTTCAGAAGGAAAATATGATTTGTGGATTTTAAGTCATCCTGATCTACGCAAAAATGCAAAAATTCAAACTTTTGTTAGATATATGACGAAATATTTAATGGAGCAACGCCCCTTAATTGAAGGTGAACTTTTTAATACCGACTTAAGCACTACTGAGCTCTAAACGCCTACCTGAACTAGCTGCTATAAAGCTTCAATAGGCACTATTCCAGTAAGCTCGCCAAATTTAATTAAACTGCTCTTTATTTTATTGGACAAAGCACTTTCATCTAATGTTGGCACTCGAGTTTTATCGATTTCATCGTTATGCATTTTAAAACAGCTTTCAAATGCAATGACGTCTTCACTTTCCCCCCTTGTTTGAGAAAGAAGTTTAGCCAAACCAACAATACTTACCGCTTTACTAAATCGTTTAAAACCCTTATAAGAAAAATTTTCATTAATATGCTGATCACTTAAACCAATAAACTCATCCATTAAATTAAGGTAAATTTCATTAACCGATAATACACTTATCAGCAAGGTAATCTCAATATCTTCTAGTTCGGGCAGTGTTGTTAGTTGGCTAGGAACTATTTTAATATCAATCAACCATTGACCGTTATTGCGTTGTTCAATATTTTTAAATGCTAACGCTGCGTTATCATAACGAACCAAATTTAATAAACCTTGTAAAAGTATTTGATAATTTGCTATGTCACCTTCACTTGGTTCAATTTGTAATAACGTTGAATGTTTTGCCATTAAGGGTAAATCATGATGATTATTAAACGGCGTACTTAACTTGCCATTAGTTGATAAACGAAATAACTCACGAATTTCATGTTCTCGTGCTTTTTTAATTGCTAAAAAAATAGTTTGAATGATCTCTGAAGTAGGTAATTCAGGCTCTATTCGCCATTTACGTCCATAGACAATTTTTTGTTGTGGTATTAGGGTGTTTTTCGCGTAGTTATCTCGGCCAACAATACCTATTTGTATATAAATATTATCACCTTGCTGACATACAAATACGGGGTAGCGAGGACAGTAATTAATATCACAAACAATTTCTTGAACGGAGTTTAAGGTGTGTTTATATCGAAAATAATGTTGAGGAATACATTGTTCTCCATTACTCAACTTTATAATAGGAGCATTATTTATTGACTCTTCACAGGATAACAAAGGCATATATACGTTACGTTTAAAAATAAAAGTCGATCATACGTTTTGTTCGACCACTAAAAAAGTCACTATAAACGCACAACTATGGCGCAAATATGCACCATACATTGGTCATCACTATTTAACCGTTCCTACTTTTAGATTCTCAGTGTTTGATACCTTATTTGTTTTCTTTACCACCAGAAAAACACTTATTGCACAAAGTAACATCCCCAACATCATCACAAGTGATAATGATTCATCAAACAAAAACCAAGCTTCAATTGCCGTCATCGGCGGTACTAAATAAAAATATGTTGAAACTTTCGCAGCATCCCCCTGTTTAATCATGTATAGCAGTAATAAAATTGCCGCCACAGACAAAGCTAAAACAAGCCAAGTTAAACTTAAGATAAATTCAATATGCCATTCGATAGTTGAAGGTTGTTGCCAATAAGAAATACCAATAAAAATAAATAAACAAGAAAAGTATTGCCAAAAAACACTAGGTAATAGCGCTTGATTTTGACAAAAACGTTTTTGATAAATAGTACCAATGGTAATACCAAATAAAGCCATAACCGCAAATAGCACCGCCTGATAAGAAACACTTTGCAACTGCAAACTACTTGAAACAACCATCACCAGTCCAAACAAACCGAGCAACAAAGCTGCCCATTGTAACAAGCTCATTCTTTCATTTAATATCAAAACTGCAATTAATGCCGTTAATAATGGTTGTATACCAACAATTATTGCTGCAAGCCCTGCTGGTAATTCCAGTTCAATTGCGCTGTAAACACCGCCTAAATAAACCCCGTGGATCAAAAGTCCAGTGATCATGGCATGGAATATTTGTCGGCCATTGAGCTTATTTCTTTTAATCATCAATACCAAAATAGCAAAAACAATCAGATTGGCTATGGTACGTAACGTCAAAAAGTCACCTGTTGATGAATACATTAATCCGTATTTTGTACCAATAAAACCGGTACTCCATAACAAAACAAAAAAGAAAGGAATGAATTTTTTCACTAGGTAACAACGACTGAACATGAAATGTGTATATGCAGCTTAATGGAGAAGCCTAAGTAACGATAGCTACAGTTTTAGTATTTATTTACCAATACAGTTAAAATCTGATGCAATATTGTGCATCCTGTTTACTAGGCTCTGTTGATCTTTCATGTTAGCTTCTGCCATCGGCTAATTTTAAGATAGCAAGGCGTAAAGGTGTACGATAATCACCAGAATGTAACTTCCCTGTGCCATTTTCATTAATTAAATCAGGCGTGGCAACAACACGAGTGACAAAATCAGGCATAAGTCCGGATTATTATTTTGGATGTTTAATTGTTCATCCAAGTTCCTGAAATTATCAAAATCTCCATTTAACTTAACGCATTAAACAGCCGAAAAGAAAAAATAACAACAGCAAGCGTTAAACCGAGTAAAACTAATGATAATAGTGCTTTAAAAAAATTAAAAACTTTTAATTTAAGCCGCTGCAACATTGACAATTTATTTTTAGATAAAGAACTAGGCTGAAATACACATACGGACAAATATAAAATAAGTGACCACAACAAACCAAGAATTGCAGGGATTAAAAATTCATTTTGCTGTTGAGGGATGATAGCAATAAAGGTATAAAAAATTGTCAGTAAACATAAAGCTGCGACAAGCAAACAATAGTTTCGAAAGGGATAGAGGTATTCAAAGGTTCTAGCTAAACGACTTTTATCCATAAGACATAAATATTTAATACAAACAGTAATTTAATCTTATCTAGTTATGAGTAAAAACACAAAAATTGCAAAACAATAAAGAAAATCAAGTCGTTTTAAAACCATAAGCAGCAGTAGTAAGTTGATCATAAATATTGGTCATTGCAATGCTATTTTCAGTAAGTGAGTCATCCCATTTATCACGTTTCTCAAAACCAAAACTACTGATATCAAAATATTGATCAATCTTAAGAGCACAAGCATCTAAACACGACTTAGTACAGCCCATATTACAACCATCAATAGCGATGATCGGTCGTCCTGAATGGGCAATATCAGCAATAGGTTGTACCTTACCGATAACACCAGAGATACATGACATTTCAGCAAGTCCATCACTATCAATATTCAAAGCAATATCATGGGCCATTCGAGCTAAGTTAGAGCATCCTGAACATGAATAAACTATCGGTTTTTTATTATCTGTCATTGTTTATCTCATGAGTTACAACTTTTCTCATTCTATGTAAACACCATGAAGATTTATTGATGTAAATCAATAAATGAGAAACAACAACACAAAACCTTATCTAGATTAAGG
>JABSOX010000094.1 GCA_013215655.1 Colwellia sp.
TGCTGCTGAATCATTAACTGATGCTGCAGAAAAAGTTGTAGCCGCTGCGGAGGGCAAATAATGTCTATCTTAATTAATAAAGATACTAAAGTTATCTGTCAAGGTTTCACTGGTGGTCAAGGTACTTTCCACTCAGAGCAAGCGATTGATTACGGTACACAAATGGTTGGTGGCGTAAGCCCAGGTAAAGGCGGTCAAACGCACCTTGGTTTACCTGTATTCAACACAGTACGTGAAGCAGTAGAAGTAACTGGTGCAACAGCAACAGTTATCTATGTACCTGCACCGTTCTGTAAAGATGCAATTTTAGAAGCTATTGATGCTGGCATTAAAATTATCATCACGATTACTGAAGGTATTCCAACTTTAGATATGGTTGACGTTAAAGCTAAGCTTGATCAATCTGGCGTTCGTATGATCGGTCCAAATTGCCCAGGTGTTATCACGCCCGGCGAAACTAAGATTGGTATTATGCCAGGTCACATCCATTTACCAGGTAAAGTGGGTATTGTTTCTCGTTCTGGTACGTTAACGTACGAAGCTGTTAAACAAACTACTGATTACGGTTTTGGCCAATCTACTTGTGTAGGTATTGGTGGTGACCCGATTCCAGGTACTAACTTCATCGACGTATTGGAAATGTTCCAAAACGATCCTCAAACTGAAGCAATCGTAATGATTGGTGAAATTGGTGGTACTGCTGAAGAAGAAGCTGCGGAATATATCAAAGCTAATGTGACTAAACCTGTAGTATCTTACATTGCTGGTGTTACTGCACCAGAAGGTAAGCGTATGGGTCACGCTGGCGCGATAATCGCTGGTGGTAAAGGTACAGCTGAAGAGAAATTTGCTGCGCTTGAAGCGGCTGGTGTTAAAACGGTTCGTTCTTTAGCGGATATCGGTAAAGCACTTAAAGAGAAAACAGGTTGGTAAGCTAAGGCTTAACAAATTGTTATCTTGATAAAAACCCGCTGATTAGCGGGTTTTTTGTTTTAGTTCTGTTATATCAATACAATATTTTTCAGCGTTTGCAGTAGCGATTAAAAGTTTAAAATCAAATTTTTCAGATAATGTATTCAATAGTGATTTATCAACCTGTGATATTTTTGAACCCATGATTATCGCTTTTAAAGAATTTTCTTTTAATGCTCTCAATACGCCCAATTCAGGTTTTTTCTCATTTATGTTGAATGATACAGATCTGAACTCTTTTTCATAAGACCATCCTGTATGCTTAGTTATCAAGAACTCACCTAAATTCATTTTTTGCTTGTTCTTATATTTTTTATATTGGTCAAAAAAGTCCATGTTTGGTGGAGTATCTTGATATTTGACTTTATCAAACTCTAATGAGCTTTTTTCAATGCTTTGTTTATCAAACATTAAACAAATACCTTTCATTCCGTCACCGTAGTGCGACCACATTAATGGCTCATCGAATGCTTCTGATAGACTGCATGCGCATAAGTTTTTTATTTCATTTTTAAGTAGACTTTCATGCTCTGTGAGTTTATTAATTATTCTTAAACGTAATTCATTTTCTTCACCAGATGCTAATAATTGTATTGCACCTTCTTTTTCTTGTTCTTTAAACTCAGGCTTGACCCAATAATTAGAGTCATTCATTAATTTGCATAATTCCTTAGTAGAACTTGGTAACTTTTTAATAAAGTTGAAATAGAATTCGAAAGGATCATTCAAAGTGTCAACTCTTGCATGCCATAAGTTATTTTCATATATAGCACCTATTATGTTTTTATTGAGAGTTGTAAATTTACATAAATAATTTTCATTGACGAGTTTTAGCATGCTTGATCTGTGTTCGAATAATTGAAAGACAGAATAAGTATAAATTCAAAGCGAGTAAAAGTTAATGTCGTGACGACGCTATCCTGGAATTAAATTATAAAAAATAATAAAAAAACAGAAAGGAGGCTGCTTAAAAAAATGGGGTCAGGTACAAATTAAATCTTAAATACTTTATCGTTTTGGTTTCGTTTCATCATTATATTGTCGCGGTGGCTACGGCACCCAAAGGGACGCTCGCGCCACTGTCCCCTTGGAACCCCATGGCGCTGCTGAATCAACCGTGATCCGGAATTCAAACCAATATTTTCGACGTAACGGCAAAGATCGCACATCCATGTGCGGCATTGCCTTTGCCATCATCCATGATGGCAATACGTGAATATTGGTTAGAATTCCGGCGTTTGAAGAAGCAGATTTATGCTCCGTTAAAGATTCATTCATATTTCAATTGAATTTCGTTGTTATTGGTTTATTTTAATATTCGCTTAGCTATCGAAACGAGCAGCTTAGTTTTGACTAAATCCCGTGTCAGCGGTTTGATAAATAACTAGCAAAAGTAGACCTCGATCCTCGACATGGATGTCGAGGGCTGCCGCTGTTCATGGATGATCATTCGGCAGGTATCGAGGTCTCCGCTAGTTATTTATCAATGTTTTCCGCTGTACTGGGCGTCGGAGGGGATCCAAGGGGAGGCACGGCGGTACGCCGCCCCTTGGGTGCAGTCAGCACCCTGACAATACAACTATAACGATGAACAAATATAGATAGAATTTACCCTGTTATTTTCTTTATTCTTGATAAATACTTTAAGGTTTATTGAAATATCATCATTATATTGTCGCGGTGGCGACAGCACCCAGAGGGAGGCTGACGCCGGCCTCCCTCTGGACTCCCTCGGCGCTGCTACATCAACCGTGATCCGAAATTCAAACCAATATTCTCGACGTAACGGCAAAGATCGCACATCCATATGCGGCATTGCCTTTGCCATCATCCATGATGGCAATACGTGAATATTGGTCTGAATTCCGGCGTTTGAAGAAGCAGATTTATGCTCCGTTAAAGATTCATTCATATTTCAAGTGAATTTCGTTGTTATTGGTTTATTTTAATATTCGCTTAGCTATCGAAACGAGCAGCTTAGTTTTGACTAAATCCCATGTCAGCGGTTTGATAAATAACTAGCAAAAGGAGACCTCGACCCTCGACAAGGATGTCGAGGGCTGCCGTGTTCATGGACGATAAATCGGCAGGTATCGAGGTTTTCGCTAGTTATTTATCAATGCTTTCCGCTGTTTTTGGGCGTCGGCGGGGATCCAAGGGGAGGCACGGCGGTACGTCGCCCCTTGGGTGCAGTCAGCACCCTGACAATACAACTATAACGATGAACAAATATAGATAGAATTTACCCTGTTATTTTCTTTATTCTTGAGAAGTACTCTAAGGTTTATTGAAATATCATCATTATATTGTCCCGGTGGCGACAGCATCCATAAGAAAAAAAGGGAGACTACCTCCACTCTTTTCTTCTCCCTTTGTAATCTCTCGGAGCTACTGCATCAACCGTTATCCTCCATTCAAACCAATATTTTCGACGTAACGGCAAAGAACGCACTACGCTCCTTGCCATCTATGGCACCGCGCTATACCGTTCATCCTGAACATAACCCATGTGCGGCATTGCCTTTGCCATCATCCATGATGGCAATACGTGAATATTGGTTTGAACTCCGGCGTTTGAAGAAGCAGTTTCATTATTCGTTCGATATTTGTTAAGCGTTAAGAGTTGTATTGCTGTGTTGTTGCTTGGCTAACTATAAAAGTGAGCAGGGAAGTTTTGACTAAATCCCATCTCAGCAATGGAAGTTGAATTTAGATCAGTACGATGTTTATCGAAGCCATGGATGGCGTAGACTGCCGTGTGAAGGGACGATTTTTGGCAGGAATAAACTTCGTGCCGCTTATGTTTAAAGGAAAGTGAGTTGGAGTGTTCTGCTGAGTAGGGCGTCGGAGGGGATCCAAGGGGAGGCACGGCGGTACGTCGCCCCTTGGGTGTAGTCAGCACCCTGACAATATAACTGTAACTATGAACAAATATAGAAAGAATAGAATCACCCATTCTCATCTCAACATTTTGGTCCCAACTCTATCAGCCAAATTCACTACGGCCTTTTTTCCAAAAATAAATTGCGAATACAAAAGTCACAACAGCAAGTACAATTCCAAATTCATCTAAAAACCATACTGAATTTTCATTTTCTAATGTTATTGGGGTAAATGCTTTCTGCATAAAGGCATTCCAACTCATGTGGAATACAACTGCGGTCCATAAGCTATTTGTTTTAAACCTAAGGTAGGTCATGATCATTGAAGCGCTCATAAGGCTCAGCGTAAATACAAACAATTGATAAAATAAGGGAGTTTCATTATTACCATATATTCCAGCAATTATCATAGGCCAATGCCATAACGACCAAAGAAAACCACTGACTAAGGCAACGGCGGTAAACGACAAGAACTTTGATAATTCAGTAACTAGTAAGCCACGCCATGCTATTTCTTCACCTAAAACAGCAGGTAATACCAACATAAAAGAAATAGAGCCAGTAAGTAGGAAATGGAAAATAATAATACTCGAATCAGCCCATGTTACTAAATTATAATTTTCTTTTAGCTCCAAAACAAATTGCGTATCATACCATCCACCTAAATCTGTAAGCCATATTATTAAGTAAGTTATAGTGATAATCGCTAATGGTAAAAGATAACTTTGCCACTGGTGACGCCAAGATCCCCATCCCCAACCGAGTGTTAATAGTTCTCTTTTTCTTATTAAACAAGTTACAACGGCAGCTAGGCCAACTGACATCATTAATGGTGATGAACGTCCCATTCTATATATCAACCAATAGCCAATGATATATAGTAATACTGTAAGTGAAAAAAATAGAAGCAAGGTTATCGTGCTATCTCGTGATATTTTCAAATTATTAATCCTTATAAAACATGGTTCTGTAAATTTTTTATTATATTAAGCTAATTTTGTGCCAAAAAAATACACTAGTAAATCAAGTGGTTATATATTTAGGTTGAAGTGAGTAGTGATAATTGCCATTTTTTAGTTTAAAAGCAGAAAAGAAGTATTATATTTTTTAAAAGTACTTCGGAGAATTGCTATTTATAACAAAGCAATAATAAATCTGAATATCTATAAATGAGCTTCAAGGGAGTCACTAATTTCCATTTCAGCGGTTTGATAAATGATTAGCAAAAGGAGATATTGACCCTCACATGGGCCGCTCTTAGGCATCCATGCACGTCATGTCGAGGGCTGTCATGCTCATGGATGACTGTTTTACAGGCTTAGTGGCAGTATCCAAGGGGAGGTACGGCGGTACGTCGCCCCTTGGGTGCAGTCAGCATCCTGACAATATAATCAGAACAAGAAGCTAAGCTAGAAAGTATTCAACACGATAATTGACTCTTTTTCGTCGTGCCTCACTTTGTTCGTGACGACCTACAAGTTCCCTAAAAACTCAACGTTTAGTTTTAGCTGAGTAGGAAGTTGCTGAGATATTGCGGGCGGTAAGCCATCCCTCTGGATCGAGTAGCGACAGCGACAATATAACTCGAATGAAAATGAGTATTGAAGGAACTTATCTAGCTAGTGAAAGCTAAATCAAATGAAAACTATTTAAAACGCCCTTGTATGTATGCTGCGTGCACTTTGTCAATTATCTCTTGGTTAGTTAATCCAAGTTTATGCGCTTTGCTAAATCCAAAGTTGGTTTCTTTATTACGCATTTCGCTGAGTTTTATGGGGGAAACTTTTAAATTTCCGGCATTAAGCTCCTTTGATAATGCTTTTAACATCACGGGGCTCACCATAATTAAGTCGATACGGTCTTTTAATAATAATGAAAAGCCAATACGGTCGCTTTGCATAGTGATTTTCTTTAACTCATTGTCATTATCAAATCGAGGAAAGTAGGATGTACCTCTGGAAATACCAATGATTTTTCCATGAAAATCATTGTAATTTTTGATGGTAATGCCTTCTTTTGAAAGGACCCGTAGGTCGTCAGCTGCCTTAAAAGGTGCATAAAATGAAAATTCATCTCTTGCTGGTGATGGATTAAGCCCTGCAATTACATCAACCTGCCCTTGTTTCAAAAAGGCCACACATCGAGCAAAGTTGGGTGATTTTATAAATTTAAGTTGTTTTTTTAGCACATCAGCAAGCACTTCCAGCGCAGAAATATGGGTACCATAAGGCTTTTCAGCAACAACTTGATAAGGTGGATGGTCGTCAATGCACGCAATTAGTTCCTTACTTTGTGCATTTGGGAGCCAAAGAAAAGTTAGTAAGAGAAAAATTGTTTTATGGCGCATAAATTAACCAAAACTTCACCGCGACTGAATATTAATTATACACAAAGCAGAAGGCAATTTCTGCCAAGTAGCTGGATAGCTGAAGCTAACGTCGCGCAGGAACGAGTATTGGTCAGGCATCGATAACGGAAAAATTCAAAGTTCAGTTTTAGCTGAGTGGGTCACAGCAGGGGATGCAAGGGGATATCGGTGGCTCTTTTTCTAAACATAAGCCCCCTTGCGTATTGTCAGCAAAGAGACTGAGTATAGAAAAAATTCTATTTGCCTCGTTCAATTTAGTTAACTCAAATAATCGCTTATTTTCCACGTGTCCAAATAATGACGGTCATCATAATTGACAAAAAGTTAGTCTAAACAAGGTGATATTATCTCTTATAAATTGGCCAGTTCTTTGCACCTATTTAAGAGAACAAGTCATTAGGGATACGCTTATGAACACTTCACATCACCAATCGTTTCGTAAAGAGATTACGAATACCCAACAATTAGATAAATTTCAATTAACTTACTATCAAGAAATTGCTACTCAAGCAATGTTACTTTCTTTTATTGATTATCCAGATGAAGTTGTGAAATACAATGATGAAGAGAATACCCTTATATATTAATAAAAGAGATTAATAAAAGAGATTAATAAAAGGGGTCAGTGCCGTTTTAATTGATTTGCATAAATATTCTAAGGCTTCTTCGGAATCATGAGTCTATGTTTTTCAAAAATCATCGATAAAGTTTATTGAGGCAAGGCGACCCAAATAAATAATCAGCAAAGTGTCAGTATAGGCAAAAGCGATAAGGTATTACTAAATCATTATTGTAAAGCCTACTTGGATAAGCAGGCTTTACTTAAACAGAAATACCATTAAGCTATTCAGCTAAGTGGCTATCTAACCAACTCACCATATAACTCGCTAACTGGGTATCACTATCTAACAAAGGGTAACCATGTGCAGTACCTTTGTAAGCAATAAATTTACTACTCTTGTTCGTTGATGCAGTAAATAATTTTTGTGCACTTTCGTAAGTACCGGTATCTTTTTCTGAAGCAATGATAAGCGTTGGTTTATCAGCTAGAGTTTTCTCATAACGAGCAATGTTTTCTTTGCGTTGGCCTGATGAGAAAAAACCAATAACATTAACCGGATTTTTTTCCGCTAACGTAATTGCTTGTGAACCGCCACAACTTGCACCAACAACACCTATTATGCCTTTACCTGACATTTTATTCTTTAAATGATCATAAGCTAGCTGCACATCGCTAGGCCAATATTTAGACATTTTTGGCCAAGCAGCTCTTTGTTCTTCTCTTGGTAATGTATTAATTTTTTCTACATTAAATTCATCGTTGATACTTTCACCGAATCCCCTGAAATCTAAACTCAAAGCATGAATACCCTTGTCTGACAATTGTTGTCCAATGTCGTTATACATGGTTCTATTGTAATTACATTGATGTAATAACAATACGCCACGATCACTTGTTTTATTACTTTGGTAGTAACTTGCTTTTAACTCAAAGCCTTTGTCGGTTGTTAAAGTAAGTTCATTTGCCTGAGTTGATGCGGTAAGTGATATTGATGTGGTAAATAACGCAGCAGATATTATTTTTATAAATGCCTTCATAAATTCTCCTGTTGATTGTATTGCAATTTTTTACACAAACATCATTCCATACATTAAGTTATCTTAAATTACTTTATTTGTAACTGTGTATGAATTTGTCTGAAATATCTACACTCGTATACGATGATTGTTGTATAGAGTAGGATAGTTTTAATAATTTTCCATCTCAGCAGTTTGCTAAATAACTCGCAAAGGTAGGCTTCTAGCCGAAACATGGATATCAAATGCTACTGTTGTTCATGGATGATGACGCACCCTGAAAATATAATCAAAGTAACTAATTAATGTATAAGTAATTTAACCTATTCTTGTTTACAATTTAGTTACTTCTTATCTTTCATTACGCCTAAACTCCTTAATCTTGCATCAATAAATTTGTCAATGTCCGGGTTTTTTTTACATTTAACAGTGCCGCCTAGATAGTTGCTAATAATGGCAATACCATGATTTAAATTACTAGAACAATCTATTTTATTAATGGGGATTTCAGGCTTCTTCATTGAAGAGGCGATGGATTTATCTATTTTATTTTTATCAGTAACGCTCTGTTCATAATAATCGCTACTGCCTTTTGCTATTATCGAAGCCGTTATTGTTTTCTGTAGCTGTGCTAAGGATTTAGCTGCTGATACCGTATTTTTCATGGGGGCGGTATTTTCGGCTCGAGGCCTTTTTTCATTTGAGGTATTCTTTTCACTGTTTAGTTGAGGGTTATTTGCTATTACAGGAACAGTGCTTTTATTCTGTTTATCTTTATCTTTATCTTTATCTTTATCTTTATCTTTATTGCTAGGAGTTTTTTTTGGTTCTTTTTTTAGCTGTGTTTTTGGAAATGTTTGGCTAATAACGTTATTAACTTTTTTTGCTTCAGAGTGTTGTTGATTAGTGTAAGCAACTTTAGGTGTAACGTATAAATAGCTTTTTATCGCTAAGTTCATTTTTGGTTTCACGGGCAGGCTATTAGGTTGATGTTGTATCAATAGCAGTATAACGATTGCATGAATAAAAAAAGAGCAGGTAGCTGATTTAACTTGTTCTTTTGTCACTAACAATGTCTACATGGCCTATAGGTATAAAATTAGTAGACCCATGTGTTTTTTATTAGTTCATTGTAGCTCTGGCTATTATTGTTTTTTAATCTTAACTGAGTAGGCACAGCGGGAGATGCAAGGGGATACCCGTGTCTCCTTTTCTAAACATAAGCCCTTTTATATGTAGTCAGCACCTAACAATGAAACCAGAACAAGAAACAAATCTAGAAAGAATTTAACTTTATGAATTGTTCTTGTATTCTAGTAGC
Organism: Colwellia sp.; assembly: GCA_013215655.1. GTDB lineage: Bacteria > Pseudomonadota > Gammaproteobacteria > Enterobacterales > Alteromonadaceae > Colwellia_A. Next base: position 9,122 of record JABSOX010000094.1, read on the forward strand.
GATTAGTCACTATTTTCCAATTGAAATTGTTAAATGCTCAAATACTTTAATTTTATCGATGACACGCACAACGTTATCGTGTGTTGTATCGTAACTAGGAATAATTACGGCACTGTTTGTAATGTTGGTCGCTAAGAAGCTTTCAATTCGCGCAGATAACCGTTCAATATCAACTAATTTACCATTTAATGATACTAATCCTGACTCGCTGATGGTGACAAGGATCACAGGAGCATCACTTTTTGAGTTTTGGTTAGCTTTAGGTCTATTAATTTCCAAACCTTCTTCTTTTATAAAGGAGGTTGTAACGATAAAAAAGATCAATAAGATAAAGACAATGTCTAACATAGGAGTCATATCTACTTCGCTTTCATTATTTGATTGATCAAACTTTTTCCTAGCCATAATTAACCTTTTTGTTTTTAAGTTACTTTAAGACTATGTACGAATTTATTCGTAATATCTACATTTATTTACGAAGGATGTCGTAAATTCTTACATTAAGAGCAGTACATTAATCATTCTCTTCTTACAATTTCTCACGTTAGTCATACATTTTATCGACAAAAGTCATAAAGAATCGAACGTAACAACCCTTTATTATTCTCCCATAAATTATTAAAACACTTTACACAGAGAATTAACGTTATGAAAAAATCAATTATTAGCATTGCCTTACTTTTGGTATCATCTACTGTTCTTGCGGAAACAGAATATCCTGAAAACCCAGTATTAAGACCTCTAACATTAACCGATGGCACCATTTCAGTTGGTGGTGCTTTAGCGTGGAGTGAAGAGGACAAAAACAATCGAGGTGAAATTAATTTAAATGCTGGTTACGGTTTAACGGATAATTTAACACTTGGTTTTGGTGGTATTAACTATCGAGTTTTAGCTCGTCCGGATAACGAAATGGGTTTGGAGTTATCGGTAGGTCTAGGTGTAAGAGGTTATCAAGACTCAAAATTCAACGGCGATTCAGTTGGTTATGGAGCTGATTTAAATGGTAAATATGTATTTGATAAAGACATCGCGATGATTTTCTCTTTAGGTTATGTAAAGTGGGATGAAGAAAAACTGAAAAATAAAGATGAATATCGTTATTCAATAGGTCTACAAGCTAATGTGGCTAAGGATTTTACTGCTAGCGCTAGCTATACTTATCGCGATTTAAAAGACTTTAAACAAAAGGATGCTAACGAAGTACGTATTGGTCTTAATTATGCGTATAGCAAAAATACTGACATTGGTGTATTTGCCGGATATTCAAGTTTTGATGCAAAAGAAAATGGTTATAAACGTGACAATAGCTTTGATCGTGTTGCAGGTATTTATGCTGCTTATCGTTTTTAAGCTAACCTCGTAATAATTTAACCTAAACACTCCCCTAAAGTTAGGGGAGAAATGTTAACCAGCTATACTGGTCTTGTTTTTCTAAATGGCTGGGTAATACCTGAGTACTCACTTGCTCCAAGGCGTGCTAACGGATTAACACTATCAGCATGTATTTTTACACGTCCATCATTTACTGTGGTTATTTTCGCGCTAACATAAAGTTGCTTAATTTCGACAAAAATTAATGTTTGTGGTACGTCACCAATTTCTTTTATTTCAAATAATTCACAACCATAGGCAATATCACATTGTGCAAGTCGTGGTAGCTCAAAACCTTCAAATGGAACCGTATGGAGAATATCATCACTGATATTAGCTAATTCCGATTCACCATGCTCTAACGTGGCAGCTGTTTGCGTAACGATATCCGCTTGATTTTTACTAGCGATGTGAATCACCATTTTTTCGTTTTTTAATACGTTGACTAAAGTGTCTTTAAGTTCGCCATTAGGCTTTTTACCCACAGATAACATCAACAATGCAGGCTCACTAGAAACTGCAGTAAAGTAGGAAAAAGGCGCTAGGTTTAGATTATCTTGGTGATGGTTGTCTTGATAGTTATCGTCATTGGTTGACTTTGTTAATACCCAAGCAATAGGTCTTGGAATGATTGTTTGTGTCATTAAGTGATAGCGTTGACTAGCGCTATAGTCTGAAAAGTTGATGATCATAAGAAGATTAAATGATTTTATTACAATAAAATGAAGTAGCGTTATAACATGTTAGTTCTATTATTCGCTAGCAGAATAAGAGTTTCATCGGGGATTTAAAGTTCGGTTATAGTTGAGTAGCCTTTAGAGGAAATCTACTAGACCCTTTATTGAACAAAGCGAGTTAATGCATCATGATATGCAGAGTCAAATATAAGTTTAATCAGTTTAAATTTAACATATCTTAAGGGAAGAGAATGAAAAAACACCTAGCTACAATATGCCTATTTATAATCAGTACTTCGGTTTTTGCAGAGCAAGCATTATCAAAAAATCTTCTTGAAAAGTATATGCAGACAATTAGTGATGTTGAGTCGTTAACAAAGGCTAACCCTGCGCTGGAGAAAAAAATGGATGATTTAATGTTGCTTGATAAGGCTGGTGCAATGGCGGTTATTAAGTCTTTAGATGCTTATCCAATCATTAAAAAGAGCATTCAATCTGCGGGGTTTTCAGGTTTTGATGAATTCTATGATATTGGACTTCGACTCATGGGTGGTCTTTTCAAAACGCAAATGAAGCAGATGCCAGAAGGTATGACAATGGACGGTTTCATCATGCAAATGGAAAGTCGCATCGTGCAAATGAAAAAACAAGGAATGCCTGCGAGTATGCTAACTACCATGGAAGAACAACTCAAAGAGCAGCTCAAAAGTATGAAGTTTATGCAAAAAGCAGCTACAAACGTTTCTGCGGCTGACATTAAGTTTGTCGGTAATAATATTGAATGGATTACTAAGGTAATGTCATCGGGTGAAGATGAAGGTTGATAGTGAATGAGTCTATTTAATATAAGTTAGCGTCTTATATTTAACGTATTTGATTGCTTGAGCAGCTTTCACTTTTTTTGATAGCGAATATGCTTTGCTATTTTTTTTGATAATTTGTCTGTCGTATCAATAGCAAACTGCATAGTATCCTTTAATCAAAACGTATTTAACTTACTAATAAAAAAAACAAGATAATGAAAGCCAATATTGGCTGTTACTTTTCATGGACGAAAAGCTGTAACTACGAGAAAATAAGTTTATTAAATTCATGTAATGAAAAGTGGTAGGTAATGAAATTATCAATTAGTGAGTTACTCAAGTGTGTAAGCTCAGAAAGTGAAACAGTGGACTTTAGCGATGTAATGCAAGTTATTTCGAGTCATTATACTTATGAAAAAAGTTTATTTACCAATGGCGAGTTGGTTAATCAAGCTGGAACTAATGAAGGCTCGTGTAAAATTTTTGCATTTGCAAAAATTCAGAATCTATCAGAGCAAGCGACACTAAACTGTTTTGGTCAATACTATCGAGATGACGTATTGAAAAAGCCTATGGGAAATGACCACGGTAATATCCGTAATTTCATTAAAAATGGTTGGTCTGGTATTACATTTGAAAGGATTGTGCTAACGGCCAAGTAACTGTAATTTCAATGAAAATAATTGGAATAATCTATTTAATTAAGTCGAAGCTATTTTTTATTCTTAGCAACATTAGCGGGTTTTTTATATGGTTTTATTTATCAAAGTACGGGTAAATCAGCGATGCTATTTTAGGTCGATTTTTCTTAAACATACTGCACTTGTGGCTTTTTACTTATCCGATGATGAAGATAAGCTCATAAATTCACAAACTTTAGAAGTCTGTGATTCTACTCTAATACAACCATTTTTTGATACTGCTGAAAAGCTTGGCTTATCTTGTTAATTATCAGCGGATCAGAGTTTACGTTAAGTGCCATACAATGAGTTGTTGGTTTGTCATTATTGATGGCAACGCCTTTGGTTATTTCAATGTTTTTAAATTCCAACTTATTTAAACGATATTTCATTGTTTCAATGGATTGTACAACCGTATCAACGCGACCATTAATCAGTTTTTTCAGGTTTATATCTTCTGTTGCTGAAATATCTAAGTTCTCGCCAACGTTAAAGCCGTATTTTTTTAAAAACTCATGATTAATGCCATGCCTTGTTGTGCCCACTAGTGTTTTCCTTAAGGCTGCGATTGACGTTATATCTACAGAATTAGCAGCCAGTTTATAAGCAAATACCGCACTTGATTCATATATGGGACAATACCAATGAAAGTATGGTGAACGCTCAGCAGATTTTACAATAGAATAAATTAGGGTATTAGGTTGGCTACTCGCTATTTGATAACTTCGTGCCCATGGATAAGCATTCAGAGTATATTGAAGCTGACTTATTGCCAGAATAGCCTTCACTTTCTTGGTGAGGATCCCAGAAGTTTTTGTACCGTCAATGGTAATAAATGGTGGATAACTTTCTGTAACAACATTAAGTGTAGCTGCATTGACAGCGCTTAAACTTATCAGCAGAAATATTATTGGTACAAGTAATAATATTTTCATAAGTGGTAGTTATTTTACCTGTGAAATAATGATAATTTAGTTAAATAAATCAAATTAAACGAGTGCGTTTAGACTTTAATAATTTCCAAACCGGTATCTTTTAATTTGTTAATGACGTTAATGTCAGCGGTGTTCTCAGTGATCAATAGATCAAGCGCATGTACGGGAGCAATTTGATGACTCGATGTTTTGTCGAGTTTATCTGCCCCCCCCATAACAACTATTTTATCGGATTGCTCTATAACCACTTGTGAAATTTCAGCTTCTTCAAAATAGTTAACAGAAAAACCATGTTTAAGGTGCAAGGCGTAAATACCAAAAAAACTGATGTCAAAGCGAATTTTTCTTAACATGTCGATTGTTCCTTTACCGACACAGCGTAAAGCAGGTTTAAAAAACCGTCCTCCTAATAAAATAATTTCTACTTTTTCATGATGGGATAATTCACAGGCGATTAAAGGACAGCCAGTAACTACCGTGATTTGTAGGTCTGTTGGAATAAGTTTAGCTAAATACAGGCATGTTTCCCCGGAATCAATTAATACGGTTTGTCCTGCTTTTAAAAGTAATACTCCAGCTTCGGCGAAACGCTTTTTACGTGGATCAGGATTTTTTAATCTATCAATATAATCTGGGCTAGTTTGTTGCAATGGCAGTGCACCGCCATGAACGCGACGTAGTAAGTTAGCTTCCCCCATCTTATTTAAATCACGTCTGATGGTATCTTCAGAGACTTTTAATTGTATTGCTAACTCTGCAGCGTAGATCTTTCCTTTTATATTTAACTGTTCAAGGATGTGGTTTTGACGTTCAGCTAAAAGCATTGTTTTGCATGTTCCTGCATGTTTTTTAATATTTTACTTGATTTGATGGTTTTATCAATGCATTATTCTGCATTAAATTAAGTGTTTATACGTTTTATTGTTTTTTACATGCAGTATTGTGCATAGTTTTGCATGTTTTAGTTTTGTGAGGATTTTTAATGAAAAATAAATTAGCGACTGAAATGAGTTGCGATATTAATTTAAATAATTATCAGGCAATGATTTTTGATTTAGATGGCACTTTAGTTGACTCGTCTCAGGCAATCATTGAAGTATTAACAACATGGTGTGATATTCATAAAATTCCACTTGATGTTGTTTTACGGCGTTGTCATGGTGCGCGCATTGTCGATTTTTTACCTGATATTGCTCCGCATTTAGATATCAAAAAAGAAGTGAAGTATCTATCCGATCTAGAAGCTGTTACTAAAACAGGTCTAGTTGAAATTAGCGGAGCAAAGTGCTTTTTAGCACAATTAGATGCCCAAGATTTAAAGTGGGCAATTGCTACATCGGGTACTCGTGCTGTTGCTGAATTAAGATTAACGAGTTGTGGTTTAACTGTTCCAGATATTTTTGTTACTTCTGAGTTAGTTAAGAATGGTAAACCGCAACCTGAGCCTTTTTTGTTAGCGGCGGATAAATTGGCAGTGAATCCACAGCACTGTTTGGCTTTTGAAGACTCTGATACAGGTATTAAATCTGCAATTGAGGCCGGTTGTGATGTTGTTGTGATTGGGCAAGCCTCAACCATCGTACACAAACGCATTGTCGCTAGAGTTAATGATTATCATGCGTTTATTTTATCTAAAGAATTAATGGAGATAACATAATGTCATTTCGTGAACGATTTTTGCAAACTAAAGATAAACATTGGGATATAGCGGGTGTTGTTTTTGGAGGTGTGGGCTGTTTAGCCATTTTTGGTCAGTTATTAAATGAGCTTAATCTGCAAGGTGAATCAAGTTTATCAATGAGTTTTGTTTTAGGTTATGTGGTGGTATTCGCATTTTGGCTATTTTATGGGCTTAGATTTAAACGCCCTGCAATTATTTTAACTAATGCTGTTTGCTTATTATTACAGACAGCTTTGTTATTTGTGATCACTGGTTGAGTTGATTGATGATGACGAATGCGTGATTATCGTCTTAACTCGGTTTTGTAATATCGGAACTACATCATTTTCAAACCAATTATTTTTCTTCAACCAAATGTTATTTCTTGGGCTAGGGTGTGGTAAAACTATTTGATTACTTTTGAATAAGTATTGCCATTGCTTTGCCAGCTCAGTGATCGGCGTTTTAGATTGTAAGTGCCATGCAATTGCATATTTACCTAAAATAACCGTGAGCTCTATATTTTCAAATTTAGCTAATAGTTGTGTGCGCCATGTTTCAGCACATAAAACTGAGGGAGGTGAGTCTCCTGATTTTCCACGACCAGGATAGCAAAATCCCATAGGGATAATGGCAAAAAGTTCTGGATCATAAAACTGATTTTCGTCCACACCTAGCCATATTCTTAACCTTTCACCACTTTTATCATCAAAAGGAATCCCTTTATTATGGGTAACTATTCCAGGAGCTTGGCCAACAATTAGAATTTTACTTTGTTGACTCGCTTGCAAGATAGGTTTTGGTTCAAGTGGTAAAGTACTTTTGCATAAGGTGCATTGTTTTATTTTATCTATCAGGTTTTTCATTTTTTTAGAGTCTGTAGCAGTATTAATATCTATCTAAACATGTTTTTAATTGAGAATGAATTTAGGCAAGCAGTTGTATTGAACGATCCATAATATTTCCTCAATAGGTTTTTAATTATAAGGTATTTAAAAAAAGGTTATTGATGTATATACCCGTTACACCTCAAGATGCAGGTTCAGAAGCACAGAGCAATTTCACTTCTAGGCGCATCAATAAAGTCATGGCATTCCCTTACAAATTGGTGCACAGTTTTTTTGTTCCAGACAAAAACTAAGTACCTCCATCCGTGGAGGCAACAACGAAGTGATGTTGCTCTGTGTTTCCCTTTGGGTGGGTTTTAAAAGACTTTATGCCACGTTATTTAATTTA
>JABSOX010000095.1:0-14199 GCA_013215655.1 Colwellia sp.
AACGACCAGAGCGTTGAGTTTATGTTTAACGGGCGAACATGTTGTACGAGATATGTTTTATGACGGCAATGCAAAGCCAGAACAAGGTGCGGTAGTTTGTCGAGTATCAAACTCGTTTATGCGTTTTGGTAGCTTTCAATTACCCGCAGCACGAGGTGATACTCAATTATTAAAACAGCTTGTTGAACACTGTATTAGAAGTGACTTTTCTTTTTTACTGCCAAAGTCAGCAGATAAAAACGAACTGAATGAACTCGATAAAACACATTATTTAGCATGGTTTAAAGAAGTTTGTGTCCGTACGTGCACTTTAATGGTGGGTTGGATGCGGGTTGGTTTTGTTCACGGCGTGATGAATACTGACAATATGTCGATACTTGGTGAAACCATTGATTATGGGCCTTATGGTTGGATAGATGATTTTGATTTAAATTGGACACCTAATACCACTGATGCACAAGGGCGACGTTATCGCTTTGGCGCACAAGCTGAAATTAGTCAATGGAACCTTTTTCAGCTAGCCAACGCAATATATCCTTTAATTGGCGAACCTGAGCCTTTGCAAAAAATGCTTGATGATTATGCAACTAGTTATCAGCAACAGTGGCAACAAATGATGGCAGAAAAGCTAGGATTTTCTTCCTTGCAGGCTGAGGATGGTCAATTATTTATCGAACTTGAACAATTATTAAGTCTAGTTGAAACCGATATGACCATTTTTTATCGGCAACTAGCAAAAATTAATGTCGCAGATGATAGTAATAGGCAAACCAAGTGGTCTGAATTTTTTTATGATTGTTATTATCAAATAGAACAATTAGATGAAGACTATGCGCACCAGTTAAAGTCTTGGATGGATAAGTATACTCAACGATTAAGTGAGCAAGGCCTTGATGATAACCAACGGTTAATCGCAATGAATAAAGTTAATCCTAAATATGTATTACGTAATTACCTTGCACAACAAGCAATTACTGCTGCAGAACAAGGTGATTTTAGTGAAATTAAAACCCTGCAACAAATTTTACTAACTCCCTATGATGAACAAATTGAATTTGAAAAATATGCCGAGAAACGTCCTGAGTGGGCGCGACATCAAGCCGGTTGTAGTATGTTGTCGTGTAGTTCATAACATACATTCTATAAGCAAACTTTTTATTTACACCAAGTTTTGCTAGAATGCGCGGCCATTGCTTACGCAATCTATTATTAATCTACAGCACCAGATTTACGTTCTGGTTCGTTCACTGGGAAAATCAATGACTCAAATTACAGTTTGTGCGTTATATAAATTTGTTCGTTTAGAAAATTTTGAAGCCTTAAAAGCACCGTTATTAGCCTCAATGGAAAATAACAATGTAAAAGGTACATTATTATTAGCACAAGAAGGCATTAACGGTACCATCGCCGGTATTAAACACGATATCGACGCGGTATTAGACTTTTTAAGAAGCGATATTCGCTTAGCTAAACTCTCACATAAAGAATCCTTTCATCAAAGCAACCCTTTTCAACGTACTAAAGTTAAGTTGAAAAAAGAAATTGTGACTATGGGCATCGAAGGCATTGACCCTAATCAAGTGGTTGGCACGTATGTTAAGCCAAAAGATTGGAATGCACTTATTTCAGACCCTGACGTTTTATTGGTTGATACTCGTAATGATTATGAAGTGGAAATAGGCACTTTCGAAAATGCACTTAATCCCGATACTACAAGTTTTCGGGAATTTCCAGAATATGTAAAACAGAACCTAGACAAAAATAAACATAAAAAAGTCGCGATGTTTTGTACTGGTGGTATTCGTTGTGAAAAATCAACTGCTTATTTGAAAGAGCAGGGTTTTGAAGAGGTTTATCATTTAGAAGGTGGTATTTTAAAATATTTAGAAGAAGTCCCCGCAGAAGAAACCATGTGGCAAGGTGAATGTTTTGTCTTTGATGGCCGTGTGGCGGTTAATCATGACTTGCAACAAGGACAATACGACCAATGTTTTGCTTGTCGTTATCCACTTACAGAAGCAGACAAAGAAAATACAGATTATGTTAAAGGCGTAAGTTGCCATCGTTGTATTGATAAAATGACTGATAAACAACGCAGTGGTTTTGCAGAACGTGAGCGCCAAATTGAGTTAGCTAAACTGCGTGGTGAAGAACATATTGGTGGTGATATTAAAGGTATGATCACTAAACGTCGTGAAGAAAAATTAGCACAGAAGCAAGTTATCGAAAATTAAAAGATAGTCTAAACCCTTTGTTTTAGATCCCCCCCAAGGCCACTATTGTAGTGGCCTTTATTGTTTCTATTCTCCTGATATCGAAGAAAGTATACTAATAACTATCAAGCTTAATTTATGCCAGTTTAAGTAATCCTATTTTTTCAATAAACTAACTTTTTATAAGTGTTTTACTATCATCGCATTGTATAAAATTCAGACAGTTTATTGTTGATGGTAAAGGGCCTCTATAGTAACTTGCACATATAGAACTAATACTTAACATATATTATTTTCCTTATTGCGTGCCTGTATTTAGTTGACCATTTTCGTCTAAAGCAAGTAATTCAGTAAAACCACCAATAGCCACATTACCGATAAATACTTGTGGAAATGTTCTTCCCTGAGTGCGTGTTTGCATTTTAGATAAATGTTCCGGCTTTTGATAAACATCATATTCAATAAATGTTAAGTCTTTACTACTTAATAGCCTCTTTGCATGAGTGCAATAGCCGCATCCCGGTCTTGTATATATTTCTATTTTTAACACGATAATTCTCCACTTAATAATCTTTAATAGCGCCATGATTTTTGTTGGTTTTATTATTAACTACAGTGAAATATTGATAAAGATGCTTGATATGGATTAATTGTCAACATAGTATTGATAAAGGTGCTTGCAAAGAAAAATAGTTTCGAAGGAAAGTTATGGATACGCTAGATGGAATGAAAACCGTGGTTGCTGTAGTTGAAACCCACTCCTTTACTGCTGCTAGTGAGCGACTTGGTATGTCAAAAGCTTTAGTGAGTAAATATGTAGGTGAGGTTGAAAGTAGCTTAGGCATTCGGTTATTTAACCGCACCACGCGCCAACTTGCATTAACTGATGCGGGTAGAAGTTACTATGAGCATTCGCTCAATCTCCTCGAGCAGTTTTCGGCGATGGTCGATAATGTTACGGGAGAACAAACATCACCACGAGGTCTATTGAGAATAAGCGCACCCGTAACATTTGGTGAAATGAAATTATCGCCGATCATGCCAAAATTTTTACAAATGTATCCTGAATTAAATGTCGAAGTGAAAGTGACAAATAATGCCATTGATATGGTTGAAGAGGGCGTAGATGTTCGTTTGAGAATAGGTGGCGTAGCTGATTCAAATATGATCGCCAGACATATTCGAACGTTTCCTTTAATTTTGTGTGCATCTCCTGCATATATCGAAAAACATGGTATGCCCGAAACTCCTGAAGATATCAGTAAACATGCGTGTATTATTGATAGTAACTTTCGAGTGGGTAAACAATGGCCTGTTATTTCAAAAAATGGTGATGCAACAACGATTAATGTCAATTCAAATATTGCTGTTAATAGCCCTAAAGCGGTTCAAGAAATAGCAATGGCTGGTGGAGGAATCGCGATGATCCCTGAGTTTATTGTTGAAGGAGCGATAAAAGCAGGCTCTTTAATAAGCATTCTACCCGATTATACAACGTTAGAGTTTGGTCTTTTTGCTATCTATCCTCATCGTAAGTATGTTTCACGAAAAGTACGCTGTTTTATAGATTTTGTTTTAGAAGAATTTTCAGTTTAGTGAGATTAAACAAAAATAGTTAAAACCAATTGACATTAAAAGTATGTTGACAACTAAATAAGGTGTATATACACTTATTTTGTTTTGAAAAGGATATTAATGATGAAAGATGCTAAATCTCCGGCAATGTGTACGTTAAATAATTTGCGCAGAGTTACTCGTATCATTGCAAAAACTTACGACAGTGCCTTGCAACCAGTAGAACTAAAGTCTACGCAGTTTAGTTTGTTATCGACGTTAAATCATTACCAAGATATTCCTTTAAGCAAACTTGCAGAATACTTAGTGATGGATCGGACAACATTAACAAGGAATCTTAAACCTTTAATTACTAGAGGATTAATTGAAAGTAAAACCGAGCTTGATAAACGTTATCGAATAATTAATTTAACAAAACAAGGGCTGCAATTATTAAATGAAGCCGAGCCATTATGGCAAGTAGCACAAATGTCACTTGTTGAAAAACAAGGAGCAGATAATTGGTCTGAACTAATTGATGGTTTAACATCATTAGCAAAAGCGGTGAAATAGCTTGATGGTTTATTGTCATTAGCGAAGGGAGAAAATAGTCTTTTTATTACCATGTAGGTGTATATGCACCTACATTAACTTTAAACCATCAGAGGAGATGGCAAATGAATTCAGCAGAAATATTTATATTACAATTAATGATGAGCATATTTATTTATACTTTATTGGCAAAGTGGGTGGTATGGCCATGGCTTAATAATAAATCAATGGCAATTACTATGATGTTACTGGTAGCACCTCATGCTACTCGTCATATCGGTTTAACTTTTTTAATACCGAGTGTCACTAAGCCTGAAATTCCTGAAATGTTCGCTCTTATGACCGCTTGGGGCGATTTTATCAGTGCCGTTTTGGCAATCATTGTTTTGTTTGCATATAAAAAACAATGGGCAGGAGCAGTAGCTCTTACTTGGCTATTTAATATCTTTGGTACACTCGATTTAATAAATGCACTTAGTCATGTTGAAGCTATCCCAACACTAGCCGGAACTTGGTATATACCAACCTTTATCGTACCGATGTTATTAGTGAGTCATATGATGATTTTTATTATGTTATTTAAACAATTAAAAATTGTTAATAAAGTTGTCGAAATAGGCAGTAATCAATGATCAAGTTATATGGATTTCCATCAACTAGAACGACTCGTGTTGCTTGGTTATTAGAAGAATTAGAAATGGATTGGCAATATCATCAGGTAGACCTTTTTCAAGGTGATCATTTACAACCCGCATTTATAGCCTTAAATGCAAATAGCAAAGTGCCTGTGCTGGTTGATGAAGATATTGTTATCACGGAGTCGGCGGCCATTTGTCAGTATTTAGCTGAAAAATATGGCGGAGATAAATTTTTGCCCTCAATAGCTACGGCTGAGTCGGCTATTTATCATCAATGGTTTAGCTTTATTATTACTGAGCTTGAACAGCCACTTTGGACTATGGGTAAACACAAATTTATCTTACCTATCGATAAAAGATGTACTGATATTTTATCAACGGCAAAATGGGAATTTGAAAAGGCAATAGGGGTTGCTGAAAGTCAGCTCAACGATAGTACCTTTCTCGTTGGTGAGCAATTTACCGTAGTAGATATATTATTGACTCATACCCTCAATTGGGCAAATAACTTTGAGCAAGTTTTGCCAAAAAAAATAGAGGCTTATCGGTTAAGGTTATTGCAAAGGCCGGCGTTAACTCGAGCTATTGAGAAAGAAAACAATGCTATAAAATAATGCCATGTAATTCAACAGCTAACTTCAACAACGAACTTTAGTCTTGTTAACGTTCGTTATTGTCAAATAGGCTTAGCTACAAATGGACTCAGTTGCCAATAAATTCAGCTACAATCAGCTACAAATAGGCAACTTTTAATCCAAATAAAACCAATACGATACCGAGTAACCTGTTTACCTGCTGTTCATATCGATGAATTTTGTTAAGAAATCGCTGTTGACTTAACAATAGACTTACCGAAACAAACCAGATGATATGAGCAATACAAATGATCACCCCATAAATAACTTGTATCGTTAGCGGTGTTGATGGGCTGACAAGTTGAGTAAATATACTGAGAAAAAAGAGTGTGCTCTTAGGGTTCAAAGCGTTTGATGTAAAACCATTTACAAACGCCATCCTATTACTGAGCAACGTTTTTATCGGTGATTGTGTATGTGGTGTCGTTGTTTTCATCATAAATGACTGAACCCCTAGAAAGACCAGGTAAATTGCACCGGTATATTTTATCGTCATAAAAAGAACGGGAGAATTATTGATAACCAATGCTAAACCGGCAATACAATAAGCGATATGTAGCCATAAAGCTGTCGCAATGCCAAATGTTGTATAAAGGCCTGACTCTCTTGAACTACTGATGGTATTTCGACACACCAAAGCAAAATCAGCACCAGGACTAATCGCCATAACAATTGCTACGGTAGCAAGCAGGGTTAATTCGTTTTGGTGGTCAATTAATAGTTGTAATAAGTTCATTTTTAGACCTCCCTAAGCAGCAACTAACCCAGAAATAGAACGTAAATAATCAATACAGGCAGTAGTAAAACCAATATTCTCTAAATGTGTAGTTGAATAGGGCGCTGCTATCAATGTTTCTCCCGCATTGACTTTATTAACCCAGTCGGGATTTCCTACGGCTGCCGTGCCAATTGCCACAAAATCAGCACCGAGCGCAATAGCTTTATCGGCATCAGTGATATTTGATATTTTACCGGCAACGATTAGTGGTATATTTGGCGTTAACCTTGCCTTAATCCATTCAAGTAGCGACTGTGAACTGCTTGCTACATGGTTAGGTTTTTTAAAGGCGTCATGTAAAGACATATGAATATAATCTATATTTAACTTGCCTAATTCATTGGTTAGCTTAATTTGTTCATCGATATCAATACCTTTAAAATGTGAATAATTTTCAGGGGATAGACGCACACCAATGATAAAGTCTCTTGGTAAGTTTTTACGGATTTGTGTAACAATAGTGAATAACATTCTCGATCTATTTTCAAAACTTCCGCCCCATTGATCAGTACGTTTGTTGAGTAATGGATTACTAAAGTTACTCAACAAAAAATTGAATGCCGCATGAATTTCAACCCCTGCCATGCCTGCGTGATAGGCACGCTCTGCTGAGCTTACAAAATTACCAATAAGCGCTTTGATTTTCCCTTCGTTAAGGCCTTCTGCGCCAGCAGGTGTATTTTTATTCTTTGCAACTTTGGTGGGGGCGACAGGTTTATTTTTACTGTATTGCTGCTCTGTACGAATGCCGCCATGATGAAGCTGTACTATGGCTAAGGTATTCGATTTTTTTGCGTTTTCAGCGATGATTTGAAACTGTGCTTGTTGAGCATCGCTAAATAGCCCAGGTTGTCCTTGCCAACTTCGCCCACAGGGAGAAACAGAAGTCGCCGCCGTAATTAACATGCCAAAGCCGCCATGTGCACACTGTGCTAACCAATCCACTTCATGTTTACTTAAATCGCCATTATCAGCACTCATATTATGGGTAAGCGGTGCTAGTACAATACGATTCTTCATTTTTTTGTTATTTATGAAGTTGAATTCTTGTCTTGCTGCAAAATTTGTCATTGAGTTGCTCTCATTAATTAAGTTGATCAGGACTTTACATTGAATCATTAATGATGATAATAGGGTGTAATTGATAATGTTAATGTCCTGGCAGGATGTAATGAAAGGATCTAATAAAAAGTTATGACCCATAAATTGAATCATCTTTATTTAATGGAATTGTTTGTTGCTATTGTTCAGCATGGTTCTTTTACTGGAGCAGCCAAACAATTAGGAATAACCGCAACTAAGGCTTCTAAAGATGTTCAATATCTTGAAAAATCAATAAATACTATCTTGTTAAATAGAACAACACGCTCTATACATCTTACCGACGCAGGTGAAGTTTACTTAAATTCAGCCCTAGACATCCTCGAATTACATTCACAAATGATCGATAATATTGATGTCATGAAAACCAGTTTATCCGGTGAGTTAAGGATCACAGCGCCAGTATTGTGGGGAGAAGTTGTCTTAGCGCCACTCATTTTAGTTTTTAATAAAAAATATCCTAAAGTGCGGTTTGTCGCCGATTTTTCAAATGAACCCATCGATATTTTTCGCGAGAATATTCATATCGCCTTTCGCAGTACTGAACTTAAAAACGAACCGTATTTAGCACGTTATATTTGCAAAGATGAATATGTATTGTGTGCTAGTCGCGAATATTTGCAGCGAAATACTAACACTAATACCAAAATCAAATCACTTGTCGACCTCGACGATCATCAAGTGATTATCTTCACGCAAAAAGGCAGTGTTATCGATCGTTTCGATTTTATCTACCAACAGCAAAGCATTCAGCATCATGTTAAAGGAAGTTTATCTTTTAATAACAAAAAGGCGATTCATCAGGCGGTTATTATGGACAGCGGTATTGCCGTATTGCCCAAATATTTAGTGGCAAAGGAACTATCGTCTGGAGAAGTCATTGAAGTATTACCTGATCATCAGATTAAGAGCTCATCCTTTTATGCGCTTTATACACAGCGCCGTAAGGAGTCCATATTGGTTAATACCTTTATTGATTTTGTTCAGGAAAAAATAGATCTTGGATGATTGCTATTAATGGTCGTTATTAATGGTCGCTATTAATGAGCACTTTTAATAATCACTAATTTAAATTTAGCCGTCTTGTTTTTCTTCGAGAAAGCGTCTTAACCATTGATGTAATGGATCTTTGTGTAATCGGCTATGCCAATATAAATAAATGTTAAATAATGGCACTGCAAAGGGTAAAGGCAATATCTTTATTGGGTTATATTGAGCAAGATTTTCTGCAAAATATTTAGGTACAGTAAACATCATTTTACTATTTTTTATGAATGCCGGAATTTGCGTAAAATTAGGTAACCTAAGAGTCACCTCTCGTTGTTTTCCTAATCCGGCAAGTGCTGTATCTACCATGCCATTGGCTAATTCATCATGACTTGCTGATAAGTGATAACTACCATGCTTTTGTGCTAAATAGTCGTCTAAGCTAAAAGTACTTGCCGAGAATATACTTTCTGAACTAACTATTACGACATAAGACTGTTGCCACAATAAACTACGATGTAAGCCAGACCGTTCGTCATTTTGTGTTGTAATAGCGAAATCAATGTCACCTTGCAACAACGAATCAAGAATATGAAAATGACTTTGTTTAAAAGTTATGGTTAAGTTTGGTGCCTGATTTTGTAGTGTATTGATGTTTTTTGCTAATAGCACTATGTCCATATCAGTACCGGCAATGTTTATTGTTTGTGCTATCTGATGTGGGCAAAAGTCATCTTGATATTGTAATTGTTGCAGCTCGGGTATCAATTTATTTAGTTTTTGCAATAGAGATATTGCTTTTGGTGTTAACTGAAATACGATGCCAACTCGCACTAACAATTGATCTTCAAATTGCTCTCTAAGCTTTGCTAATACTCGACTCATTGCTGGTTGGCTAAGACCTATCTGATTCGCTGCTCTTGTTACATTTCGCTCTTTTAATAGTGCATTGAGAGCGGGTAATAAGTTTAAGTCAAGGTGCTTTATCATAGGTATACACATTTTGCATTGTTAGTATTGTGATTATGCATTTTATAAATAGCTATGTCTTTAATAAACTGATGCTCTTTGATACTAGAGTACCTTTGTATGAATACAATTAAGCGCACGCCAATGGGTGGCATTATTTTGCTACTAGCGGCCATTACGGCAACAACACCATTGGCCATGGACATGTATTTACCCGCAATGTTAAATATTGCTACAGACTTAAATACTTCTATCATTGAAGTGCAAAATACCTTGAGCTGTTATTTGGCTGGCTTTGCACTTGCGATGTTAGTTTTTGGCCCCATTGCCGATGTTTTTAGTCGCAGAAAACTGGCGATTATCGGCCTAGCACTATTTTCGGTGTGCAGTTTGGCGCTAGCATTAACATCATCTATAGAGATGTTTTACTTTTTAAGAATAGGCCAAGCCGTTGGCGGAGGGGCGGCTGCAGTCGTAACTCCAGGTATTGTTAGACACCTTTATCAAAAAGATACCGCTAAGGGGTTATCTTATATCACCATGGTGATGATGATCGCACCGGTGTTAGCGCCTGGCATAGGAGCCCTTATCATTGACGTCGCGCATTGGCGGATCATTTTTATCGTTTTGTTTGTATATAGCATTTCGATTTTAATTGCGGCGTACTTTTTCTTACCTGAAATAGAAATAGAAATAGAAAAAGTTGAAAGTGAAAATTCTTGGTTTTCTACTTGTAAGGCAAATTATTGTCGTGTTTTAAAAGAGCATAAAGTTCGTCCTAATATCATCATTTCAATGTGTTCATCAATGGCTTTTTTTGGTTTTATTACCGCCTCATCATTTGTATATATGGATGTTTATAATACTACCAGCAGTACCTTTTCGTTGTTGATGGCGATTAATGTGCTTGGATTGATTGCTGCGAACTTTTTGAATAGTCGTTTAGTCACAAGAGTAGGCTCTGCAGGCATGTTATCTTATGCGACGGCTGTTGCTTTGTTTTTTTCTAGCATGTTGTTAATTGTCTATTATTTATCGTTAGAGCTGTTTTTTGTAGTTGTTTGCATAACCCCCCTAATGGCGGCACTGATCCTTATCAGTGTTAATAGCGAAGCGATTATATTAATGCAATTCCCCAAACAAACAGGGACAGCGACGGCAGTGGTTGGCTCTTTAAAATTTAGCAGTGCGGCATTTGCCGGTCCTTTATTAGGTTTGCTTTTTGATGGCTCGGCATTACCTGTCGCCATACTGATGTTTGTTGCCGTTTTCATTATTTGGCTATGTCAGCGTTTTCTTATAATGGAAAGCACTCATACAAATATCAAGGTTGCTTAAGTAAGGTATACATGGCTTTACTTATTGGTTAGTGACCGTTAGCAAGTGAGTGGTGGTGGCGTATTTTGCAATACGCCACCTATCGCTTGTTAGTTATAGCTCGCGGTTAATTTGATTAATGGTTTGCTCTGTTGTTCGCACTGAGTTTGCAATCATTCTAAAGTTAACCATGGCTGCTTTGTAGCCATCCATGCCGGGTAATTGTGCTGCAGCGGTGGCATCAGAGACGACTTGTACTTCAAAGCCTTGTTCTAAAAATTCACGCATATGTGCTTCAGTACATAAGTTTGCTGACATTCCTGCAAGCACAATTTTATCGATACCTCTTTTACGCAATTGTAAAATCATGTCATTAGTTTCCGGACCATAAACTTTGTGTGGGCTTGTAATAACGGTTTTACCATTATTAATATATTTTTTGTATTGTGCTAACCAATCAGCGCCAGAACCTTCAAATCCTTCCAGACTTAATGCGTCTTTACGATCAAACATGCCCATGCCATGCATCGCTTTTTCCAGTGCACCACCATGTTGCCATTGGTGATCATGTGGGTAATAGTAGTGTGGTGAAACAAATACAGGAATGTCTTTTTTATCGGCGATACTAAACAAACGGTCAATGTTTTCGACGGTATTATTTTCAGTGACATTTTTACCCACCAAGCCCCAGGTAACGCCTTTTGGACTTAAAAAATCATTTTGAGGATCGGTAATAACAATTGCCGTATGTCCTTTAACAAACTTTACACCGGGATCGGGTAACGCCGCTGAAGCAAAATTTGCTAGTAACGTTGCACTAATGGCAACGGTAAGTAGTGTTTTTTTAATGTTAAACATAATGAAACCTTAATCGAGTTAATTGTCAGAATTTATTTTAAAAACAATGGTGCAAACCATGGCGTTATTATTCTTTTAAAAGCGTCAATGATAAATGTCTGAAAGTGTTATAAAATTGTCTATTCATACAAATTTATAAAATGGCACTATTAAGGGTGCTATTAATGGTGCTACTGATGGATGTATTAGGTGATGTGCTCAAAGCGATACGTTTAAACGGCAGCGTTTATTTTAATAGCTGCTTTTGCTCGCCTTGGGGAATGTCCTTAACTAATAGCTCAAAGGCGTCATTTCATATTATTGTGAATGGCGATGCTTGGTTGAATCTGCCAAGTCAGCCTCTGCCGGTACAATTGTTTGCTGGCGATATCATTCTTTTTCCTACTGGCGCTGCTCATACCATTTCTGAGCGAGTGGATAGTATTTGCCTTGAGGCATCAACAGTTGTTGAAGCATATAACAACGAGCAGCCGATGTTTGTCGGCGATACCGAGTCAATAGCCCTTGTTTGTGGTTATGTTGAATTTGATCGCTCAATGTCACACCCATTTATCGATAATTTACCTGAATATATACATATTAAAGCCGATGTAAGGACTGAATTTTACTGGCTCGATAGTGTCATTAAACAAATTGTAATGGAAAGTCAGAGTGATATTCCTGGCAGTGCGGCAATTGTTGATCGATTCACTGAAGTGCTCTTTATTCAAATTATTAGAACTTATGCCCAGCAAAATAATGTCAAGATGAGTTACTTTAAAGCGTTGATGGATAAACAACTTTCAAAAGCGTTACAGCTAATCCATCGTCAGCCAGAAAAAGAATGGACCGTCGAGTTACTCGCGGGTGAAATAGGCTTGTCTCGAACGGCTTTTTATAATCGTTTTAATGATTTGGTTGGTGAAACACCGATTAAATATCTGTATAAATGGCGAATGATGCAGGCGAAACAAAAGCTCATTGATACACAAAAACCGATCACTCACATTGCTGAAGAGGTTGGTTATCAATCAGACAGTGCCTTTCAAAAAGCGTTTAAACGTTTCTTTAATTTTACCCCTGCATCAGTAAGAAAAAATAATAAAAGTTAATAAAAGTTAATAAAAGTAAAAAAAAGTAAAGAAAAATTATAACTCACACTGTTCAATACGTTTCTTAATTCGACTTAAGCCCACGGCGGTAACCCCCAAGTATTGTGCTAGATCATTTTGCGTAATACGCTCAATTAATTTTGCTGAATCCTGACGTAATTGTCGGTATCGTTGCTCGGCACTTAAACACAGAAATTCATATTCACGTCGTTCTTTTTTCATTGCCAGTTGTAATAAAAATTGAATAAGTTCATTGGCCAAACCTAAGTCTTTTTTTCCATAATCAATGAGTATTTGCAAAGGTAGCCTTTGTAGAATGCTATCTTCTAGACAAATTAAACCAAATGAACAATCTAAATCAGCAAAGGCTGAGCCAACACTGCCGATAATTTCACTGGCTTGAATAAACGATTTCACAAAGTCTTTACCATCTGCCGATGTGTAATACGCTTTCAATAAACCCGATTGTACAAAATATAGGTATTTATCAGAATTACCTTGGAAAAACAGATGTTGACCTTTTTTACGCTCAACAAGAACTGCTTCTTTTTTTAAAACCTCATAAAACTTCATCAATTTTAACCTGGGTTAATGAATAGCCATGCCACACGGCATAGCATATCGATAATTAGTGTAAACACCAATGAATACTTAGAGGCAGCCTATGATTTTAAAGCATAAAACCATTGTTATTACCGGAGGAACATCGGGTATAGGACGGGAAATGGTCAAAGTACTTAGTATCGACAATGAGGTCATTGTTATCGGTCGAAATAGTGAAAAATTAGCGAGTCTTGCTACACAGCATCAAGGGCTACATGTTTATCAAGCAGATTTAGTTGTTCAAACTGACGTTAATCGTATTGCTATTGAGATAAGCAAACGTTTCCCGCACATCGATGTATTAATTAATAATGCGGCGCTGCAATATAGCGCCGTTTTTCTCGATGACAATTTTAATCCACAGCATATAGCGGATGAAATTTCAGTAAACCTAACCAGCGTCTGCAATTTAACCTATCAACTTCTATCTGCATTACGCCATGGTGAACGAGCACTTATTCTTAATGTGAACTCAGGTTTGGCATTAGCACCAAAAACATCTTCAGCCGTTTATTGCGCAACAAAAGCGGCTTTAAATACTTTTTCTCAATCACTTTCTTATCAATTAGAAAATACCAATATTCGTATCTTACAAGCCTTTTTAGAGCTTGTAGATACGCCAATGACCCAAGGACGAGGTGATAAAAAAATGTCGGCAACTCATGCGGCAAATTTGATCGTTAAAGGTCTTAACAATGAAATAGCAAATCATCATATCGGTAAAGTTAAATTATTGAATTTTCTTTTACGAATAGCGCCATCAATAGCCAAAAAAATCATGAAGAAATATTAATTTATAAGGAAGAAAAATGAAATTTCCATCGAAAATAATCACCGGAACTCTACTCATGTTTTTAATTCAAAGTAGCAATGCACAACAACAACAATTAGTTAATAAATCTG
>JABSOX010000095.1:14209-16369 GCA_013215655.1 Colwellia sp.
CATCTACCGTACAGGTTAAGGTCACCGGAATTGAGGTAAAACGCGGCGGAGAAATCGTAGTAATGATTTTTTCAAAACAAGGCTTTCCAAAGCAACATAGCGATGCGTTATTAAATCAAAGTAGCAAACTATTAAGTGAAAGCATGACTTTTTCATTTCCGCTATCAACAACAGAGTACGCGGTGAAGGTATGGCATGACGAAAATGGCGATGGCAAGGTCACCAAGAATTGGACAGGAATTTACCCTAAAGAAGGTCTAGGGTTTTCAAATGGTCAAAAAGTAACGTTAACGGGGCCACCAAAATACAATAAGTCAAAGTTATCATTTAATGATCATAAAGATGGCGTCAACATTGCCATTGTCTATCCGTAGTCTGCACCGATCCGTAGCCTCCATACCATAGAGAAAACCTTATGAAATCATTAATCAAAATAATCGCCATTATGGCTACATGTTTTGCGATAACATTTATCATAGTGAAATTTACGGGCATTTTGACCATTGATCAAATTGAGATCTGGTTAACTCATGCTCAAAATAACTCAATACTTTATGTCGCGGTTATTATTTGTTTATTACTCTTTTGTGATTTATTTATCGCCATTCCTACCTTAACCGTGACAATATTTTCAGGTTATTTTTTGGGGCATATCATGGGTGCTGTTGTTGCCTTTACGGGAATGTTTTTAGCGGGCATATGTGGTTATGGACTTAGCCGTTATTATGGTGAAAAACTATTAACATTTTTAGTAAAAGATCAGATTAAAAGAAGTGAAGCAATTAAGGCTTTTGAACAACATGGTTTTGTAATGATTTTATTATCACGTGCATTGCCAATTTTACCTGAGGTCAGTGCGTGTTTATCGGGTATGACCGGTATGCCGATTAAAAAGTTTATTTTTGCTTGGTTAATGAGCACGCTACCCTATGTGTTAATCGCAACTTTTGTTGGTTCTATTAGCTCATTTGATAATCCAAAACCCGCCATTTATGGTGCTCTGGGTATTTCACTGTTTTTGTGGACGGCTTGGTACTGTTATCACAGAAAGGTTAATAATCAAAAGTGAATCAAAAGTGAATCAAAAGTAAATTAATTATATTTATATAAATTTCAGATAGATAAGTGTTTATCTTGTTTATATTAAACCAAATGGTTGAATATAAAAATGAACGGCTTATAATATATTCAACCTTTTGGTTTAATATGTTTGACTATATAAATAGGAAATGAAAATGGCACTATCTAAAAAATCACTTTTTATTATTGTACCGCTGGTAATTGTTGTTTTGATTGGTAGCTTTTCCGCACTTAAAAAAGTGTCTCCTTTAGGCGCTTTTTGGTGGGGCACTGTCAATATTGAAAATAATATTGCGGTGCATGGTTATGACACCGTGAGCTATTTTTCAGGGGTTGCTCAAAAAGGTAGCGCTGAACATAGCGTTATTTATCAAAATATCACCTATCATTTTTCGACGGACAAAAACCTCAGTACCTTTAAACAATCACCCACTGATTTTATTCCTCAATTTGGTGCTTTCTGTGCATTTGCTACAGGCAAAGGGTTCACGGCTGATACAGACCCACAAGCATGGACAATTATAGATAGTAATTTATATTTATTTGCTGATAATGATGTCAAAAAACAATGGCTTGATGGATTAGCTGCGGGGACGCGTGAGACGTCTCATCAAAACTGGGCAGAGTCCATTTAATAGCCCAATTAAAATTAAATAATAGGAAAACTATGACGGCGGAAAAAGAGCCTCTTGATCACGTTTTTATGGCCTTGGCTGATAAAACGCGTCGTGAAATGGTGCAGCGTTTAGCAAAACATAAAATGACCATTTCTGAACTAACCCATGGTTTAGATATGTCTTTGGCCGCGGCGTCAAAACATGTAAAAGTATTAGAAAAAGCAAAGTTAGTCACTCGTAGCATTACAGGACGAGTACATACCATTGCACTTGCTCCTGAACAATTTGGTATTGCCCTCGATTGGATAAGTATTTATCGCAGTTTTTGGCAATCACGGTTAGAAAGTTTAACGCAAATTATCAATACCCAATCAACAGATAAGGAAAAGAACGATGTTTGAATTAGATTTAGAACAAGAGTTTAATGCACCAATTGCTCGATTATATGAAGCTTGGCTAAAAC